>NZ_JAODNK010000080.1 GCF_025465275.1 Nocardia sp. | reverse complement strand
CGGCCGATTCCGGCTCCGGCGGATCGGGTTCCAGCAATGTCGGCGGCACCGGATCGAGCGCGAGCGAGCTGATCAACGCGGCCCTGTGCACCCTCAAGGGCGGCAAGTGGGTCCCCCTGATCGACATTTGCCTCTAGCAGTCCGCTAGCGGTAAGCCCCACCGCTACCCCGGCCGCCGATCGCACACCGCGATCGGCGGCCTCTGCGATCCCAGATCGCCGTAATTGCCTTGTGGCACAGCCATTCCGGGATATTTTGCCCCTAATGTTGGGGGCACTATTTGAAGCATTAACGCTTCACAAATCTGTACAGTGCGACACACCACTCCCCCTGCAAGGAGAGCACTTGTCGAAATCCACTGTCGCACAGCAAATCCCGCGAATAGCGCTGGCTGTGTTCGCCCTCACCGCCGCACTGTCCACGGGTACCGCACAGGCCGACCCACTCACCCTCGATCAGCCCGATCCGGCCGCATCGATCGCGAGCACCGATAGCGCGGGGAGCGGCTCGGGGACGGGCTCGGTCGCCACGCCCGGGGCAATCCTCGCCAGAATGGCCTGCGACCTCTCCGGAGGCTACAACCCTCCCTACATCGAGGAAGCCGGCTGCGACTACAGCGGTCGGTATGGACAGTCGACCGGTTCGGCGATGAATACGACTCGCGCCCTGGGCGAACTGCCGCACTCGCTGTTCTGCTCGCTCAGCGCAGGTGTGTCCGAAGCCGATTGCATGCCCCCACTGCTCGGCGACTGACCCCCGCTATACGATCCGGCCGGTCACCATGGTGACCGGCCGGATCAGTTCGTCCTACAGCAGTTCTCGCTCAGTAGCGGTAGTGCTCGGGCTTGTACGGGCCCTCGACGTCCACGCCGAGGTACTCGGCCTGGTCCTTGCTGAGCTTGGTGAGGGTGCCGCCCAGGGCCTCGACGTGGATCTTGGCGACCTTCTCGTCCAGGTGCTTGGGCAGGCGGTAGACCTCATTGTCGTACTCCTCCGGCTTGGTCCACAGCTCGAGCTGCGCGATGACCTGGTTGGAGAAGGAGTTGGACATGACGAACGAGGGGTGGCCGGTGGCATTGCCCAGGTTCAGCAGGCGGCCCTCGGACAGCACGATGATGGCGCGGCCCGAATCCGGGAACGTCCACAGGTCGACCTGCGGCTTGATGTTCAGCCGGTGCGCACCCGAACGCTCCAGGGCGGCCATATCGATCTCATTGTCGAAGTGCCCGATATTGCCCAGGATGGCCTGGCCCTTCATCGCCTTCATGTGCTCGAGGGTGATGATGTCCTTGTTGCCGGTCGAGGTGATCACGATGTCGGCATCGGCGATGGCCTGCTCGACGGTGACGACGTCGAAGCCGTCCATGAGCGCCTGCAGCGCGTTGATCGGGTCGATCTCGGTGACCTGCACGCGCGCGCCCTGGCCCTTGAGCGATTCGGCACAGCCCTTGCCCACATCGCCGTAGCCGCAGATCAGCACCTTCTTGCCGCCGATGAGCACATCGGTGCCGCGGTTGATGCCGTCCACGAGGGAGTGCCGGGTGCCGTACTTGTTGTCGAACTTGCTCTTGGTGACCGAGTCGTTGACATTGATGGCCGGGAAGGGCAGCTCACCCGCGGCGGCGAACTGGTACAGCCGCAGCACACCGGTGGTGGTCTCCTCGGTGACGCCCCTGATGCTGTCGGCGATCACGCTCCACTTGGCCTTGTCGGTCCCGAGGCTCGCGCGCAGCAGGTTCAGGAACACCTTGTACTCGGCCGAGTGGGTCTCGTCCTCGGGCGGCACCACGCCGGCCTTCTCGAACTGGGCGCCGCGCAGCACCAGCATGGTGGCGTCACCGCCGTCGTCGAGAATCATGTTCGCCGGTTCGCCGGGCCAGGTGAGCATCTGCTCGGCGGCCCACCAGTACTCCTCGAGGCTCTCGCCCTTCCACGCGAACACCGGAATGCCCTGGGGCTCTTCCTCGGTGCCGTGCGGGCCGACGACGATGGCCGCGGCGGCGTGGTCCTGGGTGGAGAAGATATTGCAGGAGGCCCAGCGGACCTCCGCGCCGAGGGAGACCAGGGTCTCGATCAGGACGGCGGTCTGCACGGTCATGTGCAGCGAGCCGGAGATACGCGCACCGCGCAGCGGCGCCACGTCGGCGTACTCGCGGCGCAGTGCCATCAGGCCCGGCATCTCGTGCTCGGCGAGCCGAATCTCCTTGCGGCCGAACTCGGCCAGCGAGAGGTCCGCCACCTTGTAGTCGATCCCGTTGCGGACGTCGGGGGTCATCATGCTGGTCACTGCGGTCGTCATCTGCCTCTCGTGCCTCTCCTGGTCGGCCTGTCTTCCGCAAGCAAGGCTAGTCGGTGCCGCGCGGACGCGACACCGCGACGCAAGCCTCGCACCCCCCGGAGGCGAGAGCCCCAGGGTTGCCGACCTATGCGGCAGCCGCCATCCCGTCGCCGTGCCGCGCCAAAATGCGGTCGCGTTTGCGCGGCTGGATATTGGCGCGGCTGATATCGCCGCTGTAGTGCGACACCACCCGCTGATCCATCACATTGCGCCACAGCGGCGGGAAGAGCGCCAGCAGAATCATGGTCGCGTAACCGGCTGGGAGCTGCGGTGATTCCTGGGTGGAGCGCAGAGTCTGGTACCGGCGTCCAGGATTTGCATGATGGTCGCTGTGCCGCTGCAGATGGAACAGGAAAATATTGGTGACCAAGCGGTCGCTGTTCCAGCTGTCGCTCGGCGAGCACCGCGCCCACTTGCCATTGGCCCGCCGGCGCCGCAGCAGTCCGTAGTGCTCCACATAGTTGACCGTCTCGAGCAGTGCGGCGCCGATCACGGCCTGCAGCAGCAGATACGGCAGAATGCGCCAGCCGAAGCCGCCGACCAGCCCACCGAAGAGCACCACCGTCATGGCCCATGCCTGCAGGACATGATTGTGGATGCTCCACCAGCCCTGCCCTTTTCGGCGCAGCCGGTCACCCTCGAGCCGGATAGCCGAACGGAAGCCACCGATCACACTGCGCGGCAGGAATTCCCACAGCGTCTCGCCCATGCGGGCACTGGCCGGATCCTCCGGAGTGGCGACGCGGACGTGATGGCCGCGATTGTGCTCCACGAAGAAATGGCCGTACGCCGACTGCGCGAGAGCCACTTTCGAGAGCCACCGCTCCATCCTCTCGACCCGGTGCCCGAGTTCGTGCGCGGCATTGATACCGATTCCGCTGACAAACCCGAGAGTTGCTGCGAGCCCGAGCTTGTCGATGACGGACAGCCCGGTACCCGCCCACATGACGGCCGCGATGTACAGGCCGGTCAGCTGGACGGGAAGGAACAGATAGGTGCACCACCGGTAGTACCGGTCGTTGGAAAGTAGTTCGTAATCCTCATCCTTCGGATTGGTGCCGTCTTCCCCGACGACCCAGTCCAGGACGGGTATGACAATGAGAACGATGATCGGTCCGATCCACCAGAACACCTCGAAGCGGGTCCAGTAGACCAGCTGCGACGGCAACAATGCACTCATAGGAGCGATCAGCCCCAACACCCACAGGTGACGTTTGGGATCCGGCGAACCCGACCGTTTGCCGACCAATTGCAAGTTTGCCCCGCTAATTAGATACCTCAGAACTTCGCAGGTAGATATGTACAGACTCTATCCCCGTTACAACAGCCGTTCGACGCCAAAGGTGGCAACTGTTACACCATGGGCCGGTACCGGTCTGGCAACCGGCCCTGTGATGACGGTCACCGCATATCTCAGGCAAACCGGTGGTGAATCGGAGCTCAGTGCAACCACAAATAACGCACTTGCGGTCGTCCGGTGCGACCGTAGTCCGTTCGCCGTTCCACCACGCCGTCTTCGGCGAGACGCTCCAGGTATCGCCACGCGGTAACCCGCGAAACGCCGACGACGCACCCAGCCTCCCCCGCCGACACCCCTGCGGGCGCCGCGCGCACCGCCCGCGACACCTCCTCCATCGTCTGTGGCGCAATACCTTTCGGCGAGGTAGCCCGTTGATCCGGGGTACGCAGCATGCCGAAGGCGCGGTCGATCTCCTGCTGCGAGATCGCCGCCTCGCCCGCCGGTAACGCCGCCCGATATTCGAGATAGCGCTCGAGCTTCTCGCGGAATGCCGAGAAGGTGAACGGCTTCAGCAGATACAGCACCACTCCGTGTGCGACGGCGGCGCGCACCATGGCGAGATCGCGCGCGGATGTGACAGCAATGACATCGGGGCGCGGCCGCAGGCCGGCCAAAGCCGCTGCGACCGCAAGACCGCTCATATCCGGTAAACCGATATCCATCAACACCAGATCAATGGACTCGTTACTCTTCTGTGATCTTCCGGCGGCGGTCAGGGCGTCCCGCCCGGTGTGCGCGACGCCCGCCACCTCAAAACCGGGCAGTCGGTCCACGTAGGAACGGTGCGCCTCGGCAATAGCCGGATCGTCTTCCACGATCAGGACTCTGATCACCGGTACCTACTCCTCACCCGAACCCGCACCCATACCCTCGGCCTGCCGCACCTCGACCGGGCACGGAAAGCGCACGATAACAGCCGCTTCGGGCTCCCGCCTCGCCCGCAGCTCCCCGCCGTACCGCGCCACCAGCCGCCGCACGAGTGCCAGACCCAGGCCGTGATGGTCGGTCTTGGTGGAATAGCCACGCTCGGTCGCCCGGCTGAACAGCTCCTCGGACATGCCCGGACCACTGTCGGCCACCCGGACATACAGCTCGGCATCGTCGCGGCGGACGGTGACCTCCACCCAGGCGTCCTCGTCCCGCCCGACGGCATCGAGGGCGTTGTCGACGAGATTGCCGAGCAGGGTGACCATTTCGTGCGCGGTGAGCGGATCGGTGGAGTCCAGCAGGGTGTCACCGGTGACGGTGAGCTCCACGCCGTATTCGGCCGCCTGCTCCACCTTGCCCAGCAACAGGGCGACCACCGCCGGTTCGGCGACCGCACCGGCGAGCCGGTCGATGAGCGCCTGCGAGAGTTCCAGCTCCGCGGTGGCGAAGACGACCGCCTCCCGGGACCGGCCCAGCTCCACCATGGTGACCACGGCGTGCAGGCGATTGGCGGCCTCGTGCGCCTGGGCGCGCAGTGCGTCGGCGAAACCGCGCACCGAGTTCAATTCGCCCAGTACGTCCCGTAATTCGGTGTGATCGCGGAGCGTGAGCACCGTGCCCATGCGGCGACCGCCATGTTCGACCAGATCCTGATTCACCACCAGCACCCGTTCCGGCGTCACATGCATTTCGTCGCGCACCACCTCCGAGCCCAGCCGTTGCAATGAGATCGGCAGATCGGCCCGAAGCACCGGACCGTCCGGCAGTTGCAGCAGCCGCCGGGCCTCGTCATTGACCACCTCGGCATGCTCACCCGACTTGTCGAAGACCAGCAGGCCCTCGTGCACGGAGTGCAGCACGGCATCGTGATGCTCGTAGAGCGTGCGCATTTCGGCGGGAGCCAAACCGAGGGTCTGCCGCAACAGCCTGCGGCGCAACAGCAGTGCGCCCAAGAGCGCCAGCACGAGTCCGGCTCCGGCCACGGTCAGGATGGCCGGTAGCTGCGCGCGCACCTGAGCGCCGATGTGGACGCGGGTGATGCCCGCCGACACCAGCGCAACAATGCTGCCGTCGGCATCCCGGACCGGGGTCACCGAGCGAATGGACGGGCCCAGCGTTCCAGCGAAGGTCTCGGTGAAGGTCTCCCCCGCCAGCGCGCGATCGATGGTGCCGCTGAACGGTTTACCGATGCGGTCCGGATCGGTGTGCGTGTAGCGGGTGCGGTCGGGGGCCATGACCACGATGAAATCGACGCCGGTGCTCTTGCGAATGCTCTCGGTCACCGGTTGCAACAGCGCCGTCGGATCGGGACTGTGCACTGCGGTCAGGGTCGCGGGCGAGCGGGCGACCGCCACCGCGATATCGATGACCTGCGCCCGGGTGGCGTCGTCCTGGGCGTGCCGGGTCTGCAGCACCACCAGCGCGGTGCCGACGCCGATGACCACCGCCAGCACCGCCAATTGCACCGCGAACACCTGCCCGGCGACCGAGCGCCCGCGCCGGCTCCGCGCCCCACGCTCCGTTCTACGACCGATCACTGCGCCTCCGTGCCGTGAACAAAACTTACGCAACAGTGACCGGCGTCACCGCTCGGGCTCATCATTCTTCACGAACCGGCGTGAGCGGGCTCACACCGGGATGATGGAGAGGCTTCAATGAGTACAGCGACGAGAACATCGAGCGATACGCCGGCCGCGCCGCGCCGCGATCGCACCCACTGGTTGTATCTGGCCGTCATCGTGGCGGTGCTGGCCGGCATTCTGGTCGGCTGGCTGGCACCGGGTTTCGGCAAATCGGTGGGCGAGCTCGGCACCCTGTTCGTGAACCTGATCAAGATGATGATCTCACCGGTCATCTTCTGCACCATCGTGCTCGGCATCGGATCGGTGCGGGCGGCGGCCCGGGTCGGCAAGATCGGCGGCATGGCCATCGGCTATTTCCTGATCATGTCGACGGTGGCCCTGGCCATCGGCCTGGTGGTCGGCAATCTGCTGCATCCCGGCAGCGGACTCGATATCGCCGCGCACGCCAAGGAGTCGGTCCAGTACGCGAAGGATGCCCAAAGCGCGGGTGGCACCTGGACTTTCGTCAAGGACATCGTCCCGACCACCCTGGTCTCGGCGCTGACCGGCGGCAAGGTACTGCAGACGCTGTTCGTCGCACTGCTGGTCGGCTTCGGCATCCAGGCCATGGGCAGCACCGGTGAACCCCTGCTGCGCGGTGTGGCACTGCTACAGAAGCTGGTGTTCCGAATCCTGACCATGATCCTGTGGCTGGCGCCGGTCGGCGCGTTCGGCGCCATCGCGAATGTGGTGGCGCGCACCGGACTCGACGCGGTGAAACAGCTCGCACTGCTCATGGTGGCGTTCTATCTCACCTGCGCGGTCTTCGTTTTCGGCATCCTCGGGGTGCTGCTGCGCACGGTCGCCGGCGTGTCGATCTTCAAGCTGGTGCGGTACCTGGCCCGCGAATACCTGCTGATCGTGGCCACCTCCTCCTCGGAGTCCGCACTGCCGCGGCTCATCGCCAAGATGGAGCACCTGGGCGTGGAACGCACCACGGTGGGAGTGGTTGTGCCGACCGGATATTCGTTCAATCTGGACGGCACCGCCATCTACCTGACCATGGCCACCCTGTTCGTCGCGGACGCCATGCACAAGCCGCTGTCCTGGACCGAACAGCTGGGGCTACTGGTCTTCATGATCGTGGCGTCCAAGGGCGCGGCCGGTGTCACCGGTGCGGGCCTGGCCACGCTCGCCGGCGGACTGCAGAGCCATCGCCCCGAACTGCTCGACGGTGTCGGATTGATCGTCGGCATCGACCGCTTCATGTCGGAAGCCCGTGCGGTGACCAACTTCTCGGGCAATGCGGTGGCCACGGTGCTCATCGGCACCTGGACCAAAACCATCGAACCGGACCGGGTGCGCGCCGTCCTCGACCGGAAGCTGCCGTTCGACGAAACCGCCATGGTGGACGACCATCCGGCGACCACGGGAACCGAAACCCCTGCCGCCGCAACGACCGCCGACCCCACCGCCGTACCGGTCCAGAAGACCCCGGTTCCGGCCTGAGCCACCTGAATCCGGACCCGCTGCCGCGTAATGCCCTTGCGCCGCAGCGGGTCCGCTGCTGTCAGCGCAGTACCGCGCCGATGCTCAGCGTGGCGGCAATGGCATTGGCCAGCTCCGCGCCCTTCACTTCGAAATGGCGGGAGTAGTAGGTCAGATGCTCGGCGTGCTCGTGGAAGTGGTGCGGGGTGAGCACCGCCGAGAACACCGGCACATCGGTATCGAGTTGCACCCGCATGAGCGCGTCCACGACCGCCCCGGCCACGAAGTCGTGGCGGTAGATGCCGCCGTCGACCACGAGGGCGCAGGCGGCGATGGCGGCGTACTCGCCACTGGCCGCCAAACGCTTGGCCTGCAGGGGGATTTCGAACGCACCGGGTACTTCGATCACATCGACATCCGGGTACCCGTGCTCGGCGAGACCGGCGCGGCAGGCTGCCACGGACTTGTTCACGATCTCGGCGTGCCAGCGTGCGGCAACCACTGCGATCCGACCAGCCGTCGCATTGGTGGGTGACATGACTATCTCCTGTTCGCGTTGTCACCCAGGGCATGACGACGCGAACGCGCCGATCCGCGAGGGCGGAGCGGCGGAACCGTCGCGTTCTCTTTCATCCGGACTGTGACCGTCGGCTCCGGATTCACACCGGATCTGCTGACCCGAGCGGTCCGTGAACCGCTCGGCGCTCGCGGGCTCGTGCGCACCGGATAGGCCGGACGCCATGACCGCCGGTGGGGATTTCCACCCCGCCCTGAGAACGTCTTACGAATCGGACTCTAGGCGCTCGGCGGGGTGGAATCAATGTGAGCCGGCCCCGGTATCCGGTGACCGGTCACCACCGTCAGCGCAGTAGGACGTCCGAGTCCGCCGGCAATCCGCCCACCGGCCACCAGCGCAGATCGGTGGATTCCGAACTACGCACGGGGACGGCGTCTTTCGGCGCCTTGATCTTGAACAGCAGATCCAGGTGCCGGGTCGGGACGCCCAGCGAGCAGGTGATCGGGTGCGCCTGCGCGCCGTACAGCCCCGGTTCGAGGGTGAGGTCCGCGATCCCGGATTCCTCGATGGCCTCCCGGAACGCGGCCGCCGCCACCGACTCGTCGGACTCCTCGCAGTGCCCGCCCAGCTGGATCCAGCGACCCACGCGCGGATGCAGCGTCAGCAGCACCTCGGACTCGTCGTGCGAGAGCACGATCGCCGAAGCGGTGATATGCCCCGGCGCATGCTCGCGCAGGCAGCCGCGCGGCGCGGAACCCAGGAACGCGAGCATGGCCTCCCGCAGCGACTGCTCCGGACCCGCTGCCGGAGACCAGGTTTCGAGCAGCTCCAGCGCCGACGCGTGCAGGGACTCCGCACTCATGACGGCCCTCCCACCGCACCGAGTCGGGCAACGCTGACCCGGGCTCGCCTGCCTCGAATGCCGTCGGCCACGGCCACGCGCACAGCTCCACCAGCCCAATGCCCGGCTCGCGATTCACCACGGGTGCCGTCGGCCACCGGCGCGCTCACAGCTCCACCAGCCCAATGCCGGGCTCGCGAGCCTCTCGGGGCGCGAGCGGCTCGAGCGGGTGGCCGATCGCAATGGCTCCCAGGGGATTCCAGTCCTCGGGCAGACCCAGCACCTCGCGGGTGATGTCGGGCGCGAAGATGGTGGAGCCGATCCAGCAGCTGCCCACCCCCTTGGTGGCGAGCGAGACCAGCAGGCCCTGCACCGCCGCGCCCACCGCGACATTGAACATGGTGGATTCATTGGCGCGGCGGCGCGCATCCGGATAGTCGTGTGCGCCGTCGGGCACACAGAACGGGATGATCACCTCGGGTGCGTCGAAGAGGATGCGCCCGCGGCCGACCCGCTTCTCGGCGCGCTCGTGCGACAGACCGTCGGCGGACAGATCCGCATGCCACTTCTCCGCCATGGCCTCGAGCAATTGATCGCGCAGGCCGCGCTTGCGCAACCAGACGAACCGGACCGGACGGGTGTGATGCGGCGCGGGCGCGGTGAGCGCCTCGCCCACGGCGGCCCGGATGACCTCGGGATCCACTGGGGTTTCCGCGAATTGGCGCACCGAGCGGCGCATCAGCAGTGCCTGGCCGCGTCCGAGCTCGATGGCCTCCTCGGTACCCAGCCAGAAAAGATCATCGACCCCGCGGCGCGGCAGATCCGCGGCGGTGGAGCCGTCGTCGGTGTACCCCAGCCCGCGCACCACCGCGACCGGCACCGCACCGAGCTTGCCTTTCACCAGGTCCGCGGCGGCCGCCAGTTCATCGGCGATCGCGACCAGGGTGACGTGCAGTTCATTGCCCTGCCCGTCGATCGCGCCGTCGTAGTCGTGCAGCACCCGCAGCCCGGAAGAGCCGATGGCGGCATCGATCTGGCCATTGCGCCAGGCGCGCCCCATGGTGTCGGTGATGACCACGGCCACCTGCACGCCGAGGCGTTCGGCCAGGGCGGCGCGCAGGGCCTTCGCGCTGGCATCGGGATCGACCGGCAGCAGCACCAATTCGCCCCGCTCGACATTCGACCCGTCGACCCCGGAGGCGGCCTGCACGATGCCCAGCCGGCTCTCGGTGATGAGGGTGCGGTTCTTGCGCGCCAGCACCCGCACGGCCTCCTGCAGCACCAGCTCGCGCCGGGCCGCATCACGCTGTTCGGGATCGGCCGGGGCCGCGACGATGCGCCCCTCCACCTTGGACACGATCTTGCTGGTCACCACCAGCACATCGCCGTCCTGCAGCCAGGGCGCCTGTGCCGCAATGTGTTCGGCGATATCGTCGCCGGGCCGGAATTCCGGCAGCCCGAAAATCGGCCGAATGCTCAGCTCCCCGCCCGATGCGTGATCGGGCATCGCTACCTGATCGGGCAGCGAGGCGTTCGGTTCGGTACTCACGAATTCACTCCCAGCACTCAAGGTTTCACGCCGGCGATGTCCAGGGCCTCCCGCACCATTTCGGCGGTGGCGGCGGGGTCGGACATGAGCAGGGGCACACTGCGGACCTCGACGCCGGGGACGTCGGCGGTATCGGTGCTGTGCACCAGCCACCCGTCCAGAATGCCGGTGGCGGTGCGGGCGCCGTAGTAGTTGCCGACCGCTTCGGCGGTGGTTTCCACACCGATGACAGAGAGGCATTCATCGGCCATGCCGCGCAACGGCTTTCCACCGACCACCGGAGAAAGACCGATCACCTTGGCATCGGTGGTGCGCAGCGCACTGCGAATACCGGGCACCGCGAGGATCGATCCGACGCTCACTACGGGGTTCGAAGGAGCCAGTAAAACGGCGTCCGCGGCCGCTATGATTTCGGTCACACCGGGGGCGGGTTTTGCTTGGTCTGCCCCAATAGTCACGAATCCATGGGTCTCAACGTTCGCCCGGTAGCGCACCCACCACTCTTGAAAATGGATCGCGCGACGTTCGCCAGGGTTCTCCGGGTCCGCGATAACGACGTGAGTTTCAGACCTGTCGTCGGTGGCGGGCAGCAGCTTCACACCGGGTTGCCACCGGTTGCAGAGGGCCTCGGTCACCGCCGAAAGGGGGTAACCCTGACGCAACATTTCGGTGCGAATGAGGTGGGTGGCGATATCGCGATCACCCAGGCCGAACCAATCGGGCTGAGCGTTGTATTTCGCCAGCTCGTCCTTGGCGTTCCAGGTCTCGTTCGCATGGCCCCAGCCGCGTTCGGTATCTATGCCGCCACCCAGCGTGTACATGCAGGTGTCCAAATCCGGGCAGATCCGTAGGCCGTGCATCCAGACGTCGTCGCCGACGTTCACAATCGCCGTTACTTCGGCGCCGGGGACCAGCTCGCGCACGCCCTGCAGGAACCGCGCGCCGCCCACTCCGCCGACCAATACCGCGATCCGCAGACCGGTGCCGGGGGCGGTGTCCGCTTGTTCTCGAGTCACATCCGCACAGCCTATGCGTTTCGGGTGCGAAGTTGCCTCACGGGATATTTGCTGTGAATTTGCTGTTTGATCTGCGGATACCTTGCCGAAGCGGGTCGCAGATGGTAACGGAATAGCTTCGGCAGCTTGACCACCACCGCGCCCGGCGTGTCTAATCACAGGCATGTCATTCCGGGTCCGCGCGAGAGCTCAAGGCGCGGACGGCTTTTCGAACATGCGTTCGTATCATCGGAGTGGCGAACAGCTCGGGGATGGCCGCGGGACTACGTCGCGGTGTTGGGCCGTCGGTGGGATCGGTTCCGACGGATTAATCATTCTGCGCTAACACACAGTGAGGAGGCGGAGCGATGGCCGATGAGCTGGCCCCGTCGAATTTTCCAGGCGGTGTATCGCAAACCGATTCCACAGCTGGCGCAGCACCTGATTTCTGCGCCGACACATGGAACGGACTCGAGGGGGGTGAACCGATGACGATACGGCCGGGGGGCGGCCAGTGGGCGCGGGCGCAATATCAGCCCGAACCACCACGCCTGAGCCTGATCGTCACGGGCACTGATGAAGCGTTCGACAGTTTTTCACGCGGCGGTCGCGCGATGACCGAAGCCGAGCAGTGGCAAGAACGGGCGCTCTGCGCACAGACCGATCCGGAGGCGTTCTTCCCCGAGAAGGGCGGCTCCACCCGCGAGGCCAAGCGCATCTGCATGGGCTGCGAAGTCCGCGACGAATGCCTCGACTACGCCCTCGCCAACGATGAGCGCTTCGGCATCTGGGGCGGCCTCAGCGAACGCGAGCGGCGTCGCCTGAAGCGCGGCATCATCTAGCTCCCCCGCCTCCCCGGAACTTCAGCGCCTGAGTGAGAGCCGCCGGCCGTACCATTCGCGTGCCGGCGGCTAGGCGCCGAAACCATTTCGGGGGTACCCCGGGAGTTACCCCGACCTCACGAAATCTGTTGTGGCGGTTGGGAGAGCTTCATTCCTCGGGTTCGGGGTCGATCACATCCGGATCGACTCCGAGGTAGGTGGCGATCTGCTGGACGAGAACTTCGCGCAGCAGGTCCACCAAATCGTCGGGATCACCGGCCCGTAGTTCCAGCGGTTTGCGGAACAGCACCACGCGGGCCCGGGTCGCCTGGCCGTAACGGTCCACCCCTGCCGGGATGAGGCGCGACAGGGGCACCGGGCCGTCGGCAACGACCTCGTCCGGCCAGGTCACCGAATCCGGGTGCAGCGGACGAATTTTCGGCACATCGTCCACGGCGATATCCAGCTTGGTGAGCTGGTCGTGCCAGCGACTCTCCAGGGGCGCGAACGCCTCCAGCACCAATCGGTCGAACTGCTGGCCGCGGGTGCGGCGGGCAGGCACCGTCGGCGGCAGCATCGGCCCGCGCACACCCCGCCCGCGGCGGATGACCGACCGCGCGGTGGGCGGTCGCCTCTTACGTGAACGGGTCATGACACGAATCTAGCTCCAATCGATCGCCCGGCCTGCGTCGGCGCGTGTCGCGAGTGGACCGTGCACGGTTCGGATCGGGGTGAGGACCGCCACGTTGAGCGTGTCTATCCCCCTCGGAGCGCCAGGAGGGTTACCCTGCATGGCGTGATTCCCATGCGTCGTTGCTGCCGTCCAGGTTGCAAGAATCCGGCTGTTGCGACGCTCACCTATGTGTATTCGGACTCGATGGCGGTGGTCGGTCCACTCGTCACGGTCGCCGAACCGCACTCCTGGGATCTGTGCGAAACGCACGCCTCCCGGATCACCGCGCCGAAGGGCTGGGAGCTCGTCAAGCACGAGGGCGGGTTCTCCTCCAGCACCCCCGACGACGATGATCTGACCGCACTGGCCGAGGCCGTCCGCGAAGCCGGATTACGGCGCCGCACACCGGAACCCGATCCGCGCGGCTACTCGGACTATCCGCCCTCCCAGCAGCGCCCCAATCGCACCGGCAGACGCGGTCACCTACGTGTCCTACCGGACCCGCCCAACTGAGTGTCAGCTCCTCGGACATGCGCAGCAACGCCGAATTCACCTTGCAGGACACAACTACTAGTGTGTTCGGCATGACAGAGCCACGCTCCGCCGAGTCCGTAAATGCAGTCATCAAGGCATATGACGTCCGCGGGGTGGTCGGCGAACAAATCGACGCGGCATTCGTCACGGATGTGGCCTCCGCCTTCGCCCGGCTGATGCGCGCCGAGGGCGCGAAGCAGGTCGTGATCGGCCACGATATGCGCGACTCCTCCCCCGAACTGGCCGCCGCCTTCGCCGACGGCGTGCTCGCGCAGGGCCTCGATGTGGTCCAGATCGGCCTCGCCTCCACCGACGGTCTGTACTTCGCCTCCGGCCATCTCGAATGCCCCGGCGCCATGTTCACCGCCTCGCACAATCCCGCGAAGTACAACGGCATCAAGATGTGCCGGGCCAAGGCGCTGCCGGTCGGCCAGGACACCGGGCTGCGCACCATCGCCGACGAGGTCATCGCCGGCGTACCGGCCTACGACGGCCCGCGCGGTACCGCCACTGAACAGGATCTGCTCGCCGCCTATGCGGCCTATCTGCACAAGCTCGTCGATCTGAGCGACTCGCGCCCACTGCGCATCGCCGTGGACGCGGGCAACGGCATGGGCGGCTTCACGGTGCCCGCCGTGCTGGGCACGCTGCCGCAGTACATCATCGAGCCGCTGTACTTCGAGCTCGACGGAAATTTCCCCAATCACGAAGCCAATCCGCTGGATCCGAAGAATCTGGTGGATCTGCAGGACTACGTCCGCAAGACCGGCGCCGATATCGGCCTGGCCTTCGACGGCGATGCCGACCGCTGCTTCGTGGTGGACGAGAAGGGCGACCCGGTGTCGCCGTCCGCCATCACCGGCCTGGTGGCCGAGCGCGAACTGGCCAAGGAGCCGGGCGCGACCATCATCCACAATCTGATCACCTCGCATTCGGTGCCCGAGCTGGTCGCCGAACTCGGCGGCAATGCGGTGCGCACCCGGGTCGGCCACTCGTTCATCAAGCAGCAGATGGCCTCCACCGGCGCGATCTTCGGCGGCGAGCATTCCGCGCACTACTACTTCCGGGATTTCTGGGGCGCCGACTCCGGCATGCTGGCCGCCCTGCACGTGCTGGCCGTACTCGGCTCGAAGGATCGGCCGATGTCCGAGCTCGCCTCCGCGTATGCAACATATGCGGCCTCCGGAGAGATCAACTCCACAGTGGCTGATGCGAAGGAGCGGACCATGGCGGTGCTCGAAACGTTCGGCAAACGGGCTCAGTCGGTGGACCGCTTGGACGGAGTAACCGTGCAACTGCCCGACGGCGCTTGGTTCAATCTGCGTGCCTCCAATACCGAACCGCTGCTGCGGCTCAACGTCGAAGCCCGATCGCAGGACGAAGTAGACCAACTCGTCACCGAGATCCTGAGCATCGTCCGCGCCTGACTGGAATAGTGGAATCACAGAGCTTGGATTCACCAGCGTCTGGTGACCCGATGAGGGGAGGTGGCAACGCCCGATGATCGCTGGGACACCTGTACTCGACCTCGATGACGTCGCCTCGCTGGAAGCGGCCGACGCCGGGGGAACCTTGCGTTCTGCCGCATCCGGCGGCGCGCTGGTACGCGCGACCGCCGCGGCATTGGCCGAGAACGCGCTGACACGGCTCACGGATCTAAGACCGCGCAGTCTGGTCATGCTCTCCGGCAGTGGGCGGGCCGCCCGCGCCGCCGGACTGCTGGTGGCCGCACTCGGGGATCGGACGAGCATGCCGCTGGTGGCGGTCACCTCGATTCCGCCGTGGGTCGGACCGCTGGATGTGGTGCTGGTGGCGGGCGACGACGCCGGCGATCCGCGCCTGGCCGAGGCCATCGATTTCGCGGTGCGCCGGGGTGCGGAGGTCGTGGTCGCCGCTCCCGACGAGGGACCGCTGCGCGCCGCCGCCGCCGGCCGCGCGACCATGCTGCCGCCCCGGGTGCGGGTACTCGACCACAATCGGCTGCTGCGCTATCTGGCCGTCGGCATTGCGGTGCTGGCCGCCGTCGACCCCGGTCGCACCGGGCCGCTGCTACCGGAATTGGACGCGCTCGCCGATCTGCTCGATGCCGAGGCGCTACGGGACGGTCCGCAGCACGAGGCGTTCCACAATCCGGCCAAGACCCTCGCCACGCGCATGCAGCAGCGCAAGCGCATGGTGCTGTCCGGCGATTCGCCCGCCGCCGCGATCCTCGCCGAACACGGCTCCGAAGTGCTGCTGGCCGCGGCCGGGCAGATCACCGCCGCTGCCAACCTGGCGGAAACCGTTGCAGCGCATGGTCGACTGGTGGAAGCTGCAGGCGTGTCCGTACCCGGTTTCGATCCGCTCTTCCATGACGAGCAATTGGACGGCCCGGCCCCGGTGGAGCAGGTGCGGATCTTCGTACTGAGCGCCGACCTGGACCAGGTGGCCGCGCGGCGACGACTCGCGGTCTTCGGTTCCGATGCCGGGCTGGTCGATGTCGACCTGGTGAATGTGGATGCGGAAGCCGCCGCCGTGCATGCGCTGGAGGCCGGTCAGCCGGTGCCACCCACGCGCGGTGGTGAGCTGGAACAGCTTGCAGTGCTGTCGCTTCGGCTGGAGATGTCGGCCGCGTATCTGCGACTACTCTCGCGTCCGGCCTCGACCCAGGGACGCTACGACGGGGGACGTTACTAGTGCTCGAACTCGTTGGTGCGCTGCGCTCCTACGCCTGGGGCTCGCGCACCGCGCTAGCTCAGTTGTGCGGACGACCGGTTCCTTCCGCACATCCGGAGGCCGAACTCTGGTTCGGCGCACACCCCGCCGACCCCGCACAGGTGCGGATCAACGGGCACAGCCGATCGCTGCTGGAGGTGGTCAGCGCCGACCCGCAACGCGAACTCGGCTCGGTCGCGGGCGAATTCGACGGGCGACTGCCATTCCTGCTGAAAATCCTCGCCGCAGAGGAACCGCTGTCGCTGCAGGCGCACCCCAGTCTCGAACAGGCGCGCAACGGTTTCCAGCGGGAGAACCGCGCCGGCATCTCGCTCGACTCCCCCATGCGCAATTACCGCGACGAGAACCACAAACCGGAACTCGTGGTGGCGCTGGACCGGTTCGAAGCACTCGCGGGCTTCCGCGATCCGCTGCGCACCGTGCGGCTGCTGCGGGCGCTGGAGGTGCCGGAGCTCGAGTCGTTTGCGGGACTGCTGGCCGCCCAACCGGATTCGGCCGGGCTGCGCACTCTGTTCACCACCTGGATCGCGCTGCCGCAGGCGAGCCTGAGCATGCTGCTGCCCAAGGTGCTGGACGGCTGTGTGCACTACCTGTCCGAACGCGATCCCGGAGCCAATGGTTCGCGCCGGGAATTCACCGCCGAAGTGCGGACCCTGCTGGAACTGGCGGAGGCCTATCCCGGTGATGCCGGGACGCTCGCCGCGCTGCTGCTGAACCGGATCACCCTCGAACCCGGTGAGGGCCTGTTCCTGGCCGCCGGAAACCTGCACGCCTACCTGCGCGGCGTCGGCGTGGAGATCATGGCGAATTCCGACAATGTGCTGCGTGGCGGCCTGACGCCCAAGCACGTGGATGTGCCGGAACTGCTGCGCGTGCTGGATTTCGAACCCCTGGATCTGCCGATCATCGAGCCGGAACTGCTGGGCGACGGTGTTTTCCAGTACCACACGCCCGCACCCGAATTCGCGCTCAGCCGCTACGAACTGACACCCGGATCGGAGCCGATTCCGGTGCCGCGCTCCGGGCCCGGCATCGTGCTGTGCACACACGGCACGGTGCGGCTGTTCCTCGGTGGACAGGAGCTGCGGGTCGAATGCGGCCATGCGGCCTGGATTTCCGCGGCGGACGGCGATATTCGCGCCCAGGCCATCGGGGATGCGGCGCAGCTGTTCTGCGCGACGGTCGACGAGGACTGAGCCCGGCCTGGGTAGGCTGTCCCACCAAGCACGTTTTACGACAAAACGGACAACGGTTCGGAGGGACGGCACATTGTCAGCGGGTGGCGGTAAGAAGGCGATCCTGGCGGCGCTCAGCGCCAATGCCGGTATAGCGGTGGCGAAGTTCATCGGCGCGGCCATTACCGGATCGGCGTCCATGCTCGCCGAGGCCGTGCACTCGGTGGCGGACACCTCCAACCAGGGTCTGCTGCTGCTGGGTCAGCGGCGCGCCGCACAGCAGGCCGACCAGCTGCACCCGTTCGGCTACGGCCGCAATCGCTACTTCTACTCGTTCGTGGTCGCGCTGGTGATCTTCGCGCTCGGCTCGGTGTACGCGATCTACGAGGGCATCCACAAGATCGAGCATCCCGAGATGCTGTCCAACGCGTTCGTGGCCATCGCCATCCTCGGCTTCGCCATCGTGCTGGAGGGGTACAGCTTCACCACCGCCATGCGAGAGTCCAAGCCGCTCAAGGGCGATGCGAGCTGGTGGCGGTTCATTCGCAACTCGCGCAATCCCGAGCTGCCCGTGGTGCTGCTGGAGGACACCGGCGCGCTCATCGGCCTGATCTTCGCGTTCGTGGCCATCAGCCTGACCGAGCTGACCGGCGATCCGGTGTGGGACGGTATCGGCACCCTGGCCATCGGCATCCTGCTCGGCATCATCGCCGTCATCCTCATTGTCGAAATGCAGAGCCTGCTGATCGGTGAGGGCGCGACGCCGGAAGAGGATCGCGCCATTCGCGCCCAGCTCGTCGACGATCAGCGCATCGACAGTCTCATCCATCTGCGCACCCAGTACCTCGGCCCCGAGGAGATGCTGGTGGCCGCCAAGATCGCCATTGTCCCCGGTCTGGAAATCACCGATATCGCGGCCGCCATCGACGCCGCGGAAGCCCGTGTCCGCGCGGCGGTTCCGGCCGCCCGCGTCATCTATCTGGAGCCGGATCTCTACCGCACCCAACCGGCCTAGGACCAACCGAGTCGATCACTGCGTGGAATCGACGATGAAACTTCGATTCAGACCGAGCAGCACTCGGTCCGCCGTAAGCAACCGCAGCATCTCGACCTGCGCCTGCGCGACGATCAGTCGATCGAATGGGTCATGCCGCACAAGTTCCGGAAACTCGCGAATCCCCTCGGCGTGCTCGCCTGTAACGTCGAGCACAGCCAGGCCCTGTGTGCCGATCACCTCGGTGAAGTTGGCCGGGATCTTTAGTTTGCCGAGCATCGCTTTGATGGTCAGCTCCCAAATCGTCGCGGCGGATACGTAAACCTCGGTGGCCGAACTGATCATCCGTCGTGCATGCTCGCCCAGCCGCGGATTGTCGTCGAGCAACCACAGTGCCGTCTGACTATCAAGCAGAAGCATCGGCATCATCCCCATAGAACATCCGCTGAATGTCGGGGTCGATGCCGAATGCGCTGTCGTCGTACGCTAGTTGGCCTTTGAGACCGCCGAATGTCACCGGTGTCCCCCCATGCGGAACCAGATCGGCGATCGGCTTGCCGGCCTTGGAAATCACGATGCGTTCCCCCTTCGCTACACGTTCGAGAAGCCGGGATAGGTGTGTCTTGGCCTCATGAATGTTTACCTGCGTCATCACCCAAGGATAGTGGACTAAGTCTAGTCCAGTCCACTATTGCCCGGGTGCGATCCAAGCAATTCCAGCGGGTCGGTGTGGACGCCGAATTCACGGCGGAGGGCGTGGCGGGCGGCGTAGTAGCCGTTCATACCGTGCACGCCGGGGCCGGGCGGGGTCGCCGAGGAGCAGAGGTAGACGCCCGGGATCGGGGTGCGGTACGGGTTCCAGCGCGGGGCGGGGCGGAAGACGGTCTGGCGCAATGTCATTGCGCCGGCGGAGATATCGCCGCCGACGTAGTTGGCATTGTGCGCCGGCATGGTGGCGGCGGTCTGCACATGGGTGGCCAGGATGAGATCGCGGAAACCGGGGGCGAAACGTTCCACCTGCGCGGTGATGGCCTCGGCCATATCCCGGGTGGAACCGTTCGGGACGTGGGCGTAGGTGTAGAAGGTGTGCTGCCCGGCGGGGGCCCGAGTGGCGTCGACCACGCCGGGTTGGATGGCGAGCACGTACGGGCGGTCCGCGTGTTGCCCTGCGGCCACGGCCTTTTCGGCGGCGACCGCCTCGGCGCGGGTGCCGACCAGGTGCAGGGTACCCGCTCGTTCGCAGCCGCGCGCCTGCCACGGCACCGGGCCGGAGAGCGCGAAGTCGACCTTGCAGGCCGCGCCGCCGTAGCGGAAATTTTCGAGTGACCCGGCGTATCGGCTCGGCAACCGGTCGGCGGCGATGCGCTGCAATTCGGCGGGCGCCAGATCGAGCAGAACGGCGCGCACCTCACCGAATTCGTCGATGGAGTCGATCCGATGTCCGGTGCTGATGCGCCCGCCGTGCCGGCGCAGATCGGCGGCGAGCGCATCGCTGATGGCCTGACTGCCGCCGCGCGGGACGGGCCAGCCGCGCACATGCGCGAGTGTGCCGAGCAACATGGCGACCCCGGCGCCCGGAATGCCGCGCGGTGGCCGAATGGCATGTGCGGCAATGCCGGTCAGCAGGGCAGGGGCGATCTCCTCACGAAAGCGCAGATTCCACAGGGGCGTCGACTGTTCGACCAGACGCCGGGCGAAGCGCACACCCACCATCGGATCGAGTGGCGGATGCCGCAGATCCGACATCCCCAGTGCGACCAGGCCCTCCCAGTCCCGCACCAGCGGCCCGAAGAGCCGCCGCCAGGAACCGCCGTCGCGACCGAGCCCGTCCACCGTCTGCTCGAGATCGCGCCATGCCAGTCCGGCGTGCCCGCCGTCGAGCGGATGCGCATAGGACACCTGCGGTGCGAGCAGGTCCACCCCGTGCGCGGCCAGGTCGAAGGCGCGGAAGAACGGCGACGCCACCGCCATGGGATGCGCGCCCGCGCACAGATCGTGCCGGAACCCCGGCAGCGTGACCTCTCCGGTCCGGCAGCCGCCGCCGATCGCGTCCGAGGCCTCGTAAACCTGCACGTCGAGCCCCGCCCGGGCCAGGATCACCGCCGCCGCAAGCCCATTGGGCCCCGATCCGACCACCACCGCGTCAGCCATGATCACAGCCTAGGCGCGGTCGGCGCCGGTCCGGCCCGCTCGGGCTCAGCGCACCCATTGGGCGACAAGAATTTCCAGTCGCTGAGCACGAAAGTCGGGCCGCAGCCGACCGCCTCGATCCAGCGTGGCCAGGCCGTGCAGGGAGCTCCAGGCGACCTCGGTGAAGGTTTCGACATCGTGCGGTGCGGCGAAGGGCGCGAAGGTCAGGGCCAGTTCCATGAAGGCGTCCTTCAGCGGCTGCCCGGCCTCGTCCCCGAATTTCAGGTTCGTGCGCAACAGGAACATCGCGTCGTAGAGGGCGGAATTGTCGCGGGCGAAGGCGAGATAGCCCTCGGCGACCGCGGTCAGGGCTTCCTGCGGCGTGGCCGCGGCTTCCCGGATCGCCCTGGTCGCCACGGCGAATTCACCGATGCCCTGTTCGGCGACCGCGGTGACAATGGCCTCCCTGCCGGAGAAGTGGCCGTAGAGCACGGGCTGGCTGTATTCGATGGCCTCGGCCAGGCGGCGAATGGTGACCGCGTCCCAGCCTTCGGTTTCGGCCAGCCGGCGGGCGGCATCGATGATCCGCTGATGGCGTTCGGCGCGTTCGCGTTCCTTGCGTGTCTGAATTGCGCTCATGAACAAATCCTAGCATCGCTAGACAAACTACCCATGCATGCTTTAGCGTTGTGCATATCAGTTAGCGGCGCTAGATTTTGGAGCACAGATCATGACCATGAACCGCATCGCCACCGCCCTCTCCCTCATCGGCGCGGCCTTCATCATCTATGTCGGCATCAGCTACGTCCTCGCGCCGGAGACCACCGCCTCCGGCTTCGGGCTCCCGGAATGGCCGCACGGCGACGCCGGCGCCTTCCTGAACCTCAAGGGCATTCGCGATATCACCTCCGGCATTGTCATCCTCGCCTTGCTAGCCGCCCGCCAGCGCTTCGCCTGGCCATCACCATGCTGGTCGCCGCGCTCACCCCACTCGGCGACATGATCACCGTACTGAGCCACCACGGTTCCACCGCAACGGCTTTCAGCGTGCACGGCCTCACCGCCGCCCTGGTCGCCCTCACCGGCTTCCTCCTGCTCCGCGAGCACCGCACCGCCACCGCCGCTCTCACTGCCGCCGCGAGTGTGAGCCCCGCCACTGTCCGCTGAACTCGGCGGACCCGCCCAACGAGAGAGCCGCCCCGGTAGCACCGGAGGCGGCTCTCTCGTTGCAGGACAGGCGATATCAGTCCAGCAGGCTCGCGAGGAAACCGATCCGGACGGCCAGGGCCCGCCGCGCCGCAGGCGTTTTCGCACCCACCGCGTCGTAGTTGTGCGGCAGCCCGGGCCATAGGTGCGATTCCACGTGGGTTCCAGCCGTCACCAACCGGCGCGCGTAGTCGAGGGCTTCGTCGCGGAAGATATCGAGGTCCCCGACCTCGATGAAAGCTCTTGGCAACTCGGCTAATTCGGTCGCCCGCGCCGGAGCCGCGTACGCGGGCACCGCATCGGTGCCCGCGAGATCACCGAGCCGTGCGCGCCACGCCGTGCGATTGAACTCGTAGGTCCAGGTGCTGAAGGGCGCAATCGCAGGATCGGACACGGTATTCCGATCGTCCAGCATCGGGCAGACCAGCAATTGCAGGGCCAGCGCCGGTCCGCTCCGATCCCGCGCCAGCAGCGCGACGCCCGCGGCGATACCGCCACCGGCGCAGTCGCCCCCGATCCCGATCTGCTCGGGATCGATCCCCAATTCTGTTGCGTGCTCGGTCAACCAGACCAGCACCGCGTACGTGTCCTCCACCCCGGTCGGATGCGGATGCTCCGGCGCGAGCCGATAGTCGACGGCCACGATCTGAATCCCGGCCTCGGCCGCGTAGTAACGGCACAGCCGCTCATACCCGTCGAGCGTCCCGGAAATCCCGCCGCCCCCATGCACATACAGCAGCGCCCCGGTCGACACCTCGCCCGCCCGGCGATACACCCGGACCGCAATCTCGTAGCCATCCCCCGCGACCACCGGGTGCTCCAACACGGTGACGTCCGCTCCGGCCGGTGCAACCACCCCATGCGTCAACGCGTCAACCATGGCCCGTATCTGCCGATAGTCCGTCGCATCCACAGCGGGCGAACTGGTCGCCCACCCCTTGACCGCCGCTGCGACTTCCGGATCAGGCCACAATGTCATGACCCCAGTGTTATCGCCGCAACCCTCCAGACAACATCTGCCCCACCCTTACGGCGCGCCGCCCACCCGCGATCAGTTCTGAGCGCGCCGTCTCCGCGTGGCGCGAGTCAAGTCCAGATCAATCTTGAACGGCTCGTCGAGCTGAAGGCGATCGTGGTGAATTCCAGTGAGCGAGTAGACCTTCGATGCCAGATCGAGTTCATAGGTGTAGAAAACAGCTCGGTCGTTGACATTCTCGACCCGCCAGAGGTGCGGAATTTTGGCCTCCGCATACAACTGCGGCTTGCGCTTACGGTCGCGCTCCACCGAATCCGGTGACATCACCTCGATCACGAGGACAACATCCTCGGGATGGTAAGTGGTCTGATCAAGACCGGCATCAGCCTCAGCTCGCGCGACAAGAATGTCGGGTTCAGGGCGTTGACGCGGGCCGAGGGTCACCGTCATCTCACGGCTCACCTCTAGATCCTCTGGAGCCTGCTCATTCAATTCCTGGTCGAGAAAGTTGATGACGAGCATATGGAACTTCGCCTGCGGGCTCACGAAAACGAGACTCCCGTCGATCAGCTCGGTGTGCGAGGGCAGATCGTGCATACGGTCGAGGTCTTCCGCGAAATACCCCTCGGGCGGCGGCACCGGCCAGCCCGGCACCGGACGATCGCTCGGCGGCAACGGATCGGCAGTCATCTGTCCTCACTCCACGCAGGTGATCGGGTGACAGGCCCAGTATGGCACCGCAGCGACGGTACTCGGTGGTCAGCGTGTTTCGGAGGCGAATTCGCCGGACCTGATCGCGGCCCAGGCGTGTTGTCCGTGTCGATTACGCGAATCAGCCGCCCCGGGGTGGGGGCGGCTGATTCGTAGTGTGGTTGTCAGACGTCGGTGGAGAAGCGGATCCCGCCGTCCGGGATGTCCACGCCGGGCCAGACTCGAGCGCCGCGCAGGAGTTCACAGCGGGCGCCGATGCTCGCGCCGTCGCCGATGACGCCGTCGCGGACGAGTGCCCGGGGACCGATGCGAGCGCCGAAGCCGACGATCGAACGTTCCACCGTCGCACCGGCTTCCACTCGGGCGCCGTCGAAAAGGATTGCGCCGTCGAGGCGGGCGCCAGCGCCGACCTCGGCCCCGCGACCCACTACGGTGCCGCCGATGAGCAGTGCGCCGGGCGCCACACCCGCGCTCGGATGCACGAGGGATTCGCCGCGCTGCCCGGGCAGAGCGGGCGAGGGCGCGATACCGCGCACAAGATCGGCGGAGCCGCGGACGAAGTCCTCGGGGGTGCCCATATCGCGCCAGTAGGAGGTGTCCACATGGCCCTGGATGTGCGCGCCCTCGGTGAGCAGCGCCGGGAAGACCTCGCGTTCCACCGAGACCGGGCGGCCCGCGGGAATCTTCTCGATGTATTCGCGGCGGAAGACGTAGCAACCGGCATTGATCTGGTCGGTCGGCGGATCCTGGGTCTTCTCCAGGAATGCGGTGACACGGCCGGTCTCGTCGGTGGGCACGCAGCCGAAGGCGCGCGGATCGCCGACCCGCACCAGGTGCAGGGTGACGTCGGCCTTGCTGGCGTGATGGGTCTCCAGCACACCGTTGAGGTCGGTGCCGCCGAGCACGTCGCCGTTGAACACCATGACGGTGTCGGCCCGCAGTTTGGGCAGCACATTGCGAATACCGCCGCCGGTGCCCAGTGCTTCGGTCTCGGTCACGTACTCGAGTTCCAGCCCGAGCTCCGAACCGTCACCGAAGTGATCCTCGAACACCTCCGCCTTGTAGGAGGTACCGAGTACGACGTGCGTGATGCCGGCCGCGGCAATGCGGGCCAGCAGATGCTGCAGGAACGGCAGACCGGCCGTCGGCAGCATCGGTTTGGGAGCGGACAGGGTCAGTGGCCGCAGGCGGGTGCCCTGGCCTCCGACCAGGATTACCGCATCAGTCGACCCGGCAGTACTGCCGCTGTTCGCCATTCTCTCCCCTGTTGTCAGTTGGTAGCAGCGTCCGCCTGATCGCGTTCGCGCAGTGCGGATCGAACCGCAAGCCTGCAGCGGATCGCAAGTCCGGCCTTCAGCGCGCCGCGCAGTGGAGCCTGCCACCAGTGCGGATGCCGATCTGCCTGGAAACGGTAGGCGCTGGCGTGGTGGGCCGGCAGCATAGTCTCCGGATGGCGTCCGGCGGCGTGTCCCTTGGCGTGCGTGACCTCAGCGGACGGCACGAAAACATTGTGCCAGCCCGCCTTGCCCATGCGATCACCGAAGTCCACATCCTCCATGTACATGAAGTACCGGGAGTCGAATCCGTCGATGGCGTCGAAGGCCGCGCGGCGTACCAGCAGGCAGGAGCCCGACAGCCAGCCGACGGTGCGCTCGGAGATCTGCTCGTTCTCCTGGCGGTAGCGGCGGGTCCAGGGGTTGCCCGGCCACACCGTGCCGAGGATGGCGTGACCGGCGCCGTCTGCCAGACCCGGCACCTTGCGCGCGGACGGGTAGACGCTGCCGTCCAGCTCGAGGACCTTCGGTCCCAGGGCTCCGGCGCGCGGCCAGCGGCGAGCGGCGGCCAGGAGTTCATCTATCGAATCGGTACCCCAGCGAATATCGGGGTTGACGATGACGATGAATTCGATGTCCGGGTCGATCTCGGTGACAGCGCGATTGATGGCGCCGCCATAGCCGATATTGCCGCCGGTGCGCAGCAGCCGGACATTGGCATTGGCTTCGGCGACCAGCTCCGGCACGCCGTCCACCGAGCCGTTGTCGGCAAGGATGACCTGCGGCTTCTCGCCGGTCGCGGTGGCTAGCGTGCTGATGAAGTGTTCGAGGTGCTCACCGGGCGAGTAGGTCACCGTGACGACGGCCAGTGACGGTCGTCCGACAGAATCCGAGGGGCTCACGGGCGCTCAGCCTAGTCGGAGATGGAAGCGAGTGCGTCGTTCAGCGCCTGCTGCCACTCCCGCAGGGGGCTGAGCCCGGCCGATATCCACGATTTGCCCGAAAGAACCGAATATGCCGGGCGCGGAGCGGGTCTCGGGAAATCCACCGTGCCGCAGGGCAGTACACGCTCCGGATCGGCGCCGACGCCGGCGAATACGGCCTGCGCCAGATCGAACCAACTGGCTTGTCCGGCATTGGTGGCGTGCAGAATTCGCGGAATCTCGCGCCGCCCCGCGGAATCCGAGGAGTCGGACTGCGTCGAATCCGGCAGCCGCCCAGCCAGCTCCAAGAGCCCCGCGGCCAGATCCGGTGCGTACGTTGGCGATCCGATCTGGTCCGCGACGACCTTGACGGTGTCCCGTTCGCGCTCGAGCCGGCGCATGGTCGCGACGAAGTCGGAGCCCTCACCGGTGTAGACCCAGGCGGTACGGACGATCCGGGCATTCGGGGACAGATCGAGTACGGCCTGCTCACCAGCTAATTTTGAGCGACCGTAAACGGTGGTGGGACCGGCGAGATCGTTCGGCTCGTACGGACGCTCGGCATTGCCCGGAAAAATGTAATCGGTGGAGACGTGCACAAGGTCCGCGCCGATCGCGGCACAGACTGCGGCGAGCACGGCCGGACCACTCGCATTCACCGCGAAAGCCGCCTCGACATCGGTTTCGGCCTGATCCACGGCAGTGTAGGCAGCGCAGTTCAGCACCACATCACCCGGATTCAGCACGGCGCGAACCGCTTCCAGATCGGTGATGTCGAGGTCACCGCGACCGTAGCCGCGGGCATCGGGCGCCAGGCGCAGCAGTGCCCGGCCCAACTGTCCCCGCGCACCCGTCACCACGAGCCGCGCGGAGACGGGATCCAAGGAGGCGGAAGTCACGGCGGTCAGTGTGGCATGCCGGACACAGTGGTCCTGCACCTCGTTCTCCACCTGCGGTAATGCCCTGCGCACCGGCAATGCGGCACGACTCACTGAGCGTCGGCTACACGGACATGTCCGGCCGCGCGTCTAGCCTGCCTATGGGGGTATTCCAACGATGCCACCCCGATTGCGGGGTGTACTCGGCCGAACACTGGAGAGGAAGCAGGGGTTGCCGGACACCACAAGGGCATCCGCGCCGCTACCTTCGCGCCGCCCCGCGGCGCCGGGGTCGTGGGTGGCGCGGCATCGCGCGAATCCGCTGCGCGCGTTCGCGGCCGCGGCGGCGGTGCTGGTGCTGGTGGTCACCGGGCTGGGCTGGCACAGCGTGGATCAGCTGGTGTCGAGCATCGAGCGGATCAGCGATCTGGGCCTGGGTGGGGGCTCGGACGGCGCGGTCGACATTCTGATGGTCGGCATCGACGCCCGCACCGATGCGCACGGCAATCCGCTCTCCGACGATGAGCGTGCCATGCTGCACGCGGGTGACGAGGTGGGCCTCAATACCGACACCATCGTCTTGATCCGGGTGCCCAACAACGGTCAATCGGCAACGGCCATCTCGATTCCCCGCGATTCCTACGTGGACATTCCGGGGCTGGGCATGGGCAAGATCAACTCCGCGTTCGGCGTGACCAAATTCAACGAGCAGCAGAAGCTGATCGACAAGGGCGTCACCCCGGCCGAGGCGGAGACCCGTTCCACGCTCGCCGGGCGGCAGGCGCTGATCAAGGCGGTCACCAATCTGACCGGTATCACCGTCGACCATTACGCCGAGGTGGGTCTGCTCGGTTTCGTACTGCTCACCGATGCCGTCGGCGGTGTCGATGTCTGCCTGAACAATCCGGTGTACGAGCCGATGTCCGGTGCGGACTTTCCGGCGGGACCGCAGAAACTCAATGGCCCCGAGGCTTTGAGCTTCGTGCGCCAGCGGCACGAACTGCCGCGCGGCGATCTCGACCGCATCGTGCGCCAGCAGGTGTACATGGCACAGCTGGTGCATCAGGTGCTGAGCGCCAAGGTGCTCACCAATCCCGGCCGGCTGAAGGATCTCAGTGATGCGGTGGGCCGCACCATCGTGCTCGACGACGGCTGGGATGTGCTGTCGTTCCTGCACGAGCTGCAGGATCTGTCCGCCGGGCAGGTGAAGTTCGAGACCATTCCGGTCAAGGATCTGAACGGCTGGACCGAGAACGGCGAATCGGTGGTGCGCGTCGATCCGGTCGCGGTGCAGAAGTATGTGGCCAAGACCATCGACGGTGATCCGCAGGAGACGACCGGCGGTGTCGATCCGTCGACCGTCACCGTGGATCTCTACAACGCGAGCGGTACCGGCGGGCTGGCCGGGCAGGTGGGGCAGGCGCTGGCGGGCAAGGGTTTCCACACCGGCACGGTGGACAATTGGGTGGGCGGGCCGATTCAGAGCAGCCGGGTGCTGGCGGGCAGCAGCAGCGATGCGAACGCGCGCGCGGTGGCCTCGGTGCTGGGCGGACTGCCGGTCATCAAGCAGGACGGGATGCCGGAGGGGGCGGTCCGGGTGGTGCTGGCGAGTGACTACGCTGGTCCCGGTTCGGCGACCGGCAGCCAGCTGGACTTCACGGGTACTTCGACCACCATGACGCCGGTCCCGCCAGCTCCACCCATCGATGCCGGTAAGAACGGACCGAAATGCGTGAACTGACCGAGACCCTCACCGAAGCGGTACTCGACCCCATCCTCGCCCGCGATCCCGCGGGCCCGCGCATCACCTATTACGACGACGCCACCGGCGCCCGGATCGAGCTATCGGGGCTGACGCTGACCAACTGGGCGGCCAAGACCGCCAATATGATTCGCGACGAATTCGGCCTCTCCCGCGGTTCGCGGGTGGCGGTGCTGCTGCCCGCGCACTGGCAGACCGCCGCGGTCCTGCTCGGCTGCTGGTGGGCCGGTGTCGAAGTGGTGCTGCACGCGGACCCGGACGCCGAGCTGGCGCTGGTGACCGCCGATCGCATCGACGAGGCGGGCGATATTCCGGAGGTAGCGGCGCTGTCCCTGGACCCGATGGGCCTGCCGGTGCGCGAGCTGCCGATCGGCGTCACCGATTACGCCACCGCGGTGCGGGTGCACGGCGATCAGTTCCGCCCCAGCGGCATCGGCTGTGCGCTGGACGGAATGTCGGTGTCGGAGGTATTCGAAGAGGCGCGCAAGTCGGCCTCCCGCCAGGGCTTCACCGCCGAGGACCGGGTGCTGTCGAGCACTTCGTGGGAAACCCCGGCCGAATTGATCGACGGCCTGGTCGCCGTCCTGGCCTCGGGCGCTTCCCTGGTGCAGGTCGCCCACCCCGACCCCGCCACCCGCGAGCGACGAATCGCCTCGGAAAGAGTCACCGCGCTGCGTTAATCTGCCTCCGCTTCGCTCCGGCGGGTTCGCGGCCTTGTTACCCGGGCCTTCCCTCCTCCGCTTCGCTCCCCCGCTACGTCAGTCCAGACCCGGGCGGGCCGCGAACTTGGGGCGGGGGCTCCTACTGCGGTAGGAGGTGCGGTTCCCCCTTCGGGACCTTTTTCCCCGCAACGGATTTCCGTACGGTGGAATGACCCGACGACAAGGGAGTCAGCGATGATGAGCCCGCGGTACTGGTTTCGATGGGTTGTGGAGCAGGGCACGCCACGGTACGTGATCCGGGTGCGGGCCGGGCGCGGCGATCCGTTCGCGCAATTGGTCGGCAGCGCCGGTGGATTGCGAGACCCGTACCCGTACATCGAGGAGATACGCGAGCGCGGGCGACTGGTGCACAGCCCGATCGCCTGGGCGACCGCCGATTACGAGCTGAGCCGAGCCATCCTGCGTGACAATCGGTTCGGCATCTTCGGCGCGCGGGGCTTCGAGATGCCGTCGGCGGCGCGGCGGCGGATCGATGCGGCGGCGCTGCCGCCGAATCCGGTGGAGCCGCCGTCCATGCTGGTGCTCGATCCGCCGGAGCACACCCGCATGCGCAAATCGGTCTCCGCCGCGTTCACCCCGCGCGCCATCGGCCGATTGCGCGATCGGGTGGAGTCGGTGACCGCCGAACTGCTCGAGGCGCTGCCCGCCGATGGGTCCGCCGATCTGATCGAGAACTACGCCGCGCAGGTGCCGATCGCCATCATCGCCGAAATGCTGGGCTTCCCACGCGAATCCAGCCCGCAGTTCCTGGAGTGGGGTGATGCGGCGAGTCCACTGCTGGACTTCGGTATTTCCTGGCGCACCTGGCAGCGCGCCGCGAAGGCCATGTTCGCCATGGACGGCTATCTGGACAACCACCTCGCCCAATTGCGCCGGGAGCCGGGCGAAGACATCCTGAGCAGTCTGGTCACCGCCGGGAATCTCGACGATCAGGAGCTCAAGGCCACCGCGAGCCTGCTCATGGGCGCGGGCTTCGAGACCACCGTGAATCTCATCGGCAATGGCGTGGTGCAGCTGCTCGCCCATCCGGAGCAGCTGGCGCGGCTGCGCGCGGAACCGGAGCTGTGGCCGCAGGCGGTGGAGGAGGTGCTCCGCTTCGACGCACCGGTGCAGATCACCGCGCGAATCGCCCTGTGCGATATCGAGATCGGCGGCGCCTCGCTGCGCAAGGGCAGCGTGGTCGTCACCTCGCTGGCCGGTGCGAATCGTGATCCGAAGGTGTTCGAGGAGCCCGATCGCTTCGATATCACGCGCCCGAATGCCAAGGAGCACTTGAGTTTTTCCAGCGGCATCCACACTTGCCTGGGCGCGAGCCTGGCGCGCATGGAAGCCACCTATGCGCTGCGCTCGCTCTTCGACCGCTTCCCGGAAATGTCCCTGGCGGGCGCCCCGGAGCGGCGGCCGCTGTACACCCTGCACGGCTACTCGCGCATGCCGGCGAATCTGGGGAAGCGGGCGACTGCCGCGGTCTGAGCCGTAGCGCCGTTCACCCGGATACACTGCACAGCACCGGGATTCACTGCGGCAGGTGGGATCCACTGCGGCGGTGCGGGATCCACTGCGGTAGTGGATCCCGCACCGATCTCAGTAGAAGCCGACCACCTGGTCGCCCCAGACCGAATTACGGTCGCGGTCCGGATCGTCGACGATCCGGTCGACATTGTCGATGACCAGCGTATTGCGCGCCGCCGTCGTATAGGGCGGCCAGTGCTTGGACCCGTCCAGGGCCGCGGGCACACCGTGCGCGCCGAATGCCGTCCAGCGCCGGATCATTCGGCCCGAGACCTCCTGGGCGACCTTGCGGCCGCCGAGCCAGAAGGTCGGATCGTGCTCGAAGGAGCCGAAATTGCCGAATACATAAGGCAATTCGGTGGCATGACCGGCGCCGACCCGGGCCGCCTTCAACATCGGGGTGGCATGGTCGAAGCGGTACACCCAGGTCGGTGAATGCGCGGAGTGCGCCTCCGCCACCCAGCGGGCGGGCATGCGGAAGGCGGCATCGGTCGACATGCTCAGCGCACCGCGCGGGGTGCTGACGGTATAGGCCGAGGCGATCTCGGCGATCCGTTCCGGCGACAGTCCGGGATGCTCCGCGGCCACGCCGAGCAGCATGGCGTTCACCGCTTCGGGCGTGACCGGCATGATGGGCGAGCGGAAGAGGCGGAACATCGAGGCCTCGTCCTTATTGGTGCCGATGATCAATGGCACCCGGTGCGAGCGGCCCTGCTGGAAGCGTTCGGACGGGTAGCCGGGCAGCAGATCGCCGTCCACCACCGGCACCGCAGCCAGGCGGCCCGGCTCCTTGGAGGGCACCTCGTCGAACAGAATGCCGGCCGCGGCGATGATCTGTTCGATGGGCAGGTGCAGCAGTTCGGAGGCCCGCTGCGTGGGCAAATCCAGTAGTTCGAGGTAGCGGCGGGCCACACCGGCGGCCCGGTCCTGACCGAAAACCGTAGTGGCGGGCGGCGATTGGGCAATGGCCCGATGGAACAGCCCGGCCGAGAGCGGTGAGGTGAGCAGCGCGGTCACGCAACCGGCACCGGAGGACTCACCGAAGAGGGTCACGCTGCCCGGATCGCCGCCGAAGGCCGCGATATTGTCGCGCACCCATTCCAGGGCGAGGATCTGATCGCGCAGGCCCAGATTGGTGGTGAACTCTGCGCCTAGCGCGGACAGATCGAGGAAGCCGAGCGCGCCCAGCCGGTAGTTCACGCTGACCACGATCAGATCGCCGGTCTCGGCCAGCCGGAGCCCGTCGTAGATGGCCTGCGCCGCGGTGCCCAGGCAGAACGCGCCGCCGTGCAGCCACACCATGACCGGCCGGGGTTCCTCGCTGGGGGTGGCCGGCGCCCACACATTGAGCCAGAGACAGTCCTCGCCCATGTGCAGTCCGGAATCCACCGGTACGAAGCCCGCGCTCTGCGGTGCGATCTCGCCGAATTCGAGGCAATCGCGCACCCCGTCCCAGCGCTGCGCGGGTTGCGGGGGCCGGAACCGGTTCGGACCGGCCGTGCTCGCGGCGTACGGAACCCCACGCCAGACGTCGATCGAGCCCTGCCGGCGACCACGGACGTCGCCGTATTCGGTGCGGGCGATCGGTTGGGTGCCCTCGTCCGGCAATGTGTCGAATACCTGAGTGCTCACAGGCCCACCTCCTCGTACTCCGTAAATCGAGGGTACTGGGTGCGGCGATACAGGCGGCGACACCCGCGTCGCGCGCGGCGTCGCAGGTCCCGGCCGGGTGGTCTACCCTGAGCGCGTGCCGAGCTATGCGTACCGGTGCCGCAGTTGCGGCGATACCTTCGAGATGTCCCGCCCCATGGCGCAGGCGTCGGATCCCGCCGACTGCCCGCAGGGGCATGCGGACACCGTCAAACTGCTGACCACGTTCGGAACGGTGGGTCGCGGCGGCAGCGCGCCGATCGCACCGGCTATGCCCTCGGGCGGCGGTTGCTGTGGTGGCGGGGGCTGCTGCTGAGTCGGACCGGCTGCACTAGTCGTTCTGGTCCGAGTGGCCCAGCGAGCGATCGGGGGCGACCCGGTCCCGCACCCGCTGCTTGAGCACGGGGATTTCGGGAAAACCGCCGTCCGCCTTGCGATCCCAGATCTGTTCGCCGTCCACAGTGATGCGGAAGACGCCGCCCTCGCCGGGGATCAGCGCCACCTCCGAGAGGTCGGTCGCGAAGGTGGTCAGCAACTCCTGAGCCATCCAGCTCGCGCGTAGTAGCCAGCGGCACTGAGTGCAGTATTCGATCGCGACGCGGGACATACCGGCACCTTACCGCGGGTGGCTCGCAGGGACCTCCGGGCGGCCGTTCATCCGGGCCGAAGTCAGTTTATATACAGCGAATTCCACAGTGCGGTCAGGTTTTTCGTATTCCGTAACAGTCAAGTGCCAGCAAATCTCGTCGTCCTGTACTTGTCGGTGCCCTGCGATAGAAATAGGGAGAACGAACGAAGGGGGCATGATGACCACCGCCTGGACCGCCGAGCAGATCGCGGCGCTGGCTCCGGATGCCGCATCGCTCACCGCCGCACGCAAGCTGCGCGGCAAGTGGAGCGGTGGCGGGCAGCACGACACCGCACTGTGGGGACTGTGCCAGGGCAGCGGCAGCCGCCCGTATCAGACCGTCATCGACACTTCGGGTCCCGCATATAAATGCTCGTGCCCGAGTCGCAAATTCCCGTGCAAACACGCATTGTCACTTTTGCTTTCCTGGGCCGCTGGCGATATCGCCGCTACCGACACCATTGCCGATTTCGCGGCCGAATGGCTGGACGGGCGTGCCGCCCGGGAAGCGAAAAAGTCCGCACCCGAATCGAATTCGCCGCGCACCGGTAATTCCGCCACGGCCGATCAGCGCCGGGCCCGCGTCACCGCCGGCCTCGCCGATCTCGATATCTGGCTGACCGATCAGGTCCGGACCGGCCTGGCGCAGGCCGATCGCTCGCTGACCGCCTTCGAAACCGTCGCGGCCCGCATGGTCGACGCCCAGGCTCCGGGCGTGGCCACCACGCTGCGCCAGCTGCCCCGCGCGGCGGCCCGCTCGGAATGGCCCCAGCTGCTGCTGCGCGAATACGCTCGCCTGCACCTGCTCGCCACCGCGCACCGCCGACTCGAAACCCTCTCCCCCGCACTGCAAGCCAGTGTCCGCACCCATATCGGCTATCCCACTCCGGTGGAGGCGGTCCGCGCCGAACCCGCGCTCCGCGACCACTGGATGGTCGTAGGCCGGCGCACCACCACCGAGGACGGCCTCTACACCCGCCGAGTCTGGTTGCGCGGCCGCGCCTCCGCCCGCTGGGCCCTACTGGTAGACCACCACTACGGCAGCCCCAGCTTCCCCCAGGACACCCCCCTCCCCGGCTTCCAAGTCGAGGCGGACGTCCACTACTACCCCGGCTCCACCCCCCTCCGCGCCCTCTGGGGCGCCCGCCACACCCACCCCGACCCATTCACCACGATCCCGCTTCCCGGCGACACCTGGAATCGCAGCGCCACTTCCGAACTCGGTGCGGAAACAGCACGGGCCGCCGGAAGATCCGACGCGACACCGATCGGCGCCCACGCGACACCGACCCACAGCGCAGGACCGACCGGCACCGCGAACGCCGAGGGAAGCGCCACCGGTCCGGTGGACAACGGCCTCGCGGCCGCCGGTGTAGCAGCCACTACTCCGCAGGCGAAAGCTGTACCCGCAGTGAATGAGTCAGCGCGGCCGGGCGGCATTGCCGCTGCGCTGGAGGAGCAGGCGCGGGCCGTTGGGGCGGATCCGTTCTTGCGGGCGTGGCCGGTGTTGTTGGTGGAGATGGTGCCGGTCCGGGACGAAAGTGGCTGGTATCTGACGGAAGCCGATTCGACGGCGGTGCCGATCGCGGTTGCGGATGGGGAGCCGTGGCGGCTGTTGGGGCTGTCGGGCGGGCATCCGCTGACTGTTGTCGGGGAGTGGACTGCCGACGGGCTGGTGCCGGTCGCGGCACTGTACGGCGGGAATGTGGTGGACATCGGTGTGGCGGAGGGGACCACATACGGTGTGCCGAGCGGGTCGACGCGGTCCGATGCGGGGAGCACGGAACTGGTGTCGGCCGCACTGGTCGGGACGGCTCGGCGGCCGACGAATCGGGCCGGGCTGGCTGCGCCGGTGGCCGCGGCGGCCTTGCGGCTGGCGAGTGATCCGGCAGCCGATCTGCTCGAATCCGCTGCGCTGCAGGATTGTTTCGCACGCGGTGGTGTCAGCACCGGGTCGGTGGAACTGCCTGCGGTCGCGGATGATGACGAGCGCGCTCGGTTGCCGGAGGCGGCTGCGGTCCGGCTCGCGGAACTGCTCGCCGACAATTCGCCGTTCCTGGACGAGTGGCTCGCGATGGTCGGGAAACGAGATTTCCGGGCTCCGGACGCGCTGACGAGCGTGCTGCTCGAGCGTGCGAAAGCGCTTGCGGCACATCGGGAACCGCTGCTGCGGTTGGCCGGGGCGCGGGGACGGTGGCTCGCCGCCCAGCATCCGGGCTGGCGCACGCTGGTGCGAGCAGCGGTGGAAGACGAGTCGGTGTGGTCGCACGGCCGGGCCGCGGAACGGCGAATGTGGCTGGTGCAGTTGCGCCATCGCGATCCGGCGGCCGCGCGGGGGGCGCTCGCCGGTTCCTGGAGCACCGAATCCGGCCCCGGGAAGGTGGAGTTGCTGGCTGCGCTCGCCGACGGGCTCTCGCTCGCGGATGAGGCACTGCTCGAATCGGCGCTGGACGATCGCCGGGCCGAGGTACGCCGCACGGCGGCGGATCTGCTGGGCCGGCTGCCCGATTCGGCTTTCGCACAGCGCATGGCCGAGCGCGCCGGCGCCTGGCTGACTTTCGGGCGGCGACTGCGCCGTCCGGAGCTCACCACCACCGGGCCGGGTGTGCTCGACGACGCCGCCCGCCGCGACGGCATCGGAGATTCCTTCGGCTACACCGCCTATTCCGCCACCGCCTATCGCGCCGACGGCGCACCCGATCTGGCCGCCGAATGGCTGCACCGGGTGGTGGCCGCCACCCCGCTGCGGCATTGGGAGCGGGTCCTCGGCCCGCCCGAACAGGCGGTGCGCACGGCCATGACCGAGACCATGCGCGGCCCCATATTCGCGGGCTGGTCGGATGCCGCACTGGCACAGCGGAATTCGGACTGGGCGCGGGCGCTGTTCGCCTCCTTCGCCGCGCAGGAGGCCGGTGAGTCCGATAGCGAGAAGCTGCGCGAACTCTTCGCCCTGCAACCGCTCGACGATCAGATCCGGCATCTACGCCGACTGGACAGCAGCTGGCTCGCCGAAATCGAATCCCTGCTGCGCGCCATGCGAACACCGTGGCCCAGCCCGATGGCCGAACACGTCCTGCGCCTACTGCTGGACCGCGCACAGCTCTGTGCCGACCGGCCGGGCGCGCCCAGTCTGGTCCCGGGTTCCTACCGCACCCTGTTCCGCGCCGCAGCCGCGCATTTCCCGGTGACCGTCGCCGACATGGTGACCGGTATTGCCCGCAAGTGCGGAGATCCGTACTGGGAGCAGGCCTTCGACCAACTCGCCCACGACCTCATTCAACGTAAGACAATGCTCGAGGAGCTGATGTGAGCACCATTCAGGAGCAGGACGTCCTGCTGCGCCCGCACGCCGAACAGGCCTTCGCCGACGAACTGGCCGCACTGGCCAAATCCGATGATCGCCCGCGCCCGCCCTCCTGGCAGCTGTCGCCATGGGCCGTGGTCACCTATCTGCTGGGCGGCACGCTGTCGGACGGCACCGTGATCAGCCCCAAGTATGTGGGCCCGCGCCGCCTCATGGAGGTCGCGGTCGCCACCCTCGCCACCGATCGGGCGCTGCTGCTGCTCGGTGTACCCGGTACCGCGAAAACCTGGGTGTCCGAACACCTTGCGGCCGCGGTGTCCGGTAGGTCGACGCTGCTGGTGCAGGGCACCTCCGGCACCTCGGAGGAGTCCATCCGCTACGGCTGGAACTATGCGCGCCTGCTGGCGGAAGGTCCGAGCGAGGCCGCGCTGGTGCCCTCGCCGATCATGACCGCCATGCGCGCCGGTTCCATCGCCCGGCTGGAAGAGCTCACCCGCATTCCCTCGGATGTGCAGGACGCGCTCATCACCGTGCTGTCGGAGAAGACGCTCCCGGTGCCGGAGCTGGGCACCGAAGTGCAGGCGGCCAAGGGTTTCAATGTGATCGCCACCGCCAATGACCGCGACCGCGGCGTGAACGAACTGTCCTCGGCGCTGCGGCGACGCTTCAATACCGTGATCCTGCCGCTGCCGGCCGGTGAGGACGAAGAGGTCTCCATCGTCACCCGCCGGGTCCAGCAGCTCGGTGTCGCACTGGAATTGCCCGCCGTGCCGGCCGCCGCCGAGGAGGTGCGGCGGGTGGTGCGGGTCTTCCGCGAGCTGCGCTCCGGTATGACCGCGGACGGCCGCACCAAACTGAAGTCGCCGTCCGGCACGCTCTCCACGGCCGAGGCGATTTCGGTGATCACCAATGGTCTGGCCCTGGCCGCGCACTTCGGTGACGGCGTGCTGCGGCCCTCGGATATCGCGGGCGCGGTGCTGGGCGCGATCATCAAGGATCCGGTCGCCGATTCCGTGGTGTGGACCGAATATCTGGAAGCCGTGGTGCGCCAGCGCCCCGACTGGGCCGACTTCTACCGGGCCTGCCGCGAGGTGAGCTGATGACCACTCTGTCCACCACCCTGGCGGCGGAGACCCGGATCTTCGGCATCCGCCACCATGGCCCCGGTTCGGCGCGCTCACTGCGCCTGGCTCTCGAAAAGTTCTCTCCCGACGCCATTCTCATCGAGGGACCGGCGGATGCCGATCCACTGCTCGGCTATATCGCCGCCGAGGGCATGGAACCCCCGGTGGCCCTGCTCGGCTATCAGCCGGATGAACCCGCCAAGGCCGCGCTGTGGCCCTTCGCGGTGTTCTCCCCGGAGTGGCAGGCCATGCGCTACGGCTCGGAAAACACGGTGCCTGTGGTGGGCTTTTTCGACCTGCCCGCCGCCATGACGCTCGCCCTCGACGACGAGCCCGGCGATCGCAGCGATCCGCTCTCGGAACTCGCCGAGGCCGGCGGTTACGACGATGCCGAGCGCTGGTGGGACGCGATTGTCGAATCCTCCTCGGACGCCGACATTTTCGATGCGGTGAACGAGGCCATGACGGCGCTGCGGGAAACCGCCGATATCGACGAGCACACGCTGCGCCGCGAGGCGCATATGCGGCAGGTCATGCGAAAGGTGCTGAAGGACGGCGCACAGCGACTCGCCATCGTCTGCGGCGCCTGGCACGGTCCGGCCCTGTCCGGCAAGCTCGGCCCGGCAGCCGCGGATGCGCGGATCCTGAAGGGCCTGCCCAGGGGCAAGGCGACGCTGACCTGGGTGCCGTGGACGCATTCGCGCTTGTCGACGGCCTCGGGGTACGGCGCGGGCATTACCTCGCCCGGCTGGTACCACCACCTGTTCACCCAGACCGAGCAGCCGATCGCGCGCTGGCTCACCCGGGTGGCGGGCATGCTGCGCCGGCACGATCTGCCGGTGTCGAGTGCGCACATTATCGAATCGGTCCGGCTGGCAGAGACTCTCGCGACCCTGCGCGGGCGGCCCCTCGCGGGTCTGTCCGAGGTGACCGAGGCGACGCGGGCGGTGCTGTGCGACGGTGACGAGACCCTGCTGCGGCTGGTCAGCACCGAAATGGTGGTCGGTGAGGCGCTCGGCGCGGTACCGGACGGCACGCCGACGGTGCCGCTGGAGGCCGATCTGCGCGCCCAGGTGAAAACCCTGCGCCTGAAGCAGCAGGCCCTGGAGCGCACGGTGGACCTGGACCTGCGCACCGAGAACGGTATGGCGAAATCCCGGCTGCTGCACCGGCTCCGGCTGCTCGGCATCGGATGGGGGCGGCTCACCGACAGCCAGGTACGCAATACCGGCACCTTCCGGGAGACCTGGACCCTGCAGTGGCGGCCGGAACTGGCCATCGCGGTGGTGGAGGCGGCGCGCTGGGGCACCACCCTGCGCATTGCCGCCGAGGCCAAGATCCTCGATGTCGTGGCCGCACCGGATGCCACCGTGGGCACGGTATCGGCGGCGCTGGAGTCGGCACTGCTGGCCGACCTCGGCGGGGCCACAGCAGGGCTCATCACCCGCCTGGAATCGGTTGCGGCACTGGATCACGACGTCACGCATCTGCTGGCGGCGCTTCCGGGCCTGCTGCGCACCCTGCGTTACGGCGATGTGCGCGGCACCGATACCGACGCCCTCACCCGGGTGGCCGACGGCCTGCTGGTGCGCGTGTGCGCCGGTCTGCCCAGCGCCGTGACCGGGCTGGACGGTGACGCCGCCGCCGAGTTGCGCGCCCTCATCGATGCCGTGCATCTGGCGCTTTCCGCCCGCGACAGCGAATGGGCCACCAGCACTTGGCTTTCCGCCCTGCGCACCCTCGCCGACCGCGACGATATCAACGGCTCACTGGTGGGCCGGGCCGTCCGGCTGCTCTGCGACGCCGAACTCATCGACGCCGCCGAATCGGCCCGCCGACTATCGGCCGCGCTCTCGGTGGGCCACAGCGCAATCGGCAAGGCGTCCTGGATCGACGGCTTCCTCGGCGGCCGCGGCCTCCTGCTCGTGCACGACCGAAACATGCTGAGCCTCATCGACACCTGGCTCTGCGCACTGGACGAAGACCAGTTCGTCGCCACCCTCCCCCTGCTGCGCCGCACCTTCGGCGCATTCGATACGGGCGAGCGCCAGGCCATCGGCCAAGCCGTACGCCACGGAGCGCCGACAACCGCGGGCCCAAGCACCACCGAATACAACATCACTCGCGGCGAACTCGCGCTCAGCGCCGCCACTGAAATTCTGGGGGTGGCCGGATGATCCGGCCGAGGAGCAGCACCCCCCGCCCCCGCCCCCGCCATTTCCGCGTGCTTTTGGCGGGAATCCACCGGAATCAACTGAGTCACTGTGGATCCCGGCCAAAAGCACGCCGGGATGACGAGGGAATTCCCGCCGGGGACGGGGGTAGTCCGGCCGAGGGCGGGGGTAGTCCGGCCGGGGACGGGTCGGCCGAGTGCGGGTACATCTTGCGAGATCTGGGAGGAATGCCATGAGCGAGGTCGACGAAATGCAGTCGCGGCGTTGGCGACTGGTGCTGGGCGGTGCTGCCGAGGCCGGGTTGGGTGGACTCGGGGGCGCTGAGGATGTGGCCATGGATAGAGCGCTGGGGGCGCTGTATGACGCTGATGCCCGGGGTGGGGCGAGTGGGCGGCGCAGTGGCGGGCTCGGGGGGTCTGCACCGCAGGTGGCGCGGTGGCTGGGCGATATCCGGCGATATTTCCCGTCGACCGTGGTGGAGGTGATGCAGCGGGATGCGGTGGATCGGTTGAATCTGACCGAATTGCTGTTGGAGCCGGAGCTTTTGGAGGCGGTGGAGCCGGATGTGCATCTGGTCGGCACCCTGCTGAGCCTGAATCGAGTGATGCCCGAGACCACCAAGGCCACCGCCCGCATGGTGGTGGGGAAGGTGGTGCGGGAGATAGAGCGGCGGTTGGCTGCGCAGACGATTGCGGCCGTCGGCGGCGCACTGAATCGAGCGGCACGGGTATCGCGCCCCAAACTGCGGGATATCGACTGGGACCGCACCATTCGCAAGAATCTGGCCAATTACCTGCCGGAGTACCGCACGGTGGTTCCGGAACGCCTGGTCGGCTACGGCCGTAAGGCGCAGGCGGTGCGCCGCGATGTGGTGCTGGCCATCGACCAATCCGGATCCATGGCCTCGAGCGTGGTGTACGCCTCGGTGTTCGGCGCGGTGCTGGCCTCCATGCGCTCGCTGAAGACCTCACTGGTGGTGTTCGACACCGCCGTCGTGGATCTCACCGAGAAGCTGGCCGATCCGGTGGATGTCCTGTTCGGCACCCAGCTCGGCGGCGGCACCGATATCAATCGCGCCATCGCCTACTCGCAATCGCTGATCACCCGCCCCGAGGCCAGCCTCTTCGTCCTGATCTCCGACCTCTACGAGGGCGGCGTCCGCGCCGAAATGCTCCGCCGCATTCGCAGCATGAAGGAGTCAGGCGTCCAGGTCGTAGTCCTGCTGGCCCTCTCCGACGAGGGCGTCCCCTCCTACGACCACGACAACGCCGCCGCCCTGACCGCCCTCGGCGTCCCCGCCTTCGCCTGCACCCCCGACCGCTTTCCCGACCTGCTGGCCGTGGCCCTCGACCGCGGCGACGTACAGGCCTGGGCCCACCTCAACGCGGGCAAGCCGTAACCCCGACCCGCAGACCGAAATCCCCCGAGTTCGCGGCCCGCCCGGTTCTGGACTGAGCGGAGCAATGCCGCGCAGCGGCGAGCGCAGGGAGGGAAGAATCGGGTAGCAGGGCCGCGAACCCGCCGGAGCGAGCGGAGGCAAAACAAACCCAGCTAAGCTACCTGCGGATCTGTCTCGTGGAACGGGGGCTCGTACTTTGCGCACCGGTGATGTATTCGCGGGGTTCGTCGTCGAACGCGAGCTCGGCCGCGGCGGTATGGGGTCGGTGTATCTGGCCCGGCACCCCCGCCTGCCGCGCAAGACCGCGCTGAAGTTGCTGAATCAGGAGATGTTCAGCGACACCGAGATCCGCGCCCGGTTCATTCGGGAGGCGGATCTGGTGGCGCAGCTCGATCATCCGAATATTGTCACGGTCTACGACCGCGGCACCGAGGACGAGCAGCTGTGGATCTCCATGCAATACGTGGACGGTGTGAACGCCTCCACCGTCAAGGCGGGCACGCTGCCGCCGCTGCGCGCCGCGCAGATCATTTCCGAAACCGCCAAGGCCCTCGACTACGCGCACGGGCGGGGCGTCCTGCACCGGGATGTGAAGCCGGCGAATATCCTGCTGGCCCGGTCCTCCAGCAAGGCCGGGGGCGGGGAGCGGGTTTATCTCACCGATTTCGGCATTGCCCGGCTGCGGGACGACACCGGTCATCTGACCCAGACCGGCACGGTGACCGCGACCCTGGCCTACGCCTCCCCCGAGCAGCTGACCGGCGGCGTCATCGACGGCAGTTCCGATCAGTACGCGCTGGCCTGCACGCTGTTCCAATTGCTCACCGGCGTGGTGCCGTTCGAGGGCACCAGCCCGGCCGCGGTGATTCGCGGCCATCTGCAGTTGCCGCCGCCCCCTGCGAGCCCACTACGCACGGAGCTACCCCGGACCATCGACCCGGTGCTCGCGCGGGCGCTGGCCAAGCGCCCGCAGGACCGGTTCCGCTCCTGCGTCGAATTCGCCGCGGCCGTCGAGCACGCCCTGGCCAACCGCCAGGCCGTGCCCCCGCGCCCGCCGACCCCGGCGCATCCGCAGCCGATCGTCGTCGCGCCCAGGCAGCCGACCCCGGCCCGCCCGCAGCCGGTGATTCCGCCGCCGACTCCGTCCACCCCGCGCCCGCAGGTGGGGCAGGTCTCCGGCCCGGCGTATCAGAACCCGGTATCGGGTCCGGCGTATCAGAATCCGGCGCAGACGTCCGGACCGGCGTATCAGAACCCCGTGCAGACATCCGGCCCGGCGTATCAGAATCCGGCGCAAGCCCCGGCATACCAAAATCCGGCGCAGTCCCCCGGGTATCAGAATCCGTCCAGCAGTCCGGCCTTTGCGAACCAGTCGGCGAATTTCTCGTCCGGGCCGCAGCAGCAGCCGACATACTCTGCGCCCGAGAGCAGTTCGTTCCCGGTCGGCTGGATGATCGCGGGTGTCACCGCAATTCTGCTCATCGTCATCGTGGTGGTTGTCACCATCCTGTACTACCGCTGACGCTCCCCGACAATAGGATTCGGCCGGTCACCCCGAGGTGATCGGCCGAATCCTTTGCTAACCAGCAGCTTCCGCCGCGCCTACATATCGGCGATGGCCGCGAGCGGTGGCGTACGCGCCGCACGTATCGCCGGCCACAGCGCCGCGAGCACGCCGACCACCGCGGAGCTCACCATCATGATCACGATCTGCCCCCACGGCACCGCGATCTGCTGCAAGCCGAGATCCCTTAGGGTGCGCAGGAATCCGGCGCCGAGACCGAGCCCGAGCACCACGCCGATCACCGCACCGAAGACCGCTATGAGCATGGATTCCAGATAGATAGTTCGCCGCACCTGTGGTCGCTGCATCCCGACGGCCCGCAGCATGCCGATCTCCCGGCGGCGTTCCACCACCGACAGCGCCAGCGTATTGACGATGCCGAGGATCGCGATCACCACCGCCAGCGCCAGCAGCCCGTACAGGATGGCCAGCATGGTGTTGATCTGCTTACCCTGCGCACCCTTGAAGTCATTGCGGTCCTGCACCTGAACCACGGCCCACTGGTCGACGGCCTTGTTCAGATTGGTCCGCATGACCGTGAGATCCGCACCGGGCTGCGCGGTGATCAATACGATGAAATTGGTGCGGAAGCTGACCGGCATGACCTGGTCGTACAGCGCCATCGGCGCCACCATCGTGCCGAGCAGCTGGGTGTCCTTATAGATGCCGTCGACGACGACCTGGTATTTCTTATTGTCCAGACTGGTCACATCGACGGTCTGACCGACATGCCAATTGCGGTCACCCGCTTCGGTTTCCGACACCATGATGCCGTTGTCGCCGAGCTTGTCGGTGCCCTGTTTCACGTCGTAGCCGAGCACCTTGTCCAGCGGACCCTCGGGCACGGTGCCGAGCAGCTGATCATTGCCGACCTTGAGGGCCACCCCGTGGAACTGCACCACATCCTGCACACCGGGGATCGCCTGCACGGCGGGTCCGGCGGCCAGCGGCACGCCGACGAAGCTGTTCGCCGGTCCCTGCAGGATGAAGTCGGCCTTGACGCCCTTGTCCACCAGCTCGCTGATGCTGGCCTTGGAGGAGGAGCCGAGCATGCCGATGGCAGTCACCAGCATGATCCCCAGTGTGAGCGCGAAGGCGGTGGCCGCGGTGCGGCGCGGATTGCGCAGCGCATTGTTGCGCGCCATCACGCCGACCGGACCGAAGGGCCGCACCAGCACGGCGAGCGCCCGCACCACCGGCTGCGACAGCGCCGGGGAGCCGAGCAGCACCGCGAAAATCAGTGCCAGCGCACCGATTCCGACGGTGAGGGCCGCATTGCCGCCGGCATTGCGCGACCCGAGGTAGACCAGCACCGCACCCGCGACGCCCAGCACCGCACCACTGATGGTGCGCACCCGGCTGGAGTCGGTGGCCGATCCGAGTTCGGCGCGCATGGCCTCCACCGGTGGAATGGTCGCCGCACGGCGCGCCGGAGCGTAGGCGCTGAAAACGGTTACCAGCGTGCCGACGCCGAGCGCCACCAGTACGGTGCGCGGCTGCAGCGACATCGTCCCGGTCGGCAGGCCGAGGTTGAAGGCATTGAGCACTGCGGAGAGCCCGAGGGCCAGCCCCACTCCGGCCGCGAGTCCCAGTGCGCTGCCGAGCAATCCGATGATCAGCGCCTCACCGACCACGGACCGGCCCACCTGCTGCCGGCTCGCGCCGATCGCCCGCAGCAGCGCCAGTTCCCGCAGGCGCTGCGCGACCAGCATGGAGAAGGTGTTGTAGATGATGAAGGTGCCGACGATCAGCGCGATGGCGCCGAAGGCGAGCAGGAAGTAATTGATGAACTTGAGCGCGTCGCCGATCTGCTTCTTCATATCGGCGCGGACCTGATCGCCGTCCTGCACCTTGTAATCGGGGAAGGCCTTGGCGATCTGATCGCGCAGCACATCGGGCTGCACACCGGATTTGGCGGCGATATCGACAAAGGCGACATGCTCACCGTCGGTGAACAACTGCTTGGCCTGAGTGTCTTCGAAGTACAGATTGATGAATCCACCGGTATTGCCCGGCAGGTCGTAGATGCCCGACACCGTGACGTCGATATTGCCCTTCGACGGGACCAGCACCTTGGTCCGATCGCCGACGTGCAGCCCGGCGAGATCGGCGCCGCCCCGGTTGATGGAAATCTCCCCCGCTTTGGCAGGCGGTCCACCGGCGCTGTACTTGTCGGGCGCGGCGACGGACTTGTCCGGCGGCAGGTAGGAGGTGCCGGAAGTCGGTGCGCCGCCGGTCTGTACGGCCTTACCGTTCTCGAGCAGCACTACAGGCCCGTTCACGCCGGGCGCGACCGCGCGCACGTCGTTCATGCCCGCGATCTTGTCGACGGTCTCGTTCGGAATGCCCAGGGACTGCCGCTCTTTCGGGCTCACCCGGACATCGACACCCTTGGCTTGATTGGCGAAGATATCGTCGAACGTGTGCTGCAGGCTGTCGGTGAAAACGAAAGACCCTGCGATGAAGGCGGTTCCGAGCACCACCGACAGCAGGGTGAGCACGAGCCGCACCTTGTGCGCGGCGAGGTTGCGCAAGGCAACCTTGCGCATGGGACTTCCGGACATTAGACCGTCTCCAGGGACTTCATCTTGTCGAGCACGGAATCAGCAGTGGGCGAACGCAATTCGTCGACCACGCGGCCGTCGGCCAGGAAGACCACCCGGTCGGCGTAGGACGCGGCGCGCGGATCGTGCGTCACGATCACCACGGTCTGCCCGAATTCGTCCACGGCCGCGCGCAGAATCGCCAGCACCTCACCGGACGATCTGGAGTCCAGGTTTCCGGTCGGCTCGTCACCGAAGATGATGTCCGGCTTACCCGCCAGCGCCCGCGCGCATGCGACGCGCTGCTGCTGGCCGCCGGAGAGTTCGCTCGGCCGGTGCGTGAGGCGATCGTTCAGGCCGAGCCGCTTGAGCACGGTCGAGAGCCATTCCTCATCGGCCCTGCGGCCCGCGATATCGAGCGGCAGCGTGATGTTCTCCAGCGCCGTGAGCGTCGGCACCAGATTGAAGGCCTGGAAGACGAACCCGATCCGGTCGCGCCGCAGCTGGGTCATGCCCTTGTCGGACAGTTCGGTGAGGTTGGTGTCACCGATGTGCACCGCGCCCGCGGTGGCCTCGTCCAACCCGGCGAGGCAGTGCATGAGGGTGGACTTGCCGGAGCCCGACGGCCCCATGATGGCAGTGAACTCGCCCCTCGCAAATTCGGCCGTTACCCCGTCTAGAGCTCGGACCTGGGTGTCGCCCGAGCCGTAGATCTTCACCAGATCGGTCGCCCGGGCGGCGACCGTGTCAGCGCCCGCGTCGAGGCCGACGGTATCGGAGACATTCGAAGTCATGACGTCCAGTGTGTCGAGGTTCCGCGCCGGACGCCATCCGGGATCGCCCGGAGACCCGCACCCTCATGGATTCCTTAGATCATCCTGAGGGCTGATGATCACCGCATAGGTGCGATCTCACCGGTGGGCACCGGCGCGGAAATGGTCGCGCCGTCCGTCGGGTCATAGGTCTGCTCATCGGTCACGCCGGGCGGGGGCACGTGGTTGGTGATCACCGCGGGCGGCGTCGAGGGAGTCTGCCGGTCGGCGTAGGCGAGGCAACCGGCGACCGCGACCACCGGGACCACCACGATCAAAAGCAGACCCAGCAGACAGCCGCGAAGCTTCGACCGGCGCTTACGCGGTTTGGCCGGTGGCTTCCCGCTGAACACCGTGCGCGCTCCCGGCGGTTTCCCCCCACGCACCGGCCCGCCCGGCGCGGTCAGCCCGCGCGCGGGCGTCACCAAGGCACCGCCGTTCAAAAACTGTCTGGCCGCGGGCTGACCCGTGAACGGAGCGGACATGGCCGCCGTCCGGGGCGGTGTCATCCCGTGCCGAGGCGGCGCGAATTGCCTTGCGGGCGAGCCTGGCACCTCACCGACCTGGGGCGCGCCCGGGCCCGACCAGGCCTGACCGGCCGGTGGCTTGGCCTCGAACCGGCCGCGGCCCGATCCGTTTCCGGCAGGTGCCGCGTTCGGCGGGAGTTGGCGAGTGGGCGCATAACCGGTCGGAGCGGCGAGCGCCTGCTGCGCCGCGACCGCGAACGCGGTGCACGAATCGAAGCGATCCGCGGGTTCTTTGGCCATGGCGCGGGCCATTACCGCGTCGAGGGCCTGGGGTAGCCCCGGGCGTAGCAGGCTGACCGGGGGCGGCGGCTGATTGAGATGCCCCTGCATGATGGCGACCGGATGTTCGGCGGCGAACGGAATATCGCCGGTGAGCAGGCGAAACAGGGTGCACGCCAGAGAGTATTGGTCGCAGCGGTGATCGAGTGGTTTGCCGATCAGCTGTTCCGGGGCCGCATACGCGAGCGTGGCTGTGAAGGAACCGGTCTGGGTGAGTCTGGTGGAATCCTCGCGCAGGCGGGCAATGCCGAAGTCCGCCAGGAAGACCCGCTCCTCGCCCTCATCGCGTTCCAGCAGGATATTGGCGGGCTTCACATCCCGGTGCAGCACACCCTTGCGGTGCGCGAAATCCAATGCCTTCGCGGTATCGGCAATAATCCGGATCGCCTGCTGCGGCGGCAATTCCGTCGCGTTCAGCGAGGACGCGTCCACACCGTCGATATAGCGCATGGAGATCCACAGCCGATCGCCCTCGATACCGCGATCGTAGATCGGCACGATATGCGGATGTTCGAGGCGCGCGATCAGATCGGCCTCGCGCTCGAAACGAGCGCGAACCTCGTTGTCGCCGAACAACTCCCGGTTCAGCAGCTTCAGCGCAGTTCGCCGGGGCAGTCGCGGATGCTGAGCCAGATACACCGACCCCATTCCCCCACGACCGAGCTCACGTTCGATCAGGTAACCCGCAAACGTCTCTCCGCTGCGCAGCACAGTGTTATTTTGCCTTCGCTTCGCTACGGCGGGTTCGCGGCCCCCTTGGTCTCGTTCTTCCCTCCCTCCGCTCCTCCAAGGCGCAGGCCTATGGAGCCGTTCGCTCCCCCGCTCCACTCGGTCCAGAACGAGACGGGCCACGAACCAGCCTGTAATGGGACGAGCCGCGAGCTCGCCATCAGAGCCGAAAGTTGGCGAAGTCGACCCTAGTTCAAAGGTGCGGAGCGCCACCAGGTGAGGACGGCGTCGAGGGTGCCCGCCACACCGTCGGTGTACATGAGGTACTGGGTGCGGTTGTTGTCACCGGTGAAGACGGTGACCATACGCGGCCGGGAGCCGGTGAACTGGTAGTTGGTGTAGGTCTTGCCACCGCTGGAATCGGTGGACTTCTTATCCGGCGAGAGGCCGCTGACCACCGATTGCACCTTGTCCGCCGACGAGTAGGCGTAGATCCGGTAGAACGGATCGTCATTGTTCCCGCCGCCGAAGCAACGCCACTGCGCCGCCCAATCACCGAAATCGGGTTCGCCATCGGACTTGTCCGGCGGACTCTTCGGATCGGCCACCCAGCAGCTCGCACCGTTGTAGCCGGTATCGCCGGTGGCGGTGGCCGGGACCAGATGCGAGAACTGGGCGCTGATCCCGGCCACATCGACCGGTTTACCGGAAGAGCCGCCGGAGGACGCGGAGGTGGGGGCCGCGGAGGCGGACGCGTAAGCGGAGGTCGCCGGCGCTTTGGCGGTGGTCGTCGTGCCACCGGCCTTATTGCTGCCGCCGCTGAGTGCGACCAGCACCACGACGGCGGCGATGGCGAGCACCACAACGCCGATGATCGCGCCGATGATCAGCCCGGTATTGGACTTCTTCGGCGGCTGCGACTGCGGCGAACCGACCGGAGGTCGCATATTCGGTGGCGGGCCGTGCGGAACCTGCCCCGGCGGATTGGCATAGCCGCCGGACTGATTGGCGTAACCACCGGACTGATTGGGGTAGCCGCCGGACTGATTCGGGTAGTTGTACGTCGGCGGGGCGGTGTACTGATTTGTCGGCCGGGCGCCGGAATTGAACAATTGCTGCGGCGGCGGTGTGGCCGTATTCACCTGTGCCGAATACTGATTCGGCGTCACCGTCGGCGCCGATCCGGAGATATTCGGCCGCCCGCCCGTCTGCGTCGGGCTACCCGCGGGCTGCATATGCCCGCCCGAAGTCTGCGTGGGCGCGCCGTTCATGAACCCACCGGTCGGCTGCGCGATCGTCGGGCTCGCGCCCATGACGGGCTGCGGCGGCGCGGTACGCGGATTCACCAGCGGCATGGCCGGCGCGCTGGGCGCGACCAGCGCGCGGCGGGCGGCCGCGGCGAAATCGGCGCAGCTGGGGAAGCGGTCCTCCGGGCGCTTGGCCATGGCCTTGGCCATCACCAGGTCCAGCGAGTGCGGCAGACCGGGCCGCAGGCCGCTCAGCGGCGGCGGGGGCTGCTGCAAATGCCCCTGGATGACTGCGGCCGGATTGGTCGCCGAGAACGGGCCGGATCCGGTGAGCAGCCAGAACAGGGTGCAGGCCAGCGAATACTGGTCGGAAGTGCCGTCCAGCGGGGAACCGGTGAGCTGTTCCGGGGAGGCGTAGGCCAGGGTCGCGGTGAAAGTGCCGGTCTGGGTGAGGTTCTGGCCGTGGTCGTCGCGCAGGCGCGCGATGCCGAAGTCGGTGAGGTAGACCCGCTCACCCTTACCGCCGGTGGACCGCGCCAGCAGAATGTTCGCCGGCTTCACATCGCGGTGCAGCACCTCGTTGCGGTGCGCGTAGTCCAGCGCGTCCCCGGTCTCGGCGACGATCTGCACCGCCCGCTCCGGCGGCAGCGTCTGCGGATTCACGCCGGAGGCATCCACACCGTCGACGTACTGCATGGAGATCCACAGCTGGCCCTCTTCGAGCCCGCGGTCGTAGACGGTGACGATATTGTGGTGATCGAGCTGGGCGACCAGATCGGCCTCGCGCTCGAAACGCGCGCGAACCTCCTTGTCGAACACCATTTCCCGGTTCAGCAGCTTGAGCGCCGTCAGCCGGGGCAGGCGGGGATGCTTGGCCAGATAAACCGAGCCCATTCCCCCGCGCCCCAGCTGCCGCTCGATAATGTAGCCCGCGAAGACGTCCCCGTTGGACAGCATGATCCGCTCCCACTTCCTACCTCACCCGCCGGGACCCACCAGCGCGCGACGTACCGCAATCGATCGGCATGATCGTGCTCGGGCCGATCCGGAAATCACCGAAACCATAGCGCAATCGAGTTCTACAGAACTATCTCCGCGGCTCGCGGAAGCGCAACAGTGGTGAGCACAATCTCTTGTCGGGGGGCGGCGATACGCTGGCTTCCATGCGCATAGGAGCACACGTCCGGCTCGACAGCGATCCCATCGGTTTCGGGGAGAAGCTGGGCGCCGACGTCATTCAGATGTTCGTGGTCGACCCGCAGAGTTGGGACAAACCCCAGCCGCACCCGCTCGCCGAGGAGATCAAGGCCAGCCCCATCGATCTGGTGGTGCACTCCTCGTACCAGATCAATGTGGCCAGCCTGAACAACCGGCTGCGCATGCCCTCGCGCAATGCGGTGGCTCAGCAGGCGAAGGCCGCCGCCGAGCTGGGCGCGTTCGGCCTCGTGGTGCACGGCGGGCATGTCCGCTCCGATGCGGAGACCATCGAGGGAATCCTGAACTGGCGCAAGCTCTTCGAGCGCCAGCAGGACAAGGGCGGCTTCGCGGTGCCGATTCTGATCGAGAACACCGCGGGCGGAAACCACGCCATGGCACGGCATTTCGACGATATCGGGCGGCTGTGGGACGCCGTCGGCGATTTCGGCGCCGGGTTCTGCCTGGACACCTGTCACGCCTGGGCGGGCGGCGAGGAACTACTCGGCATCGTTGACCGGATCAAGGCGATTACCGGGCGCATCGATCTGGTGCATCTGAACTCCTCCCGCGACACCTTCGATTCGGGTGCGGACCGGCATGCGAATCTGGCCGACGGCACCATCGATCCGCAATTGCTGGTCGAGGTATGCAAGGCGGTGGACGCTCCAATCATTCTGGAGACTCCCGCCGACGGTGTGCCCGAGGACCTGGCGTACCTGCGCGAGCAGGTGGGATAACCCGCCCCAAAGGTTCGTGGCCCGTCTCGTTCTGGACTGAGTGGAGCGGGGGAGCGAAGCGGAGGAGCGGAAGGAGGGAAGAACGAGACTCCAGGGCCACGAACCCGCCCGGAGCGAAGCGGAGGGCAATTAAATACAGCTGCGTGTAAACCTGTTTCGCCAACGGGGCCGGTGGTGTGCTCGAACGAAGCAATCGTTCGAGCGAAAGGCCCAGTATGTCCGTCGATTACGCCACCACCGCCACCGTGGTGAAGCTCGGCAGCAAGATCGGTGCGCGCATCGACGGCGTCCGTCTCGGAGGCGAGCTGGACTCCGAAACCGTGCAGGTCATTCAGGATGCGCTGCACAAGCACAAGGTCATCTTCTTCCGCGGCCAGGAGCATCTGACCGAGGACGGCCAGTACGAGTTCGCGCAGCTGCTGGGCGCACCCACCACCCCGCACCCGACCGTCACCTCGAAGGGCGTCAAGTCGCTGCCCATCGATTCCGAGTACGGCCGCGCCAACAGCTGGCACACCGATGTCACCTTCGTGGACCGCATTCCGAAGGCGTCCATCCTGCGCGCGGTGCACCTGCCCGCCTACGGCGGCTCCACCACCTGGGCCTCCACCGTCGCCGCCTACGAATCGCTCCCCGTACCCCTCAAGGCGCTGGTCGAGAATCTGCGTGCCCGGCACACCAATGCCTACGACTACGCCGCCGACCGCAGCGATTCGCACGCCCCGAACGATCAGGGCAAGGCCTACCGCGCGGAATTCGAGTCCACCTACTACGAGACCGAGCACCCGGTGGTGCGCGTGCACCCCGTGACCGGCGAGCGCGCCCTCCTGCTCGGCCACTTCGTGAAGAACTTCGTCGGCCTGACCGCCGCCGAATCCCAGGCCCTGTTCCAGCTGCTGCAGGCCCGGGTCACCAAGCTGGAGAACACCACCCGCTGGAACTGGCAGCTCGGCGATGTCGCCATCTGGGACAACCGCGCCACCCAGCACTACGCCATCGACGACTACGACAGCCAGCCCCGTCGCCTGACCCGCATCACCTTGGCCGGCGACATCCCCGTCGACATCCACGGCGAGCAGAGCACCATCATCACCGGCAACGCCGAGCACTACTCCATCGTCGAGAAGGTCGCCCCCCGCGCCGCCTGACAAAACCCTTTTCCGGGTGCGGTGCACGTGCGCACACCGCACCCGGGAAGCCCGGCCGGTGCGACACACCCTCAACATCTCAACTGTCGCACCGGCCTTTTCGCGCAAACCAGACCTCGCCTCCAGCCCGCTGCGGAGGTAAGGCGGGTACAGCTCCCGGCGTGCCCAGGGTTGCGCACTTTCCCTCGGTCACAGTTCGCACACCCCTTGTCGCTGCGCCACACCCTTTGTACGGGCTGTGCCACCCACAGACGGGCTGTGCGATCGATGCGTACAACCGTGTTGGACTACACACACGGTGAACCAGCGCCATCGCCGGTCCCCTTTGACCGATTCCGTCAGCGTCCTGCCGGTCGGTGGGCAACGACGCGCGTGGCTTCACGTGCCGCACACGGAATCTCGCGCTGTCTCGTGCGCGCCGGGCCAGTTCGTGCGCGGCGGTGGGGTGCGCGGCCGGGGAGCGTGGTTCGGGGTGGGGCAGAATTGCGGGCATGGAGATTCGGCCGCTCGATGGGGTGCAGGTTCTGGAGTTGGGGAACTATGTTGCTGCGCCTACCGCGGGGCGGATTCTCGGGGACTTCGGGGCGGAGGTCATCAAGGTCGAGCGGCCGAAAACCGGGGACGAGCTGCGGAATTGGCGGCTGTACGGCGGCGACACCTCGATGCTCTATCGGACGGTGAATCGGAACAAGAAGTCGATCACGCTGGATCTGCGCACCGAGGCGGGGCGCGCGATCGTGCTGGATCTCGTCAAACAGTGCGATGTGCTGCTGGAGAACTTCCGGCCGGGGATGCTGGAGAAGTGGGGGCTCGGGCCGGAGGCGCTGAACGAGGCCAATCCGGATCTGGTGATCACCCGCATCTCCGCGTACGGGCAGACCGGTCCGCTGGCGCAGCGGCCCGGATTCGCCGCGGTTGCCGAAGCGGTCGGGGGACTGCGGGAACTCGTGGGCGATCCGGATCGGCCGCCGGTGCGGGTGGGCGTCTCCATCGGGGATTCGATCGCGGGTATCTACGCGGCCTTCGGGACGGTCATGGCGCTGTTCCAGCGCGAGCGCGCCGGTGATCGAGTTCCCTTGGACCAGCGCATTATCGACGTGGCACTGAACGAGTCGATCCTGTCCGTCATGGAGTCGCTGGTTCCGGACTATCTCGCCTACGGCATCAATCGCGAGCGGGTAGGCGGGCGAATGGAGGGCATCGCGCCCAGCAATGCGTACCCGTGCAGTGATGGCAACAGCATCATTATCGGCGGCAATGGCGATGCCATCTTCCAGCGCTATATGCAGGTGATCGAACGGCCCGATCTGGCGGCCGACCCTGAGCTGCAAGACAATGCGGGCCGCTGGCGCCATCGCGATCGGCTGGATGCCGACATTGCCGACTGGACGCGACTGCGCACCCCGGGCGAGGCGCTGCAGCTACTGGAGGCCGCCGCTATTCCGTGCGGGCCCATTTACACCGCCGCCGATATCGTCGCCGACGAGCAGTATCGGGCGCGCAATATGATTCAGCACTTCCCGGTCGACGTGGGCGAGGACGAGCCCAAACAGGTCGGCTTCACCGGCATCGTCCCGGTGATCGGCGGGCAGTCGCTGCCCATTCGCAATGTCGGCCCGGATCTGGGCGAGCACACCCGCGAGGTGCTGTCCGGCCTGCTCGGCATGTCCGACAACGACATCGACGCGCTGGAGGGCCGATGACCATCTCCACCGCGCTGCTGCGGGACGTGACCCTGCGCGACGGATTGCAGTTGACCGGCAAGGTGCTGCCCACCGAACGCAAGGTCGAGATCGTGCGCGAACTGCTGGCGCTGGGTGTGCCGGAGCTGGAGATCGGCTCCATGGCGCGGCCGGATCTGGTGCCGCCCATGGCCAATACGCTCGAGCTGGTGGCCGCGCTGACCCCCGAAGAGCTGCGGCGCTGCTGGGTGTGGGTGGCCACGCCTCGGCATGTGGAGAAGGCCGCGGCAGCGGGTGTACGGAATTTCCAGTACTGCTTCTCGGTATCGGATGCGCACAACAAGGCCAATATCGGCCGCACCACCGAGGACAGCCTGGCCGCCATGCCGGAGGCCATCCGTTTCGCGCAGGCGGCGGGCGGGCGCATTCAGCTCTGCCTGGCAACAACTTTCACCTGCCCGTTCGAGGGGCCGATCGATCCGCAGCGGGTGCTGGCCATCGCACGGGATCCGCGCACCGCGGGCGCGGCCGATATCGTGCTGGCCGATACGCTCGGCCAGGCGCATCCCGGTCAGGTATCCGCGCTGGTGACAGCGGTTGTCGCCGAAGGCCGCTGGGGCACGGCGGAACACCGGATCGTCTTCCACGGGCACGACACCTGGGGCATGGGCGTAGCGAATTCGCTCGCCGCGCTGACCGCGGGCGCGAATGTCGTCGACGGGTCGCTGGGCGGCTTGGGCGGCTGCCCGTTCGCGCCCGGCGCATCGGGCAATACCTCCAGTGAGGATCTGCTGTTCGCCACTCGACCGGAATGGTTCACGCCGGATTCGCTGGCCACGCTGGTGCCGATTTCCGAACGCTTGCTGGCCGAACTCGGGGAACCGAATCGGTCGCGCACCATCGAGGGCAGCCGGTCCGAGGCTGCCGCTTTCGAATGGGTTATTCGCAGGCAGCCCTGAGGTTTGTCCCTTTTGCGTGTTTCATTGCCGGCATTCGAATAAGCATTTGCCAAACAATTGCCGCCCGGAATGGCTCAGTGACTGTCGCGGGACATACCGTCCGCACGCAGCTTGAGCAGAATCAGGCCCGCGGTACAGGCGAGAATCAAGCCGGCGACCGCGATTTCGACGCGTAGACCAGCGATCCCGAGGACAGCACCGGTGACTCCGCCTAGGAAGATCAACCAGGCGACAGTGCGGGCCAGAATTGCCGACGATCTCAGCGACTGTGTCGCCGGCTCCCCGGACTGCGCGACTGCGCGCAGTGGGGATGTCGAGAATGCACCCATCATCCACTCCTCGATGACGCCCACCGAGTTCGGCGAATCAACGGCGCGTCTCTCGGCAAATTTCGGGCGTCTCACGTGTAACTTTGGACACACATTACGGCTCGGCAACGAAAAGTCCACACGACACGTGCGTGCAACACGCGCACTTTACTGATTCGATATCTGAATTACTGCTGTTTGAGATATAGTCGTGCCTTGCGGAATCGTCTGTGAAGCCACCGGATCGAACCGACCACCCGCCTGGCCCCGCGCCCCCTCCTCCGTTAGGGTGAGCCCACTCGAGACGAAACAGGAGTGCCCTTAATGGACGGCAGCAACGTCGGCGCGGATAAGCGCGGCGACACTCCGCGGCGGCGGATACCCGCCCCCGTGGCCGGTGCCGCAGCCGCCGTCGGCGCGGTGTCGCTCGGCCTCGTTCTCATCGGCGCGTGCGGCCTCGGCAATCAGGACGTGTACGTCGCACCCCCGGCGCTGAACGCGGATCTGCAAGCCGCACCGGAGACTTCGAACTCCGGCACCACCACCCCCGTCGTGATCATCCCGCCCTCCCCCACCTGGCGGGTGGCCACCGAACAGTCTCCCCGGCACTCCGCCCCGCCGTCCGTGACGACAGACCCGGACGATCCGGGAGCCGACCCGTCGGCCCCAAGCACCTCTCGCGCCACCACCACCCGGTCCACGACCACCCGCCGGTCCACGACCACCACCGAACCCGCCGCTCCCACAACGGAACCCACGCGGGCCACCATCGCCACCACCGAACCCGCCGTCGCGGCCGTCCCGACCACCGACCGCCCCGACGACCAGTCCATCGGCGGCCAGTAGCGAACTCGCCTCGTCATCCCGGCGCGCTTTTGGCCGGGATCCACTGGAACCTGTTGGCACGCTTCCGGTGTGGATCCCGGCCAAAAGCATGCCGGGATGACGAGGGCAGCACCTACGCCGACGAGGGCAGCGCTCGCGCCTACGCTCGGGAAATAGTTCGCGCCCCGGCCCAGGGCTGGGACGGGGCGCGAAACTTGTTGGTACGGGTCAGAACTCGACCAGGGTGTAGCCGGCTACGCGGGCGGTGAGCACGCGCAGGTGTTCCAGATCGCCGCCCAGGGTGCGGGCGATGGCGGTGAGGCGGGCCACGTAGTGGCTCACCGGATATTCGGTGGTGATACCGATACCGCCGTGCATCTGGATCGCCTCCTGGCCGATATGGCGGGCCGACCGGCCGACCTGCAGGCGGGCGCGCGCGGCGACCACCGGATCGGTGACATCGTCCACCAGAGCGGCACTGGCGTAGAGGCTCATACTGCGCGCCAGTTCCAGGGAGACATACATATTGGCCGCACGCTGGCTCAAGGTCTGGAACTTCGACAGCGTGACGCCGAACTGCTTGCGCGTCTTCAGATATTCGGTGGTGAGGCGCAGCGCCTCCTCCATCGCCCCGAGCGATTCGGCACAGAGCGCGGCCTGCGCCTGCGCGGTCACCGCGGCCAGGGCGGCCGCGGCGTCGGCATTCTCGCCGAGCAGTTCCGCGGGGGCGGAGGTCAATTCGACCTGAGCCCCGCGACGCCCGTCGAAGGTGCGGAACGGCTTGCGCACCACACCTTCCGCAGCGGCCGCGACCAGGAAGAGGCCGAGGCCGCCGCCTGGGAGCTGAGCGCTGACCACGAGCTCGTCGGCGCAATCACCGTGCGGGACCGGATTCTTCACGCCGGTGAGCACGTAGCCGCCACCCTGCGGAACCGCCGTGGTGGCGAGTTCTGCTGCGGGCCAGCGGGTTCCGGGCTCCTCGTTCGCGAAGGCGAGCAGCTTGGTACCGGCTACCAGCTCGGGCAGCAGCCGCTGCTTCTGCGCGGCGGTTCCGGCGGCGACGATCAGCCCGCCCGGCACCAGGACGGCATCCAGAATCGGTTCGGGCGCCAGCCGGCGGCCGACCTCCTCCAGTACGACCATGACCTCCACGGGCCCCGCGCCGACGCCGCCGTCTTCCTCGCTGAAGGCCAGTCCCAGCACGCCGAGTTCGGCGAGCTGATTCCAGACGTCACGATTCCAGCCGAGCTCGGTATCGGTGACCTTCAGCCGGGTCTCCGGGTCGTAGGCACGGCCGAGCAGATCGCGGACCGTGTCCCGCAGCATGACCTGTTCATCGGTGAGTTCGAAATCCATGGCGGCAGCTCACAATCCGAGGATGGTGGAGGCGATGATGGTGCGCTGCACCTCGCTCGAGCCTCCATAAATGGTGGTCTTGCGGTAATTCAGATAGCCGGGGCCACTGCGCTGCGCCCAATCGGGCGAGGCAATGTCATCGGCCTGTACCGGCAGTGCGTCCGGACCGGCGATATCCAGCAGCAGTTCGGTGGCGGCCTGCTGCAGCTCCGAACCCTTCAGCTTCAGCACCGAGGAGGCCGGATTCGGTTTACCGTCGCTCGGCTGCGACACCACCCGCGCGAGAGTGAGCTCCAGCGCGAGCAACTCGTTCTCCAGCTCCGCGATGCGCGCCGCGAAGACCGGATCCTCCAGCAGCGTGCCCGCACCCGACTTGGTCTGCGCGGCATACTCTTTCGCCACACCCAGCTTGACCTTGGTGCGACCGACACCGGTAATGCCGGTGCGCTCGTTGCCGAGCAGGAACTTGGCGTAGGTCCAGCCCATGTTCTCCTCGCCGACCAGCTGATCGGCGGGCACCCGGACATTCTCGAAGAAGACCTCGTTGACCTCGTGATGCCCGTCGATCAGCTTGATCGGGCGCACGGTCACGCCGGGCGACTTCACGTCGAAGAGCAGCATCGAGATACCGGCCTGCTTCTTGACGGTCGGATCCGTGCGCACCAGGCAGAAGATCCAGTCGGCGTACTGCGCCAGCGTGGTCCAGATCTTCTGACCGTTGACGATGTAGGAGTCGCCGTCGCGGACCGCGGTGGTGCGCAGCGAGGCCAGATCCGAGCCCGCGTCCGGCTCGGAAAAGCCCTGGCACCACCAGATGTCGAGATTCGCGGTGGGCGGCAGGAAGCGCGCCTTGAGCTCTTCGGAGCCGAACTGCGCGATGACGGGGCCGATCATCTGAGCATTGAAGGTGAGCGGCTCCGGAACCGACGCCAGCTGCATCTCGTCTTCCCAGATGTGCAGCTGCATGGGCGACCAGTCGCGGCCACCCCACAGCGACGGCCACTTGGGCGTGGCGTAGCCGTTCTCGTTGAGGATCCGGTGTGTGCTGACGATGTCCTCGCGGGAGAGTTCGCGGCCGTACTTGACGCGGTCGCGGATCTCCGCCGGGATCTTGGTCCGGTAGAACTCGCGCAGTTCATCCCGGAATTTCACCTCGTCAGGTGACAGGGCAAGTTTCATCGCATCTCCCAGCGTCGCTGTCTTATCGACTCCAAACCTACCCCCCGGTAATACGGGACCTGTCGGCTGGATCACACCGACGCGCCGCCTCGCCCGACGGCTCACAGCGAGAGCTGGTACGTTGCCGAGAAGATCCGGCGTGCTCGTGCCGCATTCCACGGCGAAAAGCAGCGGCCGGACATCGATTCCGGTATCCGAGACAGTTCGCAGGAGCATCACGAGTGAACGGCAGGACCCTTTCCCGGCGGGCCGCATCGGTCGCGGCCATCGCCGCCACGGCAGTTCTCGGCGCGACCAGCACCGCCGGCGCGGAGCCCCCCGCGCCCGCCGATTCGCCGGTCGACACTGCGATCACGCATCTCACCGACGCGGCCGGACCGGATCAGAACGCGCTGGCCGCGGTGAACACCACCGCAAAGGCCGCGGAACTGATCTCCGCCGCCAAGCTGACCAATATCGCCTTCACGCCCTTCGGCTATCAGGCGCCCACCCTCGGCTGCGGCTTCAATCTGCCGTTCACCATGACGGTCGCCTCGGCCGAATCCGGTGAGGCCGGTCCCGACCGCGGCATCGCCGGTCCGCCCGGAACACTGCGCTTCCAGGCCACCCCCGCCACCATCGGCATGCCGCTGGCCTCCGGGCTGAGTGTTGTCTGGCTGAATGTGGCCAATGGCCGCAGCGGCATCAATGCCCTCGACGATCAGACCGATTACAACCTGCCGGCGCTGTCCAAGACCGTCGACTCCGGACCCGGCACCGTCGTCGCCTCATTGTGGGGCACCATCGACTATCCGGGCTCACGCTGCCTGGTGCTGCCGACCGTGGGTCTGTTCACCGTCGCCGATCTGCCCAAGGATCCGCCGCCGGCGAGCGTGCCGACCACACAACCCAATGCCGCGGCGCCGCAACCCAATGCGGCGACTCCCCAGCCGAACACCGATCCGAGTGCTCCGGCCGCCCAGCCGAATGTCGCCACCACCGCACCCGATGTCCCGGCCGATGTTCCGGCCACGCAGCCGAACGTCCCGGCCACCCAGCCCAGCTCCCCGGTCATAGTCGGATCCAGCGAACCCCACTGACCTGAAAAACAGACTCGCGCCCAGGCTCAGCAGCCTGGGCGCGAGTGTTCAGCCCGGATCACGCGGTGAGCGCGGCCGGAATACGTTCGCGCCCTGACCTTCTCGCCCGCACCGGCGCACGAGGAGCGGGTGCGGTGGAAACGGCAGGGCGCGAAGCGATTACGAGCGGGGCTTGCGGCGGGTGGCGTCCGGACGCTTGAACTCACGGTCCACCGGGCGGCGCGGCGCGCGGCTCATGGCACGCGGTCCGGGCGCACCCGAATCCAGCTGGAGCTGAATGAGCTGACCGCTGATTCTGGTGCGGCTCAAGGCATTCAGGGTCTCCTGCGAGAGATCGGCAGGCAGCTCGACCAGGCTGTGGTCGGGGCGAATGCTGATATGACCGAAGTCGCTGCGGCGCAGGCCACCCTCGTTGGCAATGGCGCCCACGATCGCGCCGGGAGCCACCTTGTGGCGCTTACCGACCTCGATGCGATAGGTGACCAGCTCCGCGCCGGTATTGCGGTGCAGGCTGGGCCCGCCCTCACGGGGGCGGCGCTCACGCGGCTCCCGATCGTTGAACGAACGCTCACCGCGCTCGGCCCGCTCACGACGCGGGGCCGGCTCCGGATCGGGCTCCATGAAGAAGTTATTGCCGTCGTACGAGCCGATCGCCAGCGCGGCCGCGATATCCACCAGCGGGATATTGTGCTCGCGCTCGTAATCCTCGATCAGCTTGCGGAACAGCGGCAGGTTCGACGAGGCGAGGTTCTCGGTGATGGTGTCACCGAACTTCGCGACACGCTGCGCGTTCACATCGTCCACACTCGGCAGCTGCATTTCGGTGATCGGCTGGCGGGTGGCGCGCTCGATCGCGTCCAGTAAACGCCGCTCGCGCGGGGCGACGAACAGCAGCGCCTCACCGGAGCGGCCCGCGCGGCCGGTGCGGCCGATGCGGTGCACGTATGACTCGGTGTCGTGCGGAATGTCGTAGTTGACGACATGCGAGATGCGGTCCACATCAAGGCCACGCGCGGCGACATCGGTGGCGACCAGGATGTCGATCTGGCCGTTCTTGAGCTGACCGATGGTGCGCTCACGCTGGGTCTGCGCGATATCACCATTGATGGCGGCGGCGGAATACCCACGAGCGCGCAGCTTTTCGGCGAGCTCCTCGGTGGCCTGCTTGGTGCGCACGAAGATGATGATGGCCTCGAATGCCTCGACCTCGAGGATGCGGGTCAGCGCGTCCAGCTTGCGCTGGTACGACACCGATACGTACCGCTGACTGATGGTGGGGCTGGTCGAGGTCTTGGTCTTGACCGTGATCTCGACCGGATCGTGCAGGTACTGCTTGGAGATCTTGCGAATCACCGGCGGCATGGTCGCCGAGAACAGCGCGACCTGCTTCGTGTCGGGCGTGTCGCGCAGGATGCGCTCCACGTCCTCCTGGAAGCCCATCTTCAGCATCTCGTCGGCCTCGTCGAGGACCAGGTACTGCAGCTCCGTCAGATCGAGGGTGCCGCGCTCCAGGTGGTCGATGACACGACCCGGCGTGCCGACCACGACATGCGCGCCACGGCGCAGGCCGGACAGCTGCACGGCGTAGTTCTGGCCGCCGTAGATGGGCAGCACGTTCAGACCCGGAATGTGGGTGGCGTACCGGCCGAACGCCTCCGCGACCTGTATGGCCAATTCGCGTGTCGGCGCCAGCACCAGCGCCTTGGGCGCCTTGCCGGTCAGATTCAGCCCCATCAGGATCGGGATGGCGAAGGCGGCGGTCTTACCGGTGCCGGTCTGCGCGAGACCCACCACGTCCTTGCCGGCCAGCAGCGGCGGAATCGTCGCAGCCTGAATAGGCGACGGCGATTCGTAGCCGACATCGGCGATGGCCCGCAATACGCGGTCATCGATACCGAGATCAGCGAAGGACGGGCCGTTCGCGTCCCTCTCGTCGTCAGTGGGAACGCTGTCGGCCGGTGAGGTACTCATTGACCAGGAGTTTACTGCCTTGCCCTGGTCGGTCCGACCATCGGGTGAATAGGCTGGAACTCGTGCAACCGGACAACCCGCCCTCGGCCGTCGCCGCGACCCCCGTTCTTTCGGCATCCGGGCTCGGCCACGCCGAACCCGGGCCGGTCCGCAATTACGTAACCGGCACTGCCGCAACGACAGAACCAGGCAGTTCGGGGGCAACGACGATCGCCGTTCACGAACCTGCCGCCGAACCGGAACTCGTCGTCGGCGTGGCGGACGGCGGGGTCGTCGACATCGCCGTCGTGCAGTTCGCGCCCGGCACCGACACCGTGGCCAATCTCACCACACTGCGCGAAGAGGTACGGGCCGCAGCGGCACTCGGTGCCCAGGTGGTGATCGCCCCCGAATACTCCATGTTCTCGGTACTGCACCTGGACGAACGCGCCATCCCCGCCGCCGAACCCCTCACCGGGCCGTGGGTGAGCGGATTGCGCGGAATCGCAGCCGAATTCGGGGTGCACCTGGTGGCCGGAGTGATCGAAACGCCCGGTGGCGACCGCCCCGCCGACCGCGTCTACAACACCCTCGTCGCCGCCTCCCCCGACGCCGAATTCGCGGCCGTCTACCGCAAGGTTCATCTCTACGACGCCTTCGCCTCCCGCGAATCCGACATAGTCCTGCCCGGACCGCTCGACCAAACCCCGACCTTCACGGTCAACGGGGTCATCTTCGGTATGCAGACCTGCTTCGACCTGCGCTTCCCCGAAGGCATTCGGCGCATAGCCGCCGCCGGAGCCCATGTCCTGCTGCTGCCCGCGCAATGGATTCCGGGCCCCGGCAAGGTCGACCAGTGGACCACCCTGCTCCGCGCCCGAGCCATCGAAAACACCATCTACGTCGCCGCCGCCGACCAGGCCGCCCCCCGCGGCTCCGGCGCCTCCATGGTCATCGCCCCCACCGGCGCCATCCTCGGCGAACTCGGCGACCAGCCCGGCATAGCCACCGCCCGCATAGACCTCGAACACCTCCACGAAGTCCGCACCACCAACCCCAGCCTCGCCCTCCGCCGCTACGGTGTTTGATTGCCCTCCGCTTCGCTCCGGGCGGGTTCGTGGCCCCTTTGTCTCGGTCTTCCCTCCTCCGCTTCGCTCCCCCACTACGTCAGTCCAGACCGAGACGGGCCACGAACATAGGGGCACTGTCGTAAAGGTGGGGTCTTGAACAGCATTCGAGCTGTTCGGCAGGCCGTTGCGGGGCCGCGACTAGACTGGGGGCAATGATCTATCCCGATCGGGGGGCTGCTGGGCGGGCGCTGGGCGGGGTGCTCGGGTACCTGCGTGGGGCGGACCCGCTGGTGTTGGGGTTGCCTCGGGGCGGGGTGCCGGTGGCGGTGGCCATTCGGGAGGTGATCGGCGGGGATCTCGATGTGCTGCTGGTGCGCAAGCTCGGGGTGCCGTGGCAGCCGGAGCTGGCCATGGGGGCCATCGGGGAGGACGGGGTGCGGGTGCTCAATGTCGACGTGGTGCAGCACACCGGCGTCACGCCGGAGCAATTCGCCGATGTCGAAGATCTGGAGCGGGTCGAACTCGAACGCCGCCGCCAGGTGCTGCGCGCCGAACCGCCCATTCCGCTGAAGGACCGCACCGTGCTGATCGCCGACGACGGCATGGCCACCGGCGCGACCGTCGCCGCCGCCTGCGAGGTCGCCCGCATGCACGAACCGCGCCGCCTGGTGGTCGCGGTGCCGGTCTCCTCCGCCGAAGCGCTGCACCGCATTCGAGCTCTGGCCGACGAAGTCGTCTGCCCGCTGGTCCCCCGCTCCCTGGGCGGCGTGGGCGGCGTCTACCGGGACTTTCACCAGCTCACCGACGAAGAGGTCGTGCAGCTCCTCCACCCCGCCCCACCCGAGAACTGACCGTTCGTCGAAGCGCCTCCGGCCCCGACGGTTCGAGATCACCGGCCAACACCCCGTGCCCGCGGTCAGAGCCTGCCGACCACCGAGCGAACCCAGTCGGCGATATCCGCGGTCACCTCCGCATGCACCGGCTCGTGCAGCAAATCGTGCCCCGCATCCTCGTACTCCCGAAACTCGGCCGCCGCACGCCGCGCCCACTCCCGCACCGGCTCAACCGGAGTCCGCCGATCATCCACCCCGTGCACGAACAACACCGGAATCCCCTCCGGCAGCACCGCTTCGCGCCCGTCCCCGATGCCGCCGCCCGGCAACGTCGGAACGCTTTCGCCGCCTGCAAGATTCGAGGCATGGTCCCCGCGAGCAGCCGAAGCATGTCGGCGAGGGTCCACTGCGCTGCCTCGGGCGGAGTTCGGGGGTCGGCCTTCGAGTACGGCTTTGGGGGTGCCACAGAGGATCAGGCCTGCGAGTTGCGAGGTGGAGGGGAGGGCGGCGACGGCGGTGGCTGCGCCCAGGGAGTGGCCCATCAGGAAGTGCGGGGGCTGGGCGGGGAGGAGGGTGAGGAAAGCCAGGGCGTCAGCAGCGAGTTCGGGGAGGGTGCCGGGGCGGTCGGGGTTGCCTTCGCTGAGGCCGTGGCCGGAGGTGTCGAGGGTCCAGAGTTCGATGCCTGCGGGGGCGAGAGCGCGGGCGAAGCGGTGGTAGTGGCCGCTGTGCTGGCCGGTTCCGGGGAGGAGGGCGAGGGTTGCCGTGGAGTGGTCGACGGGCCAGTGGCGGTAGTGCAGCCGCCCGCGGGCGCCCTCGAAATACGGCATCCGGCGATTGTCGCAAACACCCGCACGACGGCGCGCAAAGCCCGGCGCGAATGACGACACGCCGGGATGCCCGATGGGCTTTCCGGCCTCCGAGCGGGGCATGAGCACTTGCGCGGGACCGGTGCCCGCACGAGTCGTGTTGTCTCCCAACATCGCCCGCAAACCGGGGCTGACGTGCGGCTGTGGCGGGATAGGCGGGGGCGGCACGCAGAAGCGACCTGGCAACACCCCTCGATGTAGGGAGTCACTACGCTGTTGCGCGACTCGGCACGCAATGGCGCGCGTCCGGGTCGCGGGTGTCGGCGGAGAGACACAGGAGGGCCGCGATTGATTCTGTTCGGTGATCGTGTCGTGTGCAGCACCGGTGACCTGGTGTCGGCGGCGCGTTGTGAGTTCGCGCTGCTGCGCGCGCTCGACGCCGAACTGGGGCTGGTGACGTCGATCGAATACCCGGCGCCCGGTGTACTGGCGCATGCCTGCGATCCGGCGGTGGAGTATCGGCTCGCGGACCTGCGCGACCGGTTCGGTGCGGGCGTGGTGCGGGTGCGCGTCCGAGACCATGCCGATCCGGCGGCGACCACCGCGGCGCTGCACGCCGCGCACGAGCAGACCTTCGCCGCGCTGCGCGCGAACGCCGACGCGGTCGCGGGAGCCGTCGTCTTCGACGGGGCCTTCGCCACCCGCTGCGACTTCCTGGTGCGCGACGGCGCCCCGGAAACCCACGACTACCTGCCCGCCGCCGTCGCCACCCGGCACACCCGCCTGCCCGCCCTGCTCACCCTGGCCGCGACCGCGGATGCACTGCGCGGCAACGGCTTCCGGCCCGCATCGCAGGCCCGGCTATGGCTGGACGGCGTCGCGACCACGCATTCGCTCGCCGATATCGCCGTCGTCTACCGGGCCCGCCGCGACCGCCTGAACCACATTCTGGAAGCCAAACTCGGTGAGCTGCTGCCCGTGCAGTGGGGTGACCGCCGCTTCCTCGCCTGCGGTCACTGCCGGGCCTGCACCGCCGAACTGGAATCCCGCCGCGATCTGCTCCTGGTCGCCGGTATGCGCGCCGCCACCCGTGCCCAACTCCGGGATGCCGGCATCACCACAGTGGACCGCCTGGCCGCCGCCGACGCCACCGTGTCCGGTGTTCCCACACCAGCTTTCACCGTCCTGCGCCGCCAAGCCGAACTCCAGCTCGAGCGCGAGCACACCGGCCACCCCACGCACACCCTCGTCGATGCCGGTGCGCTGGCCGCACTCCCCCAGCCCAGCCGGGGCGACCTGTTCGTCAGTGTGAGCGCACCCGATCAGATCGAGGTGTGGTCCAACTGGTCGGCAGATGGCGTGCACGCCTTCACCATTCGCGGCGAGAATACGAGCGCCCTCGGCGATACCGCTGCGGCACAGGATGTCCCGTCCTGGGACGACGATGCCGACGCCCTACTGGACTTCCTCACCGAACGCCAGTGGGAACATCCCGACTTGCGCATCCACCACTACCGCGGTGAACTGCGCCCCCTGCTCAGCACAATCGGCGAACGCTACCCCGACGGCGAAGACGTAGTGGCCGAACTCCTTCCGGCCCTCGTCGACCTGTACCCCATCGTGCGCGCCGCCATGATCGTCGGCGAACGCTCCTACGACGTCCGCCAGCTCCCCCCGAACCGGGCCACAGGTGTGGACACCGCCACGAGCGATCCGAACACGCCGTACGCGAGCTACCTCGAAGGCACTACGAGCACCCCTGCGAACCACACTGAACACGGGCTCGCCGATTCTGGGGCCGCATCCACAGGTAGTTCCGAAGCGTCTACTGCCCGCGCGGCCACAGCCACCGCGATCAAGCCGCGCGCACCCTGGACCGCGGCAGCAACCGCGATCGGTGCAGCGGGCGCCAGCACGATCAGAGCGACGGTGAGCTGTCCTGAGGCTGCTGCGAATACCGGGCCGGGAGCTGTGCTGCGACTGCGGAATTGGCTGATCGAGTTGGCGCAGGAGCACGGGGTGCAGCCTGCTCGGCGGCTGTCGTACGACTATTGGGAGACCGGGCCCGACGAGGTGGAGGCGGCGCTGCGGGAGTTCGCCGACACCGGGTATCGCGATGGGCGGGAACGATCTTCGGCGCAGGTGACGGCGGCGTTCACCGCGGCCGCGCTGGGTTATCACCGGCGGGAGCGGCAGCCGCTGCGGTGGGCGCACGATGACCGGCTCGACCACCCCGTGGAGGAGTGGGCGGATACGCCGGGCGTTCTGGTCGCCGACTGGGGCACGGTGGATACCAACTGGCACAGCACCGGTCAGCGCCCCATGCGCCGATACCTCACGCTCACCGGCAGACTCGGCACCGGCAATGCGCCGCCGCCGGGCACCCGGGTGCTCACGCTGTACGACCGTCCCGTCCCGGGCATGACCGCCATGCCGGGCCGGCGCGCCGCCGCGCACGCCACCGTGCTCGGCTGCTCACTGGACACCAATTTCGAGGATGTGGTCCGGGTGGTGGAGCTGCTGCCCGACAGCTGTGAGCCCTACGACGAGCTGCCCACCGCGATCGTGCCCTGTCCGCCCGGCCGCAACGAGTACCTGGAGGAGAACCTCGAAGATATTGCGCACCAGCTGCTGGTGACGCTGCCCGAGGTGCCCGAGACCGCGATCTTCGATCTGCTCGGCGGGCATCCGCCGCGACTGCGCGCGGGCAAGGCGCTGCCGGAAGTGTTCGGCGACAATGCCGCCGCTGTCACCGCCGCCATTCTCGAATTGCAGAATTCGTATGTGGCGGTGCAGGGCCCGCCCGGCACCGGCAAGACCGATACCACCGCCCGCGTGGTGGAAAGGCTTGTGACACGGTACAAGTGGCGAATCGGAGTGGTCGCGCTCTCACACGGCGCGGTCGAACACGTACTGGACGCGGTGGTGCAGGTCGGCGTGCTCCCGGAGCTGGTCGCCAAGGCCGATACCCAATCGGTGGCGCCGGAGTGGCTGCCCATCGACGCGTCGAAGTACGGCCGCTTCCTCGATAATGCCGTCAATGGTGGTGTGGTGGGCGGACTTCCGAGCGATTTCGCCGATCCGGAACGGATCTCCCGCGACAGCCTGGACCTGCTGGTGATCGCCGATGCCGGGAAATTCCCGCTGGCCGATGCCGTCGCGGTCGCGGTCTGCGCCCGAAACCTGCTGCTGATAGGCGATCCCGCACCCGGCGCCGGGCAGGGCATGCATCCGGCGCCGGTCGACGAATCGGCGCTGGGCCGGCTGGTCGGCGCACATCGCACCCTGCCCGCCGTCTTCGGCTACTTCCTGGATCGCACCTGGCGCATGCATCCGCGCATGTGCGGCCCGGTCTCGCGGCTGCGCTACGACAATCGCCTGCGGTCCAATGAAACCGTCACCCTGGCAAGGGAACTCAAGGGCATTGCGCCCGGCGTGCGCACCGTGACCGTCGAACACCACGGCAACAGCACCGAATCCGCCGAAGAGGCCCGCGAAATCGTCCGCCAGGTTCGTAATCTGCTCGGCCTGCCGTGGCAGACCGGCGCGGTCACCCGCCCCCTGCATCCGCACGACATTCTGGTCGTCGCCCCGTATCACGCTCAGGTCGCGCGCATCCGAACGCTACTGTCCCGCGCCAGGATCGAAGATGTCCTGGTCGGCACCGCCGATCACTTCCAGGGCCGCGAAGCCGCCGTGGTCCTGGTCTCGATGACCACCTCGGCCCCCAAGGACGCCCCGCACGGCATCGGCACGCTGCTGTCCCGCCACTGGCTGACCAGCGCCATCTCGCGCGCCATGTGGTCGGCCATCATCATCCGCTCACCGCTGCTCACCGAATACCTGCCCGCCACCACAGCAGAACTCTCCGACCTGGCGGCAGTGCTGCAGCTCGACCGCGTCTGACTTCGGGAACGAAAGCATCCCCCGTCATACCGGCATGCTTCTGGCCGGGATCTCCCCCAGCACAGTAGATTCCGGCCAAAAGCGCGCCGGCATGACGGGGATGACTGCTCGGACAGGCGATCAGCCGAAGTTCTGGCCTTCACCGCGGTAGGTCGGGACTTCGATGCGGGTGCCGTCGGCGTCGACCAGGTTCACCTGATTGAAGCGCTCGCAGAGTTCGCCGGCTTTGGCGTGCCGGAACCACACCCGGTCGCCGATGGCGAGGCCGCCGGCTCCGGTGAGCGGGGTCTGCACTTCGCCCGCGCCCTCGGTGCCGATCAGGCTCAATCCCTTGGGCCACACAGGTTTCGGCACTCGGGAGGCACCGGTCGGACCGGAGGCGATGTAACCGCCGGAGAAGACGGTGGCGATACCCTCGGCGGGGTGGCGCAGCACCGGCAAGGCGAAATACATCGCCGGGCGCGGAGCCAGATTGCGGTAGCCGTCGAAGAGGGTCGGCAGGTAGAGACCGGACCCGGCAGTCACCTCGGTGACATTCGAGTCGGAGATGCTCACCTCGATGGAGCCGGTACCGCCGCTATTGACGATCTCCAGCTCACCGACCTCATTGCGCACAGCGTCCAGCACCTGCCTGCGGCGACGCCCGATTTCGAAGGCGGAGGCCTTCTTCACCAGTCGCACAGCGGGATTCGTATCCGGCAGCCCGGCGATCTGCGCCTCGTAGGTCATGACGCCGACCACGGTGAAACCACGGCGGCGGGCGGTAGCGGCCAGGCGGCCCGCCTGTTCGGGCGTGCGAATGGGCGAGCGGCGCACGCCGAGGTGCAGCGGCCCGATGCGCAGCGAGGCGTCCACGTCGATACACACACGGGGAGCGACCTTTTCACCGACAGCGGTGCGAATGAGGTCGAGCTGATCGACATCGTCGATCATAAGGGTGATGGAATCCAGCAGCACCGGATCCGCGGCCAACTTGGCCAGCGAGCCGCGATCGGTGGTCGGATACCCCAGCAGAATATCGCGGGCGCCCAGCCCTGCCAGCCAGAGGGCTTCCGCGAGCGAGTAGCCCATGATGCCGGCGAAGCCGCCGGACCTGGTGAGGTCGCTGCCGAGCACCTCCTGGAGCACGGCGCGGCAGCGCACGGATTTACTGGCCACACGCACGGGGACCCCACGCGCACGGCGAACCAGATCGACGGCATTGGCGCGCAGTGCGGCCAGGTCGAGGGCGGCCAGCGGCGGATCCAGTTCGGCGGTGGCCACGTGCAGGCCGGAAATCGGCGACGTTTCGGTCACCAGGTCATTCGACCACGAAACTGGTCATACGTCCAGCAAATGGGCGAACGCACAGGAACTTCGAATCGGGCCCGTCAGAGGTCGACAGCCTTGGTGGACACGTACGACACCAGATCGTCCAGCACAACCAGCGATATCTCGTCGTCGCAATCGGCCAGCCAGCGCAACACCATCCCCTGAATGACAGCCACCAGATAGGCGGCGATCGCATCCACCGGTTCCAGCCACTGCGTCCCCGAACGCTTGGAACACATCTCGAGGAACTCGGTGACGTCCGCATCGAGCCCGCGGAACATGGCCGAGGCCTGCGGATCCGGCACACAGACACCCCCACCGCCTTCCCAGCGGCGGCGCAGAATGACCAGCGTGGACTCGTAGGCCCGAATCTGCCGCTCGGGTGAGGACTTCAGAATCGGCCACAGGGCGCTCACGCCCGCATGCAGCAGCACTCGTAACGCGCGACTACCGGTGATATCGAGCGATGCCGCCGCCTTCTCGATGGCTTCTGCCATGGCCGGACGCAATCCGACCTGGACGATTTCTCCACTAGCGCTCAACTACAACTCCCTATAGCGAAAGAACTCACGCAACTAGGCTGCGGAGCTCGCTCAACGGGTTTGCAGATCAGCACTGACCCCCGAGCAGGACCCGGCGTACCCGTTCAACAGGTATCAACGATACGTCGTTTTCTGGGTCCATGACCAGCTTTGATAGCCGATTTCGTACCGTAGGAATGTTTCGTTACCTAATCGGAACTCGCTCGCGATCGAATAGGAATCGCTGAATTCCTAGATCGCCCGGTAAATCGGACATTAGAACCGATTGGTATTTTACGGACTTCGGTTCACTCAAAGATACCGACTGTGCCCGAGCCCACATGACCGAACCGCATGCCGTATGCGCAACGCGCCGCTCACGACACGGAATTCACATCCGGTGAGCGGCCAGGACACCTCCCGTTCGGACGCCCACCGATAGCCTGTCGGGGTGACTTCAGCGCGGCACGATCCGTTCCTGCTCACCGGCACCTTCAACTTCCGCGATGTGGGCGGGGCCCGCACCACGGCCGACAACCACATCCGCAGTGGAGTACTGCTGCGCTCGGCCCAGCTCAGCAGGCTCGACGAGGACGGGCGCGCCCGCCTGCTCGAACTCGGCGTCACCGACGTGCACGATCTGCGCGGGCACGCCGAAATCGACTACATCGGCCATGACGCGCTCCCGGACCGGGTCCGCCTGCATGTGACGCCCTTCGACTCGCGCATCGGCGAGACCCCGCCGAACGAAGCCCGCAATCCGGCCACCGCCGGCCTGCACATGGTGGAGGTCTACCGACTCTTCCCCGCCATGCCCGAGGCGCACACCGCCATCAAGGCCCTGGCCGACTCCGCCCTCACCGGCACCGCGCTCGTGCACTGCGCCGCGGGCAAGGACCGCACCGGCTGGGCAGTAGCCACCCTGCTGCGCGCCGTCGACGTCGTCGAGGAAGACGTCTACGCCGACTACCTGCTCAGCAATGACGCCGTCCCCACCCTGCGCGCCTTCATGGCCACCGAATCGGACGAAGAAATCTCCGACGACCTGCTCGGCGTCCGCGCCGACTACCTCGACACCGCCACCGCCACGATGAACGAGACGTACGGCAGCCTCGACGGCTACCTGGCAAGACTCGGCATCACCCCCGACCAGCGCGAAGCCCTCCGCACCCGCTTCGTCGAATGAGCCATTGACCCAAGGCGTTTCGGCGCCACCCGTCTTCCCGGCATGCTTTTGGCCGGGATCCACACCCACGGTGCATGCGCAGCCAGCGTGGATCCCGGCCGAAAGCGCGCGCCGGGATGACGAAGGCCTGCCGAAATTCCGGGCGGGCCGCTAGTCGGCGGGGGCGCGGCGGACCAGGCCGTCGGGGTCGATGCTGACGTGGTTGCCGGTGTGGAACCAGGGGCCGGTGAAGCGGGATTCGGTGGTTTGCGGGTCGTTCCAGTAGCGGGGGGCGACATTCGGGCCGCGGCAGAGCAATTCGCCGCGGCCGGTGTCGGCGCGGGGTCCCCAGAGGGCGAGTTCGGTTCCGCCGAAGGCGAATCCGAGGACGTCGCGGGCGGCGGCGCCGTCGTCTCGGGCCAGGCCGATGCCGCTGGTTTCGGTGGCGCCCCAGACCGACCACTGGCGGGCCTCGGGGAAGATTTCGCGGAGGGTGGCGGCGACCGAATCCGAGGCGGCCGGATCGGCGGCGGCGAGTTCGGCGCGATGCCCGGCGCTGCAGACCTGACGGACGTGATCCAGGCGCAGACCCGCAAGTTCCGGCAGCAGGCCCGCAAAAATTCTGGGAGTGGCAGAAACCATGTCTATGCGTTCCGCGACAAGGGTTTCCGCAACGGCCGCCCGGTCCGGGACCAGGACCACGGTGCCCCCTACCGCGAAGGTCGGCAGCAGCTGATCCACCACACCGCTGGCGTGCGCCAGCGGCAGCAGCACCAGATTGCGCAGGCCCTCGGTCGGCAGATCCAGCGCGCCAACCACGGATCGGATTGCGGAGAGCAGGTTTTCGTTGGTCAGCTCCACACCGCGCGGGCCGGTCTCGGCGCCCGGGCTGGTGTAGCAGAGCAGGGCCAGTTCACCCAGTGACGCACCATCGTCGATGAACGCCGCGCCATCGGGCAGCGCATCCAGATAACCGGCCGCGCTACCGCCGCCGTCCAGGATGTAATCGGCGGCGGCATCGCGAATCACGCGCTCCGCCACCGCATCCGGCAGCCGGTCGTGCACCAGGACCGGCACCGCGCCGGACAGCAGTGCGCCCAGGAAGGCCTGCACCCAGCGCACGCCCACCGGCATTCGTACTGCGACCCGGTCTCCGTAACCGATTCCGTGCTCCTGCAATCCTCCTGCTATCCGGGAGGCGGAGTACCAGAGTTCGCGATAGGTGAGGCGGGGGCCGCCGATCTCGACCACCGCCTCCCTGGAGGCGAACGTGTGCACCTGGATATCCAGCAGCTCGGTGAGCGCCGGAGTCAGGTTCCCGTACCGCAGCACGCCATCGGCGCCGCGCGCAAGAGGGTTGGCGCACCAGGCATTTCGCGAGTGCGGGTATTCGACCAGTAACTGCGACATCCGTCCCTCCGAGCGCCTCGAGCCTGCAGGCACCAGTGACTATATGATGCACATCACATGTTTGGGCGGATTGTCGGCAAACGTAGTCGAGCCGTCACGGCACGGAAACGACCCAGGCGGTACGGAAGACGGTTCAGCGACCGGTGTAGGTGGCCTTTCCGGGGCCGACCTCGAGGAAGCTCTGCACCGCGTTCTGCAGGTCCTCGGTGGCGAAGAGCTGGCCCGATACCTGCGGCGTCACCGAATCCGCATGCGCCACACCACCGGAACGCCACGCACCGATGATCTCCTTGGTCGCGGCATGCGCACGGGTCGGTCCGTCGGCGAGTCGCGCCAGCAGTGCGCGCGCGGCCGTGTCGACGTCCTCGTGCACGGCATTCACCACACCCCAGTCGGCCATGGTCGCCGCGTCGTACAGATCACCGGTCATGACGAATTCCCGGGCGCGACCGGAACCGGCCCGCTCGGCCAGCCGCTGCGGGCCGCCCATGGACGGGGTCAGGCCGACCACCGTCTCCACCAGACCGAACTTCGCCCGGGGCGCGGCCAGAATGATGTCGCAGGCCAGCGCGATCTCGAAGGCCGCGGTGAGGGTCAGGCCGTGCGCGGCGAAGATGACCGGGCAGGGCAGCGACTCCAGCGGATGGATGATGCGCGCGAACAGCGTCTGCCACAGGTGCGCACCCTCCGCCATCGACAGCCCGTCGAAGACGTGCACATCCACACCGCCGGACACCAGCTTGCCCTCGGCGCGCAGCAGCACCGCACGCGGCGGCTCGGCGGCCAGCTCCTCGATATCGGCGGCGATCGCCTCGAACAACGCCTTGTCGAAGAGGTTCAGCGGCGGGTGGGCGATGGTGAGGATCGCGGCCTGCGCACCCCCCTCGGTGACGATGCGTTCCAGGCGGGTGGGCTTCGTGTCGGTCATCAACTGAATGTATGCGCAGTCACTTCACCGGAACAGAGCGGGCTTGCCACCGACGCGCGCCGCCGACCACCGCAGTACGGCACCGGATCTGCGAGACTGGGCCGGTGACCACGTCGAAATCGGAGAACGGCAGCTACGTCGAACCCGGCGAGTTCAAACGGGACACGAACTACATCACCAGCCGCATCACGGCCGACGGGCGCGACGGATATCCGGTCGAATCCGGCCGGTATCGGTTGATCGCGGCGCGCGCCTGCCCCTGGGCCAATCGCACCATCATCGTGCGCCGGCTGCTGGGCCTGGAATCGGCGCTGTCCCTGGGACTGTGCGGGCCCACGCACGACAAGCGCAGCTGGACCTTCGATCTGGATCCCGGCGAGGTGGATCCGGTGCTGGGGATTCATTTCCTGCGCGATGCGTACCTGGCCCGGTATCCGGATTATCCGCGCGGCATCACGGTGCCCGCCGTCGTGGATGTTTCGACCGGGCAGGTCGCCACCAACGACTACGCGCAGATGACCCTGGACTTCTCCACCGAGTGGGCCGAATTCCACCGGCCCGGCGCACCTCGGCTCTATCCCGAGGATCTGCGCGAAGAGATCGACCTCGTCAATCGGCGGGTCTACACCGAGGTCAACAATGGCGTCTACCGCTGCGGATTCGCCGGTGACCAGGACGCCTACGACGCCGCCTACGACCGGCTCTTCACCGCTCTCGACTGGCTCACCGAACGACTCTCGACGCAGCGATACCTGTTGGGCGACACCATTACCGAAGCGGATGTGCGGCTGTTCACCACGCTGGCCCGCTTCGATCCCGTCTACCACGGGCACTTCAAATGCAATCGGGAGAAGCTCACCGAAAACCCGGTGCTGTGGTCCTACGCCCGCGACCTCTACCAGACACCGGGGTTCGGCGACACGATCGACTTCACGCAGATCAAGCAGCACTACTACATCGTCCATGCGGACATAAACCCCACGCGGATCGTCCCCAGGGGCCCCGACCTGGCCAACTGGCTGACCCCGCACGGCCGGGAAGCCTTGGGCGGCAAGCCCTTCGGCGACGGCACCCCTCCCCCGCCGCCGCTGCTCACCGAGCGCGTCCCCACGGGTCACGCCCCCAGCTGACCCGAACGCCGGTGGCGGGCTGCCCCGTCATCCCGGCATACTTTTGGCCGGGATCCACACCCGCAACGCCCCAACAGGTTCCGGCGCAAGGCAGTTCAGTGGGATTGGGCGCCGCGGTAGGTGCCGAAGCTCCAGTAGACGCCCTCGAGGTCGCGGCAAGTGAAACCTCGGGATTCGTAATCGGTTTCGTCGGTGAGTTCCCTGGTGATCTCGGCGCCTGCCGCCTTGGCTCGGGCGTAGAGGCTGTCGGGATCGTCGAGGGCGATGTAGATGGAGCCCGCGCCCGGAGACTGGCAGGACTGGGCCACGCCCTCGCGGACGGAGCCGAGCATGACGGCGCCGCCACCGGGCCAGGCGAGCTCGGCGTGATCGACGACGTCGCCCACGCCGTAGCTGGCGGTGGTTTCGAAGCCGAAGGCCTGCTCCAGGAAGCGGATGGCGGCACGGGCGTCGCGGTAGACCAGGGTGGGCCACACGACCGTGGCGGTCTTTACTGAGGATCTCGTATCTGTCATGAGGTCAGCCTCCTACTCCGGTGGGTTGTTGGTCTTGGACGAATGGGAACTCCTCGCGTTCCCGCCAGACCGACGGCGGCAGACCGGCCAGTTCACGCCATTCGCGGGCCATATGCGCCTGGTCGTAGTACCCGCAGAGCGTCGCGGTCTCGGCCAGCGACGGCGGTTCGGGGCGGCGCATCATCGCGTGGGAACGTTCGAAGCGCGCGATGCGCGCGACATCCTTCGGGCTCACCCCGAGTTCGGCGGTGAAGCGATTAACGAGATGCCTTCGGCTCCAACCTATTTCGTTGGCAACCGCGGCCACCCGCACCATGGTTTCGGGGCCGGAGAGCAGATCCCAGGCGTGCGTGAGCTCCGGATCCCAGGACACCGGCAGCACCCGTCGCAGCAGAATTTCATCCAGAATGGCGAAACGCTCGGGCCAGCCCGGGGCGGTCCCGAGTCGTTCGCGCAGCTCCCCGGCACGCGCACCCAGTACCTCCCCCAGATCGACGATCCAGGAACCCAGCGCCGCGGCCGGAGCGCCGAACAACGCCCGGCAGCCCTGCGGCGTCAACGCCAGTTGCACCCCGTACTGGTAACCGTTGTGCGCGATCACGCACGGGCGAGTGCTCAGCCCGCTGGCCAGCATTTCCCAGCTGCCGCCCGCCTGCTCCGGATGCGAGGAAACCGGCACCTCGATGGGCTCGTCGATGGTGATGATCACCGTCACCCCGGAACCGGGCATGCCCACATGCGTTCCCGGCGCGAAGCCGAGCAACCGGTAGCCCTCGTAACTGAGGACATAGGGGCGCAGCTGCGGATCCGGTATCCCGCTCGCGCCTTCGGACACACCTGCCACAACGTCCACGGTAAGCTCCCCCGCCTCTCCGCGCCTCTTGTCGGCCGTTGGGAGCCCCGACAGTTTCGCTCCGGACCGGCGGGAGGATGCCGAGCACGTTCTGGGTGTTCCCCGGGAGTTGCCCAACACTCGCCGAATCGGTTGTCACGAGAGGAGGCCCACAGCGCAAGCGGCCGGGGTTGTGATCTGGAACCGGCACGTCTCGCCGATCGTTGAAGCGGTGCAATAGAGTTTCGGTCGGAGGACCGCGCGAAGTTAAGGGGTGTGTCGATGTTCAAGGCCGGGTTCGAGAAGGCGGTCGTCTCGCTCCTCGACAATGGGGCGCAGGTGCAGGGGCCCGCTGTCACGAAGTACGTACAGCGGCTGCGGGACACCCATCCCGGGGAATCCCCTGCCGAGATCGTGACGCGCATCGAGAAGCTCTACCTGAACACCGTGACCAGCAGCGGCACCGCGGTCGGCGCGACCGCCGCGATTCCGGGGGTCGGCACCGCCGCCTCGCTTGCGGCCATGAGCGCCGAGACCGCGTTCTTCCTGGAGGCGTCGGCGGTGTACACGCTCGCCGTCGCGGCCGTGCACGGCGTCGCCCCCGAGGACCGGGAACGCCGCCGGGCCCTGGTGCTGGCGGTGGTACTCGGCGAGACCGGCATGGAGATCGTGCAGAAGAGTGTCGCCGGCTCCGCCAAGAATTGGGGCGGACTGCTGGCCACCGGCAAGATCCCCGGCATCGGCGCGCTGAACGACACGCTGCTCAAGCGATTCCTGACACGATTCCTCGCCAAGCGCAGCGCGCTCATGGTCGGCAAGATCATTCCGGCCGGCATCGGCGCGGCCATCGGCGGATTCGGCAACCGGGCGCTGGGGCACCGCCTGATCGACAACGCCCGCAAGGCATTCGGCGCACCGCCGCAGACCTGGCCGCGACCGCTGGTGATCGATGCCGACCCGCTGCCCGCCGTGGAAGCCGCACCCCGGATTCCGAAGCAGTGACCCAGGCCCGCCCGCTCGCCTTCGCCGCCGCCGGGCTGAGCAAGACCTTCGACACCGTCACCGCGGTTGACGACGCGAGCTTCGTGGTGCCCGCGGGCAAGGTGGCCGCGCTGGTCGGCCCGCGCGGTGCGGGCAAGACCACCGTGCTGCTCATGCTGCTGGGCCAGCTGACACCCACGTCCGGCACCGCTCGCGTCGGTGGACCGGGGTCCGGCGCCCGGCAGGGACGACAGTCGGTGGGCGCGGTGCTGTCACCGCGCGGTCTGCATCCGGCGCGGACCGTGCGCGGGCAATTGCGCGTGTTCGCCGCTGCCGCAGGCGCTTCCGGGGCCCGCGTGGACGAATTGCTCACGCTGACCCGGCTCGATGCGGTGGCAGACGAGCGCATCGGCGGTCTGCCGGTCGGCGCGCAGACCCGTTCGGCGCTGGCCATCGCCCTGCTCGGCAACCCGCCGCTGCTGATCCTCGACGACCCCGTCGAGGGCCTCGACCCCGGTGAAAGCGCCTGGCTCACCGAATATCTGAACGCGCACGCTCACCGCGGCGGCACCGTCCTGCTGACCTCCCGCACGCTGAGCGCCGCCCTGCCCATCGCGGACGAGCTGATCGTCCTCGATGCCGGCAAGGTCACCTATCAGGGCAGCCCGGCCCGGCTGCGCCGCAGCCACCCGGATCGCCTGCTGGTCAAGGCCTCCAGCCCGATCGCGCTGGCCACCACCCTGGCCGCCCAGGGCTTCACCGACGCCGTCATGCGCCCCGACGGCCGTCTCGCCGTCGCCGAAGCCTCACTGGCACAGCTCGAATCGGCCGCCGCCGCTGCCCGGGTCCAACTCACCGAAATCACCCCCGAACACATTCACCCCGACCAGGTCCTGGCCGCCCTCACCCGCCCCACCCCCACCTCCTACCCTGCCCCGGCGATGTACGGGATGCCGCGTTGAGCGCACTCCGGCGCAACCCCGAGCCACTCAGCGGCGGAACGGCTACCGTCCGGGCCGGGTCGACACCGCATGTCCCCGGTCAACGGAATACATTGCGACACTCCCGGACCCGCGGAGCACTGCCGCTCCGGGCTTCCGGCGGGTTGTGGATAGTTCGGGCCGATCGGGGTCCGGCCGCGACCAGTGGCGCGCGGCCGAGTCCGGCTGATACGGGTCGAATCTCATATGCCACTCCGATCGCGGTTGCGGCCCTCGGCGGCACGATTCCCACGGCGGCTGATGGTTTGCGACGAAAGGACCTTCGATGATTCTGACCGCTGTGCCGGATTCCGTGCTGCGGGCGGCGAATTCGGAGGTGCGCAAGGTGACCTCGCTGCGGATGAACCGGAGGCTGGCCGCGGTGGCGGCCGGGGTCGGGTTGGTGGCGTTCGCGGTGCTGGGGATGGTTTTCCAGGAGGCGGACGCCAGCCATAAACACACGTTCATCGGAGCGGTGGGGTGGGCGGCGGTCGCGGCGGCGGGGGCATTGCTGCTCGCCGTGGTGCTGGCCGCGGCGTTCGGGGCGGTGTCGTCGGGTTCGGAGTATCGGTACGGAACGCTGGCGGTGAACGCGCAGTTCACGCCGGACCGGAATCTGCTGCTCGGCTCGAAACTCGCGGTGGCAGGCGGATTTTCGCTGGCCGTCGTGCTGGTGATGGAGATTCTCGGTGGGGCCGCCCTGGCGCTGTTCGGGCGGGATCGGGTGCAGCTCGGCGGCGAGTTGTTCGCCGTTCTGGGCGGCGCGGCACTGGCCGCCGTGTGCTGGTCCGTGATCGGCGCGGCGCTCGGATTCATCCTCCGGTCGCCGGTGCAGGCCATGGTCGCCATGCTCGGCGTAGTCATTATCGAGCCGCTGGTGTGGCTGACCGCCCGTGCGGTGGGCTTCGCCGGATTCGCGACGCTGCTGCCGCTCTCGGCCACCGTGGGCACCATGACCGACGGCAGCTACGCCAAGAGCGACTTCATCGCCCCCACCCCGGCAGCCATTGCGGTACTGATCCTTTGGACGGCGGGCGCGGTCGCGGCCGCGTGGTGGATCCTCACCACCCGCGACCTCTGACCCGCTCGACTCAGTCGGCGGTGCGGTCGGCGAAGAGCCGGCGCCAGACCTCGTGATCGGTACGCGGACCGCCGGGGGTATCCGCGCCGTACTTCGCGATCAAGCCGGGTAGGTCCAGCGGGGTGGTGGGCGCGGCCATATTCGTCAGCTCCGCCTCGACGGCGGAATCCGGCACCAGCCAGCAGACCTCGAATTCGATGCCGTCCGGATCGGCGGCGTAGAGCGCCTTGGTGGAACCGTGATCGGAGGCCCCGCGCAGCACACCCGCCGTGGTCAGCGCATCACGCATGCGCTGCAACTCCTCGAGCGTGTTCACCTCCCAGGCCAGGTGGTACAGCCCGATACGCCCGGTGCGGTGCTCGACCGACGGGTCCGGGGACTGGAACAGGCCCAGATCATGATCATTGGCCGACCCCTCCGCCTGCAGGAACACCGCGCCCGGGAAACCACCGGGTAGCCGCCGGAAACCCAGCACCTCGCCGTAGAAGGCTGCCGAGCGCTCCACATCGGAGACGAACAGAACAGCATGGTTGAGACGCTGGATCGGCATGGGTGCGGCTCCAATTCGAGTTGTCGTGGTGCTGTCCAGCGGACCACGCGCGCACCGCCGGGCACAAGCCGACGTCCCACTTCGCACCCGACTCGCGATGTGTGTCGGTGGTCGGGAACAAACTGGGGGGAGGGTCGTCGTTACGGCTTTAGGTGAGTGCGATGAAGGTGGATGAGGCCGGGGTGGAGAAAACAGGGGCGGACCAGGCGAGATCAGCAGAGTCGGAGGCAGGCGCCCCCGGCTGGCTGCGACGGCTCTGGGAGCGATGTCGGCAGCACCCGTGGTTGCTCGCCGGGATCGGCGCGGCGGTGCTGGTGGGCGCCACGGTGGAGGTCACCGGGCCGCTGCTGGCCAAGCGCGCACTCGACGGAGCCACTGCCGGAAACAGCGGAATCATCACCGCCATGGCCTGGCTGCTGGGCATGCTGGCGGTGGGCCGGTTCCTCGCCTCCTACGGGCGGCGCATGGCCGCCGGGCGGCTCGCCCTCGATGTGCAGCACGAACTGCGCGTGGATCTGCTCGCGGCACTGCAGCGCCTGGACGGCCGGGGGCAGGACGCACTGCGCACCGGGCAGGTCGTCTCCCGATCGATCAGTGATCTCACCCTGGTACAGGGCCTGCTCGCCATGGGACCGTGGTCCGCGGTGGCGGCTCTGAATTTCGTGCTCGCCGCCGGCATCATGCTGTGGCTGTCCCCGCTGCTCGCCCTGACCGCACTGCTGGTGGTTCCGGTGCTGGCCGTGGTCGTCTACCGGGTGCGGCCGAAGCTGTACGCGGCCACCTGGTCGGCACAGCAGCGAGCGGCCGATGTGGCCCAGCATGTGGAGGAAACCATCACCGGAGTGCGCGTGGTGAAGGGCTTCGGGCAGGAAGCCCGCATGGTGGATCTGCTGGAGCGGCAAGGCAAACGGCTCTATGCCGAGCGCATGCGCGCCGCCCGCATCGACGCCCGCTTCGGGCCGACCCTCTCGGCCATCCCGCAGGCCGGGCTGGTGGCGGTGATTGCCGCGGGCGGTGTGCTGGCCCTGCACGGCGCCATCGGGCTCGGCACCTTCCTGGCCTTCACCGCCTACGTCTCGACCATGACCAATGCCACCCGCACCGTCGCCATGGTCGTGGTGATGGCGCAGTTGACCCGCGCCGCGGCCGAACGCGTGCACCAGGTGATCGACAGCGCGCCCGAGCAGACCGATCCCGCGCATCCGGTGGCGCTGCCGGATGGGCCGCTCGGCATCGAAATCTCCGACCTGACTTTCGGATTCGACCCGGATCGCCCCATTCTGGACGATTTCGATCTCACGGTGGCGCCCGGTGAGACGGTGGCCGTCATCGGCCCGGCCGGCTCCGGCAAATCCACGCTGTCGCTGCTGCTCCCCCGCTTCTACACCCCACAGTCGGGCCGGATCTCCCTGTACGGCAAGGATTCCCAGGCGGATATCGCCGACCTGCGCGCCACCGACCTGCGCGCGGCGGTGGGCGTGGTCTTCGACGAAGCCTTCCTGCTGTCGGACACCATCACCGCGAATATCGGCCTCGGCAATCCGGATGCCACCGAGGCCGAAATCCGCACGGCCGCAACCCGAGCCGCCGCCGACGAATTCATCGAGGCCCTCCCCCAGGGCTACGACACCGTGGTCGGCGAACGCGGCCTCACCCTCTCCGGCGGCCAGCGCCAGCGCATCGCCCTGGCCCGCGCCCTGCTCGCGAACCCCCGCATCCTCATCCTGGACGACGCGACCTCGGCCGTGGACGCCCTCACCGAAGCCGCCATCTTCGCGGCCCTCCCCACCGACCAGGCCCGCACCACTCTGATCCTGGCCCACCGCGAATCCACCCTCACCCACGCCGACCGCATAATCCGCCTCCCCGGACCCACCGCACGCACGCTGCCTGCCGGGAATCGGCCCGCGGCATCCGGCGACGTCGAACGCTCGGCACCGGAAAGACGTTCATCCGACCAGGCTCTTGCCCATGGCGGGACCGTACCGGACTCGGGCGCAACACAATTCGCGACTCAGATGTCGAACGGGCATGCCGCGCAAGGCGGCGGAGCCGAGCGGACGACGCAGGACGGGAGTGGCTCCGGGGCGGAGCTGGATCCCGATACGCCGGCCGAGGTCCGGCGGGTGTTGGCACGGCTGGCTGCCGCGACCGAGCAGCCGGAGTTGGACGGGCGGGAGTTGCGGGAGGCCGATCCGGAGTTCCGGCTGGGGAAGGCTATGCGGGCCGTGCGGTGGCTCGTGGTGGCGGCGGTGACACTGCTGGCGGTGGATGCCCTTGCCGGCGTGGCGTTTCCGTCGATTGTGCGGTATGCCATCGACGCCGGTGTGACCAGGCACGATGGCGGAGCGCTGGTGCGCGCGGCCGTGATCGGGGCGGTGCTGGCCGGGGTGGGATGGCTGGCCGCTTCGACGGCGCTGGTGTGGGGTTCGCGGGCCGGCGAGCGGATCCTCTTCGGGTTGCGGGTGCGCAGTTACGCGCATCTGCAGCGGCTCGGGCTGGACTACTACGAGCGCGAACTGTCGGGGCGAATCCTGACCCGCATGACCACCGATATCGACGCCCTCTCCACCTTCCTGCAGACCGGCGTGCCGGATGCGCTGGTGAGCCTGCTCATGCTGGTGGGCATCGCAGTGGCACTGCTGGTGATCGACGCGCAGCTGGCCCTGGTGGTGTTCCTGTCGCTGCCGCCACTGCTGTTGGCCACCTGGTGGTTCCGGCGCGCCTCCGATGCCGCGTACACCGAATCGCGCGAGCATGCGGCCACCGTCAACGCGGACTTCGCCGAGAATGTGGCGGGACTGCGTGTGGTGCAGGCCAATCGGCACGAACAGTTCTCCTCCGAGCGCTTCGCGCAGTACTCGGACCGCTACCGGATCAGCCGCATGCGGGCGCAGCGGGCGATCTCGGTGTTCTTCGCCTTCGTCGGCTCGTGGGCCGATATGGCGCTGGCGGTCGTGGTTTTCACAGGTGCGCATGCGGTCGCGAACGGCACTACGACAGCGGGCACCCTGGTGGCCTTCGTGCTGTACCTGGAGTTGCTGTTCGGCCCCATCAGTCAGCTGTCGCAACTCTTCGACGGCTATCAGCAGGCCCGAGTCGGGTTGCGGCGCATCGGGGATCTGCTCGCCACCCCGTCCTCGATTGCCGCCGACGCCCCCGATGCGGTCACCATCGAGGGCAGGCTGCACGGCGAGGTGGTCTTCGACAAGGTGCGATTCAGCTATCCGGGCACCGATACCCGGGCCCTCGACGGGGTCAGCCTGCGCATTCCGGCCGGCACCAGCCTGGCACTGGTCGGCGCGACCGGCGCGGGCAAATCCACCATCGTGAAACTCCTGGCCCGGCTCTACGACATGCCCTATGACGGAAATCACGATCATGGGCGCCCGGTCGGACAAGTCGCAATAGCCGATTCGCATGACGTTCACCGCATCGGCGTCGAACACGGCGAAATCCGGGTGGACGGCGTCGATATCCGCGACTACCGGCTCACCGACTACCGATCACGGTTGGGTGTCGTGCCTCAGGAAGCTCACTTATTCACAGGTGACATCGCCAGCAACATTGCATTCGGCAAACCTCTTGCGAAGGCAGCGGAGATCGACGCCGCGGCCGCGGCCGTCGGCGCGCTGACGACCATCAACGCTTTACCGCTGGGAATGCGGCAGCCGGTGGGTGAACGCGGTCGCGGGCTTTCCGCCGGACAGCGGCAGCTGATCGCACTGGCACGAGCGGAACTGGTGCACCCCGATCTGCTGCTGCTCGATGAGGCAACTGCGGTGCTGGATCCCGCCGCCGAGGCATCGGTACTGGTAGCGAGCGAATCTGTGACGCACGGACGGACCGCGGTAATCGTCGCGCACCGCCTCGCCACCGCCGCGCAGGCCGATCTGATCGCCGTCGTCGAACACGGCAAGATCGCCGAAATCGGCACTCATGAAGAACTGCTATCAACACGCGGCGGGTACTCCCGCCTGTGGGCTGCGGCGCAGGCTACGGAAGGAATATTCTCAGTCGAGGACGAGTCGTCACAAGGGAGCGTGTCCGCTCGGTGGTAGTCCATGCCCATGGGCTTACCGGGGTGGGCATATCCTCAGAGGGGGCGCATCGGCGCGCATCGAGCCGATTACCCGTGCCGGGCACGTCACAAACGTCGCAGCGCGAAGAACGAAATGAGGCGAACACCTGCTGTGAGCAGCTCAACAGACCAGTTCGGACAGAACCAGTGGCTTGTCGACGAGATGTATCAGAAGTACAAGCAAGACCCGTCGTCGGTCGATGAGAGCTGGCACGAGTTCCTCGCCGATTACACGCCGGAGAAGACCGGCGACACCGGCAACGGCCAGTCGGCCGCTCCAGCCCCGACTGCCGTAGCAAACACCCCCGCGCCTGCGGCCCCCGCCGCCCCGAAGCCCGCGCCCGTTGCCGCCGCGCCCGCCCCGGCACCGGTTGTCGCTCCGGCTCCGGCGCCCGCACAGGTGCGTGCCCCGCAGACCACTCCGGCTCCGGCCTCCAATGCCGCCCCCACTTCGGGCGCGCCGAAGGCCGCTGCCACAGACGAGACCAAGATCCTGCGCGGACCTGCCGCCGCGGTCGTCAAGAACATGTCGGCGTCGCTGTCCATCCCGACGGCGACCAGTGTGCGGGCCATCCCCGCCAAGCTGATGATCGACAACCGGCTCGTCATCAACAACCACCTCGCGCGTACCCGCGGTGGCAAGATCTCCTTCACCCACCTGCTCGGCTACGCAATTGTGCAGGGCGTCAAGGCTTTCCCGAACATGAACCGGCACTTCGCCGAAATCGACGGCAAGCCGAACTCGGTCACCCCGGCGCACACCAACCTGGGCCTGGCCATCGACCTGCCCGGCAAGGACGGCAACCGCACGCTGGTGGTCGCGGCCATCAAGAACACCGAGGGCATGACCTTCGCGCAGTTCCACACTGCGTACGAGGACATCGTCCGGCGCGCGCGCGTCGGCAAGCTGACCGCTGACGACTTCGCCGGTGTCACCATCTCGCTGACCAACCCGGGCACCATCGGCACCAATCACTCTGTGCCGCGGCTGATGCCGGCGCAGGGCGCGATCATCGGCGCGGGCGCCATGGAGTACCCGGCCGAGTTCCAGGGCATGGCCGACGAGCAGCTGGCCGATATCGGCATCGGCAAGCTCATGACGCTGACCTCCACCTACGACCACCGCATCATTCAGGGTGCGGAGTCCGGTGACTTCCTGCGGACCGTGCACAACCTGCTGATCTCGGACGAGTTCTACGACGAGATCTTCCACGGCATGGGTGTCCCCTACGAGCCGGTGCGCTGGCGCAAGGACATCAAGGAACGCGGTATCGACAAGTCGACCCGCGTCCAGGAGATGATCACCGCGTACCGCAACCGCGGTCACCTCATGGCCGATACCGATCCACTGCGGTTGGTGCACGACAAGTTCCGCTCGCATCCGGACCTGGATGTCACCCAGCACGGCCTGACCCTGTGGGACCTGGATCGCGAATTCAATGTCGCGGGCTTCCACGGCCAGGAGCGCATGAAGCTGCGCGATGTGCTGTCCATCCTGCGTGATGCGTACTGCCGCCACGTGGGCGTCGAGTACACCCACATCCTGGATCCCGAACAGCTGCACTGGATTCAGGAGCGCGTCGAGCAGAAGCATGAGAAGCCTTCTGTCGCGGAGCAGAAGTACATCATGTCCCGGCTCAATGCGGCCGAGGCGTTCGAAACCTTCCTGGCCACCAAATACGTTGGCCAGAAGCGCTTCTCGCTCGAGGGCGCCGAGTCCGTCATTCCGATGATGGACGGCGTCATCGATCAGTGCGCCGAATACGCGCTCGACGAGGTCGTCATCGGTATGCCGCACCGCGGCCGCCTGAACGTGCTCGCCAATATCGTCGGCAAGCCCTACTCGAAGATCTTCACCGAGTTCGAGGGCAATATGAACCCGGCCGCCACCCATGGCTCGGGCGATGTGAAGTACCACCTGGGTGCGCGCGGCACCTACATCCAGATGTTCGGCGACAACGACATCGAGGTGTCGCTGACCGCCAACCCGTCGCATCTGGAGGCCGTCGACCCGGTGCTCGAGGGTCTGGTGCGCGCCAAGCAGGACCTGCTCACCAAGGAAGATCTGGTCACCAAGGGTGAAGAGGATCGCAGCTTCTCCGTCGTGCCGCTCATGCTGCACGGTGACGCGGCCTTCGCCGGTCAGGGTGTGGTCGCCGAGACCCTGAACCTGTCGGGTCTGCGCGGCTACCGCACCGGTGGCACCGTGCACATCGTGGTGAACAACCAGATCGGCTTCACCACCGCTCCCGAGTACTCGCGCTCCACCGAATACTCCACGGACATCGCGAAGTTCATCGGTGCGCCGGTGTTCCACGTGAACGGTGACGACCCCGAAGCCTGTGTGTGGGTGGCGAAGCTGGCCGTCGACTACCGCGAGCGGTTCCACCGCGATGTGGTCATCGACATGATCTGCTACCGCCGTCGCGGCCACAACGAGGGCGACGACCCGTCGATGACGCAGCCGGAGATGTACGACGCCATCGACACCAAGCGCTCGGTCCGCAAGGCGTACACCGAAAGCCTCATCGGCCGTGGGGATATCTCCATGAAAGAGGCCGAGGACGCACTGCGCGACTACCAGGGCCAGTTGGAGCGAATCTTCAACGAGGTGCGCGAGCTGGAGAAGTACGTTCCGGAGCCGTCCGAATCGGTCGAGGACGAGCAGCAGATGCCGACCACCCTGGTCACCGCGGTCGACAAGACCGTGCTGCAGCGCATCGGCGACTCGTTCGTGAACGTGCCCGAGGGCTTCAATGTGCACCAGCGCGTCAAGCCGGTCATGGAGAAGCGCCGCGAAATGGCGTACGAGGGCAAGATCGATTGGGCCATGGGCGAATTGCTCGCCTTCGGTTCGCTGGTCGATGAGGGTAAGGCGGTGCGCCTGACCGGTCAGGATTCGCGTCGCGGCACCTTCTCGCAGCGGCATTCGGTGATCATCGACCGCAAGACCGGTGGCGAGTACACGCCGCTGCACAACATCGGTTCGACGAACCCGGGCTGGTTCGCGGTGCACGATTCGGCGCTGTCCGAGTACGCCGCTGTCGGTTTCGAATACGGTTACTCGCTCGGCAATACCGATGCACTGGTGTTGTGGGAGGCGCAGTTCGGTGACTTCGTCAACGGCGCGCAGACCATCATCGACGAGTTCATCTCCTCCGGTGAGGCCAAGTGGGGCCAGCTCTCCGAGGTTGTGCTGCTGCTCCCGCACGGCCACGAGGGTCAGGGTCCGGACCACACCTCCGGTCGTATCGAGCGGTTCCTGCAGCTGTGCGCCGAGGGTTCGATGACGGTGGCGGTTCCCTCCACCCCGTCGAACTACTTCCACCTGCTGCGCCGGCACGCACTGGACGGCATCCGCCGCCCGATGGTGGTCTTCACCCCGAAGTCCATGCTGCGCAACAAGGCTGTGGTCTCCGAGGTCGAGGACTTCACCGACAACAAGTTCCGCAGTGTGCTCGAGGAGCCCACCTACGAGACCGGTGACGGCGACCGTTCGAAGGTCAAGCGCATCCTGCTGACCTCCGGCAAGATCTACTACGAGCTGGTCGCGGAGAAGAACAAGAACAAGCGCGACGATGTCGCGATCATCCGCACCGAGCAGCTCTACCCGATCCCGAAGTTCCGTCTCAACGAGGCGCTCGAGGGTTACGCCAACGCCACCGATCTGGCGTGGGTCCAGGAGGAGCCCGCCAACCAGGGCGCCTGGCCGTTCTTCGGCCTGAACCTCCCGGAGATCCTCCCCGCCCGCTTCGCCAAACTCCGCCGCATCTCCCGCCGCGCCATGTCGGCCCCGTCCTCGGGTTCGTCCAAGGTGCACGCGGTGGAACAGGCCGAGATCATCGGCGAGGCATTCGCCCCGACCGCATAATCCCCTATGCACCCGCTGGGCCGGATCTCTCCCCGAGAGATCCGGCCCAGCGCCGTTTCGCAGTGAGTCCGTGACCAGCAGTATTACGAATCCCGCGTATTATTAATATCGGCAGATCATAATATGGAGGTGTTCATGGCTACGACAGTCGAGATTCCCGACGAAGTGCTGGCCGAAGCGATGCGCCTCACCGGCCTCACGACCAAGAAGGCGGTCATCAATCTTGCGATGGCGGAGCTCGTTCAGGGCTACCGGCAGCGCGAAGCCTTGACCCGGCTGAAGCGGATGGATCACAACCCATTCCTAACCGAGGAAGAACTCGCTGAGGTGACCACCTCGGACGAGCCGTGACCGCGGGCAGCGATCGGCCTCACTACCTGCTCGACCAATCGGTCATGTCCCACTACTGGACACAGCCGGCGGTGCGTCACCGCGTGGACGAGCTGGCCGTTTTCGGCGTGCTGTGCTCCTCGACGGTCACAATGGACGAGGCCCGCTTCAGTGCCCGCAACAAGCGCGATCTCGGGTTCATCACCGAGCTCTACGGATCGGTATTCCGTTGGCTCCCAACCGATGTCGACGTCGAGAAGCAGGTAGCCCACATCCGGTCCGCGCTGTGGAAGATCGGCGCCGGGCGCGGCGCTCAGACCACGGATATCCAGATCGCCGCAATTGCCCTGCGCCACAATGCAACTGCTGTGCACAACGACACTGACTTCGTCACTATCCAGCGCGCAGTCCCCGAACTGCAGCAGCTGCGAATTTCACCAGAGTGAGGGCGTGACCGGAATCGAAGTGGCGCAGGCCGTTTCAGGGCTTGGGCTTCGAGGGGCTGGTTTCGCAGAGTGCTGTGGCTAGGGCGGTGCGGATATCGGTGTCCTGTGTTGGGTTTTCGCCGGGGTAGAGGTTGACCATTATTGTTGCGGTGCGGCCGTCGGGGGTGGTCGCGCCCAGGGTTTGGAAGCCCATGATGCCTCCGTCGTGTCCCCAGTACAGGCCGCCGCACGGTAGTGGTGTGCTTTGTAGACCCAGACCGTAGGCATCGTTGGATGAATCGCCGGTCGGGCGGGTTGTCATCATTGCCTGGAGTTCGGGCTGGGGCAGGAGGCGACCGTTCATGAGGGAGCTGAGGAACTGGTTCAGATCCGTTGCGCTGGAGATCATCGAGCCGGCGGAGCCGGCGATCGACGGGTTGAACTCGGTGAGGTCGAGGGGATCGGCGTTTCCCTGCTTGGCGTAACCCTGCGGGTGATCGCCCGGGATGCTCGGGGCGTCGCCGGGAACGGAAGTGTCGTGCAGGGCGAGCGGCTGAATGATGCGCTGGTCGACCTCCTCCCCGTATGGGCGGCCGGTGACGTGCTCGATGAGCATGCCTGCCAGCAGGTAATTCGTATTGGAGTACGACCAGCCGGTTCCCGGCGGGAACAGCAGCGGATGGGCCAGCGCAGTGTTCACGAGTTCCAGTGGATCATGGTGTCCGAGTGAATCTTTCAGGATCTGTTCCGGGGTCATATCGTCCAGGTAGTCGGGCAGCCCGCTGGTGTGCTGGAGCAACTGCCGCACCGTGATGCCATGCCCGTCATAACCATTGCCCCGGATCACTGCGGGCAGGTACTGCTCGACCGGCGCGTCGAGTGCCACCCGCTGCTCGCTTACGAGCTGCAGCACCACGGTGGCCACGAACATCTTGGTCATGCTGCCGATGCGGAACCGGCTGTCGCCGGCCATCGGCGCATGGGTCCCGATGTTCGCGACACCACTCGTCAGCACGGTGCGGCCGTGCGTATCGCGCACTTCGAGCAACGCACCCGGTGCGCCGTCGGCTGTGGTCAACCGCTGCAGAATGTTCCGTACGTCGGTATAGCCGGGCGGGGCCGCGGTACCCGCATGGTCCCCGGTCCCGCACGCGCTCAGCGTCAGTGCGGCGGTGGCGCACACAGCGCCGAAAATATAGGTGTACCTGCGCATTTCGTCCTCCCAAGGAGTAGCAGGACTGATCCTAGGAAGCACCGGCCGGAGACACCTCACCCCCGAGAGCCACATTGGTACACCGTCTTGCAATACCCGGGTACCAGACGATCCCACCCGGAGGTGGTGCCTTCAGCGCCAGCGGTAATGACTTGCATCGGAGATGCTCCGTGTCGTAATATTCCATGCGGAATATTTGGTGCGGAGGATATCGGTCGCGGGCGGTAGCGTCGGTGATCGGCGAATGAGAGGGAGGGCGTATGGCCGGCAAGCAGACGGGTATAGCGCTGACGCCATTGGCGGTCGCGGTGCTCGCGCTGCTGGAGGAAAAGCCGATGCATCCGTACGAGATGTACCAACTACTCATGACCCGGCACGAGGACGAGCTGGTGAAGATCAAACCCGGCTCGCTCTATCACACGGTGGCACGATTGGCCGAGCAGGAACTGGTGGTCGCGGAGGGTACGGATCGGGCCGGTAACCGGCCCGAACGCACCACCTACCGCATCAATCCGGTGGGCCGCGACACCTTGCGCGCCCGGATCGCGGAAATCCTCCGCCGACCCGTCAAGGAGTACCCGATCTTTCCGGTCGGTATGGCCGAGGCGCACAATTTGCCGGTGCACGATGTGATCGTTCTATTGCGTGAACGCGTCACCTGGGTCGACGGCCAGATCGCCGAATACGAGGCGCTGCAGGACTGGGTCGCATCCCGACAGGTACCGCGGCGTTTCTGGATGATCATCGAGTACCTGCACGTCATGAATGTCACCGAAGCCGGATGGTTGCGGCGCGTGCTCACCGAACTGGAGAGCGGCGAACTGCCCTGGGACACCTTCGCCCCGGAGACAGGCGAACGCAACAACGATTGCGGTGCGCAACTGGGCGCCGGTTGGGGCGCAGGCCTCAGCGATTCGGATTTCGCTGCCGTCCGCAAGGGCATCGTCCCCGTGAACACAGACCCGAGATAGGAACCATTCCCATGTCCACTCAACGCAATCCGTGGCTCGCGCTATATGCGCTGGTTGTCGGGTTCTTCATGATCCTGCTGGACATGACCATCGTCGCGGTGGCCAATCCGGCGATCAAGGAGGCCTTCGACGCCGATTACAACAGGGTCATCTGGGTGACCAGCGCGTACCTGCTCGCGTACGCCGTACCGCTGCTGGTGGCCGGGCGCCTCGGGGATCGCTTCGGTCCCAAGAACATCTACCTCATCGGCCTCGTCGTCTTCACCGCCGCCTCGCTGTGGTGCGCCGAATCGGGCAGCATCGAGATGCTCATCGCGGCGCGTGCCGTGCAGGGCCTGGGCGCGGCGCTCATGACGCCGCAGACCATGGCCGTCATCACCCGCACCTTCCCGCCGGACAAGCGCGGCGCGGCCATGGGTCTGTGGGGCGGTGTCGCCGGTCTGGCCACGCTCGTCGGCCCCATCCTGGGCGGTGTGCTGGTCGACTGGAAGGGCTGGCAGTGGATCTTCTACGTGAACGTGCCGATCGGCATCGTGGCGTTCGCGCTGGTGGTCTGGCTGGTGCCCGCGCTGGAAACCCACGACCACAAGTTCGATTTCGTGGGTGTGGCGCTCTCGGCTGTCGGCATGTTCCTGCTGGTCTTCGGTATCCAGGAGGGCGGCACCCGCGACTGGGACGCCATCACCTGGCTGATGATCGGCGGCGGACTGGTGGTCCTCGCACTGTTCGTGGTCAATCAGGCGCGCAATTCCGATGAGCCCCTGGTGCCGATGAGCCTGTTCAAGGACCGCAACTTCTCGCTGTCGAGCCTGGCCATCGCCTCCATGGGTGCGGCGATCACCTCCACGTTTGTGCCGTTCTACTTCTTCCTGCAGCAGGTGCACGGCATGTCGCCGACCAGGTCTGCCCTGGTGCTGGCGCCCATGGCGATTCTGACCGGTGTGTTCGCGCCGATCCTCGGCAAGATCTCGGACCGGATGCCGCCGCGGGTACTGCCGACCATCGGCTTCGCCGTCTTCGCGGCCAGCATCTTCGGTTTCGCCCTACTGATGAAGCCGGACACCTCGATCCCGCTGTTCCTGGTCATCGGCGGTATCGCCGGTATCGCGAATGCCTGCATCTGGGCGCCCCTGGCTACCACCGCCACCCACAACCTGCCGATTCAGCAGGCCGGTGCGGGCGCGGGCGTGTACAACACCACCCGTCAGGTGGGTTCGGTGCTCGGCTCCGCGGCCATCGCGGCCCTGATGTCGTCGCGTCTGGCGGCGCAGCACCTGGGCGGCGGGCCCGCCATGGAGGGCGGCGGCGGTTCCGCCAAGCTCCCGCCGGAGATCGCGGACCGGATCAGCACCGCGCTGAGCCAGTCCATGTACCTGCCGGCCTGCATCCTGCTGATCGGCGTGGCGGCGTCCGCGCTGTTCATCGGTCACGGCAAGGCTCCCGGCAAGCCGGCGGCCGCACCCGCCAAGGCGGATGTGGCGGGCTGAATCAGACTGTGCCACAACAGAGGCCCTCTTCGCAGCAGCGGAGGGGGCCTCTCCCGTCGGTAGCGCAAGGCCCCGTCAGTAGAGCAGACCGTAGAGCCGCGTCCAGTCGATTCGGATCTCGATCGGCATGTCCACCAAGGATTCTCCGCCGAGCGGATGCAGCCGGCGATGCGGGCGATAGCGGTCGAGGACCAGGACATGGGTCTGGATGGCGGTCACATGATCACGATCCAGATAGACGAGCCAATACCAGGGAATACCCGCTTGCGCGTATTCGGCCTGTTTGTCGGTGGTGTCGATACGTTCGGTCACCGGAGAGACCACTTCGACCGCGATCTTGATCCGAGCCGCGGGCAGCGGCCCGGAATCCGTTGGGGCACAAGAAAACATGGCGATATCCGGCCGCCGCAGCGTGACCCGCGGCGATTCCCACAGCAGCACATCCTTATCGGTGCCGACGTAGAGCGGCCCGTCGTTGTAGCGGCTCATATGCGCTTCGGCGCCGGCCTCCATCATGGCCCCGAGGCGCCGGGCCGCATTCTCGTGCCGATGCGCCGGCGGCTCGGCGCGCACCACATCACCGTTCACCACTTCGACGAGTCGGCAGAAGTCGCGGGGTAGTTGCTTCCATACATCGAGGGTGATCGGTTCGGGCTGCAGGTTTTCCGCCCGCGCCCATTCGAGTACTCCGGTCATGCGCGCTCCCTTGGATGGGCGTCGACGGCCGGGCCGATCGTAAACCGCGCACGCTTTCAAAAAGGCCGTTCGGCATTTTCGCCGCTCCGAACACCCAGGCAATTGCGATAATTCAGCCGATTCGGACGGAGATCGAGGGATAACCGGTCGCACCATCGGGCACCGGATAGGCCACATCGGAAGTCTGCACCGCACCGCCGCCGTCGGTGGAACGCGCCCACACGGTGTGCAGACCGGAGGTGGCCTGCCAATCGAAAACCCATTGCCGCCAAGTGTCTATGGAGGGCTCGGCGGCCAGCCGCGCGGGCTGCCACGCACCATTGTCGATCCGCACCTCGACCGCCTGAATGCCCCGATGCTGCGCCCACGCCACCCCGGCGACGGTGACCTTGCCCGCCGCGAGCGAGCTCGCCGTCGGGGTGTCGATGCGGGTGCCGGTCTTGATCGGACCGTCCTGCGACCAGCCGCGCTTGGTCCAATACGCTTGCGCGCGATCGAATCTCGTGATCTCGATATCGGTCACCCACTTGGTCGCCGAGACGTAGCCGTACAGTCCCGGCACCACCAGTCGCACCGGATATCCGTGCGCGGTGGGCAGCGGTTCACCGTTCATACCCACCGCCAGCAGGGCGTCGCGGCCGTCGGTGAGCGCCGCCAGCGGGCTGCCTGCCGTGAATCCGTCGATGCTGGTGGACAGCACCATATCCGCATCCGCGTGCGGGCCCGCCTCGGCGAGCAGTTCGTCCAGCCGATAGCCCAGCCAGCTGGCATTGCCGATGAGATCCCCGCCGACCGGATTGGAGACGCAGGTCAGCGTCACCAGTTTCTCGACGGCCTGCCGGGAGGCGAGATCGGCGTAGGTGAGCCGGATTTCGCGATCCACCATGCCGTGAATGCGCAGTGACCAACTGTCCTTACTCACCTGCGGGACAGTCAGCGCGGTATCGATGCGGTAGAAGTCGGCATTCGACGTGAGATACGGACTGAGGCCGGGGATCTCGAGATCCGCCGCCGGATCGACGACGGGCACCGGCCCGGAGGGCGAAGGTAGTTTCACCTCGGCGCGCTCGCTCGACACATTGTGCGATCGCAGTCCCACCACGCGACCCACCACACCCGCGCCGATGCCTGCCGCCGCGGCAATCACTATGCCCCGCATCACCTGTCGCCGCTGCAGCGCCAATTCGAACCGGGAATCGTCGGTGGTCGAACGGCTGACACCCGGCGCCGATCCGCCGGCAGCCGCGTTATCCGCAGCCGCTCCATCGGAAATATCGCCTGCTTCGGCGGACGGCCCCTCGGCCAGGCCGACTCCACCTGTCGCCGAAATCTTCGTAAGCGCCTCCGCCGCAGCCTCTTTCGATGCAAGCTCAGCCGAGGCGGCGGCGAACTCCTCGGTACGCCGAATCAGGCTGCGCAGCACCGCGATTCCGGCCCAGGCACCCAGCAGCGACGGCAGTGCCCAGGTCCATCCGGCGGTCGGGCGGCCCACGGCGGCGAGGAGGGACAGCAGCCCGAAGACACCGAAGGCAATCGATCCGATCGGCCGCCGCACCCGTTCGGCGAACCCCGCGAGCCCGGCCACCAGCACCGTCACAATGCCCATCGAAATGAACAGCAGCAGTTTGTCATCCGTGCCGACGGTCTCGATTACCCTCTCGCGCACGGTATCCGGCGTATGGTCGATCACCCACGCCCCGACCGCCTGCAACGGCGTGCTGTCGGTGCTGATCAGCACCGCCACCAGCTCGGCGACGCCCAGGGTCACCCCGGCCGCTGCCACTCCACTCGCTACCCGCAGTCCACGCTCGGCCACAAATCCGACCATACTGCGGTATCGGGTCGCGGGACCCACGCGGAAAATGACATTCCGGTGACGGCGCGGCGGGCCGGTGACCCCGTGGTCAGCGGCCCGCCGCGCGGCGAAAGGGTGGTGCGACCGCTACTGGGCCGGGGTGTAGTTGATCATCCACGGCACCGAGAACTTATCGGTGACCATGGCAAAGGCCTCGGCCCATTCGGTCTTGCCGAGCGGCATGGCCACTTGGCCGCCGGCGGCGAATTCATTGAAGACGCGCTCAGCCTCGGCCGGACTCTCCACATCGAGGCTCACCGCGAACGCCGGGTTGGCGGTGTTCACCTGCTGTCCGGGCGGGGCGTCGGAGGCCATCAGCAGGGTGTCGCCCAGCGGCAGTGCGATGTGCGCGATGCCGTTCTTCATTTCCGCGGGCAGGTCGGCGCCGCTTTCCATATCGCCGAAGCGCATGATCCGCAGCTCACCGCCGAGCACGGACTGGTAGAAGACGAACGCCTCTTCGGCATTGCCGTTGTAGACGAGGTACGGGTTTGCTGCGGGCATGGTTGCTCTCCTCGGTCGGATGCCTTCGGGTGCTCAACTAGCCACCCACAGACTAGGACGAGCGACCGCCCGCGGATTCATCGGCACGCATGAAAAAGGGCGCCGCCTGCGGAATATCCGCTGGCAGCGCCCTTTTCGATGGCTCAGGAGTAGATGGCCGCCACGTCGGCCGCGTACTGCTTCATGACCACATTGCGCTTGAGCGACAGCTTCGGGGTGAGCTCGCCGCCCTCCTGGGTCCAGTCGACCGGCAGGATGCGGATCTTCTTGATCGCCTCGGCATGCGATACCAGCTTGTTGGTGGCCGCGACGGCCTCGTTGATCTCCCCGACCAGCGCCGGGTTCTCGATCAGGTGCTCGATCGAGGTGCCGGCCGGAATGCCATTGCGTTCCTTCCAGCCCGGCAGCGCTTCGGGATCGAGGGTGATGAGCGCGCCGATGAACGGCTCCCCGTCACCGACAACCATGACCTGGCTGATCAGCGGATTTTGGCGCAGCGAGTCCTCGAGCATGGTCGGCGAGACGTTCTTGCCACCGGCGGTGACGATGATTTCCTTCTTGCGGCCGGTGATGGAGATGAAGCCGTTCTCGTCGATCGCGCCCAGATCGCCGGTCTTGAACCAGCCGTCCTCGGCGAAGGCGTCGGCGCTGGCCTCGGGGTTCTTCCAGTAACCGGAGAAGACGACCGGACCGCGGATGAACAGCTCGCCGTCCTCGGCCACCTTGGCGCCGTGGCCGGGCAGCGGGCGGCCGACCGAGCCGACCTTGATGTGCTTGGGGGTGTTCACGCTGACGGCGGCCGTGGACTCGGTCAGACCGTAGCCCTCGTAGATGGTGACGCCGGCGCCGCGGAAGTAGTGGCCCAGGCGCGCGCCCAGGGGGCCGCCGCCGGAGACGGCGGAACTGCACTGCCCGCCCATGGCTTCGCGCAGCTTGCTGAAGACCAGCTTGTCGAGCACGGCGTGCTTGAGCTTGACCACCAGGCCCGGGCCGCCGTTCTGCAGCGATTCGCTGTAGGCGACAGCCACATCGGTGGCGTAGTCGAAGATCTTGCCCTTGCCGCCGTCGTGCGCCTTCTGCTTGGCGCCGTTGAAGACCTTCTCGAACACGCGCGGCACCGAGAGGATGAAGTCCGGCTTGTACTGCCCGAACTGATCGACCAGCGTGGACCAGTCGGAGGAGTGTGCGACGGTGACGCCGGCATCGAAGGCGGCCAGCGCGACAGCGCGTGCGAAGACGTGTGCCAGCGGCAGGAACAGCAGGGATTTCTGGCCCGGCCGCAGGAATTCGCTCATGGCGGAGCGGTCCGCGGCCGATTCGGCGTACAGATTGGCATGCGAGAGCATGACGCCCTTGGGCCGGCCAGTGGTACCCGAGGTGTAGATCAGGGTGGCGGGCGATTCGGCCTTCACCAGTGCGCGACGCTCGTGAACGACAGAGTCGTCGAGGTCGGCGCCACGAGCGACGAGAACGGAAATCGCGTCAGCGCCCTTTTCCTGCGTATCGACCTGAAGCACCTCCTTCAGATCACCAAGTCCGCCTTCGATTTCGGCGATGGTGGCGCGGTGCTTCTCGTTCTGCACCACGGTGATCTTGGTGGCGGAATCGGCGAGGATCCAGCGCACCTGTTCGGCCGAGGAGCTGTCGAAAATGGCGACGGTGCAACCACCGGCAGCCCAGATGGCGAAGTCCAGCACGACCCACTCGTACGAGGTGGCGGCCATGATGGCGACGCGGTCTCCGAGTTCGATGCCGGAGGCGACCAGTCCCTTGGCAACGCCGGTGACGGCCTTCGCGAATTCCGTCGCCGTGACGTCGTTCCAGCCGCCCTTACCGTTCGGAGTATTGAAGACGACCAGGTCAGGGGTCTTCTCAGCATGCCGGAACGCACCGTCCGACATATTGGCGTTTTCCGGAATGGTGTAGGTAGCCGGGACTTCGAACTCTCGCATCGTTGCCCTTCCACAGTGAGTTATACCGGCGGGTAATTTACGCCACGCTTACATGTGACACCCGGCAGCCCGCCCGAACAGGTTCTCGTTTGCTGTTCGAACGGGCGCCGAGATCGGTGGTGCCTCTATCCTATGGATCGAGTTTGCGCAGGTCGAAGCGCCTGTCGCAGGAACTCGCCGAGTTCGCGGGTAATCGCCGCGGCCGGAGCGACCAGGGATGCCTGCAACTGTGACACGTGCCAGAGACCCTCGGTCTCGGTGAACCGGGTTTCGACACCCGCCGCGCGCAACTTCGCGACCAGCCGCGTGCACTGATCGTGCAGCAGTTCGGACTTGTCGGCCTGCACATACGTGGGCGGCAGCCCGTGCAGATCACCGAGCATCGGTGCATAGCCGGTGTCGGAACCATCGCCGTCGCCGAGGTAGGCGGCGGCGCAGGCCCGCGACCACGGCTTGTTGATGACCAGATCGCGGGTACGGGCCGGAACCTCATTGGGATCGCCCCACGGCGCGATGAGACCCAGCGCCGCCGGAGTCATGCCGTGCTTGTCCCGCAGGCGCAGCGCCAAGGCCAGCGAGAGCCCGCCGCCGGCCGAATCACCGGCCACCGCAATACGTTCCGGCTGGTAGCCGAAGGCGACCAGCTCCAGGAACGCCGCCTCGGCATCGTCGAGCGCGGCCGGGAACGGATGCTCGGGCGCCAGCCGGTAGTCCAATACCTGTATCGCGCAACCGGTTTCCCGCGCCAGATAACCCGCCAGCGGCCGATGCGTGGCGGGCGAGCCGACCGTATAACCGCCGCCGTGCAGGTAGAGCACGGTGGCGGTGTCGGTGGCCGGGCCGAGCGTGACCCGCTCGGACGGCCGCCCGCCCAGCCGGACCCGCTCCACATGTATGCCACGCGGGGCACCCTGAGCGGGCGCGCTCAGATTCATCAGCGCCCGCTGCACCGCGAACGGCAGCCGCTTGTTCAATATCACCCGGAACATCGGATGCAGGACCACGCGGGCAACGGGCAGGGGCAGTTTCACATCGGGCATATCGAATTCCTAAGGCAGGAAGCGCTTCTGAACCACGGCGGAGATGCGCTGATAGTACGAACCGGTGCTGCGCACGAACAGGTCGAGAAGCTTTGCCTCCCAGCCGATCAGCACGCGACCGTGGCCGCGGGCCACGCCCTCGGTAATGGTCTGCGCGGCCATTTCCGGGGTGTGCAGGGCAAGCTGCTTGTCGAACAGGGCGGCCAGGTTCTTCTGGTCGAGGCCCTCGGCGACAGTGGAATTGCGGGCCACGGCGGTCTTGATGCCACCGGGGTGCACACAGGTCACCTTGACGGGGTCGCCACTGATCAGCATCTCCTGGCGCAGCGCCTCGGTGAAGCCGCGGACCGCGAATTTGGCTGCGTTGTAAGCGCTCTGGCCGGGCACCGCGATCAGGCCGAACAAGCTGGAGATGTTCACGACATGGCCCGCACCGGATTCGATGAGGTACGGCAGGAATGCCTTGGTGCCGTTGACAACTCCGTAGAAATCGACGTCCATAATGCGGTCGATATCTTTGAAATCGGTCTTGATCACATCACCGTGGTGTGCGATTCCGGCATTGTTGTAGATCTGGTTGACCTTGCCGAAGTGCGCCTTCACCGCGTCGGCGTAGAGCAGTACGGCTTCGCGCTCGGCCACATTGAGGCGATCGGATTTGATTTCCACGCCGTACTTTTCGCACCGTTTGACGGTCTCGGCGAGACCCTCGGTGTCGATATCCGACAGCGCGAGCTTGGCGCCGCGGCGGCCCAGGTTCTCCGCCAGGGCGCGACCGATACCGGATCCGGCGCCGGTGATCACGCAGACCTTGTCCTTGAAGTAAGCATCGTTGCTCACGGTTACCACTTTCGGTTGTCTAGGCCCCGCACGGAATGCCGCGGCGGGTAAGGTTTCAGGCGACGGGTACTGCGGCCGTGGAGGTTTCGTAGGCCTCCACATCGAACTTCTCGAGCAGACCGCGGAAGCGGAAGGTGAAATCCGGCCACAGTGTGGTGTTGTTGCCGTGCTTGTCGAGGTACCAGGAGGCGCAACCGCCGGTGTTCCACACCGCGCCGGTGAGCTTCTTCTGCAGATCGACGTTGTATTCGTCCTGCACATCCTTGCGGACCTCGACAGTACGCAAGCCCTGACGGTCGATGGTCGCCACCGCGTCGGCAATGTAATTGATCTGCGATTCGATCATGTACACCATCGAGGTGTGGCCCAGGCCGACGTTCGGGCCCAGCATGAAGAACATGTTCGGGTAGTTGTTGATCGCCGAACCCTTGTAGCCCTGCTGGCCGATGGCGTCGAAAACCTCTGAGAGCGTGCGGCCGTCGCGGCCGGCAATGGTCTCGTAGGCGGGCGAATCGGTGACGTGGAAGCCGGTGGCGACGATGATCGCATCCACCTCGCGCTCGACGCCGTCCTTGGTGACGACGGAATTGCCGCGAATCTCCTGGATACCGTCGGTGACAACATCGACATTGTCGCGGCCCAGCGCCGGGTAGTACTCGTTGGAGATGAGCATGCGCTTGCAGCCGATGCGAAAGTTCGGGGTGACCTTCTTGCGCAGCTGGGGATCCTTGACCTCGATGCGCAGCTTGGCGCGCGCGACGGTCTCCAGAATCTTCATGGCGGGCGGGAACTTGGCCAGGCCGACGACCTGGGTCTCGCGCGCGGCGTAGATGGCGGCGCGCGAGAGCGCCTGCACACCCGGAATGTATTTGAAGGCAAGCTTTTCCGGCGCCAGGTAGGGTCGGTCGGCGCGCGGCAGCAGCCACGGGGCGGTGCGCTGGTAGAGGTCCAGGTGCGCGACCTGCTTGGCGATGCTCGGCACGATCTGGATCGCGGAGGCGCCGGTGCCGATGACGGCGACGCGCTTACCGGTCAGGTCGGCGTCGTGGTCCCAGCGGGCGGAGTGGAAGATCTCGCCCTGGAAGTCGTTGAGGCCCTTGATATCCGGCAGGTTCGGCTCACAGAGCGCACCGACGGCGGAGATGAGGATCTCGGCGGTGAAGTCGCCCCGGCTGGTCTGGATCTCCCAGCGGGCGGTGTCGTTGTTCCACTGCGCGCCGGTCATATCGCAGTCGAAGATGTGCTTGTCGCGCACGTTGTACTTGGCGGCGACGGTCTGGATGTACTTCTGGATCTCCGGCTGCTTGGAGAACGAGCGCGACCAGTCCGGATTGAGCGCGAAGGAGTACGAGTACAGCTGCGACGGCACATCGCAGGCCGCGCCCGGATAGGTGTTGTCCCGCCAGGTGCCGCCGACATCGTTCCCGCGCTCGAGCACGAGATAGTCGTTGCGACCCTGCTGGCTCAGCCGGATTGCCATGCCGAGGCCCGAGAACCCGCTGCCGACGATGATGATGCGGGAGTGCCGTACGGGACGGTTGCCGACAGCCTTGTCTGTAACCTTGCGACTCATATATCCGAGCGTAGGGTCTTATTGAGTTGGAGTCAACAGTATTGACTCGCGTTCAGTAAGATTGGACCCATGACCAAGGAGCACAGCGTGAGCAAACCGGATTCCGGGGCCAAACGCACACGCCTGAGCCCCGACGAACGCCGCCAGCAGTTGATCACACTGGGCGCCCGCATGCTGCGTGAACGCGCCCTGGAAGACGTCTCCATCAGCGAAATCGCCGAACAAGCAGGCATCTCCCGCGGCCTGCTCTTCCACTACTTCCCCACCAAACAGGACTTCCACCTCGCGATCGTCGCCCATGCCAATGCGCAGCTGCTGGAACGCACCACACCGGACCCGAATCTCGACCCCTTCGACATGCTGCGCGACTCCCTCGAGCGCTACGTCGACTACGTCAGCGAGAACCGCACCTCCTACCTGGCCCTGCTCCGCGGCCCCGCAAGCGCCAGCCCCGAACTGGTCGCCATGGTCGACGCGCACCGTCACGCCCAGGTCGACCGCATTCTCTCCGAGGCCCCCCGCCTCGTCGAAAATGCCGATCGCCCACTCCTGGGCCTGGCCGTCCGCGGCTGGATCGCCTTCGTCGAAGAGACAACCCTCACCTGGCTCCGCGAAGCCCCCATCACCCGCGACGCCCTCGTGGACATGCTCGTCATCTCCCTCCCCGCCCTGGCCCTGAGCCAGGACCCCACCGCCGCCCTGCACCCCTGACCGGCCGCGCCGTCTTTTCCACCGCCAGCACCTTCGCCACCAGCCGCGTACCGTCATCGACATTGGTTGCGGCAACAGCAACTTCGCGCTCGCCACCCGGTCTGATCGTCAGGGGCACCGCGGGACGCCCTTCCGCATCGGTGTGCCGGGAGCGGGTCAGAGGGCGTGGGCGTCGAGCCAGTCGCGGGCGAGACTGGCGGGGATGGCGTGGTTGTCGCGGATCTGGCGGACCATGTCGGCCAGGTCGGTGGTGGTGAGTTCGCCTGCTACGTAGTTGAGTTTGCGGAGTTGGGGGTCGGCGAGGGTGCCTTTGCGGATGATCGGGAGGGCGCTGGCGGCGCGGAAGGCGTAGTCGGGGTCGGCGAGGGAGGTCAGGTCGGCGCCGCCGTCCGCGAGGTAGGACGGGGGGCCGGACAGGACTGCCAGCTGGATTTCTCCGTCGGACAGCGCTTTTCGGAGGTCCTCGGTGGTGGGGAAGGTGACCGGGTGCAGGACCGTGCAGCCGTAGACAGTCTGGAGGGGGGCGACTACATCGCGCTGGGGGTCGAGGGGTGCGCGCATGGGGTCGAGGGCGGGGCCGGTGGCTATGCCGATGGTGAGGTCGGCGCAGCGGGGAGCGAGGGCCTTCAATGAGGACGGGTACTCGTCGACGCGAGTGGTGAGAGCCACCACAGTCGGGCGCAGGTCGGTGCCGTCGGCGACGTCGCCGACGATCAAGCCTTCGGGGAGCGCGCTGTTGAGGGCCTTGGTGACGTCATCGGGAAGTCGTGCGGCGGAGGAGGAGTCGAGGGCGGTGAGGAGATCGCCGCTCACATCTGCGGCCACCGCGACGGTGTCGGCGTCGAGGGCAGCCAGGTAGCCGGGTCGCTGGCCGAGGCCACCTTTGACCGCGGTGCGGGCGCCGGTGCGGGCCAGCGCGCCGGCGTAAACCTCGGCGAGCATGCCGGACTGTGCGGAATCACCGGCGCCGATGGTCAGCACGGGTTGGGTGTCACCGGTGCCGCAGGCGACGGCCAGCGTGGCCATCGTTACGGCCAGCGCCGAGCGCAGCAACACCGCGCGGGAACGCCGGAAGCCGCGAATCAGCGCGCGGGAGTCTGTGCTGCCCAACATGCGCAACAGTCTGCCGCGCCGGAGGACTCAACGCGGGATCGGGTCGGCTCCAGCGTGTCTCACCGGCTGAGAGGGTGTGCCGGCGGGCGGCGCATAAAGAAACCAACCCTGGGTAGGCAACGTTCGAGGAACAAAACGGGCAGTATGGACAACCAGGTTGGTTCTCCCGATGCGACCTCGTGCCGGAGAACCCCGCATGCCCCCGCTCGGAAGGACAACAGTGCATTCGCTCATCACCACGCGCGCCGACGGCAAGCGCACCGCCCGCACCGTACTACGCATTCTCGCCGCGGCCGTAGCACTGGCCGCGGCCATGGCCGCATCCGCCTGCGGCGGGGACTCCTCCAATCCACTCGGCGGCAAGAGCGACTGCGGAGGCGGCACCGATAAGCTCACCGTCGGCTCCGCCAACTTCCCGGAATCGGAAACCGTCGCCGATGTCTACGCGGAGGCCTTGCGCGCCAATGGCTTCCAGATCGATTCCAAACTCAATATCGGCAGCCGCGAAGCCTATGTGCCGGCGCTGCGCCAGTGCGCCATCGACCTGATCCCGGATTACACCGGCAACCTGCTGCAGTATCTGGACAAGACCGCGACCGCCACCTCCCCCGCCGATGTGGACGCCGCACTCACCAAGGCGCTCGGTGATCAGCTCGGTGCCGGCACCCCTGCTCCCGGCGAGGACTCCGACGCCGTCGTCGTCACCAGCGGCACCGCCCAACGCTGGAATCTGAAAACCATTGCCGATCTGGCCCCGCACTCGGCCGAGGTCAAATTCGCCGCGCCCGCCGAATTCGCCGAGCGCCCAGGCGGTCTGCCGGGCTTGAAGAAGGTCTACGGCCTCGATATCTCGGCCGCCAATTTTGTGCCCATCGCCGACGGCGGTGGCCCGGCCACGGTCCGCGCACTCACCGAGGGTCAGGTGACGGGCGCCGATATCTTCACCACCTCCCCCTCGATCGCCGCCAATAACCTGGTGGCACTGGCCGATCCGAACCACAACTTCGCCGCCCAGAATGTGGTGCCGCTGTTCAATACCGCCAAGAAGAGTGACAAGCTGCTGGCGGTGCTCAATGCGGTCTCGGCGAAACTCTCGACCGCCGAGCTCATCTCGCTCAATACCGCCGTCTCCGGCTCCGCCAAAACCGAACCGGCCGCGGCCGCTAAGGCGTGGGTGCAGGCGCAGGGGCTCGACAAGCCCCTCGGATAGAAGGCGGAAAACGGTGTCCGACATCGAGTTCAGCGGCGTCACCAAGACCTACCCGGGCGGGACCACCGCCGTGCACGACCTCAGCCTGCGCATCGAATCCGGTTCGTTCACCGTGTTCGTCGGCCCGTCCGGCGGCGGTAAGACCACCGCCATGCGCATGATCAACCGCATGATCGCACCGACCAGCGGCACCATTACCGTTGCCGGAAAAGATATTTCGACGATCAACCCGGTTCAGCTGCGGCTCGGCATCGGCTATGTGATCCAGAACGGCGGCCTGCTGCCGCACCGCACCGTGCTCGACAATGTGGCCACCGTGCCGGTGCTGCGCGGCACCTCCCGCCGCGCGGCCCGCAGCGCCGCCCTCGAACTGCTGGATCGGGTCGGACTCGATCGCGGCTTGGCACAGCGGTATCCGGCCCAGCTGTCCGGCGGCCAGCAGCAACGGGTCGGAGTGGCACGGGCGCTGGCCGCCGATCCGCCCATCCTGCTGATGGACGAACCGTTCAGCGCCGTCGACCCGGTGGTGCGCGCCGAACTCCAGACAGAAATGCAGCGCCTGCAGGCCGAACTGCACAAGACGGTCGTCTTCGTAACGCACGATATCGACGAGGCGATCAAACTCGGCGACCGTGTGGCCGTCTTCGGACCCGACGGGCATCTGCAGCAGTACGACGAGCCGCAGCGGGTACTCTCCCAGCCCGCAACGGATTTCGTGGCCGGCTTCGTCGGCCGCGATCGCGGGTATCGGGAGCTGTCTTTCCGCAGCGCGGCCGCCGTGCCACTGCACGAGCTCGCCATCATCACGCCGGAACAGGTCGCCGGACTACGACTGAACAAGGGCGAATGGCGACTGGTCGTCGATCCGGATCGGCGCCCGCTCGGCTGGATGGACACCACCGGATTGGAAGGAGTGCGAGCCGGCCGCGCACTCGTGGACAGTATGGCCGCGGGTGGATCCCTCTACCCGCCGGACGGCGACCTGCGCCAAGCCCTCGACGCCGCCATCTCCTCCCCCGCTGAAATCGGTGTGGCAGTGGAGCATTCCGGCGCCGTGCGCGGCGGCATCCTCGCCACCGAGGTGCTCGAACAACTCACCCGGCAGCGCGCCGCCGAGGACGCCGAACGCAATCGCGCCTTCTTCGAGGAGGAGGCGGCCAAGTGAAGTATCTCCTCGACAATTTCGCGGAGATCGCCGGATACGCGCGCACCCATCTGTACCTGGCGCTGCTGCCGCTGCTCACCGGACTGGTCATCGCGATTCCCGCCGGGGCGCTCGCGCACCGGTTGCGCTGGCTGCGCCGCATCACCACCACTGCCGCGAGCATCGCGTACACGATTCCCTCGCTGGCCCTGTTCGTGATCATTCCCCCGCTGCTCGGCATTGCCGTCATCGATCCGCTGAATGTGGTTATCGCACTGACCATCTACTCGGTGGCGCTGCTGGTGACGGCCGTCCCCGCCGCCCTGGATTCGGTACCCGCCGCCGTGCTCGATGCCGCCGACGCCATCGGCTACACCCCGGTGCGCCGCGTGCTCACCGTCGACTTCCCGCTCGCCCTACCGGTTTTCGTCGCCAACCTGCGCGTGGTGGCCGTCACCAATATCTCCATGGTGACCGTCGGCGCGCTCATCGGTGTGGGCGGACTCGGCAAGCTCTTCACCCAGGGCTATCAGCGTGACTACCCGGACGAGATCGTGGCGGGCATCATCGTGGTGCTGGTACTGGCGCTCGTCATGGACCGGCTGCTGTATGCCCTCGGACGACTGGCCACCCCGTGGCTGCGAGCCGGCGCGGTCGGCGGCCGCCGGGCGAAAGGCGCTGCGGCATGAACCTTTTCCTCGATGCCTGGCATTTCCTCACCGACGGCGCGAACTGGTCCGGGCCCACCGGCATCGAAACCCGTATCGCACAGCATCTTTGGTACAGCGTGCTCGCCGTGGGTCTCTCGGCGCTGATCGCGCTGCCGATCGGGCTACTGGTGGGCCACACCCACCGCGGGTCCGCGCTCATCGTCGGCTTCGCCAATGCCATGCGCGCCCTGCCCACCCTGGGCTTGCTCACCTTCGTGGTGCTGCTGCTCGGCCTGGGTCTGTTCCCCCCTATCCTCGCCCTCCTCACCGTCGGCATTCCGCCACTGCTCGCGGGCGCCTACGCCGGTATCGCCAATGTCGACCCGGCGGTGGTGGACGCCTCGCGCGCCATGGGCATGACCGAACGCCAGGTGCTCTTCCGGGTCGAACTGCCCAATGCCCTGCCCGTCCTGCTCACCGGCCTGCGCGGGGCCACCCTGCAGGTGGTCGCCACCGCCACCATTGCCGCCTACGTCAATCTGGGTGGACTGGGCCGCTACATCTTCGACGGCATCGGGCTGTACAAGTACGACCGCGTCCTCGTCGGAGCCATCCTGGTGGCGGCCCTGGCACTGGCGCTGGACGGTGTGCTGGCCTTCGTCGCGTGGCTTTCGGTCCCGGGCGCCGGACGACTGCGCCGGCGACACACGCATTGACCTCAGCTGTGATCCGAGTAACGATGTGACGTGGCCAATGCACCATCCGCATATATGAGGAGGTCTGCGTGAAAGCCATGAAAGCCCGCGACATCATGCATCGCACGGTGGAAACCATCCCGGCGGACGAAACCCTGGACCGAGCCGCGCAAATGATGCGCAATGCCGATGTCGGGGCGCTGCCGATCTCCAATAACGACCGCATGATCGGCATGCTCACCGATCGCGACATCGTCGTGCGGTGCATTGCCGAGGGGCACGACCCCAGCCGCGTCCGTGCCGGCGACCTCGCCCAGGGCACACCGCACTGGGTCGACGCCGATACCGACCTCAAAGACGTCCTCGACATCATGGAGCAGAACCAGATCAAACGGCTCCCGGTCATCGACGTCAAAGACGGTAAACGCCTCGTCGGCATGATCTGCGAATCCGACCTGGCTCGGAACGTCAGCGATAAGCAGCTCGCCGAATTCGTCGCCGCGGTCTCCATTCCACACTGACCGCGCGCCCGAGCGGGGTCTGCCCACCTCCGGGCAGGCCCCGCGTCCATGTCCGGGGCCGCCCGGCGGGCCGGATCGACAGCCGATTCACAGCAGGTGGAAGCACAATGTCCGGGTGCAGCCGGGACGAATTCTTGTAGTCGAAGATGCCGAAGCCATCAGAACCGCCGTCGAAGCGGGACTGACGGCGGCGGGACACGATGTGCTCGGGCGTCCCGACGGGGCGCGGCTGGAACAGGATCTGGCGCAATTCCGGCCGGATGTGGTGGTGCTCGACATCATGCTGCCCGGACGGGACGGCTTCGCCCTGCTGGAGACGGTGCGGGCACGGTCGGCGTCCGGGGTGCTCATGCTGACCGCACGCGACGGCGTCGAGGACCGGGTGCGCGGACTGCGGGCGGGCTCCGACGACTATGTAGTGAAACCCTTCGACCTGAACGAACTCGTGGCGCGGGTCGACGCACTGCTGCGCCGCATGGGCCGCGCACAGAACCGCATCACCGTCGGCGACCTCGAGGTGGACGTCGAATCCGGGACCGTATGGCGCGGTGAGACGACCGTGCCGCTCACCGCCACCGAATTCAAACTGCTGTCCTACCTGGCCACCAATCGCGATCGCGTGGTCACCAAAACCCAAATCCTCACCGCCGTATGGGGATACGAGAGTTACGACCCCAATCTCGTCGAAGTGAATGTGAGCGCGCTGCGGCGCAAACTCGAGGAGCACGGAGAACGCCTGCTGCACACCGTGCGCGGGCTCGGGTACACGCTGCGGGTCGGCGACCGATGAAGACCGTCTCCCTGCGCCGCCGCGTAACCCTCACCACCGCAGTAGTTTCCGGCCTGGTGCTGGTACTGGTCGCGATCACCGTGCACACGCTGTTCGGGGTGGTGGTGACGCGCAGTGAGAACACTGCCCTCACCGATCGCGTCCAACTCGCCAAACAGCTGTCACAGGACGGGATTTCGCCCGATGAACTGGTGGCCCGGGTCGACAACCGATCGGCGCGGGCCCGGCTGGTGCTCACCGACGGCCGCAGTTTCGGCAGCCTCTCCCGCCTGCACGCCGAGGAAGGGGTGGCCAAATCCCGCAGTCTGAAGCTCACCGGCCCAGGTGAATTGAACGGCGCCAGGCTCACCCTGCAGATCGACACACCTCTGCTGTCACGGGTGCAGCAGCGGCTGGGGTTCCTGCTGATCATGGCCACCGCGAGCGCCATCGCGGTGATCGCCGCCGGACTGTGGTTCGGTGTCCCGCGCACGCTCGCACCGCTCGACGATATGACCCGGCTGGCCCGTGAAATCACCCGAGGCAGACTCGGCCGCCGCCTGAACCCCTCCAGCACCGATACCGAACTCGGCCGTACCGCAGCCGCTTTCGACGAAATGCTGGACGCCCTCGAAGGCGCGCTGCGGGACACCACCGCCGCCGAGGCCCGGGCCCGCGCCTCCGAAGCGCGTATTCGCACCTTCGTCGGCGATGCCGCCCATGAACTGCGCACACCCATCGCGGGCATTCGCGCCCTCGCCGAGGCCGTGGTCCAGCAACCCGCCGACGCCGACCCGGAGGACCGCCAGCGCATGCATCTGCTGCTGGTGCGCGAGGCCCATCGTGCCGGACGTCTCGTCGACGATCTGCTCGACCTGGCCCGCATCGACGCCGGACTGGAACTTCGGCGCGACCCCACCGACCTGAACGATCTCGCCGCCACGCAACTCGACCGCATGCGAATGTTGCACCCCGACATCGATTTCCGCCTCGACGGCGTGCCGGTGACCACCGAGGTGGATCCCGAGCGCATCACCCAGATCCTCGCCAATCTGCTCACCAATGCCTGCCAGGCGGTGCACACCGACGTGCCCGCCCAGGTGGCGGCCGATCCCGGCACCGGCGACTCCACCGGGCCGGAACACCGTGCCGCAGTCGTGGCCGTGCATATCCGGACCACCGCCGACAGTGCCGAGATCGCCGTCAGCGATACCGGCCCCGGCGTCCGGCCCGAGGACCGCGAACGCATCTTCGACCGCCTGGTCCGCCTCGACGGCTCCCGCGATCACCGCACCGACGGCTCCGGCCTCGGCCTGCCCATCGCCCGCGGCCTGGCCCGTGCCCACGGCGGCGACCTGACCTGTGCCGACCCGATCGACGGCAGCGGCGCACGCTTCGTCCTACGCCTGCCGCTGACCACGGAAAACACGGACCAGGTACCGCCCGAAATGACCCCGGCGCCTAGGACGGGCGCTTGAACGGCCGAGTGCGCCTACGGCAGGCGATCGAACGGCCAACGGCACCCGGGACGGTCGATTGAACGACCAAGAGCACCTCGGCGGGCGGTTAGCTGAAGGTCTGCTGAAGAAGGTCTGCTGATTCAGGGGTTCTTAAGGATCCGGGGGCAGATTCGGTGGAGTCAAGTCCCTGCCCCAGAGGAGTGAGTATGAAGCGCACGATCGCCGCAGCATTGGCCGGAGTCGCCGGATTCGCCACCATCGCCCTGGCGGTGCCCGGCGTTGCGTCCGCCGACGCGCCCGACTGCAGCCAGGCCGCGCTGACCGCGGCGCGGGCCGACGCCAAGACCAAGGTGCAGGCCTACCTGTCCACCCACCCGGACGCGCAGGCCGAATTCGCGAAGATCAAGGCCCTGCCGAAGGATCAGCGCAAGGCCGAGATCCAGTCCTACAAGCAGTCGCACCCGCAGGACGCCCAGGCGCTGCGCGACGCCCGCCAGTCGGTCCGCGACTTCCGCACCGCCTGCCCGAAGTAATCCGCCCCGGTCGTCCCGACCGGCGTGACACCCTCGTCATCCCGGCATGCATTTGGCCGGGATCCACCAATAAGGTGCAGCCTCACCCGTGTGGATCCCGGCCGAAAGCGCGCCGGGATGACGGGGTTGGTCGATCAGTCCGGTGTCCGGTCTGGGCAGACCAGGCCGTGGCGGTAGGCATAGACCACCGCGTGAATGCGGTCGCGGACACCGAGTTTGGCGAGCACCCGGGAGACGTGGGTCTTCACCGTCTCCTCACCGACACCGAGCTCGGCGGCGATTTCGCCATTGCTGCGGGCAGCGGCGACCAGTAGCAGCACCTCCCGCTCGCGGGCGGTGAGTTGCGTGAACTCCGGCGGTTCGACGGGTGGGGCAATGCCCTCCGCGAAACGTGCTGCGAGCCTGCGGGTCATGGACGGGTCGATGACGGCGTCACCGCGCACCGCCACCCGAATGGCGGCCACCAGATCCTCCGGCGGCAGGCTCTTCAACAGGAACCCGCTGGCACCGGCGGACAGTGCGCGGGACAGATTCCCTTCGCTGTCATAGGTGGTCAGCACCAGGACGCGGGTACCGCCCGCCGCCACAATGGCTTCGGTGGCGGCCAGCCCATCCAGTTTCGGCATGCGCACATCGAGAATCGCGACCTCCGGATGCAGCCGGGCCGCCGCCTCGATGGCCGCGCGCCCGTCACCCACCTCCGCCACGCATTCCAGATCCGGCTGTGCGTCCACCACGGCCCGCAGCCCCGACCGGAACATGGTGTGATCATCGGCGATCAGAATGCGCACGGGGTGTTGCGCATTCGGCCGGGTTGCCTCCTGGACCTCGTCGTTCATGCCGCTCCGATCGGTACGGATACCACGATGTCCCAACGTCCTCCGGTACGATCCGGACCGAATTGCGCAGTGCCGCCGAATAATTCGGCCCGTCGCCGGATACCGTCCAAACCGCGATGCACACCTTCCTGCGCGAGCGCAGCCGAGGCAATGGGATTGGTGCCCCGGACCTCCACCCGCGTCGGGCGATAGCCGATCTCCAGCCGCGCCGGTTCCCGCCCGTGCCGCAAGGCATTGGTGAGAATCTCCTGCACCACGCGATAGAGCATCACGTCGAGGGACTCCGGCAGCATCGGTGGCTCACCCGAAATCTCTACCCGCACAGCAAGACCCGCCGCGCGCACCCGCTCCACCAGATCGTCGATATCGACCAGCCCGGGCTGGCGCTGCCCGTCGTCCTCACGACCGTGCAGCAAATCCAACTGCCGCCGCAGATCCACCATGGCGGCCCGGCTGCTGGTCTCCACCGCCGTCAGCGACCGCGCCGCCGCCTGGGCATCGGTGCGGGACAACGCCGAATCAGCGTCGGGCACAGCGGGATCGACGCGAGACAGGGCCATGCGCGCAACCCCGGCATGAATACCGATGGCGCTCACATGATGGGAGATCACATCGTGCAGATCCCGGGCGATCGCCGCCCGCTCATCGGCGAGGGCGCGATCCAGCGCGGCCCGCTGTTCCTGCTGCCGCAAGCGTTCCCGCTGCTCCAACTCGGCAATGTACGCGCCGCGCGCCGCAGTGTAGCGGCCGACCAGCCACGGCACCACCCCGGCGGCCACCGCCATCAGCACCCACCGCCAGTCCCGCGAAACCGGTCCGCCGACAAGCACATTCGAGACGGCCGCCGCACCGGCGAGCATGGCGACGGTGACGAAGGACGTCGTGCCGCCCAACCACGCACCGGCTCGATAACCCACCACCAGGAACCCGACATCGGGCATCTTCGCGGGCAGTCCGTAATGGTTCACGAATCCCGCGATACCGACCTTCACCGCCACCTGCCCGACCGCCGCGAGAGCGGCCGTCGCGGGCGGCGCGGCGAGCGCGAGATCAGCGGCCACCACCGCCGCGAACAAAATCGACGCCAGCACCGGCGCGGCGCCGAACGCACCGCACAGCACCAACTGCATGCTGTCGACCAGCGCCGCCACCGCCGCCACCACCAGCGACAAGCGAGCCAGCGATCTGGTCACATCCACCGCAGCACCACCCTCGCCCACTAGTCCGATGGCGTGCCGCCGGCGCGGGCACACCGAGCGCGACGCTACCCGCGCACCCGCCCATCCCCCGTGCGGGGGACACGAAATCCCCCGGCGGCGCGACAACCCGGCGCACCCGTCTCGGCGGCAGCCCGAACACAGCGAAAGGGGCGTCTCATCATTGACGAGACGCCCCTTTCGGGCTGTGCGACTACGTGATTACGCGACACCCTCGGCGAGCGCGGCAGCGCCGACCGCCGCGGCCACGGCCGGAGCCACGCGGGGATCCAGCGGGCTCGGGATGATCTTGTCCACGGCCAGCTCGTCCGCCACCACCGCGAAAATGGCATCGGCCGCAGCGACCTTCATGCCCTCGGTGATCCGGCGCGCGCCCACATCCAGCGCGCCCTTGAAGACGCCAGGGAACGCGAGCACATTGTTGATCTGGTTCGGGAAGTCCGAGCGACCGGTCGCCACGATGGCGGCGTACTTGGCGGCCACCTCCGGGTGGATCTCCGGATCCGGGTTCGACATGGCGAACACGATGGATTCGGGGGCCATGGAAGCAATGAGCTCCTCGGCGATGGTGCCCGCCGAAAGACCCAGGAACACATCGGCGCCGGCCAGTGCCTCGGCCGGTCCACCGGTGATCTTGCGCGGGTTGCTGCGCTGCGCCAGCTCGGCCTTCACATGGTTCAGGTCGCCGCGGTCGCTGCTGATAATGCCCTTGGAGTCCAGCACGACGATATCGGGGACACCGGCGGCCAGCAGGATGTTCGTGCACGCCACACCGGCCGCGCCCGCACCCGACACCACAACCTTCAGATCCGCGATCGGACGGCCCTGTACCGCGGCCGCACCCTTGAGCGCGGCCAGCACCACGATGGCCGTGCCGTGCTGATCGTCGTGCATGACCGGGCAGTCGAGAGCCTCGATGAGCCGCTGCTCGATCTCGAAGCAGCGCGGCGCGGAGATGTCCTCCAGATTGACCGCACCGAAGCTCGGACGCAGGCGGATCACGGTCTCGACGATCTCGTCGACATCCTTGGTGTCGAGCACGATCGGAATGGAGTCCAGGCCGGCGAACTTCTTGAATAGCGCCGCCTTACCCTCCATCACCGGCAGCGAGGCGCGCGGGCCGATATCGCCCAGGCCCAGCACGGCGGTGCCGTCGGAGACGACCACGACCAGGCGCTCGGCCCAGGTGTAGGTCTTGGCGAGCGACTCGTCCTTGTGGATACCGCGGCAGACCTGCGCCACACCGGGGGTGTAGGCGATCGAAAGGTCGCGCTGGGTGTCCAGCGGCGCGGTAAGTGCGACCGAGAGCTTGCCGCCCAGGTGGCCCGCGAAAATTTCTTCCGTGGTGATGTCGGAAAGATTCGCAGCATTGGACGCGGGGCTTGCCGTGGTGGCACTCACTGCTTCAGTCACGGGTGACACGATTTCACTCCATCTCGGTGCGGACTCAACCGTTTGACGGTTACCGTTCGGTAATAGGTAAATGGGATTCTTGCTCTATATCGGGCGCACCGGCCACTGCGTTCCCGGCACTGCATGAACCCTCGCCACGGTCATCGGGGCAGGCGTCACAAAGTATTACGGTTCGCGGGCAGCGTGTCTCAACTACACGGCGCGGCAGAGATCGTCGAGCGGAACCGGACGGGTGTGTCCGGGCGATGTCGCCGGGGTGATCCAGGGGTAACCCGCGCGTCGCGGATCGTGATCACCGAGTCTCCTGAGCCGGGCGGTCAGCGACGGCGGGAGATCGCAACATTCTGCCATCGGCAGCGACAACGCGCCAAATCGCCCCCGGCCCGTCGCGATCGTTCACCATCCACGCAGCCTAGGCGCGCCGAATCACCCTCAGGTAAAGGGGAACTCGCACGTCGGGCGGTAACCGCGGTGAACAGTCACAACACGGTCCCGCCCGGGACGGTGAGCTGTCGCGCCTGGTTGGCAGCGCCGCGGTGAGGTCCGATCAGGAGGCCTCGGGCGCGGCCGACTCCACCGGCCCGCGCATGGACCGCGGCACGGCCGTGCGCTCCGGCCGCACCCATACGCTGTCCAGACCGCCCGAGATCAACCGCACGCGCCAATCACTGCCCGCGCCGGGGTGATCTGTGCGGCGATGCATTCCGCGCGTCTCCGTGCGCGCCAGGGCGCTGTACTTGGTCCAGCGCGCGACCGCCAGCAATGCCGCCGCCTGCCGGGCGCGCAAACGTTCCGCACCCGCGCCGCCTAGATCGAATTCCACGCCCGGCCACATGCCGTCCAGTTCACCGATGCTGTCGCGCAGACTGCCGTCGCTGCGCCAGTAGCTGCGCCGCAGCGGCAGCGTGTGCTCCTGCACCAGGCCGACCACCGCGCGCGGATCGATCCGCGCGCGATCGCCCAGTCCGGCGCCGGGCACCGGCCGGGTCCGGCCGACCCGTTTGCGGTTGCCCGCGAACCGGGCCGCCGCCTGGCCCGCCCACGCTCCGGAGGACACCGCCCAGGCCCCGTTCTGCCCGCCGACTCCGGAAACCGCGCCGGTCACCGGCTCGCGGGTGGTCACATCGCCCGCACCGTAGAGGCCGGGAACGGTAGTGGCGCAATCGGGTCCGGCCAGCCAGAGTCCGCCAGTGCCGCGCACCGTCCCCTCCAGCACGGCGCGGACCGGGACCCGCCCGGCCGAATCCTGGTGCCGCAGCAGCTCTTCGCGCAGTGACTCCACATGGTCACCGTCACGCAGCAGGTCCTCGGGGCTGCCGTTAGGTGTCAGCCCGTCGCGCGCCGCATCGGAGAGCTCGTCGAGGGCGGCGTAGACGCGGCGACCACCGGCAATCGCCGTGAAGGCCTGGACCCGGGATCCGCCGCCGTGCTCGTAGAGCACCGACCGCGACTCGTCGTACAGCGTGGCGAAATGCATGACCTGCTCGGCCGAGAAGATCGTGGTACCGGCCGGTCGCTGGCCACTCATCGACGCGGGGCCCGAATTGCCGATGGGCACCAGCGAATACGCGTTGGAGAACTCCATCCCGGACAGTTCGGCCCCGGCCTCCGCGCCCATGAGCAGTCCGTCGCCGGTGTCGACATCGGTGCCCGCGCCGCCGGAGAGGAAGGCGCAGCCGCCGGTGGCCAGCACCACCGCCCGAGCGTGCACGGTCCAGGCGTGCGCCTCGCCGCCCAGCGCCACGCCCGCCGCGCCGGAGACGACGCCGTCACCGTCCGTGATCAGCTGCAATGCCGGGTGGTAGTCGAGAATCCGGACCCCGGCGATCACCATGCTGCGGCGCAGGCGGCCGAGATATTTCGGTCCGTCCAGCCGGATCCGGGTCGGCTGTTCGGCGGCCACCACCCCGCGCCCGACCCGTTCTCCCGGCGACCGCAGACTTCCGTGCACGAGTTGCCCGATCCGCCGGTGGGTCTCGTCGAGAACCCGGTACATCCATTCCGGATCGCCGAGTCCGCCGCCGTGCGCGAAGTTCTGCGCGACCGCCTCGTCGCGCGCCCGTCCGGCCGGGATGTTCCAGAGGGTGGCCCCACCCCGCGCGGTGGGGCCGCTGGTTCCGCAGCGGGCCTTGTCGACGAGCAGAACCCGAGCGCCGGCAGCAGCGGCGGCGAGTGCGGCCCAAGCCCCTGCCGGACCGCCTCCCAGCACCAGCACATCGGCGTCGAATTCGGTCATAACGACAAATGTTCGCGGACCGTTCAACTACCCGCAACCGTTACGCGTATTTCAATTCCACCACTGCGCCCACAGCAGCGATCCGGCAACAATAAAAACAACCAAAACCCCGAAAATGGCGGTAATTCCCTGACGTCTATCAGCAAATATTTGCGCGACCACAGCAAGTAATCCCGCGCACACATGCCAGGCCAGATCTGCGGCGCCCGGACCTGGAAACCCACGCTGGGCACCGATGATCGACGCACCGACAACCGTCGCCGCCAAAACCACCGTGCCGCCGGCGACAATCCCGCTCAGACCCCGCAGCACCCTCACGCTGTCTCCATTCGGCGTGAGCGGGGGGCCTGCGTGGTTACGCAGGCTTCCGCCTCCGGCCCCTGACCGCTCACGCCGTGATCACCGGCACTCCACTCGACTTGCCCACAAGCACCTCGAATTGTGCTGGGTCGGTGGTGAATTCACCGAGCCGGATGGTCTTGTTGCTGCCGTGGTAGTCGGACGAGCCGGTGGTCAGCAAACCCAGCTCGTCGGCCAGCGATGCCAGCACCGCGCGATCGGCGGCGCTGTGATCGGGATGATCGAGCTCCAGCCCGCCGAGGCCGAGCGTCGCCAGCTCCCGAATGTGATCCAGGGACAGCAGCCGCCCGCGCTTCCGAGCCCGGGCATGCGCCACCACGCTCACACCACCGGCGGCCGCGACCATCTCGACCGCGCGCTGCAGCGGGGTGTCGGCCTTCTCGACGTAGTACTTGCCGTTGGGAGCGAGCAGGTCCTGGAAGGCCGCATCCACCGTCGGCACCACGCCGGCCTCGACCAGCGCCCGGGCCAGATGCGGGCGGCCCGCCGACGGTCCGGCCGAAGCCATTACCGCGTCCGGATCCACCGGCAGCCCGTCGGCGGCCATATTCTCGGCAATCGCGCGCAGCCGCACGGTGCGTTCACCGCGCAACCGCTCCCGCTCCTGCGCGAAAGCCTCGTTCGCCGGGTCGAACAGGTAGGCCAGCAGGTGCACGGGCACCGGCCAGCCGTCATCACCGTCGCCGACACACGACATCTCCATGCCGCGCAGCAGCGTGAGTCCCGGAGGCAATGCCTCGACCGCCTCCGCCCAGCCCGCAGTGGTGTCGTGATCGGTCAGGGCGACCACGTCCAGGCCCGCGGCCGCGGCATTACGGATGAGCTCGGCCGGAGCGTCGGTGCCGTCGGAGGCATTGGAATGAGTGTGGAGATCGATGCGCACGGGGTCCATCTTGCCCGCGCCACCGCGCATGGCCCGGGCGCCCGGCGGTTACCGGCAGGGCAACCTAGACTTCGGCCCGTGTCTTCGATCCCCCCGCTCCCCGCTTTTCACTGGCCCGGCCGGACCGGTGACCGGCCGAAACCCGCCGCCCATCGCACGGGCGCGAATGTGGTTGTCGACTGCGCGGTCTACGTCGACGGGCACCGGCTGCTGGAGCGCTGCAGCTACCAGGAGGCGCTGAGCGAGGTACGCAAGCGCGGCGAGGGCTTCGTCTGGCTCGGTCTCCTCGAACCCAGCACCAGCCTGATGACCGATGTGGCGCACACCTTCGGACTGCACTCGCTGGCCGTCGAAGACGCGGTGCAAGCCCATCAGCGCCCCAAACTCGAACGCTACGACGACATTCTGTTCCTGGTGCTGCGCACCGTGCAGTATCACGTGCACGAACTCAATACGGTCAGCGAGATCGTCGACACCGGCGAGATCATGATCTTCCAGGGCCCGGATTTCGCGATCACCGTGCGGCACGGCGATCATTCCGGATTGGCCGGGGTACGAACGGAACTGGAGTCGCAACCGGAGCAGTTGGCGCTCGGCCCGGGCTCCGTGCTGCATGCGGTGGCCGACCGCTGCGTGGACTCGTACGTGGAGGTCACCGCGGCCATCGAGGAGGATGTGGACGCCATGGAGGAGGCGGTGTTCACGCCCTCCAGCAAGATCATTATCGAAGCGATCTACCAGCTCAAACGGGAAGTGGTGGAACTGCGGCGCGCCGTGAAACCCCTTGCCCTGCCGCTACAGCTGCTCTCGCACGACCCCAAACTGCCACTGCCCGTGGAGATCCGGCGCTATCTGCGCGATGTCGCCGACCACCACACGGCGGTCACCGAGCAGATCATGGACTTCAACGAATCACTCAGCGCCCTGATCAATGCCGCGCTCGCGAAGGTGAGCGTGCAGCAGAACACCGATATGCGAAAGATTTCCGCGTATGCGGCCATGGCGGCGGTGCCGACCATGATCGCCGGTGTCTACGGCATGAACTTCGTGCACATGCCGGAACTGGGCTGGACCTTCGGCTACCCGGCGGTCATCGTCCTCATGCTGCTGCTGTGTGGCCTGCTCTACGCCAACTTCCACCGCAACGATTGGCTCTGAACTCTGAAATCCCGTGCCCCTTCGAAGTTTCGAAGGGGCACGGCGGGGAGTAGGACAGACTAAAGGGCGGCGGCGGCGCGATCTGCGTCGCGCACATCGATTTTCGCCTCGGTCCAGGCTTCCCGCAGGGCCTCCGCGCCACGAATGCGCACCCACGCCGCCTCGGTCGCGGTGATCGGCGTTGCGGTCAGGAAGCGTACGGGCTCAGCGGGTTCCGGCAATTCCACCGCCGGGATCTCACTCTCGCCGAGCAATACCGCGGTGAACGGCGCGTTGAGCCACAGCGGTTCTCCCAGATCCAGCAGCGCATCGGCTTGCAGCACAATGCCTTCCACCGAGGGCGACGCCGCCAGCATGCCGAGCGCCCGGGTCAGCCCGGCGCCCGCGCCGACACCGCCGCGCAGGGTGAGCAGCAGTTCCGCGCGCGGTCCACGCAGCGGATCGGCCAGTGCCGCAGTCGGATCCGTCATCGGATGCCGGGAACCGCCGAGGGTCACGTAGTGCACCAGATCGCCGTCCGGAATGCGCAGGATATCGATGGGTTCCAAGCCGAGGAACGTCACCGACGCCGCATCCGCGGACTGCACGCCGAAGTGCCCGAGCAGGCCGGCCCGGACCGTATTGATCACATCCACGACTAGATTGCCAACCTCGCCAGCATGTCCCGCGCCTGCTCGGCGGCCTTGGGATCACACAGCACGTCGTAGCGGCCGGCCACCAACTGCATGGTGGAGGCGAAATCACGCTGCCCACGGGTGGCGGCATACGGGATGGAGGTGGAGAGCAGGCCGAAGATGATGCCGCCCACCAGGCCGACGATGATCGCGCCGCCGCCGGAGAACATGCTCAGCAGCAGACCGATGAACAGGCCCAGCCACGCACCCGAAACCACACCCCCACCAAGGACTTTGCCCCATGTCAGGCGGTACAGCACGCGTTCGACCTGCATGAGATCGACACCGACGATGGTCACGTTCTCCACCGGGAACTGATTGTCGGCCAGATAGTCGACGGCCCGCTGCGCCTCGGCATAGGTGGGATAGGACCCGACGGGCCAGCCCGACGGAGGCGTCGGCAGGCCCGAACGGTTCCGGTTCGAGTTCCCCAAGGGATTCGTCATATCTCCATCATGCTATTTCGGTGTGTCGTACGGGGGTTCGCAGCGCCGCATTCACCGCACGGTTCGCGTCATTTTCGCGGCTCGGCCCTTATCGGCGATGACCTGCGCCATCTTGGCGCTGGCCTCGTCGATCATCTCGTCGCCGAGCATGACCGCTCCGCGCGCTCCGCCCGCGGCCGACGTGTGGAAAGCGTACGCGTCCAATATCTCCTCGGCGCGGTCGTAGTCGGCCTGACGTGGGCTGAAGATCTCATTGCCCGCCGCGATCTGGTCCGGATGCAGCACCCACTTGCCGTCGAAGCCGAGGGCGGCGGTACGCGCGGCATTGCGCCGGAAGCCCTCGATATCGCGCACGGCGAGGTAGGGACCGTCGATGGCCTGCAGGCCGTGGGCACGCGCTGCGAGCAGGATCGTCATATAGATGTGGTGATACGCATCACCCGGCTCGTAACCTTCGGGCTGCTCCCCCACTACGAGGGTGCGCATATTGATCGACGCCATGAAGTCGGCGGGCCCGAAGACCAGGGTCTGCACGCGCGGGCTGGCGGTGGCGATCTCATCGATATTGCGCAGCCCGAGCGCATTCTCGATCTGCGGTTCGATGCCGATCCGCCCGACCGGCAGGCCATTGGCCTTCTCCAGCTGGGTGAGCAGCAGATCCAGCGCCCGCACCTGCCCGGCATCGGTGACCTTGGGCAGCAGCAGCGCGTCGACCTGCGGGCCTGCGCCCTCGATCACGGTGATGACATCGGCGTAGGTGTGCTCGGTGGTCCAATCGTTGACCCGCACAACACGAATCTGCTCGCCCCAGCCGCCGGAGTTGAGCGCCGCCACGATATTGGCCCGGGCCGCCGCCTTGGCCGCCGGTGCGACCGCGTCCTCGAGGTCCAGGAACACCTCGTCGGCGGCGAGTCCCTTGGCCTTCTCGATCATGCGCGGGTTGCTGCCGGGTACGGCCAGCACGGTGCGGCGGGATGTCACGGGTCACTCCTTCACACGTCCGCGCTCGTGGCGCGACATTTCGGGCTATCTGGACCCACTAGCCTTGTCACCTATGGCAGCGACGAGAGTTTTCGCCGCCCGGCTCGCGGGCTTGGTGGTATTGGGACCGGACGGGGAGTCTATCGGCCGCGTCCGCGACCTGGTGATCTCCATCCGCTACGACCGGCAACAACCGCGCATTCTCGGCATCCTCGTCGAACTGCCCACGCGGAAGCGGATTTTCGTGCCGATGCTGCGGGTGCAGACCGTGGACCCGGGCGCGGTGACACTGACCACCGGCACCATCAGCATGCGGCGTTTCGAGCTGCGGCCGGGCGAGATGCTCGCCATCGCGCAGCTGCTCGACTCCACCGTGCGGGTCGACGACCCGGAACTGCCGCAGCTGGCCGAGACCGATGTGGTGGTGGTCGATCTCGGCATCGAACAAACCCGCACCCGCGATTACGTGGTCTCCCGGGTCGCGGTGCGCGAACGCCGCCGCCTGGGTGTCGGATTCGGGCGGCGCGGCGCGGTGCACGTGGTGGATTGGGCGCAGGTGCGCGGCCTCACTCAAACCGAACTCAACCTGCCCGGCCAGGATGTCACCCAGCTGCTTGCGCAATTCGAGGGCATGCGGCCCGCCGACGTCGCACACCTGCTGCGCGAACTGCCGAGCAAACGCCGCATCGAAGTGGCGTCCGCCTTCGACGACGATCGCCTGGCGGACGTGGTCCAGGAGCTGCCGGAGAACGATCAGGTGGAGCTGCTCGAGCAACTCGGTGTGGAACGCGCCGCCGATCTGCTCGAGGCCATGGACCCCGACGACGCCGCCGACCTGCTCGGCGAGCTCCCCGAGGGTGAAGCGGAATCCCTGCTGGCGCTGATGGATCCGGAAGATTCCGAACCGGTGCGCCGACTGCTCGAACACGCCCCCTACACCGCGGGCGGTCTGATGACCTCCAAACCGCTGGTGCTCACCCCGGCCACCACCGTCGCGGAGGCGCTTGCCCGTATCCGCGATCCCGAGCTGACCCCGGCGCTGGCCACCATGGCCTTCGTAGTGCGCCCGCCGACCGCCACACCGACCGGCCGCTATCTGGGGTGTGTGCACTTTCAGCGACTGCTGCGCGAACCGCCGGCAAACATGGTGGGCGGCATTGTGGACGACGATCTGGTGCTGCTGCGACCGGAGGCGCCGCTCACCGCCGTGACCCGCTATTTCGCCACCTACAACCTGGTCTGCGGGCCGGTGGTGGACGCCGAGAATCATCTGCTGGGCGCGGTCACGGTCGACGATGTGCTCGACCATCTGCTGCCCGAGGATTGGCGTGAACAGGACGACCACACCCATGATCTGCACGGCATCCCGCTGATCGACGGCACCGGAGGCCGCGCGTGAACGACCGTACCGACAAGTCCAACGCACGGCAGCGCCTGGAGACACCCGTCGAGAGCCGCTTCCGCGGATTCGATTGGGACGCAGAGGCTCTCGCGCGCAGTAGCGAGAAGCTCGCACGCTTCCTCGGCACCGGCCGCTACCTGGTCATCCAGACCGTGTTCGTCATCGTCTGGATCATGCTGAACGTCTTCGCCATCCGGCTGCAGTGGGATCCGTATCCCTTCATCCTGCTGAATCTGGCGTTCTCCACCCAGGCCGCGTACGCCGCGCCGCTCATCCTGCTGGCGCAGAACCGGCAGGACAATCGCGACCGGGTGGCGCTCGACGAGGATCGGACGCGGGCAGCCCAGACAAAAGCTGATACCGAATTCCTGGCGCGCGAGCTCGCCGCGCTGCGACTCGCCGTCGGTGAGGTCGCGACACGTGACTATGTCCGCCGCGAGCTGGACGATGTCAAGGACACGCTGCTCAGACTGGAGAAGCTGGCGACGGACGGCGAGGTCGTCGGGGAGAAGAAGGCAAAGAAGAGTACCGATCGAAAGAGGTCTGGAGTCCCAATTTCGGCACAGAAAGATGGCGAGTAACCGCACAAGTTGTACCGAACAAGCTGACTGATGGGTAACCTGGATCACGTTGTTCCGAGCGACCGACCCAGACACTCTGATTTCGAGACTGTTGTCACGGGAGATCGGCCGCACGACTGAGGGGATTGTGTGGTGGCGAGAAGAATATCTGCACCCGTGACAGCGTCGGCTCTGCTGATCGCAGGCCTGGTCACCGCCGGTTCGGCCACCAATACAACAGTGCACACGGTGGCGCCGCAGGCCGCACCCGAGGCGCTGCTGGCCGCATCGGCATCCAGCACCGGAGATGCCGCCACTCCGGCCTCCGATCAGAGCGTCGGCCTGGTCCCGGCCGCGCCTGATGCCCCCCGCAAACTCAGCGCAATGACCCCGCCCGCCGACGGCGCGCTCGGCGCACTTCCGCTGCAGAACATCGCCCTGCCCGGCGGCACGGGCGTACTGGGCATCCCCGAGCTGGTGCTCGCCGCCTACCGCAATGCCGAACTGGCGCTGCAGTCTTCGCAGCCCGGCTGCGGTCTGCCCTGGAATCTGCTGGCCGGTATCGGCCACATCGAGTCCAATCACGCGAGCGGCGGCAATACCGATGCCGCGGGCACCACCATCTCGCCGATTTTCGGCCCGTCACTGGACGGGACACTGCCCGGCAACGAGGTCATCAAGGCCACCAGCGGTGGTTTCGTGCGCGCTGTCGGCCCCATGCAGTTCCTGCCCAGCACCTGGTCGAGATACGCCTCCGACGGCAATGGCGACGGCGTCGCCGATCCGAACAATGTCTTCGACGCCACGCTGGCGGCGGGCAAATACCTGTGCGACGGCGGATTGGATCTGCGCGATCCGGCACAGCAGCTACGCGCGGTACTGCGCTACAACAATTCGACGACCTACGCGGCCAATGTGCTGAGCTGGTCGAACGCGTACAAGACCGGTGGCACGCCCGCTGCGGTGAGCATCTCGGCGGATATGATTCCGCCCGGCTCGTACCCGGTGAACGGCCCGGATATGTCGCTGGCCTCCACCACGATTCCGGCCACCACGACTACCACCGACGCGCCCGCGCAGACCACCCAGGCCCAGCAGACCCAGGTGATGATCACCATTCCGGGCCTGCCGCCCATCCCCTGCGGCATCTTCTGCCCGGCGCCCGCACCCGTGAATCCCTGTGTCGAGGCCTCGGTTCCGGCCCCGAAGCCGGATCCGGCGAATCCGGTCGACGCCAAGCCGGAGGACGGCTCGCAGCCCGGCCAGGCGGACAAGGTCGATCAGAAGACCGACCCGAAAGCCGATCAGCAGTACGGCCCCGACGGCAAGCCGGTCCAGCAGCCCGCCGCCTGCACCCAGCCGGACCCGGCCGCGCAGCAGCAGCAGCCGCAGGCTCCGGCTCAGCAGCCGCAGGCCCAGCAGCCGCAGAACGAGCAGAACACCCAGCCGGTCGTCACCACCGATCCGGCCCCCGCGCAGCAGGCTCCGGAGTCCGCGCAGCCGACCACGCCGGCGCCCGCTATCACCCTCCCGTTCGGCATCACCATCCCGCTGCCCGTGCCGGCGGCGCCGTAATTCGCCTCCGCAACTGAGACCGGTTCGCCTGCGCCCCCAGCTTTTCGGGGTCGCAGGCGAACTTGTTCGGGCGTGTCGTTTTACCTCGCCCGAGTCTCGGAGTCACTCGTTCCGAACCACTCAGATCTTCCCTACCTGCACCGTTGCCCTTCCGGGGGCCGCGGCGACAAGCCATCCAGTTTCCGGTCCGTAATCGAAACGTCAAAGATGGTCACGAAGCAGTAACGGAAAGATCTCGAATGCGGTAGCGTGGCCGTCACTTGCATCACCTGGTTGTTACGACCGACGGCAATGGAGGGTCACCGAACAGTGGGACGTCACCGCAAACCCCCGGTTCCGACAATTCGTCGTGGATCGGTTATCGCACTCGCAGGTCTCGTACCCGCAGGACTCGCAACCGTCACCGGCGCAGCCGACGGTAGCCTCATCGGCAAGGTCACTTCGACTGTCCAGCACGAGTTTTCGCCGGATACGCAGGAAACGGCGCTATCCAGACCGGAGGCGGCCCTACCGGCCGCCGCCCCGGAAGCTCTGCTGCACGAGGCGAAACAGGTTGTCCCCGTTGGCCCGCCGGTTGTGAAGACCGTCGCGAACCCCGGCGGCCGGGTCCCCGCCGCACTGCCCGCAGGCCCGCTCGGCATCCCCGGCATTGCCACCAATGCCTATCAGAACGCGGAACGCATTCTGGCCGTGGAGAATCCGACCTGCGCGATGCCGTGGTCGCTGCTCGCCGGCATCGGCCGGGTGGAATCCACGCACGCCTTCGGCGGTAAAGCCGATGTGAACGGCGATCCGGTGGCCCCGATCTACGGCCCGGTGCTCGACGGCAGCCTCGCCGGCAACAATGTCGTCCGCGACGCCGATGCCGAGCTGAGTGGCATGTCCACCGGCTACACCCGCGCGGTCGGCCCCATGCAGTTCCTGCCCGAGACCTGGCGCAAATACGCCGCCGACGGCAATGGCGACGGCATCGCAGATCCGCAGAACCTCTTCGACGCCACCCTCACCGCGGGCAAGTACCTGTGCTCCGGCGGCCTCGATATGCGTGATCCGGGCCAGCAGACCCGCGCCATCCTGCGCTACAACAACTCCATGGCGTACGTCGCCAATGTGATGGCCTGGGAGGCCGCCTACTCCTCCGGAGTCACCCCGGCCGCCGCCCAATTGCCGCGCATCTGAGGTCCCAGCCGGTCCCCCGTCGCGGAGGACCGGTCCGGCACTCCTATTCTTTGCGTATGCCAGTGGTAACGGAATCGGATGTGCGGGGCGCGCTCGCGAAGGTGAACGACCCGGAGATCCGGAAACCGATCACCGAATTGGGCATGGTGAAAAGCGTTGTGGTCGGCGCCGACAGCAGTGTCCAGGTCGAGATCTACCTGACAACGTCGGCCTGTCCGATGAAGGGCGCGATCACCGAGCGCGTCAGCAATGCCATCAACGATGTGCCCGGTGTCGGCAAGATCGACGTGACCCTCGACGTGATGAACGACGAGCAGCGCACCGAGCTCCGCAAGAAGCTGCGCGGCGACAATGCCGAACCGGTCATCCCGTTCGCCCAGCCCGGCTCGCTGACCCGCGTGTACGCGGTCGCCTCCGGTAAGGGCGGCGTCGGAAAGTCCAGTGTCACCGTGAATCTCGCGGCCGCCATGGCAGCCAAGGGCCTGTCGGTGGGTGTGCTGGACGCCGATATCTACGGCCACTCGGTGCCGCGCATGCTGGGCACCGATGCGCGCCCCACCCAGGTGGAGCGGATGATCATGCCGCCGCAGGCGCACGACGTGAAGCTCATCTCGATCTCCATGTTCACCCAGGGCAATACGCCCGTGGTGTGGCGCGGCCCGATGCTGCACCGCGCGCTGCAGCAGTTCCTGGCCGATGTGTTCTGGGGCGATCTGGATGTGCTGCTGCTGGACCTGCCGCCGGGCACCGGCGATGTGGCCATCTCGCTCGCACAGCTGATTCCGAACGCCGAGATCCTGGTCGTCACCACCCCGCAGCTGGCCGCCGCCGAGGTGGCCGAGCGCGCGGGCTCCATTGCCCTGCAGACGCGTCAGCGCATCGTGGGTGTCGTGGAGAACATGTCCTGGCTGGATCTGCCCGACGGTTCGCGCATGGAGCTCTACGGTTCCGGCGGCGGGCAGACCGTGGCGGACAACCTGACTCGCGCGGTCGGTGCGAATGTGCCGTTGCTGGGCCAGATCCCGATCGAGCAGCAGATGCGGGAGGCCAGCGACGAGGGCACCCCGATCGTGCTCAGCGCCCCCGACAGCGCCTCCGGCAAAGCCCTGCTCGCGATCGCCGACAAGCTGGCGGTCCGTCGCCGCGGTTTGGCGGGCATGTCGCTGAACATCGACACCACCCGTCACTGACCCGCCTCCCCGGACCTTTTGCCGAGCACCTAGGTGCCCGCAAGTAGCGTCGCGGAGTGGCGGTCACGGCCTGGCTGAGTTAGCCGGTACCCGATGAGTTACCCCGACCGTACGAAATCAGTTGTCGCCTTTGATAAGACGACGGCTGATTTCCGCCGGGGGGCGGAGCCTCTGGTCTGTGTGCGCCATCTACGCTCGACAACATGCTCACGCTGCTTCTCTATGTGCTGATCGTCGGTTTGGTGGCCGCGCTGCTCTTCCTGGTCGCCAGCGCGCTGTTCGGGCGGTCGGAAGAGCTCGGCCCACTGCCCGAAGGCACCACGGTCACCGTGCTCCCCGCCGAGGCGATCAGCGGCAGCGATGTCCGCGCCCTGCGCTTCCAGCAGGTGGTGCGCGGCTACAAGGCGGGCGAAGTCGATTGGGCGCTCACCCGGCTCGCGGGTCGCATCGACGAGCTGGAGCGGCAGCTGGCCTACGCCCGCGCCGGGCATTCCGCCGAGGAATCCGGCAGTACCCCGCCGCAGGGTGTGCCGCTGGCATACAGCATCGGTCCCTACGCCGCCGGTGAGAACCCGGCCGAGCTCGGCGATACTCCCGCACCCCACGGCGTCACGCCGGACGCGGCCGTCGCCCCTCAGTTGCCCGAGGTGCTGCCGAGCCGGCAAGCGCACACCGCTCCCGATGCCGGGGCCGGTGTGCCCGCAGCATCGGACACGGACCGTACGGCGGCGGCACCCGGTACGGATGCGGGCACACCGGATGTGGCGGCAGCGCCGACCATCGGCGACACGCCGGGCGCGGGCATCGATACGCAGAAGCAGGCGGCCGCCGACTGGGTGCCCGGTCCGGGCAGCCAGAGTGCCGGGCCGGGCGCGCGGTGACGGCGGTCGCCGAACCGGATGACGGCCGGGTCCGCTGCGGTTGGTCGGAGGCCTCGCAGCTGTACCGGGACTATCACGATCAGGAGTGGGGCCGGGCGCTGCACGGCGACGATGCGCTGTTCGAGCGGGTGTGTCTCGAGGCGTTCCAGTCGGGCCTGGCGTGGATCACGATTCTGCGGAAGCGCCCGGCGTTCCGCGCGGCCTTCCAGGGGTTCGTGATCGAGCGGGTCGCGGGCTTCGGCGAGCCGGAGGTGGCACGGCTCATGGCCGATCCCGGCATAGTTCGCAATAGCGCCAAAATCCACGCGAGCATCCACAATGCCCGAGTGGCCCTCGACCTCCCGAAGAGCCTGGACGAGCTGCTGTGGTCCTTCGCACCGGCCACCGGAAAACGGCCACGCACCTTAGCGGATGTGCCCGCCGTCACTGCCGAATCCACCGCTCTCGCAAAAGAACTGAAGCGGCTCGGATTCAAGTTCGTCGGACCCACTACGGCGTACGCACTCATGCAGGCGACCGGGATGGTAGACGATCACATCGCCGATTGCTGGGTGAATGTCGGGACTCCCTGAACGCCGCATCGGTCGGTTTTTGGAACTCAGGTACCCGCCCCGATCCGCGATAGGGAAGAATGGGCGTGGTGCAGCCCGCCACATGCCGGCGGGCTGCCTGGTTGGTGACAACTGGAGTTCCATGAAAGTGCGCAGATATTCGCGCAGATCTGGAGGGAGCAGAGGATGGCGGCCATGAAGCCCCGCACCGGGGACGGTCCCCTCGAGGCAACCAAGGAAGGGCGTGGAATCGTCATGCGGGTTCCACTCGAGGGTGGCGGGCGTTTGGTCGTCGAGCTCACGCCGGAGGAAGCTGCGGCACTGGGTGACGAACTCAAGAGTGTCACGAGCTAGTAGCCATACTTGCCCGTGCCGGTGAGCCGCACCGAACCGGTGGTTGACCCCGCTCTCGAGCCGCTCACCGGCGCCCAGGTGCATTCCACGCACCCCCGCGGCGCAGCCGATCGCTTGATCGACTGCGCCGATCTACTGTCCTGTCCGGAATGCGGGCAGGACCTCACGCCCCGCGACCTCACCCTGCGGTGTCCGCGCGGCCACAGTTTCGATATCGCCAAGCAGGGCTACGTCAGCCTGCTCACCGGCGCGTCCACCAAAATGACCGGCGATACCCCGGCCATGCTCGACGCCCGGGCAACCTTCCAATACGCAGGCCATTTCACTCCCATTGCCGCGGCCCTCGCGGCCGCGGCAGCCGCCACCTCCCCCGCCGCCGTGGATTCGATGACGAAGCCGCGTGCTGCACAGCGCATCGCGGCTCCGCGACACGCCGACGGGATTACGCACCCGGGCTCGACCGTGACGGCGGCTTCCTCCGCCCGACTTGCCTCGACGCTCTTGCCCACCGCGCGAGCCGGTCTCGATATCCCGGCTCGCCCGGCGGGTGCGGCGGTGCTGGAGATCGGCGCGGGAACCGGTTATTACCTCGGCGCGGTACTCGACGCGGTGCCGGGCGCCCGGGGCATCGCACTGGACGTTTCCAAACCGGCTGTGCGGCGCAGTGCGCGAGCTCATGTGCGGGCCGGCGCGGTACTCGCCGACGCATGGCGCGGACTGCCGGTGCGTGACGGAGTACTGACCGCGGTGCTGTCGGTTTTCGCACCGCGAAATGCCGATGAGGTCGCACGAGTACTGGCGCCCGAGGGACGTTTTCTGGTTGTCACTCCGACACCGGGGCATTTGGCCGAACTCATCGAACCTGTGGACATGGTGAGTGTTGATGCCGCGAAGGAGGATCGGCTTGCCGAATCTCTGGGCGACCGTTTCGAATTATCGGAGCGCAATTCGGTCGAGTATCGAATGTCGCTCACACACACCGATATCGCGAATGTGTCCGCCATGGGCCCCTCGGCCTTCCATGCGGCTGCGCAACGCGCAGACCGTATTGCGGCACTGCCGGATCCGATGCCGGTGACCGCGTCGGTGACCGTCTCGGTATATCGCCGCCGCTCCTGAGAGCCGGTATTCACCCCTGCGGGTGATTCGGAAGCAATGCCAGCAGATTACGGACCAGTGGCCTGGTGTCGTCCGCGCGATGCGCGGTATAGATCGTGGTGGTGGCGTCGGTGCCGGCCAGCGGGATGATGCGCACCGAGGCCGGAGCCGTGAAGGTGGCGCTGCGCGGCGCGACGGTCACGCCGAGCCCGGCGGCCACGAGATACAGCAGGATGGTCCAGTTGGTGGCCTCCTGGACGATGCGCGGGCGGCGGCCCGAGGTCAGCAGCGGCGACAGGTTCTTGTCGTACGCGAGTGCGCCTGCGGCACTGGGAAAGAAGACCAGCGGATCGTCCGCGAGTTCGGCGCCGGTAATGGTGGCGCGGCCCGCTTCCGGATGATCGGCGGGCAGCACCGCCACGAAGGGCTCGGTGATGAGCGGCACGGTCACGGTGCCGGACTGCTCGTCCGGATCGCGCACGATCGCCATATCCAGGCTGCCGGTGGCCAGCTTCGCCATGAGGTGACTGGTGAATCCCTCCATGAGTTCGACCTGCACCAGCGGGAAGCGGTCGCGGAATTCCCGCACCCCGCGCAGCGGCTCCAAGGGCAGCACCGAGGGCACGAAGCCGAGATGCAGCGTGCCCTGACTCCCCTGCCCGATGCGCGTGATCTCCGCCAGATCGCGCGCCGCATGCCCGAGCAGGGCGGTGGCCCGCTCGCGCAGCACCGCACCGGCCGCGGTGAGGGCGACGCTGCGTGAGGTGCGGTCGAAAAGCCTGGTGCCCAGCAGGGTTTCGAGGCGCTGGATCTGCTGGGTCAGTGCGGGCTGGGCAATGTGCAGCCGGGCGGCGGCGCGCCCGAAGTGCAGTTCCTCGGCGACGGCGAGGAAGTAGCGGAGATGCCTGAGCTCAACACCATCAACCATAAGTTCATGATATTGATCCGAGCTATCAAGTATTGGACGTTATGGGTCGCGGCACGAGATCCTGGTCTGGTGACACAGACGGATTCCCTCGCCACCGAACTCGGTTCCCTCGCGGTCGCGCCGATGTCCACGGCCGCGGACGCCCGCGCATTCAAAGACCTCAACCTGGAGTGGATCACCGCGTTCTTCACTCTCGAACCCGCCGACAGCGTCACCCTCGACAATCCGCAGCACATTGTCGACGAGGGCGGCCAGGTACTCATCGCCCGGGACGGCGACCGCGCCGTCGGCTGCGTCGCCCTGGTCCCCGAGGGCCCAGGCGTCTTCGAACTCTCGAAAATGGCTGTGTCGCCACAGTTCCAGGGCCGCGGCATCGGCCGCATCCTGCTGCGCGCGGCCATCGGCTACGCCCGCGAACAGCGCGCCACTTCGATATTCCTCGCCAGCAACGCGACCCTCGCCAGCGCCGTGCACCTGTACGAATCCCTCGGCTTCGTCCATGTCCCGGCGACAGAATTGCGGCCGATCCCCTATGACCGCGCCGACGTGTTCATGCGCTACGACCTGACGAGGTAGGCCCGCGAACTAGCTCTTGCGGACCAGGTCGTAGATGCGGGCGGTGCGGGCCGCCATCTGATTCCAGTCGAACTCGGCGATGGCCCGGGCACGCCCGGCGGTGCCCATGGCGGCCGCGCCGACCGGGTCGGCCGCGACATGGTTGATGGCCCGGGCCAGACCATGTTCGAAGGCTTCGGGCCTGGTCGCGTCGTAATGCACGAGGCGGCCGGTCGACCCCTCCGCGACCACCTCCGGAATCCCGCCGACATCGGAGGCCACCACGGCGGTACCGCAGGCCATGGCCTCCAGATTCACGATGCCGAGCGGCTCGTAGACCGACGGGCAGATGAATACCGTTGCGGCAGCGAGCACTTGGCGCACCAGTTCGGTGGGCAACATTTCGCGGACCCAGTACACACCGTCGCGGGTCTTGCCGAGTTCCCTGACGGCCGTAGCGACTTCGGCATCCATCGCAGGTGTGTCCGCGGCACCCGCGAGCAGCACCAGTTGAATATCCGGGTCGAGGTGGCGGGCGGCGGCAAGCAGGTGCGATACACCCTTCTGCCGGGTGATGCGGCCGACGAATGCCGCCACCGGCCGGTCCATCCGCACGCCGAGTTCGCCGAGAATGTCGCGGGTGTCGAGCGCGGGCCCGCCCGGATGCCAGACCTCGGCGTCGATTCCGTTGTGCACCACATGCACTTTCGCGGGATCGATATCCGGGTACGCGGCCAGCACATCGGTGCGCATGCCCGCGCTCACCGCGATCACGGCATCGGCGTAGGTCACGGCATTGTGCTCGGACCAGGAGGAGAGCCGGTAACCGCCGCCGAGTTGTTCGGCCTTCCAGGGCCGGCGCGGTTCCAGCGAATGCGCGGTGAGCACATGCGGGATCCCGTACAGCTCGGCGGCCAGATGCCCGGCCAGCCCGGTGTACCAGGTGTGCGAGTGCACCACATCGGAGCCACCGGCCGCATCGGCCATGCGCAATTGCGCGGACATCATCTGCAGCGCCGAATTGGCGGCATAGAGCATCGAATCCGCCTGGTGCACCACCGCATCGGTGCGCGGCACGCCCATACAGTGCACGGTCACGTCGCACAGTTGCCGCAGTCGCGGGACCAGCTCGGTGACATGCACGCCCGCCCCGCCGTACACCTCGGGCGGGTATTCGCGGGTCATCATGGCAACCCGCAGCTCGCGGCCGCCGTCCGCGCCGTAACTCACCGACTCAACCTAGACGCTCCGCTGTGACGCCACCAACCGGCGACGCGATCAACATGGAACCCTGCGGACATTCCGTGTTCGATCCGACCCGGTAGTTTGGCGAGTGTGAGGAGCCAGCCGCACGTACTCGGGATCGTGCTCGCCGGTGGCGAGGGCAAGCGCCTGTTTCCACTCACGAAGGATCGTGCCAAGCCGGCGGTCCCGTTCGGGGGTGCGTACCGCCTCATCGACTTCGTCCTCTCGAACCTCGTGAATGCCGGCTACCTGCGGATCTGCGTTCTCACCCAGTACAAATCGCATTCGCTGGACCGGCACATCTCGCAGACCTGGCGACTATCGGGTTTCGGCGGCGAGTACATCACGCCGGTGCCGGCGCAGCAGCGGCTGGGCCCACGCTGGTACACCGGCAGCGCCGACGCGATCATGCAGTCGCTGAATCTGATCTACGACGAGGACCCGGAGTACATCGTGGTCTTCGGTGCGGACCACGTGTATCGCATGGACCCCGAGCAGATGGTGCAGGCGCATATCGCGTCCGGCGCGGGTGTCACCGTGGCCGGAATCCGGGTGCCGCGCAGCACGGCCAGTGCGTTCGGGTGCATCGATACCGACGAATCCGGCCGCATCACCGGCTTTCTGGAGAAGCCGGCGCATCCGCCCGGCACGCCCGACGATCCGAATGTCACGTTCGCCTCGATGGGCAATTACGTCTTCACCACCAAGGTGCTGGTGGACGCCATTCGCGCCGATGCCGAGGACAACGACTCCGATCACGATATGGGCGGGGACATCATTCCGAGCCTGGTGCGGTCCGGGGCGGCGGCCGTCTACGACTTCGGCAGCAACGAGGTGCCCGGCACCACCGACCGCAGCCGCGGCTACTGGCGTGATGTCGGCACCATCGACGCCTTCTACGAGGCGCATATGGATCTGGTGTCGGTGGACCCGGTCTTCGACCTCTACAACAGGCACTGGCCGATTCGCGGGGCCGCGGAGAATCTGCCGCCGGCCAAGTTCGGCCGCGGCGGGCTGGCGCAGGAATCGATCGTCGGCGCGGGCAGCATTCTGTCCGCGGCGACGGTGCGCAATTCGGTGCTGTTCTCGAATGTGATGGTGGAGGACGGCGCGACCGTGGAGGGCAGTGTGCTCATGCCCGGCGTGCGGATCGGCCGGGGCGCGGTGGTGCGGCACGCGATTCTGGACAAGAACGTCATGGTGACCGAGGGCGAGATCATCGGCGTGGATCGGGACCGGGATCGGGATCGGTTCGCGGTCAGCAATGGCGGCGTGGTGACCGTCGGCAAGGGCATCTGGGTGTGAGAATCGCCGCCGGCCGGCGGACGCGCGGATAACGGTGGACAGCCGGAGACGGATAACGGTGGACAGCCGGGGTTCCGGGTCCGAAAATCGGTGGGTGGAGTGCCGTCCGCTGGGCGGCGCGGGAGGGATGATCATGATCCGCGCAACGAGGGTTGTCACCGCAGTCGCCTGTCTGGCCTTGACGGCGGCGCTGGCGGGCTGCGCCAACAAGGGCACCGCGGTGGCGGGTGAAATGGATGTCCGATCGCTGGATGCCGGCACCTACCCGGTGAATCGGTTCACCTACGACCGCAATTCGAACGGCCACGGCCCGACGCTGGAGGGCATGCGCATGGCCGATGCCGTGGTCCCGACGGTGAAGGTGGATCCGAGCCTGAAGGTCGGCCGCGGCGGCATCGTGCTGACCTCGGTCAAGGATGTGGTGAGCGTCAGCCACCTGTCCTCCTCGGCCAAGCCGGTACTGGAGAACCGCGGATTCATCGCCGGTTTCGCCATGAGCGGTTCGGATCTGCCCGATCCACCCGGCTCGGACAATCCCGACCCGGCGAGCACCACGGTGACGATCCGGCTGCTGCGCTTCCCCTCCAGTGACAATGCCAAACTGGCGGCCAAGGAACTCGAAGACGCCGATTTCAATGTGGCGCTGGACCAGAACAAGAAGCTGACGCTGCCGGACTATCCGGACGCCTTCTCGCACTGGCGGCCGACCTCGCCCACCATCGGCGTGACCATGCCGCGCAAGGAGTTCGTGATCTCGGTCTTCGCCTCGCGCCCCCGGATCGATCAGGCCGATCTGCTGTCGTGGGCGAAGAAGGCCCTCGATGCCGAGGTGCCCGTGGTGGACGCCTTCCAGGGCACGCCCCCCGGCCAGATCGATCAGCTACCCGTCGATCCGGATCGGCTGCTGGCCCGAATCCTGGTGTCCGACCGCGACAATCACACACCCGATCCCGATAATTTCGCGGTGTACGGCCCCAATCAGCTGGTCACTCCGGCCGGTGACGAGGCGCTGCGACAACGGCTGGTCGATGACACCGGTATGGATGCCATGGCGCTGACCGAGGACGGTTACCTGTTCCGCACCCGGGACGCCAAGGGCGGCGCGGATCTGGTGAGCGGCCTGATCAGCAGTCTGGGCGAGACCAGCCTCAGCCCCGCCGCGCCGGACAAGGTGCCGGACACCAAGTGTGTGCAGCACAAGTCCGACAGCAGCACCTCCTACCGCTGCTATGTGGTCTACAAGCGGTATGTGGGCGTCGTCAGCGCCGACAATCAGACCGATGCGCTGAAGAAGGGCACAGCCCAGTACGTGCTGCTGGTCAACAGCCTCTAGTGAGCTGGTTCTGAGATGCGTGCGCAGTAGCGGCAGATTCGGTCGATGATCTGGTCGGGGGTTTTGGTCCAGATGAATGGCGTCGCTTGGGAATTCCAGTGCTCGATCCAGTGCTCGGGCGCGGTGGTGAGTTCTTGCACGGAGCAGAAGCTGCCGCGCTCGAGGCAGCAGCGTTGCAGTTCCGCGAACCACCGCTCGACCTGGTTGATCCAGGAGGAGTAGGTCGGGGTGAAGTGCAGGGTGACGCGGGGATGAGCGAGCAGCCAGTGGTGCACGACCGGTGCCTTGTGTGCCGAGAGGTTGTCGCAGATGACATGGATCACCTGGTCGGGGGCGGTCCGGCGGTCGATGAGGTCGAGGAAGTCACGGAAGTCCACCGCGCGGTGGCGGGCCGCGACGGTACTGATGACCTTGCCGGTGGCGACGTCCAGGGCCGCGAAAAGGTCCACGGTGTCGTGGCGGATGTAGTCGAAAGGGCGCCGCTCGGGCACGCCGGGCAGCATCGGCCATACCGGGCCGTGTCGTTGCAGTGCCTGGATCTGCGGTTTCTCGTCCACGCAGAACACTGCGGCGTTCACTGGTGGGGCCAAATACAATCCGACCACGTCGCGAATCTTGTCGATCAGCAGCGGGTCCGGGGACACCTTGAACGTCTCGGTGCGCCACGGCGCGAGACCGAAGGCGTGCCAGATCCGCAGCACCGACGATGGCGAGATTCCCACCCGCGCAGCGAGTTCGCGTTTGGACCAGTGGGTGCCGGCCTCGGGAACCTGCTCGAGAGTGGCCACCACGACCTGTTCGACCTGGGTGTCGGTGATCGTGCGGGGCACGCCCGGACGTGGCTCGTCGAGCAGGCCGTCGAGTCGCTCACGCAGGAACCGGGCCCGCCACCTTTTCACGGTGTTGCTGGCTACGCCCAGTCGAGCGGCCACTGCGGTGTTGGATTCGCCTGTGGCGCAGGCCAATATGATCCTGGCCCGCAGCGCTATGCCTTGCGCGGTCGAACGGCGCGACTCCCAACCGGTCAGAGTCCGCCGCTCGATCTCGGACAACACCAGCGGCTTCAACCGCGGATCAGGCATGTCACCAGGACACCCCTGATCCGAGATCAACAGCAATCACACCTGGTCAACACCAGCTGACACCCAACCTCAGAACCAGCTCACTAGGTCGAGAAGCGGACGGTGTCCCCGTCGAAGGCACGCCAGGCCGCGGGCCGGTGGGCGCTGTGGCTCGCCGCCTCGTCGGCCGTCCCGGCGTGGTCGTGGTCGGCGCATCGCACGCATTCGGAATCGATTGCGGCCCCCGGGGTGTCGTGCCAGGGCCGGCCGTGCCCGTTGCGCGGCAGGCCGTTCGCGCCGTGCGTGCCGGTGCGGCTGTCATCTCGGAAGCGATAGTCGCGAAATCCGAATGGTTGCAACAGGGCTCGCAGGAAGGCCGGGCCGTCGTCCGGCAGCACCGTGCGCTCCTCGCCGAGAATGTCCACACCCTGGTGGTACCAGACCCGCGCGACCAGCCCTTCGACCGGATCCACCGCCCGGAAGCTGGCGTGACCGTCTGCGGTGAGCCGGAATTCGGCAATACGCCGCCACTGGCGCGACTCACGGAAATACAAACCCACCACGGCCGGAGGTCGCTGACCCATGGAAAACCTCACTCGTCGAACTTTTCCCTGGAGTATCCGCAACCGGTCCGCCGTAACCCTCTAGCCTGGCGCCGGGGCCGTGGTGACGCAGGCAAAGGGTGCGCACGAAACCGGCGTCGAAGGCACCACATTCGAGCGATCATCGAATCGCGAACCGCCGACCAGCAGCAACACCAGGAGTGCCGCGAAGACGACCAGTCCGAAGAAGATCATTGCGGGCCATAGCCATCCAGCCGGCAGATGCGTACCGAGTACCAGTGAATCGAACATCCCCCACCTCCTCTAAATCGGTCCCCCTATTCGTGTACCACCGGCGCTGCGACTGAATCCACCCCCAAGCCCTGCCCCAGCACTGCCCTCGACGGGCCGGGACTCCGCACCGGGTGGTTGCAGCATCCCGGTGGATACCCCGGAATTTATTGCAGCACAATATGATCGGCTACGCGAATTGTGAGGTGACAACTGATTTCGCACGGTCGGGGTAACTCACCGGGTACGGGCTGACCGAGCCAGGCTGTGACCGCCACCCCGCGACGCTACTTGCCGAGCACCTAGGTGCTCGGCAAAAGGTCCGGGGAGGCGGATCGGCTCCGGGGAGGCGGATCGGCTTACCGCAGGTCGCGGCGGCGGAATCCGATCAGCCCCACGGTGATCAGTCCGACGGCGACGATCACCAGCACGATGAGCGGGGTGGCGGAGAAATCACCACCGGGCACCTTCGGTGCGTGCTCGAACGGGTCGATATCCCGGAACCATTGCGGCGCACCGGAGATCGAGCCGAGCAGGAAGACCGCAATGGCGGCCGACAGCACACCCCAGGCAACGGGCGTCCAGCGCGGCAACAGTCCGAAGAGCACGAGGGTGACGCCGGTGAAGATCCACACCGCCGGCAACTGCACCGCCGCGGCGGCCAGCACGCCGGGCAGCTTTCCGCCGATATCCCCGGCCGCGCGCCCGTACACCAGGCCGGCGAGCAGCCCGGAGAGCAGCAGCGCCAGCGCCGGACCACCCAGCGCGAACACCAGATGCGAGGCGGCCCAGCGGATTCGCGATACCGAGCCGGTGAGCACGGTCTCCGCGCGATCCGCGGCCTCCTCACCGTGCAACCGCAGCGTCGCCGAGATCGAGTAGGCGGCCGCGATCACCGCGAGCATGGTGAAGGCGTAGGTGATCATCGAATTCTCCAGGGACGCCGAGCCACCCATGCGGGTGATCATGTCCCGGATCGACTGACTGGAGCCGAGTTCGTCACCGATGCCGTGCACAACACTGCCGATGAGCAGGCCGTACAGGGCGAGCCCGAGGGTCCAGGAGATCAGCGAACCACGCTGCAGCCGCCAGGCCAGCCCGAACGGACCACTCAATCCCGGCCCAGCGGTCGCCGCGCCCGGGCGTTCGGCGATCATTCCCGCGCCGATATCGCGATTGCGCAGCAGCGTGTACGCGATCGCGGTCAGTACGAGCACAGCGGCCAGATGCAGCAGCAGCACCGCGAAGTGATCCCCCGCGTACGGTCGCACCTGCAGCGACCATCCCAGCGGCGACAACCAGGTGAGCGGGCTGGTGGGTCCGTCCGTGGCACGGACATCGCCGACCGCCCGCAGCGTGTAGGTGACTCCCAGCACCGCGAAGGCGATGCCACGAGCCAGGCGCGCACTGCTACTCAACTGCGCGGTCACCGCGGCGACAGAGGCGAAGACCGCACCGGATCCGGCCAGGGCCAACCCGAAGGCCAGCGATCCCTCGTGCGGCACGGGCTGGCTGTAGAGGCTTAGGAAGGCCAGCAGCCCCACGGCCAGCGAGGCGCCGTAGGCGAGCAGCAGCGCCGCGGTCAGCTCCGCGAACCTGCCCACCCGGGTGGCGGCGAGCAGCTCACCGCGCCCGGTCTCCTCCTCGGCGCGGGTGTGCCGGATGACGGTGAGGATGGTGGCGACGGCGATGATCACATAGAACATCCCCGCCTTCCAGATGCCGGTCGCGCCGAGGCTGGTGTTGTACACCGGCCCATACATGGCCAGCTGGGCTGGGCTGGCGAGAATGGAGGCGGCGAACGAGGCCAGATCGGCCGGGGTCTTGTAGACCTTGTCGATGCTGCCGATGTACAAGCTGCCGACCGGTAGTCCCAGCAGCAGCACCCACAGCGGCAGCACCACCCGATCGCGGCGCAGGAACAGTCGTAACAACTGCCCCGTGCCGGTGAAATCGGCTGCGCGAACCGGTGATTCGAATATCCGAGGGGCGGTGATGGCGGTCATTTCGCGACCTTCTCCGACTCGCGAGCGTGCCGCCCCGACTCGCGTGCGGCGTCCGCCGACTCCGCCGCGGCCTCGCCGTCGAGCGAATAGTGGCGCAGGAAAAGCTCTTCCAGCGTCGGCGGCTGGCTGACCAGGCTGCGCACGCCGACGTCGCCGAGCACCTTGATGAGGTCACCGAGGTGCGCGCTGTCCACCTGGCAGTGCAGCGTGTGGTTCTCGATACTGATATCACTGACGCCCGGAATCCGACTGAGATCGCCCGGGTCCCCGATCATTTCGGCGCTGATGGAGGTCCGGCTCAAATGCCGCATCTCGGCCAGTGTCCCGGTCTCGACCGTCTTCCCGGCCCGGATGATGGTGACCCGCTGACACAGCTTCTCCACCTCGGAGAGAATGTGGCTGGACAGCAGCACCGTGGTGCCGCGCGCCGAGGCCTCGGTGATGCATTCGCCGAAGGCCTGCTCCATCAGCGGATCCAGGCCGGAGGTGGGCTCGTCGAGCAGCAGCAGCCGCGCATTCGACGAGAACGCCGATACCAGAGCGACTTTCTGCCGGTTGCCCTTCGAATAGGTGCGGGCCTTCTTGCGCGGGTCGAGCTCGAAGCGTTCGATCAGCTCCGCGCGCCGAGCCTGGTCGATACCGCCGCGCATGCGCGCCAGCATATCGATGGTCTCGCCGCCGGAGAGCGACGGCCATAGCGTGACATCGCCTGGGACATAAGCGATATCGCTGTGCAGAGCGACCGCGTCGGACCACGGATCGCGCCCGAGCACCACGGCCTCCCCGGAGGTCCGCGAGAGAATGCCGAGCAGAATTCTGATGGTGGTGGATTTGCCCGCGCCGTTGGGCCCCAGGAAGCCGTGCACCTCGCCTTCGGCGACCTCGAGGTCGAGGCCGTCGAGAGCGCGCACCTGCCCGAAGTGCTTGTGCAGGTCTCGAACCGTAATGGCCGAGCTGGCCGGAACGTTCATCGAATCTCCTTGTAGGAAAACGATTTCTCGGTAACAGTGATTACTGCTGAGTCATGGCATCGAAGATCGCCGAGTCCGCCAGCAGCCCGTGTGTGTAGATCTCGACAGCGGGCAGCGTCATGACATCGGCGTACTCGCGCAAGGCTTTTCGAAAGTCCATCGGACCCTCGTTCCGTGCGTCGTACAGCTGCAGGAACATCATCATTCCGCCACTGTTGGTGGTGGCGATATATCTGGCAGTAGCCTTCAAATCCCGTGGGGCCTTGAGAGTTCCGGCAGCAACGCCGGCGGCGAGGTACTGCTCGACGTCGCCGACCATCTGCTCGAAGAAGGTCAGCATCAGACTGCCGCCGGCCTGAAAGCTACGCAGTACGTACGCCATATACGGCGCGAAGCTCTCCACCTCCGCCAGCGCCTGGATCCAGCCGTTCGGCGACGGATGCTCCATCGATTCCAGCTTGGCGGTCCGTACCACCTCCCGCACCTGCTCGTCGCAGACTTCGCGGAGCCCCTCCTTGGAGCCGAAGTGATGGTTCACGAGCCCGGGTGACACCCCCGCCGCCGCGGCGATAGCCCGCACTCCCACCCCGAACCCTTGCTGCCCGATCACTGCGATCGCGGCATCGCGAATCCGTGCCCGGGTGGTCAGATCTTCAGCGGCTGAACGCATGTTTAATAGATTAAACACTCGTTCAACCACTTGGCAAGACCCCACACGAACAGGAGTCGGACAGACTTTCATGCAGCTTCGACGCGGAATTTCCGCATGCGGAAAGTTAGGCCGGTGCTGAATATTGCGATGCGGACAATCGCCGCGGCAACTACCCTCGCGAGGCGCAGAGCAGCCCGTCACCCACCGGAATCAGCACACTGGTGAGCAGCGGATTCTCCGCGATCGCCCGGGTCGCCGCCCGCACCGCCTGCGTCTGCGGATCGCGCTGCGCCGGATCCGGCACCCGCCCGCCGAGCAGCGCATTGTGCAGCAGAATCGCCCCGCCCTCCCGCAGCAGGCGCACAGCCTGATCCACATACTGCGGATGCTCGAGCGGTGCGGCATCGATGAACACCAGGTCGTAGGCGCCATCTGCCAAGCGCGGCAACACATCCAGGGCCCGGCCGTTGATGAGCCGGGTGCGGGCGGGCGTGATCTCGGCGGAACGGAAGGCTTCCCGGGCCGCGCGCTGATGCTCGGGTTCGGAGTCGATGGTGGTCAGGGTGCCGTCCTCGCGCATACCGTCCAGCAGCCACAGTCCGCTGACGCCGGCCCCGGTGCCGACCTCCACCACCGCCCGCGCACCCAGGAGCTGGGAGTACATGCTCAGGAGTGCGCCCACCGAGGGCGGCACGGGCGCAGCGCCGAGTTCGAGGGCGCGTTCGCGCGCGGCGACGAGGATCTCGTCCTCGGCGACGGATTCCTCCACGTAGGCGAGGTTGCGCTGCAGGTTCGTCGCGGGAGTCAGGCTCACGGATATGAGGCTAACGGCGCGGAGCCGCTATCGCGTGGCGGTGATCTACCGGTGTGGCGATTTTTCTCAGGTGTCCCTCAGCGTCCACATACGGCGAGCACATCAGGACCGGCAAGAGTATGGGCTACGTCAGGCCAGCGACCGTCGGCTCGGCGACCGGGAACACACGACCCACCAGGTCGGTTGTACCCGGCAGTCGGAACCGATGGTCCCGAGTAGGAGGTAATCCCATCCACATGGTCGACACGGCGCGTGAACCCGTCATCCTGCCCGCGCAGGACCTGCTGACCAGCGATACCTCGCTGGACGGCGATCTCAACGCGGAATCCCTGTCCGGAACCGCTGTCTTCGATGCCACGGGTGACCGCACCATGATGCCGACCTGGGACGAGCTGGTCCGGGAGCACGCCGACCGCGTGTACCGCCTGGCCTATCGCCTCTCCGGTGATCAGCAGGACGCCGAGGATCTGACCCAGGAAACCTTCATCCGGGTGTTCCGCTCGCTGCAGAACTATCAGCCGGGCACCTTCGAGGGCTGGCTGCACCGCATCACCACGAATCTGTTCCTGGATATGGTGCGCCGTCGCAACCGTATTCGTATGGAGGCGCTGCCCGAGGACTACGACCGGGTGCCGTCCGAGGGCCCGGGCCCCGAGCAGCTCTATCACGACGCGAATCTGGACCCGGAGCTGCAGGCCGCACTGGATTCGCTGGCGCCGGAGTTCCGCGCCGCGGTCGTGCTCTGTGACATCGAAGGTCTGTCGTACGAGGAGATCGGCGCCACGCTCGGGGTCAAACTGGGCACCGTGCGCAGCCGCATCCACCGAGGACGTCAGGCACTCAAAGAGCACCTTGCGCATAATGGAGTGGAGCGGCGTTTCGCCGCCACCGAGAACGTCGGCTGAAGGTGCGGGCTCAGCGCCCGCTCACCGACATTCCCGATGTAGCCGAGGTGGTCCGGAAGGGTGTGCAGCTTATGAGTGGCGAGGACAGAACGCCGCGTCGACCACCTCGTTTCGCCCCTACCGAGCATTTGGCCAGTGAGGCCATCGCCGCGTATGTGGACGGTGAATTGCGGATGAACGCGTATCTGCGTGCCGCTCATCATCTTTCCGTCTGCCGTGAATGCGCGGCGGAAGTAGACGCACAGCAGCAGGCGCGCATTGCACTGCGCCAGTCGTCGGATCAAATTTCCGCGCCGATGCGCCTGCACGATTCTCTGAGTCGTATCCCGCTGTCGGAACTCCCCGGTGCGGACACCACGTTGAATGCCGATCGCAGCACGTTCGCCCGTGGCGCGAACTTCGTCGGGCTGCGCGAAGATTCGTTCGACAGCAAACGGTGGACTTCTTGGTGGCGCAAGTAGAGTTCATCGCGTGACCACCGAATCGAAGAACACGGGCCCGATTCCGGGTGAGGGGCCCGCGGCGAACA
>NZ_JAODNK010000058.1 GCF_025465275.1 Nocardia sp. | reverse complement strand
CGGCGCATTCGAAGCCGTCGATGCTGACGCCGTCGACGCCGATCTTCTGCGCCTTCAGGGCGTGCCGGACGCTGGTGCACTTGTGCAGCACCTTGATCCCGGCTTCCTTGTAGTACGGCAGGAAGGGCTCGGGATTGGAGCCGGCGGTCTCGACGATCTTCACGCCGGAATCGATGATCGCCTGCATGTACTCCTGGTACGGCGGCGGATTGATCGACGGCAGGATCGTCACGTTCACGCCGAACGGCTTATCGGTCAGCGACCGCGCCTTCTCGATCTCCTTCAGCAGATCCGCCGGCGTGGGCTGGGTGAGCGCGGTGATGATGCCGAGACCGCCCGCCTCGGACACGGCGGCGGCGAGCTCGGCGCGGCCGACCCACATCATGCCGCCCTGCACGATCGGGTGCTCGACTCCGAAGGTCTCGGTGAACCTGGTACGCAGCATCGGCGCTGTCCTCTCTAGCCTCTCGCGAACCGCTTGATACTCGCATAGTTGCATATGGTGGTTCAACCCCGATGTGAGTCGGAGTTTGCAATTACGGCACCGGTTTCATCAAGAGCCTGGGGATAACCCGGTGCAGTCTACGCCGCCTCAGAGATCAGTTCACATGCCCTGATCTGCTGATTGAAACGATGACAAAAAAGTGCCGGAACCTTCTCTGTAACCCTTGTCACGCTGAAAAGTTAGTTGGTATTCTCGCGAACGATCAGCCGTCGATGCCGCCGGAACAGCCGGCGGCGTCTCATGACGGTGCGAGAGGAGTACGTGGCATGACCACAGGTTTCCAGCCACTCGACGAGCCCATCCGGTCGCGGCGCAACCACTGGGTCAACCAGATCGCCACGCATGCCGCGATGCGACCGGCGAATGTCGCCTTCCGGTTCAAGGGTGTGGACACCACCTGGCTGCAGCTGCACGAGCGCTCGGAGCGGTTCGCCGACGCGCTGGCCCGTCGAGGGGTCGGGTTCGGCGATCGCGTACTTCTTCTCGCCCTGAACTACACCGAGTACCTCGAGGCGGTCATCGGCATCAATGCCATCGGCGCCATCGCGGTACCGGTGAACTTCCGGCTGACCCCGCCGGAGGTCGCCTACATCGTGGGCGACTCCGGGGCGAAGGCGATCGTCACCGATTCGCTGCTGCAGCCGCTCGCGGTCGCCGTTCAGGCGCAGGCACCGGACCTGGCGACCTGTGTTGTCATCAACGGTCAGAGCAGCGAGAGCGCCGTCGGCTACGACGATTTCCTCGCCGAGGCGGGCGAATCCCATGCGCCACTGGATATCCCGGAGGACACCCCGGCGCTGATCATGTACACCTCGGGCACCACCGGCAGCCCCAAGGGTGCGGTGCTGTCGCATGCGAACCTGAACGCACAGGCGCTCACCTGCATCCGGGCCATGGAGATCACGCCGGAGTCCATCGGCTTCTGTACCTCTCCGCTCTTCCACATCGCCGGATTGGGCAGTCTCACGCCGTATTTCATGCTGGGCGGCAAGACCGTGCTGCATCCGCTGGGCGCGTTCAATGCCACCGAATATCTGGACGCCCTCGAGGCCGAGCAGGCCACCACGGCGTTCTGCGTACCGGTGCAGTGGCAGCTCATCTGTGAGGAGCCGACCGTCCGGGAACGCAAGCTCGCCCTGCGCTCGCTCTGCTGGGGTGCGGCCCCCGCCTCGAATACGGTGCTGCAGGCCATGTCCGACTGCTTCCCGGACGCCTTCAGCGTGGCAGTCTTCGGTCAGACCGAAATGTCGCCCATCACCTGCGTGCTCGAAGGCAGGGACGCGCTGACCAAGCTCGGTTCGGTCGGTAAGCCCATCCCCACCATTCAGGCCCGCGTGGTCGACGACGAGATGAACGATGTCGCCCCCGGCGAGGTCGGCGAGATCGTCTACCGCGGCCCGACCATGATGCAGGGCTACTGGAACAAGCCCGAGGCGACCGCGGAAGCCTTCCACGGCGGCTGGTTCCACTCCGGTGACCTGGTCCGGGAGGATCCCGAGGGCTTCATCTACGTGGTCGACCGTAAGAAGGACATGATCATCTCCGGCGGTGAGAACATCTACTGCGCCGAGGTGGAGAACGTGCTCTTCGCGCATCCGAAGATCCACGAGGCCGCGGTTATCGGCCGCGCGCACGAGAAGTGGGGCGAGGTGCCGGTCGCGGTGGTCGCACTCGTCGAAGGCGTCGATGACCTCACCCTCGAGGAACTCACCCCGTTCCTCAACGAATCCCTGGCCCGCTACAAGCACCCCAAGGATCTCGTCATCGTCGCCGAACTCCCCCGCAATGCCAGCGGCAAGGTGCTGAAAGTCGAACTCCGCAAGTAGAACTCACCCCGTCATCCTCGGCGTGCTTTTGGCCGGGATCCACAGCGGCGGCTAGATCATGTCGTTGGCGGTCAGCCAGCGCATGATCGGCCAGCCGCAGAACACCGGGAGCCAGCAGGTGAGGACCCGATAGAGCAGGACGGCGGGGACCGCGATGGTGGCGGGGACACCGAAGGCCGCCAGTCCACCGATGAGGGCGGCCTCGACCGCGCCGACGCCGCCCGGTGTGGGGGCGGCGGAGGCCAGGGTGCCACCGATCATGGTGACGATGGTGACCGTCACGAACCCGGTACTGCCGCCGAACGCTTCGATGCTCGCCCACAGCGCCAGCGCCCCGCCGAGAGTTGTTGTCGCAGAACCGCCCACGATCATCAGCAGCCGCCCCGGCCGCCGCGCCAGATCGCCCAGTTGCGCGACAACCTCCTTGAGCTGCGGCCGCACCTCGGTGCGAATCCAGCGCCGCACCGTCGGCACGAACATGGTCACGCCGAGCAGGCCGAGCAGTGCGCCCGCCACGAAATACAGCACCGTCGCACTCGGCACGAAGTGCGACAGATTTGTCGAAGCACCCGCCGCCACACTGAAGAACACCAGCAGCACCAGGTGCGTGATGACCTGCACCGTCTGCTGCAGCGCGACCGCCGCGGTGGCGCGCACCGCGCCGAGCCCGCCCTTCTGCAGGAACCGCACACTCAGCGCGAGACCACCCACACCCGCCGGGGTGGTGGTCGCGGCAAAGGTATTCGCGATCTGCATGAGCAGCAGCTTGCTGAACTTCACCGCCTCGGAGGCGCACGCCCACAATGCCATCGCCGCACCGATATAGGTCAGCCCGGACACCGTGAGTCCCAGGGCGGCCCAGGCCCAATTAGCTTGGCGGAGTTCGGAAAAGAAGGTCGGCGAGGCGCTGATGTATGGGTAGGCCACGTAGACCAGGCCGATGAGCAGCACCAGCTGGATGATCTGATTGCGCGAGAACCGGGTGATCTTCGCGGCCTCGATCTTGTCCTCGCCGGTCTGCGACGCCACCTCCTCGCGGGTCTCCTTCATGAGCTGGCCCGCATCCGGTACCGCCTTGCGAACCTGTTCCGGCAGCGCGGTTTTGCTCAAACGTCTGGAGGCATTGAGTACCGGTTGCGTGCCCATGACCGTGAGGGCGGTGCGCACCGCGGTCTCGGTGCCGAACAGCGCCGAGGTGGACAGCAGCAGCTGCGCGATATCCGATTCGAAGCGCACCTGGTAGGCGCCGAATTCGGAGGCCATGAAACCGCCGAATCGGACCTGCCCCTCGACGATCCGAATATCCTCGGCCCGCAGATCACCGTGCGAGATCTGCGCCTGATGCAGGGTGTCGAGCGCCTGCCACACCTTGGTGAGCATCGGCTCGCCGTCCTCGGCGGTCATCGGCCGGCCGCGAGGGACGGTGTGCGCGTAGAGCATCCACTTGCGATCCAGTGCCGCCACCGTGAGCGGTTTATTGCTGCCCAGCCCCAGATCACCGATGGCGATCCCCATGAGCGCCCGATGCTCCACCGCACGCCGCATCGAGGCGAACAGGGTCGGATATTCGCTGCTGCGAATCGTGAGCCAGCGGCGCAGCTGCCGTAATGCGCTGCGGCTGCGCTGATTCTGCCCGTACAGCTCGACGGTCAGCGTTTGAGCGGGACCGTCGGGGGGTTTGTCGACCAGTGCGGCAAGCGCTTCGCCCGCTTTGGGTTTCGATCCGCCGCCTGCCTTGGGTTTCGATCCGCCGCTCGCCGCAGTATCCGATTCGTGCGGTGTCGGGTCCACCTGTGTGCTGGCGGCCGACAGCACCAGCGGACCACGCCCGGCGGGGCGCACGACCTTGAACGCCGTCACCCGGAAACCGCGCTGCGCCAGCACCCGAACGGCCGCATCGAGGGGGACCTCCAGCGCCGGGGTGCCCACCACGAGCACGATGACCGCACCCACCAGCCAGCCGACGGCCAGGCCGAGCAGCGCCCGCGCGGGCACCACGAGACTGACCACCAGGTGAATCGGCACGAACGCCAGCAGCAGTGTCCACCACCAGCGTCGCCAAGTCGGCGGCAGCCACGGGCTCGACACCGTCAGCCCCGCCGCCAGCATGGCGATCCAGCGCGGATCGTCGAGGAACTGCGAGAGGAACGTATTGACCTGCTGCGCTTCGGACAGATGCCAGCGCGGCGCGGTGAACCCGGTACCGGTGATGGAGAACAGCAATACGGCGATCAGACCCGCGGACAGGAAGCCCGCCAGCAGCTTCCACTGGCGATCCCACACCAGGCGCACCAGAATGGCCTGTGGCAGCGCCAGAATCGCGATGCCGTACACGACATAGATCAGATTGGACTGTTCCGGCGTCAGGAATCCGATGATGTCGGAGACCGACCGTTCCAGGGCCTCCCACTGCGGCCGCGTAATGAGCGAGCCGGTAATGACAACAGCGGTCAGTAGCGCGGACAGCACGACGCGCAGAATGTCGCTGGTCCGCCGGATCCGCGGCTGCAGCAGGCTGCCGGAGACGGGAATGTCCCGCCCGTCGACTCGCATGTCCTATACGCGCTTTCGGATCGTGGGAACGACTGTGGTCCCATGGTCGGCTCGGGGTGGGTTGCGGCCGTCGGCGACCTCGCCGACTTTCCAATCCGCCGGTTACCGTAACCCGTCGCGGGCCGGTCGCGGCACGACGCCGCCGCCGATCCCCGCCCGGCGTGTCTGTTTTCCCTGCGTGCGAGTATTGCCCTGTGGTATCCGATCTTCGTGTCTGCTTTATCGGTGAATCTTTCGTAGCGGGGGTCGGCGACCGGAAATGCTTGGGCTGGGCGGGCCGTATCGCGGCCCGCGCCATTGCCGCCGGGCAGCCGCTCACCTACTACAACCTGGGTATTCGCCGGGAAAACAGCACGGAGCTCCGCGCCCGCTGGGAAGCTGAGTGCGCGCCGCGACTCCCCGCCGGCGCGGACTGCCGGGTGGTGATCTCCACGGGTGTCAATGACAGCCAGTACGAGAACGGCCGCCCACGCGTCGATCCCGATGATTCTGTGGCCAATCTCGCGGCCGTGCTGCGCAGAACCCGGGAAAAGGGCTGGACGGCACTGGTCGTCGCACCGCCGCCGAATGTCGACGAGGACCACAACGACCGGCTCCGGGCGCTCGACGCCCGCTTCGCCGCACTCTGCGACAGTGTCGGCGTCCCCTATCTGCGGGTGCATCAGCCGTTGCGGGACAACCCCGTCTGGATGCGTGAGGTCGCCGCCGTCGACGGCTATCACCCCGATGCGCCCGGCTATGACGAATTCGCGGCCCTGCTCGCACCGCACTGGCTGCTGTGGCTGATCGATCCGGACTCAGGGCTCTCGACGGTCCGCTGAATGCTTCCCGCTGTCCGGGCCGAGGAACTGTTCCACCATCGGCGAGATCTGCGGCGGCCGCCTGGTGGCCAGACCGGAGCCGACCAGTACGCCCATGGCGATGGCCAGCACCGTGAGCGTGGTGGTGACCAGCACGTGCAGCCCGTTCGCATCGGATTCGGCCACCAGCTGTGACACTCCGGTGAGACCGATGCCGCCGGGCACCAGCATCCAGAAGGCGGGCAGGAACGCCACCTGCGTGGGCGGCGCATTCCGATTGCGCTGCACCAGATATGCGGCGGGCACCGCCACCATGCCGCCCAGGAACGAACCGAGCAGGCCGCCGCCGATCTGCACCCCGAACTTCTGCGCCAGGAAGGCCGCGTACAGCACCACCAGCAGCCAGGGCAGCGATTTCGGCGGCGCGCTGGCCCGCCACGAATGCCCGATTCCGATCAGCAGCACGCCGAGAAACGGTGCCCACCAGCCCAATTGATGCATGGTCTCGGGGGTGAGCGACGGGTTCGGTCCTAGCAATTGCAGGCCGATGAGAACACCGAACGCCAGCAGGATCAGCTTGTTCAGGCCGTAGATGGTGCGACTGGCGCCCGCCACCATCGATCCGGTGGCCAGTTCGATGGAACCATTGGTGAGCGTCGCGCCCGGCAGCAGCGAGGAGACGCCCGGCACCAGCAGCTGCTGCGGATTACCGCCGCCGATCGCATGCGGAAAACCGAAGGCCAGCAGGGTGACCGAGGCGCCGGCGACCACCGGCAGGCCCAGCGAGAGCAGCGGCATCCGGTCGGCGAGCATGATCAGCAACTGCACCACCAGCCCTATGACGATGTATCCGGGCAGGGCATTGGCCGTCGGATTGAGCATGAGGCCCAGGCCCGTCGTCAGCACCACATTGCCGAGCAGCATGAGCCATACCGGCGTGGGCGGCGGCGAGGCGAGGATCTTCGCGAGTTCGAGAGTGGCGTGGGCGGGCGGCGGCACGGTGCGTTTGATTTCGTCGATCAGCTTGTACAGCGCCGCGATCTGATCCAGGCGCAGGGATTCCCCATTGGCCTCGAGCAGGTCGACGGCCGTGCCCCGGGAGTCGTGCACGCGCACGAAGATTCCGGTGGGCAGGACGAAGAAGTGCACCTCGTCGACGTCGTAGCGCCGGGCCATATCGTCGAGGATGCGCTGCACCTGATTGGTGGTCTCGCCCGAAGAGATGAGAGCGACGCCGAGATGCCGCAGCAGATCGAGCAGATCCGCGGAGACGGGCGGCTCTACGGGCTGGGGTGCGTCCTCGGCCGGGTCCAGGGGACTGGCGCTGACGCGGCGCAGCCAGCGGTCCACGGATCCGGCGGCGCGCCGGGTCACCCCGTAGAGGCGGCCGCTCATCGGGCGCGGGGCCGGGGTGAGCCGGTGCTGCGGTTGATGGTGTTCGGGTTCGGTCGGGTTCACACGCCTCCTGCCTCGCTCGGTGGCCGAATCAGCGCCCGCGGAACAGCAACTTTGTGGCAAATTCACCCTAGCGCGCAAGCAACCAACCGGTCGGTGCCGCAATGGGTTTTGCGCGCGTCCCGTCGGTGGTCCCGGAGATATCCGACTCCGAGACCCTCGCCAGGGTGTGATCCTCGTGACCTCTCGAGTGGCCCTCGCGGACTGTGACGATCTCGACTTTCGGGTGAATCAGCCCTAACAACCGTCCCCTCAAACCCCCTGGTGATTCGCGGCCCGTCTCATTCTGGACTGACGGAGCGGGGGAGCGAAGCGGAGGAGCGGAGGAGGGAAGAATGAGACTTTCAGGGCCGCGAATCGGCCGGAGCGGAGCGGAGGCAAATTAGACACTGCAAAATAGACGCTGATGGATATCGACACGCGACTGCTGCGTTACTTCCTGGCGGTCGCGGAGACCGAGTCCCCTCCGCTGGCGGCGCAGCGCCTGCATGTCGCGCAGCCTGCGCTCGCCACCCAGATCAAACAGCTGGAACAGCAGATGGGAGTGGAACTTTTCATCCGCTCCCGGGCCGGCTGGACGCTGACCGCCGCCGGAAAAGTGCTGGCCGCACAGGTACCCGAACTGCTGGGCGCCTGGGATCGCATTCTGCGCGATACCAAGAGTGATGCCAGTCGCGCGGCCCGCGTCCTGCGGCTGGGCTGCGTGAACAGCGCGGCCGATGCGCACATTCCGGAGATCATCCAGGTCTTCCACCGGCTGCATCCGGACTGGCAGGTCGATATTCACCAGGGTGGCTGGACCGACCCCACCGCCGGACTGGACGAGGGCGATGTGGATGTCGCCCTGCTCCGACTACCCTTCCCTGGCCAGGACGGGTATCACGTGCGGGAACTGTTCACCGAACCGCGCTGGATCGCACTGCCGGACAATCATCCGCTCGCCGAACGCGACGATATCGCCTTCCGGGAGTTATGGGATGAGCCCTATGTCGCCTCGCCCGCGGAAACCGGCTGGTGGCGTGACTATTGGATGGGCCTGGACTCCCGTCCCGCGGACACCGCCATCATCGGCGCCATCGCCCGCAATACCGACGAATGGCTGCGGGCCATTGCCAGCGGGTACGGCGTCAGCTTCACACCCGCCTCCACCTCCCGCACCAATCCCTATCCGGGCGTGGTGTTCCGGCCGGTGCACGGCATCGCCCAGACCCGGGTCGCGGTGGTCTGGCCGGACGCCTCCGAGGCGGATCCCATTGTGCGCTACTTCATTCGGTGCTGCACCGACATCATGGGCCAGCAGGCGGGCGACGGACGCCGCACCTCCTAGCCATAACCTTGGGGTATGGACATCGACACGCGGCTGCTGCGCTACTTCGTCGCCGTCGCCGAGGAAGGGCATGTCACCCGGGCTGCCCAGCGGTTGTACGTGTCCCAGCCCGCGGTGACCAAACAGATCAAACAGCTGGAGCAACAGCTCGGCGTGCAATTGTTCGTCCGCACCCGCACCGGTATGACCCTCACCGAGCCCGGCCGCGTTTTCGCCGAACACGCGCCGGTGCTGCTGGCCGACTGGGAGCACATGCTGCATGCCACCAAGAGCGGCGCCAGCCGGGCCGGCAAGGTGCTGCGGGTCGGCTTCATCGCCAGTGCCGCAAACGAATTCACACCGGAGATCGTCGCCGCCTTTCGGCGCGCGCATCCGGGCTGGCGGGTCGATATGCGGCAGTTCGGCTGGACCGACCCCAGCGCCGGTCTGGCCGAGGGCGAGGTCGATGCCGCGCTGGTCCGGCTGCCGTTCCCCGGCCACGACAACTACCGCAGGCACGAGCTCTTCACCGAACCCCGCTGGCTGGCGCTGCCCGCCGACCATCCCCTCGCCGCGTCCGAGGAGATCGAATTCCGCGACCTGTGGGATGAACCGTTTGTCGCGTCCCCACCGGAAAATGGCTGGTGGCGCGACTTCTGGATCGGTGTGGACGCCCGGCCCGCCGGCACCGCCGTCATCGGGGCCATCGCGCGCAATACCGATGAATGGCTCACCGCCATCGCCAATGGTTTCGGCGTCAGTTTCACTCCGGCTTCCTCGGCCCGCTACTATCCGCGCCCCGGCATCGTCTACCGACCGGTCCGCGGGATCGGCCCCAGCCGGGTGGCGGTGGCGTGGCCCGCCGCCTCCGAGAGCAATACCATGGTCCGCGATTTCATCCGCTGCTGCGCCGACGTGTGCGCCGAGAACGCCCAGAACCATTGAGCTGCTTCAGTTTCCGATGGTCGCGGGGAGCGTGACGGCGGCGGCGATCTGATCGTGCACGCGGCGCGGAGCCGCCGGGAGCAGCGTGCGCAGATCGCCGCCGGTGCCGTGCAGGAACCCGGCCTTCAGATTGGAGAAGAGCGAGAGGGTGTGGCCGATCTGATAGGGCTGCAAACCGCTGCCGCTCAATCCATTGCGCACCTCGGTCAGGGAAATGTCCTGGTACCGGACCGGGCGGCCCAGTGCCTCGCCGAGCGCCTCGGCGATATCTGCGCCGCTGAGCGAGTCCACACCCTCGAGTTCATAGGTGCGCCCGGCGTGCCGGTTGCGAGATCCGTTGCGCAGGTCCCGATCCGCTTCGGCGGCCACGCGTACCGCGATATCGGCCAGATCCTCCCGGGCGACCACCGAGATCCGGCCGTCGCCGAAGGCCGCGGCGAAAACACCTGTCTCGGCGGTGGATTCGGCGGCAGCTAGCGCCAGGCCGACCGGAACCTCCGTGTACAGGCCGTTGCGCAGCACCGTCACTTCGAAAGGTGCGGCGGCCAGCCGCGATTCGGTCCATCGGTGCGGGACGGCAATGGTGGCCGAGCTCGCCGAACCGGCCAGGCTGGAGTAGATCACGTGCCGCACCCCCGCGGCGGTGGCCGCGTCCACGACCGCGCCGTGGCGGGCCAGCACCACATCGTCCTCGGCGTATCCGGCCGAGACGAAGACCAGCACATCCGCGCCGCGGAAACCGTCGGCGAGGGTGGCGGGATCGTCGAAATCCAAGCGGCGGGCGGTTGTGCCGTCACCGGAGCTGCTGCCCGCCACCACCTCCAGATCGGTCTGCGCGCGCAGACCTGCCAGTACCAAACCACCCAGACTGCCGGAAACACCCGTCACCAGAATCATTGGGACACTCCTTGCGTTGCACAGATCGTGAAATACATCGAAATATGTAAAGACATGCTCGAGCATCCGACGCCCGCGCCGACTCCGGAAGAAGGCACTTTGCTGTCACTCACGAACACCGGTGTTACCGCGCAGGTCGCGGACCCTATCTCGGAGGGTCCGTGTGGTGACGACAACTGCGGCATCCGCGACACCCTGGACCGGCTGGGTGACAAGTGGACGGTGCTGGTGCTGGTCGAACTGCACAAGGGCACACGGCGGTTCAGCGAATTGCAGCGTGCGATTCCTGGCATATCCCAGCGCATGCTCACCCTCACCACCAAGCGGCTGGGGCGCGACGGGTTCCTCGAGCGCACCGCGTATCCCACCATTCCGCCGCAGGTCGAGTACCGGCTCACCGATCTCGGCTACAGCCTGGCCGGGGTGGCCGCCGATCTGGCCGACTGGTCGCGCGACCATATGGACGCCGTAGGCGAGGCCCGTGCGAAGTGGGATGCCGAGCACCGCGAAGAGCGGTGATTTCGCAGCGTCAGTTGTCGGATTCGAGTACCGCCATGGCGGCATTGTGGCCGCCGATGCCGCTGACACCACCACCGCGGACTGCACCCGCGCCGCACAGCAGGATATTCCGGTGTGCGGTGGCGACGCCCCAGCGGGCGGCAGCGGAATTATCCGATTCGTCTGGGAGATAGGGGAATTCGAGGTCTCGGTGGAAGATGTGGCCGCCGGGGAGGCCGATATCGCGTTCCAGATCGATCGGGGACTTCGCCTCCAGGCAGGGGCGGCCGTCGGCGTCGAGGGCCAGGCAATCGCGAATGGGTTCGGCGAGGACCGAATCCAGTTGGGCGAGTGTGGCATCGACGAGCGCGGCTTTGGTTCCGTCCGGGTCGGCGGCGAAAAGCCTTGCAGGGGTGTGCAAACCGAAGAGCGTGAGGGTGTGCATGCCCTGCGCCAGCAGCTCGGGGGAGAGGATCGAGGGATCGGTCAGGGTGTGGCAGTAGATCTCGGCAGGTGGGGCGGAGGGCAGCTGGCCGGCGGCGGCCTCGCGATAGGCCCGTTCGAGCTGGGAGCCGGATTCGGCGATGTGGAAGGTGCCCGCGAAGGCGGCGGCGGGATCGACCCCGGTGTCCCGCAGGCGCGGTAGCCGGCGCAGCAGCATATTGATCTTGAGCTGGGAGCCCTCCGGGCGTTCCGCGGTCTCGCCGAGCAGCCTGGCGAGTTCGTACGGCGCTGCATTTGCCAGCACCCGTTCGGCCACGACCGTGCCGGTATCGCCGCGAGCCGTGCTGAAGTCCACCTGCGCTGTGCTGCCATCGGTTTCGATACCGGTGACCGCACAACCGGTCATGATCTCCGCCCCGGCGGCGCGGGCGGCTGCCGCGAGCGCGTCCGTCAGTGCGCCCATGCCGCCGACCGGCACGTCCCAGTCGCCGGTGCCGCCGCCGATCACGTGATAGAGGAAGCAGCGGTTCTGCAGCAGCGATGGATCGTGTGCGTGTGTGAAGGTGCCGATCAGCGCATCGGTGAGGACCACGCCGCGCACGGTGTCGTCGGCGAAGGTCGCTTCGACCCATTCACCCAGGGGGCGTTCGAAAATCGCCTCCCAGAGCGCGGAATCGTCTACGGTGCGGCACATTTCGTCCCGCGTCGGCAGCGGCGACGTCAAGGTGGGAAAGACACGCCGGGCGAGTTCGGCGGTCTGCGCGTAGAACCGTTGCCAGGCAAGGAAATCCCGATCCGAACCGGTGATCCGCGCGAAACTCTCCCGAGTCCCCGCTTCGGACCCGTTGTCCACCAACAGCCCGCCCGCACCGACCGGAGTGTAGGAGGAGATGCGGCGACGCCGAGTCTCGAAGTGCAGCCCCAGATCTCGCACGATCTGCTGCGGCAGCAGACTCACCAGATACGAGTACCGGGACAGGCGCGCATCCACACCGGGGAAAACCCGCGCGGACACCGCCGCACCGCCGGTGTGATCCGCACGCTCCACCACCAGTACCGAGCGTCCGGCCCGTGCCAGATAGGCGGCGGCCACCAAACCATTGTGGCCACCGCCGACCACGACCACGTCGTACCGCGCCCGTAATAATGCGCTCGATGCTGCCTCGCCGACCGGGCTCATGGATCGACTCTAGCGGGCCGCCATATCTAGTGCCGCGAGGTGGCTGAACAGTACCGATGCGCCGATCGGGTTGCCACCGCCCGGGTAGGTGGTGCCACTCGGCGCGGCCATGGTGTTGCCCGCCGCATACAGCCCGGGGATGGTTTCGCCGGATTCGTTCAGGACGCGCCCCACCGTGTCGGTGCGCAACCCGCCTTTGGTGCCCAGATCGGAAATGCCGAAGGCGGCCGCGTGGAACGGTCCCTTCACAATGGGCGCGAGCGGCGACTCGCCGTTGGAGAAGGCGCGGTCGTAGGCTTCGTCGCCGCGCCCGAAGTCGGCATCCACACCGGCGGCGGCCTGCTCATTGAAGCGGGCCACGCTCGCAGTGAGCGCATCCGCCGCCACACCGATCTTCGCGGCCAGTTCCTCCAGCGTGTCGGCGGTGTGCCAGAGGCCCGCCTCGACGTACTTCTCGGTCTCCACCATCGGCACATTGCTGGCCTTGATCGGCGGCACCGCACCCTCGGTGTCGTCGTAGATCATCCAGAAGGGCAACTCCACCGAACCGTCGTTCATCCGGTCGATGATGTCGCGGCCCAGCCGGTCGTACGGCGCGGACTCGTTGACGAACCGAACCCCGGCCTGATTCACGAAAATGCCGCCGGTGAACCACAGCGCGAATGCCGCGCGGCCGTCCGGGTGGATCAGGCCCGGCGACCACCACGCCTGATCCATGAGATCGGTATCCGCGCCGACGGCAATGCCCGCCTCGTGCGCCTTGCCGACATTTCCCCACGGCCCCATGGTGTCCCGGGCCACCCCGGGCACCCCGTAGCGCTGGCGCAGCGCGTCATTGCCCTCGAAACCGCCCGCCGCCAGTAGCACTCCCTTGCGGGTGCGGATCGCGATCCGATTGCCTTCGCGCTCGACGATGGCGCCGACCACCGCACCGCCTTCGACCACCAGCTCCACCAGCGCGGTGTGCAGCTGCAGTGAAACATTGGGGTACTTGGCCATTGCCAGCAGGAACCGCCCGACCAGGGCCCGGCCGCCGATGAGGTAGTCCGGCTGCGGATCGCCGTGCCGGTCGGTGGCGAGGGGTCCGCGGATCGATTCGCTCAGCTCACCCAGTTCGCTCGCGCGCAGCGGAGTGGGAATGATGTGCCGCTTGCCATCCAGCCGCGCCTTGGGCGCTTTGCCGAAATAGTCCGGCCACGGGAACATCTGGAACGAGATGCTCTCATCGCTCTCGAAGTATTCGATCGCCGCCGAACCGCCGCGCACATACGCTTCCTGCAGCTCGGCCGGAGTGCGATCGCCGACCACCGCGCGGTAGTAGGTGAGCGCATCCTCGAGCGTGTCGTCGACACCAGCCCGCCGCAGCACCGGATTGCAGGGGAACCACATTCCGCCGCCACCCGAATACGACGTGGTACCACCGAATTTGTCGGTGGCCTCCACCAGCGTCACCGTCAGACCCTCGCGCGCGGCCGTATAGGCCCCGGCCACACCGCCGCCGGAACCGGCGACCAGCACATCGACTTCTTCGTCCCAGTACTCCACCATTACTCCCTGCTATCGCCTCTGCTCGACGGTAAGCGCAGCGACGCGGGGAAGCACCAAATGGTCCCGATGGCCAGGAATCTGCGGTCAGGCGGCCGCCCAGGGCACCAGTACGATCTTCCCGCGCACCCGCCCGGAGGCGCTCAGCTCGTGCGCGGCGGCCACGTCGGCGAGCGGCATGACGCGCTCGACCGTGCTGTGCAACTGCCCGCGATCGACCAGCGCCGCCACCGCGCGCAGATCCGTGCCGGAGGGGGTGAAGTAGTGGCGGTGATAGCGGGGATCGTCCAGCGGTACCTCGCCCTGGGCATCGATCAGGCGGCCGGTGGGGTGCAACACCTTCAGTGAGCGTTCGGTGTAATCACCGCCGACCAGGTCGACGACCCAGTCGACGGCGGCGATCGTGGTGAAATCGGTTGTCGTGTAGTCGATTACCTCGTCAGCACCGAGTTCGAGGAGGTATTCGTGATTGGCCGCACGGGCGGTGCCGATCACGTACGCGCCCCGCGCCTTGGCGATCTGCACCGCCAGATGGCCCACGCCGCCCGCCGCCGCATGCACCAGAACCCGTTGTCCCGCTTCGACTTCGGTCAGCGCTTGCCAGGCTGTGAGCACCGCGGTCGGCAGGGCGGCGGCATGGACGTGATCGAGCGTCGCGGGCTTGGGAGCCAGGAAATCCGCTGGGGTGACCACATATTCAGCGTAGGCCCCGTTGCGGCTCAACACCGCGCCGTACACCTCGTCGCCGGGCGCGAACGCCGTGACGTCCGGGCCGATCTCCTCGACCACGCCGGAGACATCGAGTCCCAGGGTGAACGGTGGTGCGCCCAGCTTGGTGACAATGCCCGCGCGCAGCTTCCAATCGGCCGCGTTCACCGAGGTGGCGGCCACCCGGACGAGGACCTGGCCGGGGCCTGGGCGCGGCTTTTCGACCTCCACCGTCTCCAGCACTTCCGGACCACCGAGGATTCGCTGACTGATCGCTTTCATACCCATGGGTCTTCGCAAGCCGGAGCGGTGGATTTCTATTCCGGCCGGAGCGGCGGTCAGTTCCGGACGGCGAGCACGTAGCCCTGCGGGCCGCGATCATCGGGCCGCGGTGCGCGCAGCATTCGGGCCGTCACCCGGAAGCCGGCCTGTTCCAGCGCCTCCGCCAATGTATCCGGGGCCCAGCGGTATCCGGGCGCGACCTTGTGATCGAAGGCCTCCACACCCTGTGTTTGCTCGGGCGCCTGGAAGCCGAACAGGACATGGCCCTCCGGGCGCAGGACGCGCGCGAACTCGGTCAGCACGGTGGGCACCCGCTCCGGCGGTGTGTGAATGATCGAGTACCAGGCCACGATTCCGCTCAACACCGCGTCGTCCAGGCCCATCTGCTCCATCGAGCCCTCCTCGAAGTGGATATCGGGATGGGCGGCCTGTGCCTGGCGGATCATTTCGGGGGACAGATCGATTCCGAAGACATTGAGGCCCGCGGCCTTCAGATAAGCGGACACCCGGCCCGGACCGCACCCGACCTCCGCGACCATACCGGGCTCGGTTTCGGCCACCAACGCGGCGAAAATGTCGAGCATGGCTCGATCGAATGGATTCGAATCCAGTTGGCGCTCGACCAGATTGGTGTAGAGCTCGGCGACGGCGTCGTATCCGGCCCGGGTGACAAGGACATCATCGATCTCGGTCATCTCTCGACTCTAGGGGTCCGGTCAGAAGCCGGTCGCGCCCGTCGACGGGGTGCGCAGGGCATGCTCTTCGCCCTGCGCGTGCACCCGCAGCACGGTGTACGGGCCCATACGGGTGCGCAGCGGCCAGAGCGCGAACTCCACGAAACGGCGGAAATCCCGGAAGAGCGCGGGCCGGTAGAGGCCGTGCCGCCAGACCGGGCGGCCGGTCGCGGGACGCTGCCAGCCGTTGGTGCGCATGAGTTCGGTCGTGCGCGGATGCAGGCCGAGGCCCGCCTCCGCATCCAGGGTGACCCGCACGCCGTCCGCATCCCGAAGGAAGGTCGTGCAGCCGCGATCACCGGCATCGATGGTCACCTCGGCAGTCTCTGCTAGATCGGCGACTATGGCCGACAGATCGTCGAAGAACTGCCGCCACTCGCGCTCGGCGGCACGGCGCGCTGTCTGCTGCTGTTCGAGGATCAATTGCCGTTCGCGCTCCGCGGGATTCACCAGGTAGAGCTCGACGGTATCGACCGCCGCCACCACCCCGAGCGCGAGCCGCCGGGTCGACCAGACCGGGCCGTGCGCGTGCCAGAGCGTGCCGTGCACGGGCGCACCCAACTCGGTGCGCAGGCCGTCGACGGCGCGGGTTACGGCCGCCGTCAATTGCTCGCGCACCTCGGCGGGCGGGCCCTCCTCGTACAGCTGCGATTCGATACTGTCGCTGAGGGTGATGCAGACCGACTCCAAACGGTCACCGTCGCAACAGAATCGGGCTCGGGCGCCGTCGATGCGCAGCTCGGTCTTGACCCACACCACGCGGTCCGCCGGGCCGGGCTCGCCCTCCAGTTGCCAGCCGAACCGTTCGGCGAAATCGTCGATATCCGCGCGTGTCCAGGTCCAGACGAATTCCCTTGCGGCACGGGCGATATCGATTCCGCTGGGGACATCCACGCGCAGTGGGCCGATATCGAAACCGTACGGGGCATTGCTGCGCAGGAATTCGGCGCGCTGCGATCGGGAGGTCGGATGCGGTGGAATTCCCAGTGCCGCCAGGTCCAGATCCTCGCCGCCCTCCACCCAGGCATCGACCACCAGATCCGTGACCGCCTGCACCTCCAGCGTGCGGAGCGCCTCGACGGTGCCGGCGGCAAAATGACTCACCGCGGTGCGACCGGCATTTCGGGGGAGCTTGCGCCACCAGTTCGCATCCTCGGTGGGCGACCAGCCCTGTGCCACAAGCAATTTCCCGACATCATTGCCGTATCGCCAAGTGGGGTCGATGAATTCACTGCGGCTCAGCTCGCTGGTCAGCTCGCGCTCCTCGACCGCGAACTGCACGTACCGGCCGCCGGCCGCGGTGACGACCACTCGCGCATCGGTCGGCAGCGTCTCCAGATATCCGGCAAGGTCTTCCGAGAGCCGGCCCCACCCACCCATCGCGGTGCGCCGCCGGGCGCCGTCGTGCCGCCGGTCCATCCAGAACCGCTGATCCACGGGGTTCACCAGCATGAGGTCCACGGTGTCGGGGCCGAGGCCCAGTCCCACCACCAGATTCGGCAGGATCCACGCCGGTCCCTCCTCCGGTCCCGCGCCGTGCTCGGGTTCGCCCAGCACCTCCGTAATGGCATCGCGCACCCGGATCAAGGCCTCGGCGAGCAATTCCCGGCTGCCGAGTCCGTCCGGCGCCGGGCAATCGGACACCGGCACCCGCACATATTGCAGCCGCCGCCCGCTGCCCCAGAACATGGCCGAGTCCCACCACACCCGCAGCCCGGTCCGCGAGAAGACCGCACCGCGTCGCATGGTTCCCACCGGTTCCGGCGTCTGCCAGCCCACCCGGCGCGCGAAACTACGGACGTCCGTCGGATCCCAACTCCACCCGAACCCCACTGCGGCCTTGACGATCCCGACCGCGCCCGCACTGTCCACCCGCACCTCGAAACCCACCCCGCGACCCTAGCTCCGCCCGTCGCGGCGGGGTAGCCTCCTGCGGCGGGTAGCGTCGAGACGATGCGGACGGGAACCAGACTCCTCGGAATGGTTGTCGCATCGGGACTGGCCCTGACGGCCTGCTCCAGCGGCGACTCGACGGCCGATCGAATGAAGCAGGCGGCGAACGGTTTCGCCGACGCGCTCACCCGCGACGACGTCGCCGCCGCGGCCGGCGCCACCACCGATGCGAAACAGGCCACCGATAGCCTCGGCGGGCTCTACGACGCACTCGGCAAACAGGTGAAATTCCAGGTCGGCAATGTCGCGGAGGCGGACGGCGGGGGCACCTTCACGCTCGCGGCGGACTGGAAACTCGGCAAGGACGGGCACGACGAGTGGACCTACTCCACCACCGGCAAACTCGACAACACCGGTGACGGCTGGAAGGTGCACTGGAACCCGGCCACCGTGGCACCCGGGCTCGATATCGGGCCGCTGTCCTACGGCTCCGTCGACCCGGCGCCCGCGGCGCGCGTGCTCGACAGCACCGGCGGCGAATTCATGAGTCAGCAGATCGTCACGCTGGTGAATATTGCGCCCGGCGCGGATACCGCCGCGGTGGCCGGACTGCTGCACGCGGCGGCCCCCGATGTCACCGCCGCCTCGCTGACCTCGGAACTGGCTGGTGCGCAGGGTAAACCGATTACGGCCGTGACCCTGCGACCGGCGGATATCGCGCCCATTCAGGATGCTCTCGCCGCACTGCCGAATGTCACGCTGGCGCCGCAGACGCGCCTGCTCACCACTGATAAATCCCTCTCCTCCCCGGTGTGGTCCGGGCTCTCCGATCTCTGGCAGCAGGATGCCGATGCCGCCGCCGGCTGGGCCGTTCGGGCTCGTGGCACCGACGGCAGCACCCAGCGCGTCGGCGGACAGGACGCCAAGGCCGTCACCGATATTCACACCACGCTGGACCCGGCGCTGCAGCGTGCCGCCGAGGCGGCGCTGGTCCCGATCCCGCAGGCCGCGGCGATCGTGGCGCTGCAACCGTCCACCGGAAACGTGCTGGCCATCGCCCAGAACGGCCCGGCCGACGATCAGGGCCCGCTCGCGCTCACCGGGCTCTACCCGCCGGGGTCGACCTTCAAGACGGTCACCGTTTCGGCGGCGCTGCAATCCGGCGCGGTCACCCCGGACACCGTGCTCGCCTGCCCCGGTACCGAGAACATCGAAGGCCGGCAGATTCCCAATGACAACAACTTCGACCTCGGGCAGGTCCCGCTGCACACCGCCTTCGCCAAATCCTGCAACACCACCATGGGCCGGCTGGCAGTGAATCTCGCTCCCGATGCGCTCACCAATGCGGCTATGCAACTCGGCCTGGGCGTCGATTACACGACGCCCGCCCTGACCACCGTGACCGGCAAGGTTCCCAATGCCGACACCGCCGCCCTGCGCGTCGAAGAAGGCATCGGTCAGGGTCAGGTCACCGCGAGTCCGTTCGGTATGGCCATGGTCGCCGCCGCGCTGGCTCACGGGTCGCCGCCGAACCCGGCACTCGTCCAGGGGCGTCCCGGAGTTCCCGGCAAGGTGCCGCCCGCGCTGCCGCCGACGATTGCGGATCAGGTGAAAACCATGATGCGAGAGACGATTACCGCCGGGACCGCGACTCAGCTGGCTGATATTCCGGGTCTGCTCGGCAAGACCGGTACCGCCGAATTCATCGATGACAAACATGCGCACGGCTGGTTCGTCGGGATCTCCGGCGATCTCGCCTTTGCCGTATTCATCAACGACGCAGGCAGTTCCACGCCGGCCGTCGAAGCTGCGGGTCGCATGCTTCGCGCACATTGAGCGCCGGCGGCAATCGGCGAGACGTGTGCCGCATCACATTATTTGTGGCTATTTTCTAGCAACGACTTCTCGTTCGTGAGCGATAGGTACTTCGAACAGGCGTGAGGACAGCAACTGCCGCTGTTCTCACGCCCGTTCGTATCCGGTTCGGGGACCGTTCCGGATGGTCCTGCGGGGCTGTGACCGCTCGAACGAGAGGAACCGATCGTTGAGATCGCTGCGCCGTACATCGAATTCGTCCGAGTCCACCCGGGGCTGGCTCCGGCGGGCGGTGCTGATGGTGGCATTGGCCCTGGTCGTACCCCTGGGGATGGTCGCCCTCGGCGGTGCGAAGGCCTCGGCGGCATTCAATCCGGCCGCCTTCGACTTCTGGGTCGACTCACCCACCATGGGGCCCATCAAGACCCGCGTGCTGCGTGCCGCGGACGGCAATACCAACCGTGTCGTCTACGCACTCGACGGTATGCGCGCCGGTGAAGGCCTCAACGGCTGGGAGATCGAGACGAATGTCGCCGAAACCCTGGCGAGCTGGAATATCAATGTGGTCATGCCGGTCGGTGGCCAGTCCAGCTTTTACACCGACTGGAACGCACCCAGCGAATTCTTGGGCATACCAGCGGGAACCGGCTCGGCGAACACCGGATCCGGTGCCACCGACGCACTTTCGGGTGGGCCCGGTAAGAGCTACCGCTACACCTGGGAAACCTTCCTGACCCAGGACCTGCGCTCGGCACTGCGAGATCGGCTGGGCTTCAATCCCAATCGCAATGGCGTCTTCGGCCTGTCGATGGGTGGCAGCGCCGCGCTCACGCTCGCCGCCTACCACCCCGACCAATTCAGCTTCGCCGGCTCGTACTCGGGCTACCTCAATATCTCCGCCCCCGGCATGCGCGAAGCCATCCGCCTGGCCATGATCGACGCCGGCGGCTACAACGTCGACTCCATGGCTCCGCCCTGGGGTCCGCAATGGCTCCGCATGGATCCCTTCGTCTTCGCCCCGCAGCTGGTCGCCAACAACACCCGCGTCTACGTCGCCGCGGCCAGCGGGCGCCCCACCGCCAACGACGGTCCCAATATGGGCACCGTGAACGGTATGGCCCTGGAAGCCCTGGCCCTGGCCAACACCCGAGCCTTCCAGGTCCGCATGGCCACCCTCGGCGCCGCCAATATCAGCTACTCCTTCCCCGAATACGGCATCCACGCCTGGAACAACTGGCAGGACGAGGCCTACCGAATGATCCCCGATCTCTCCGCCAATATCGGCTGACCACCGTCAGTTCGGGAGGGCATCGACTGTCGGGACCACCGTGCCGAACAGGTCGGTGATCGTTGTCAGGCTTGCCGCCTGCAGGGCAGCGGCAGGCAGGACACTGCCACCCGGCGCGGCGAGCGCGCGCGTCGCCGTGGTCTCGGCGACGACGGTCGGCCGGTAACCGAGATTGAACGCGCCCTGGGCGGTGAATGTGACGCACATATGGGTCATGAAACCGGCCAGCAGGAGGTCGCCGTCCGGGGCAATGCCCAAGTCCTGCAGCACTTTCTGCAGTTCGGTCGAGTGGAACGAGTCGGGGAACTCCTTGACCACCACCGGTTCACCGGGCAGCGGGGCAACCTCGTCGCTGATTGCTCCGATCTGCGCGCGAATGTCGTACGGGGTGTCCACACCACCGTCGTTGAGGACGTGGATAACCGGAATGCCCGCGGCCCGAGCGCGTTCCAGTAGTCGAGCGCCCGCCGCGAGCGCCTCCTCGGCGCCCTCCAGGGCCATGACGCCGGTGCGATAGGTGTTCTGGTAATCGATCAGGATCAATGCCGACTCGCTCAGCCGCGGCGGCTGATTGTCCAGGCCGATCACATCACGCAGGGTCGTCGACGGGTTGGTTGTGCTCATCAGGGGTCCTCTCATAGGGAAATCGGGTACAGCAAAGCCACATCGCGCATGTGTATGCGGGATGTTCGGTGGGACAGGGAATTTCAGGCGGGCTGGGTTCGGAAGCGACGGCGATAGGCGGCCGGGGTGGTGGCAAGTTGTCGCTGGAAGGCGCGATGCAGCGTCTCGGCAGCGCCGAAACCCGCAACCGCCGCAACCTGATCCAGCGGAAGGTCGGTGCTTTCCAGAAGTCGGCGCGCAGTCTCCACCCGCGCCGCTTCCACATAGTTGGTGGACGAGGTACCGGTCTCCTGCTTGAACACCCGCGCAAAGTGCCGCTCGCTCAAGCACATTCGAGCAGCCAGCACAGGCGCGGACAAGTCTTCGTCGAGATGCTCGGCGATCCACAGCCGCAGTTCATCGATATCCCGCCGAGTAGAAGCAGGCCGGCTCATCGGCACCGAGAACTGACTCTGCCCGCCCTGCCGCTTGAGGTACATCACCAGCTGCCTGGCCACCCCCAACGCCAACTCCTCCCCGTGATCCTCCGCGACCAGCGCCAGCGCCAAATCCAAACAGGCACTGATCCCCGCCCCCGTCCACAACCGCCCACGATCGGTCCGCACAAAAATCGGATCCGGATCCACCGTCACCGCCGGATGCTCGAAAGCAAGCTGGGCCGCCGTCGACCAATGCGTCGTCGCCGTCTTCCCATCCAGCAACCCCGCCGCCGCGAGCACATGCGCACCCACGCACACCGAAGCCACCCGCCGAGCGTGCGGCGCAGTAACCCGCACCCACTCCACAACGTCGGCATCTATCCGAGCAACGGGCCCATGCTCGGTCAGATCAACAGCTCCCGGAACCAACATGGTGTCCACCCGCTCACCAACCTCATCGAACGCCAAATCAGTCAGCAGCCGAACCCCCGCCGAAGTCCGAACAGCCCCCGCAACCGGCCCAGCCAACCGAACCTCATACAGCTCCCGCCCCCCACTCTCACTGTTGGCCAGCGCAAACACCTCAGCTGGGCCAGTGACATCGAGCAGATCGACATCAGGAAAGACCGCGATAACAATGCGATGCGGAGTGGACATACCCCTGATCCTCGCGAACCCGCAGCATGTCCGCAATGACGATTCCCTGTCACATTCGGACATGTCTTCCCTGATGTCGGCCCACGACCGAGGCCAGGCTCGGCATGTCGGGGAGCGGACCCGCAGTTGCGGTGGACGGAACAGCGGGTGTCTCAGCGCCACAGGCTGTGTAGGGCCTGTGCCGCTGAAAGACGCTCTGTGTGGTTGCGGGAACAACCACGTATTTCGATCAGCCTCGGGCCATGTCGACGAACCGGCTGAGATGCAGCTGATGTGCCACGGTAATAGTGGCAGTCGGACCATTTCGGTGTTTACCGACAATGAGGTCTGCTTCGCCGCCGCGAGGGTCATCTCTTTCGAATGCATCAGGGCGATGCAATAGGATAACCATGTCCGCATCCTGTTCGAGCGAGCCCGATTCACGAAGGTCGGAAACCATTGGTCGCTTATCGGTTCGCTGTTCTGGACCACGGTTCAACTGGCTGATGGCAATAACCGGAACTTCCAATTCCTTCGCCATTAGCTTAAGGCTTCGGGAGAATTCCGAGACTTCTTGCTGGCGCGATTCGACCTTCTTGCCCGAGCTCATGAGCTGCAGGTAGTCGACCACGATGAGGCGGATGTCGTTGCGCTGCTTGAGGCGGCGAGCCTTCGCGCGGATCTCCATCATGGTGAGGTTCGGCGAATCGTCCACGAATAGGGGAGCTTCGCTGATTTCGCTCATTCGGCGGGCCAGTCTGGTCCAGTCGTCATCGCTCATGCGACCCGAACGCATATCGGCGAGTTTGATTTTCGCCTCCGCCGATAGGAGACGCATGACGATTTCCGTGCGGCTCATTTCCAGAGAGAAAATAACGCTCGCCAAGCCGTGCTTGATCGAGCAACTCCGCATGAAATCCATTCCGAGCGTGGAGTTGTGCGTCGGAACCATTGCGCGGCCGGCGAGGTAGAGGTGATCGGTGTTGTCGACCTCCACGCAGCGGACCGGGACGCTGGCAACTGGGCGGATATCCACGATGAAGCGCGAACCGGAACGGGCAGTGTTGTTCGCACCCCGGCGTTTCTTGTGTAGCAGTTCTTTTCGGCTCAGGCCGAAAACCTCGTCCTCGGTCGCGAAGGTCAGCGTGTACGCCGTCGACGACTGTTCGGTGCGGCCGCGAACCCGCTTCGTCGAGAGCTGGCAGCGGTAGCCGAGGCTCACGATCAGTTCTTCGACACCACGGACGAGCCGCTCACTGGTCACCGCGAACTGGACGGAGCCACCCTTGGTGACCGTGCCGTCAGTGTCGAGCAGGCCGGCCAGCAGTGCCCGACGCTGCGTCTCGGACGCGCGCAAGTAATCAACCGGGATGTGCTTGTTGTTGAGAACACCGATCGTGCGCAGCCGAGCCTGCACCGAACCCACAGTGTTGCGGCAGTTTTGGCACATACGAAGGCCGATCGACGGCCCGCCGCACACGGAGCAGGCTGGTGCGGGCACCGGCGCGGAGACGAAACGCGCCTTGCCGCCACAGGATTGTCCGCAGGTGCGGACTTCGCTTGTGAAGGGAACGAACTCGATGCCGCATACAACGCAGTTGCGCGGTGGAACGGGGCCCTCGGCAGGCAGCTGCAGGGAATAGCGCAGAGCTGCTGATTCCGAATGCACCGTGATGATGCCTTCGTCTTCGATGCGGCTGAGAATCTCGGGGTCGGCTGTTGTCAGCTGGGCCGCGGCGGAGGTTCCATCGCCGAGCCATGCACCGAGGGTGTAGGGCGGTACCAGCAGATCACGCTCGGGCAGTTGCAGAGGTTCGGTATTGACGACGGAGTGGTTGATACGGCGGTCCGCGGTGGCGCACCGGAGCGTCGCCTCGATCTCTGCGGTAGTGCGGATCTGCGCGAAAGTCCGCTGATTCTGATAGCGGTTGTAGCCCGTGGTGGCCTGCTGTGCAGACCGCCGAGAGGCTCGCGTCTCTGTCAGCCATTGATGCTGCTCGTCGGCGACTATGACTGCGCCGTCGGAGAATTCGACCTCGTAGCAAGGTCGGCCGGTCATGATTTCGGTAGCGGCCACCACGCGGGTGGGGAGACCGTCGGCGTCCAATAGCTCGTCGCCGACCGAGACCTCACCCATAGTGGTCCAGCCGGTAGGCGTCGGCAGCGGAGTTTCCAGCGCCAGCGCCTTACCAACACCAGGTCGGGCCGCGACGATGATCATCTGGCCGGGGTGCAGGCCGTTCGTCAATTCGTCGAGTTCGGTGAAACCTGTTGGGACGCCGAGGGAGATGCCGCCGCGGCTGGCTATGGAGTCGATTTCGTCCATGGTGGGCTGGAGGAGTTCCTCGAGGGGGAGGAAGTCTTCGCTGGAGCGGCGTTCGGTGACTTCGTAGAGTTCGGCTTGGGCGCGGTCTACGACTTCGGCCACGTCCTGGCCGTCGGCGCCGGCGTAGCCGTACTGGACGATGCGGGTGCCGGCTTCGACCAGGCGGCGCAGGATCGCCTTCTCCGCAACGATTTCGGCGTAGTAGCCGGCATTGGCCGCGGTGGGGACCGTTTGGGTCAGGGTGACGAGATAAGGGGGGCCACCGATGCGCTTGAGTTCGCCTCGGCGGTCGAGGGTGGCGGAGACCGTCACCGGGTCGGCGGGTTCGCCGCGGCCGTAGAGATCCAGGATGGCGTCGTAGATGGCCTGGTGTGAGGGGCGGTAGAAATCGCCGGGGCGGATGACCTCGATGACATCGGCAATGGCGTCCTTGGACAGCAGCATGCCGCCCAGGACCGACTGCTCGGCGGCCATATCGTGCGGAGGCTGGCGGCCGAAATCCTCACCAGGTGCTTCGCGATAGCCGGGGCTCTGTTCCTCGTGGCCGCGATCGTCGACGACTGCCATGTCGACCGTCCTCTCTCGTCCGGCCCGGATTCACATCCCTCACCGTTCTACGCCAGTGCACCGACACTTTCGGGCAGCGACGCGTCGCTACCGGTGGATATCGGCAAACCGGTGGTGCCGGGTGGTGGGTGTCGGGAATCGTGCCGTCCCCGGGGCTTTGGTCACGACAATGATGCGAACCTAGGCGACCGGACGGCACCCGCCAAACCGAGCTGTGGATACACCTGTGGATAAAGTGGGTGTTGTTCACCAACCGTTGTGCACCCCCTGTGTATAACGTGGGGACAACAATCAGCCGGGTTCATCAACACCCAGGTAGTGGGCCATTTCTCGGTAATCGCAACTGTGGATCAAATTGGTCCGGCGTGTCGCTGGACGTCCACCTTCGGGCGTGTTGGGTGAACAGCCTTCGCCAGGCATGTGACCTGCTACACAACGAGAATGGTTGGTTTGCTTTGTCATCCACACCCCGGGTGAACACCCCGAAGCGCGCATGGCGATGCCTCACGAGCACAACTCGCGAGGCGAAATAGGCAATACCTGGCAAACCTATACCGGGTAAACAGAATCGGAGGCCACCCACGCACCTAGGTGCGAAGATGGCCTCCGCTCTCGGGCCGAATTACTCGGCGCCGTTGACCTGCAGTTCGAACTTGGCAGCCACATCGGGGTGCAGGTGCACCACGACATTGTGCTTGCCGGTGCTCTTGATGTGAGCCTTCGGCAGTTCGATGCTGCGCTTGTCGATGACCGGGCCACCGGCAACCTTGATGGCTGCCGCGACGTCGGCGGTGGTGACCGAACCGAAGAGCTTGCCGGTGCCGGCGGTCTTCACCGACAGCGCCACGCCCGTCAGGCCCTGAATGGCCTGCTTCAGCTCGTTGGCGTGATCCAGGTCGCGCACCTTGCGCGCGTCCTGGGCACGACGGATGCCCGCAACCTGCTTCTCGGCACCACGGGTGGCGGAAATCGCCAGTCCGCGGGGGAGCAGGAAGTTACGGCCGTAACCGTCCTTGACCTCAACGGTGTCGCCGGGCGCACCGAGGTTGTCAACATCAGCAGTCAGGATCAACTTCATTGCTGTGTCTTCCCTTCTCAGCGAGCCGTGGACACGTAAGGCAGCAGAGCCACCTCACGGGAGTTCTTGACGGCTACGGCAATGTCGCGCTGGTGCTGCACGCAGTTGCCGGTCACACGACGTGCGCGGATCTTGCCGCGATCGGACACGTACTTGCGCAGCAGCGCGGTGTCCTTGTAGTCGATGTTGACGCTGCCGGTCTTTGCTTCCTTGCAGAAGGCGCAAGCCTTCTTCTTCAGCACCTTCTCGCGTGCCGGTGCTTTGGCCATGGGTTTTACTCCGTAATCCTGGGGGAGCCGGTGGCTCCCTGCGAATGCCGTTGTCTAGAACGGCGGTTCATCGTCCATCTGCTGCCCGCCCCCGAAGGAGCCGGCCGCGGGCGCACTGCCCCACGGGTCGTCGCCGGCACTCTGGCCGCCACGACCTCCGCCACTGCCACTGCTTGCACCGCCGGAGAAACCTCCGCCGCCGCCCTGACCGCCGCCGCCCCCTTGGGGAGCTGCGCCGCCGCCGCCGGAGAAACCTCCGCCGCCACCGCCACGGGTGGTTTTGTTGATCTTCGCGGTTGCGTACTTCAGGGACGGACCGACCTCTTCGACCTCGAGTTCGACCACTGTGCGCTTCTCACCCTCGCGGGTTTCATAAGAGCGCTGCTTCAGTCGTCCACTCACGATCACCCGAGATCCACGGGTCAGGCTCTCGGCAACATTTTCCGCAGCTTCTCGCCAGATGTTGCAGCGCAAGAAAAGCGCTTCGCCGTCTTTCCATTCATTGGTATTACGGTCGAACACACGGGGAGTCGACGCGACCGTGAAGTTCGCGACGGCCGCTCCCGCGGGCGTGAATCGAAGCTCGGGGTCAGCCGTCAAGTTTCCGATGACGGTGATGACCGTGTCGCCTGCTGCCATTTGTTCCTCCTGCTATCCGGTGCAGTCCGCAGTGCACTCGCCTGTTGCAGTCAGCCTAGAGATACAGACCGACGCTTTGTGAGCGCACATGCGGGAGGACAGGACCTACTTCTTGCCGAGCCGCAGCACCTTGGTGCGCAGCACCGACTCGTTCAGTCCCAGCTGGCGATCGAGTTCGCTGACCGTGGCGGACTCGGCGGTCAGCTTGACCACCGCGTAGATGCCTTCGGCCTGCTTGGCGATCTCGTAAGCGAGACGACGCTTGCCCCAGATGTCGACGTTGTCGACCTTGCCGCCTTCCTGACCAACCACGCCGAGCATGGTGTTCAGGTTCGGGCCAACGGTGCGCTCGTCCAGGCTCGGATCGAGGATAACCATCACTTCATAATGACGCACGGACCTCATCACCTCCTATGGGCTTAAACGGCCATGGACGATCCATGGCAGGAGGGTTCGTTGCGTCAGCAACCCGCCAAGGCTACATGACCTGGTCTGAGCTGCGAAATCCACCTGCTCGCCGACCAAAGGAGGCCGCTGACCGGGCGCGGCCCATAGGGTGGGGGCCATGTCGAACCGACCCGCCACCACTGTGCCGGTCGCCGGTCGCGGCGCGGGCCGGGTGCCGGCCGCGGAGCGTTCTCAGCTGGCGATCATCTCCGTAATGGTGTGCGCCGTCACACTACTGGTCGCCTACTTCAACAAGGCGCGGTGCGCGGGAGCTCCGTTCGAGGAGTCGGGTCGCAGCACGATCTTCGACACCATCAAGGATTCGCACGTCTGCTATTCGGATATCCAGTTCCTCTGGCTGGGTCGCGATATCAACGAGCACGTCTTCCCCTATCTCTCCGGCGGAATCACCCCGGACGGCGCGCTGACCGGCGGCGCCGTCGAATACCCGGTGCTCAGTGGACTTTTCATGTGGCTCGGCGCGATCGGCGCCGACAATGACGCCGCCTTCCTGCTGCATTCGGCGCTGCTGCTCGCGCCTTTCGCGCTGCTTACCGCCTACATGCTGGGCAAGCTGGCCGGTCGCGCCGCACTGCTGTGGGCCGCCGGACCGCCGCTGATCCTGTACGCCTTCCACAATTGGGAGCTACCGGTGGTGTGCACGGCGGTCGGCGCGGTCTACGTGGTGACGACCATGACCCGATATTCGTTGCGGGCGCGCGGAATTGCGGCCGCGGTGCTGCTGGGCATCGGTTTCTGCCTGAAGCTGTATCCGGGAATCTTCGTGCTGCCCTTGCTACTTCACGTTCTTGTCGGCGAGCCGACGGTCGAGTGCCGTGGTGAGACGCAGCCGGGCGTGAACTCGCGCCACTTCGACGTGCGCGGCGCACTGGCGGTGGCCTCGACAGCCGTCGTCACGGTGGTGCTGATCAATCTGCCGTTCGCGCTGGCGGGTTTCCAGGGCTGGCGGGCGTCGATCACCTTCCAGCAGCTGCGGCAGGCCGATATCACCACGAATTCCGTCTGGTACTGGGGTCTGCGCCCGCTGTTCGGCAATTCGCCGGCGAGTGAGGCCACCTTCCAGGACGTGGTGTCGGTCGCGTCGCCACTGCTGATCCTGGCGGCCTTCGTGCTGGCGGCGTGGCTGGGCTGGCGGCGCTATGTGGTGTCGGGCGTGTACCCGTGGATCGGCGTGAGCGGAGCCATGCTGTGCGGATTCCTGTTGCTGCACAAGGTGCATTCGCCGCAGTACACACTGTGGCTGATCCCGTTCCTGGTGCTGCTCGAGGTGCCGTGGTCGCTGATCGGGGTGTATCTGCTGGCGGATGCCGCGATCGGTATCGGGGTGTTCCGCTACTTCTATGCGCTCGGCTCCGGGCATTCCGCTGATCTGCAGGAGAATGTCGTGCAGTTCGGGGTGTGGGGTCGCGCGATATTGCTGGTCGTTTTCTTCTTCGTTTTCATTCGTGCGAAATCGCGCGGAATCGTCGATGCGACAAGGGAATTGGAACAGCCCGTGCAGCCGGTACTGGCGTACTCCGCGCTCTAATGCACGGCATGCGTGTCGGTTTCGGTGTTCCGGGCCCGGAATGCCGCGCTCTTGGCCCGGTTTCCGCACACCGTCATATCGCACCAGCGCCGTGAACCCGCGCGTGAGGTATCGACGTAGAGGCGCGTGCAATCCTCGCGCCCGCACTCCTTGATCCGGCCCCGATCCGCGCCGCCGATCAGTTCGACGGCCGAGCGCGCGATGGCGGCGAGCGCGGTTTCGATTGTGCCGCTGCGTTTTACCGAGCCGCTGGCCTCGACCGTGAGCTCCGGAAGCGCGCCCCGGGCGAGATTGTTGACCAGTTGCCGGTCCGCCGCGGCGAGTGATTCACCGTGGGTGACGGCCAGTGCCAGCCGGTAGGTGGCTTCGCGCAATCGCGTGGCATCGGCCAGCGCGCCGGTATCGGCCGCGGGGGCGCTGTCGAGGAGGGCGGCCTCGACAGTCCATTCGACCAGGTCGCCGGGGGTCTCGAGGAGATCGGTGAACTCGGTGCGCCGAGACTGCACCGTCCCGATGAAGTCCAGTGCGAGGTTGCCGCTGACGAAGGTGAACATACTTCCCACAATAACCCCCTTGACTGGTTACCGAAAGGAGTGGAAGGTAGTAACCACATCAAGGGGTTACTCGAGAGGTCGCGATGAAGAATCGGCTCATGGACGGTGTCGCACAACCCGCCTTCGTTCTCATGTGGAGCAGCGCGTTCATCGTCGGAATCATCGGCGTCGGCGCGGCCCCGCCGATGGTGGTGCTGTTCGCCCGGTACGCCTTCGCCGGTCCGCTGCTGGTGCTGTACGGCCTTGCGGTGCATGCGGTCTGGCCGCGCGGTCGGGAGCTGCGGCATGTGATCGTCGCCGGACTGCTTATGCAGATCGTGCAGTTCGGGGCCTTCTACACCGCCATGGGCGAGCATGTGCCGGCCGTGGTGATCGCCCTGATGCAGGGGCTGAATCCTGTTGTCATCGCGCTCTTCTCGGGTGTCCTCGGTGAGCACATCACCCGTCGGCAGTGGGTCGGCTTCGGCATCGGTGGCATCGGCGTCGCCCTCGCCGTCAGTGATCAGTCGGCCTTCTCGTGGATGGGCCTGCTGCTGTGCGTCATCGGCCTGCTCGGCCTGAGCCTCGGCACGGTGTACCAGAAGAAGTTCACCCCCACCGTGGACAGCCGTGCCGCCACGGCTGTGCACCAACTGGCCAGTGCCCCCTTCGCGGCAATGCTCGTACTGCTGAGCGGCAACTTCCACATCAGCGATCCCGGCCGGTTCGGGGTATCGCTGACCTGGATGGTGCTGATGAATTCCATGGGCGCGTTCCTACTGCTCAACGCCATGCTGCGGCGCTGGGACGCGACCCGGGTCGGCAAGCTCTTCTTCGCCACCCCCGTCACCACCGCGGTGCTGGCCTGGCTGTTCATCGCACAACCCCTGCACCCCTTGACCATTACCGGACTCGGCGTGGGTGTGATCGGTATGGTGCTGGCCTCCCGCAGGGCCCCGGCTCGGCCTGCTCAGCCCGAACCGGCCGCGCAGCCCGCACCCACGGCGCAGCCCGCACCCACGGTGCCCGATGCGCTGCCACAGCTGGCACGGGCCTGATCGACCGAGCGCGGCACCCACCCGGATGCCGCGCTCATTCATGCGCGGACCGTGTCGGTGGCCTCTCCCAGAGGTGGCCGCACGGCAGACTGTGCGCATGCTGCACCTGCGGATTATGGCTCCCGGCACCATGACCGAGGGCGTGCTGGCCGCCCTGGAGCACGATGAGGCGGTCACCGGCCTCGCCGTTTTCCGCGGCGCCGCGATCCGGCCGCCGGGCGATGTGATCACCGCGCAGGTGGCGCGGGAGGCCGCCAATGATGTGGTGGACAGGCTGCGCGTCCTGCAGGTGCATCAAGAGGGCAGTATCGAGATCGAACAGGTCGGAACCTGGTTGTCGCGCAGCGGATTCGAAGCCGAACTGCACACCCCGGGCAGTAGCGCCGATTCCGTGGTGTGGGCCGAGGTAACGCAGCGGTCCTACGACGAGACCGAGCTCAACTGGACATTCCTGAGCTTCCTGACGCTGGCGACCGTCATAGCGAGCATTGCCATCGTGACGGATTCGCAGATTCTGACCGTCGGAGCCATGGTGCTCGGACCCGAGTTCGGTCCCATCGCCGCACTGGGCGTGGCCCTGGTGCGCCGGCGTTTCGTCTTGCTACAGCTTGCGATTCGCACTTTGGTGCTGGGTTTTGTGGTCTCGATCGCACTCACCATCGTGCTGGCGCTCATCGGCCGCGCGCTGGGCTGGATCACTCTCGACGATGTGATCGGCCCCCGCCCCGGCACCGCATTCATCTACACGCCCGACAAATGGTCGTTCATCGTGGCGGTGATCGCCGGCGCGGCCGGCGTGCTGTCGATGACCTCGTCGAAATCGGTAGGCATGGCAGGCGTTTTCATCTCGGTGACCACCGTCCCCGCCGCGGGCAATATCGCGCTGGGTGTGGCCTTCGGCAATGGCTCGACCATCTGGGGGAGCGTCGCGCAGTTGCTGCTTAATGTGGCCGGAATGGCCCTGGCGGGCTGGGCCACGCTCGCGATTCAGCAGTCGGTGTGGTCACGCATTTCGGTGCGGCGGGCCAGACATCTGGCCGCACCGCACCGCATGCTGTGAACCGGTATCAGCCGACCGGTGTGGGCTCGGTGGTGCTCACACTTTTGGACTGGTCGTCATCGTCCGCCCGGCGATTGCGAATGATGCTGGTAATGAACGCCGCTCCGATGAATGCCACACCCACCAGGCCGGTGACGACCTCGTTGACGTGCACGCCGATCGAGACCAGCAGGATGATCGACAGTGCGCCGATGGCCCAGTGCGCGCCGTGCTCCAGGTACACGTACTCCGAAAGCGTGCCCTTGCGGACCAGGAATACGGTGATGGAACGGACGAACATGGCGCCGATCAGACCCAGGCCCAAGGCGATCAGGATCGGGTCGGAGGTGATGGCGAACGCGCCGATCACGCCGTCGAAGGAGAACGAGGCGTCGAGTACTTCCAGGTAGAGGAACAGGAAGAAGCCTGCCTTGCCCGCAATTTTCACAGCCTCGGACGGTCCTGAGGATTCACCCTCTTCTTCCTCGGTGTGGAACATGGAGCCGAGCCCGTCCACGAGGATGTAGGTGATCACACCCAGCACACCCGACAGCAGTACGGTGCCCCGATCATCGCTGTCCGCAATGAATTCCGCGGCGATGATGATCGCGCCGAGGGTCAGGACCACCGAAAGCATGTCCAGCTTGCCGAGTTTGGCCAGTGGCCGTTCCAGCCAGCCGAGCCAGGTGACCTCGTGCTCCTCCAGAATGAAGTTCAGGAACAGCAGCAGCAGGAAGGCGCCACCGAAGGCGGCGATCTGCGGATGCGCGTCGGTGAGCAGCTTCTCGTAGGAGGGGCTGCCGTCCGCGAAGGTGAGCGCGCCGTCGGCGGGCGGGTTCAGCGCCAGGTCGAAGGCCCGCTTCGGGTCCAGGCCGGCGGTGACCCACACGATGCCCAGCGGGAACACCAGGCGCATGCCGAAGACGGCGATGAGCACACCGATGGTCAGGAAGATCTTCTGCCAGAACTCGCTCATCCGTTGCAGCACACTGGCATTGATGACCGCATTGTCGAACGACAGTGAGACCTCGAGGACACCCAGGATGGCGCACAGAGCCAGTCCGGTGACACCGCCGTAGACGAATGCCGCTATGAGAGCCACCACCGAGACGATCATGGAGAGGCCGAAAATACGCACCCTGAGGGCCTTTCTTAGTGCCGGTATCGATTCGGTTCGGAACATGACCCGCACAAGGAGGGGCTCGGGTGCCCGAGCCCCTGATGCGTGGAACTTTGTTCGGTTAGACGTTCACGCCGAAGTCGCGCGCGATGCCCGACAACCCGGAGGCGTAGCCCTGGCCGATGGCGCGGAACTTCCACTCGGCCCCATTGCGGTACAGCTCACCGAAGACCATGGCGGTCTCGGTGGAGGCGTCCTCGGTGAGGTCGTAGCGGGCCAGCTCGGCGCCGTTGGACCGGTCAAGGACCCGGATGTAGGCATTGCGGACCTGGCCGAAGCTCTGGCCGCGCGAATCGGCTTCGTAGATCGAGACCGGGAAGACGATGGACTCGATGGTGGCCGGGGTGTTGGCGAGATCGACATTGATGGTCTCGTCGTCACCTTCGCCCTCGCCGGTGAGGTTGTCGCCGGTGTGCACGATGGTGCCCTCCGGGGACTGCAGGTTGTTGAAGAAGATGAAGTGCTTGTCCGACAGCACCTTCTTGTCGGCACCGGTCGCGATGGCGCTCGCGTCCAGATCGAAATCGGTCCCGGTGGTGGTCCGCACATCCCAGCCCAGCGCCACGGCCACTGCGGTCAGGTTCGGAGCCTGCTTGGTCAGCGAAACATTGCCGCCCTTGGACAAACTGACACCCATGCGGGAATCCCTTCCGTTCGAAAGCTTTCAAGCCTTGTGGTAGAGCTGCTTTACAGCGGCATGTCCGAATTGCCGGAGTCCGCAAGTACGACCCTAGTAGCTCACACCTGCCCAGCGCACGAACAAACCGAGGACATCGCGGGGGACAACCCTGTCTCACGACATGTCACCGGGTTCATCGTCACAGTCGCCCAGGATGTGAACGGCCACCTAACATCGGGGCGTGGCAGGCCGTAAGCGTGGATGGTTCCGGACCCCGGCGAGGGACACGGCATGGGTGCAGCAGGCCCGGCAGGCGCTGACGGCTGCCTTCCTGGACATGGACACCCGGCAGAGCATTGCCGAGAACGCCGTCGCGGCGTCCGCGCAGATCGCTCCGGAGCGCGGCATGCCCGCGCAGTGGGAGCGGGTGCGCGCCCGCTGCTATGACGCGGCGGGCGCCTACCTGGCCTTGAACGAGCGGCTGGACCAGGCCGAACGTGACGGAATCACGGTGCCGCAACCCGAGATCGACTCCCAGGTGCGCAGGCTCGCGGAGGCCGCGCGCGGGGTCGACGAGTTCTATCACGCCAATCAGGCGCACCTCGAGCATGCGGTGGCGCTGTTGTCGACGGTGCCGCAGCTGGTGGCGCAGGTGCGGTCCGCGGCGCAGCAGGCCCGGCAGGCCGCCGACGCCTCCCCGTACGCCGGATACCCCTCGGTGCGGCAATATGCGGCGAATGTGGATGAGGCTCTCGTCACACTCGAGGCGGCCGTCGCGGGTGGTGGCGTGGGGGTGGTGCGGCAGGCTGCGACCGAATTGGAGACCCATACCCGATCGCTGTCAAGGGCCCTGGAAGAGGCTCCGGGCAAACAGCATTCGGCAAGTACCGCACTCGCCTCCGCGGGGACCCGATTATCCGCCGTGCAGACCCGTACCGAACGCCTCGCGCCGGCGCGGTCTGCGCTGCTCCGAGAGTTCAACGCTGCAAGTTCGGCGGATTTGGCGAACAATGAGCGCCAAGCCCACCGAGCCATCGACGCCGCAGCTGCGGAACTGTCCAAAGCCCGGGCCGCCCTGCAGAACAACGACCCGGAGCAAACGCTTGAGTTGACCACATCCGCCCGCGGCCTCCTCGCCACCGCCGAGGAGCAGGCCGACGCCGTCACCGACCGGCTGAGCCTGCTGCGCGAGGTGCGAGCGCAGCCGCAGGAGAAGGCCAAAACCGTCCGATTCAAACTGCGTGACGCGCAGATGCTGGCGGTGAACAACGGACTTGTCACCCAGTGGGGTTCGGTACTGGATGCCCAGGCCGAACGCCTCGAACGGGCGGCGGGCGGGCTCGTCGGACCACATCCGGACTACTGGGCCTACATTTCCGAACTCGATGCCATCTCCGGGTTTCTGACGGGTGTAGTCGACCGCATGCGAAAAACCGATAGATAGCCGACCGAACAGTAGGAGGAACGAGGGCCGATGACCGGAGTTATCACCACTTACCCGGGATTCGCGCCCATATCGCTCCGAAAACGGTTCCCGATGCGGCACTTCCGGCAGGTCCCCGGGCCTGAGCTGCGACTGCTCTTCCATCAGCTGCCCGAACCCTTCGGCGGCTCCACCGACCGCGAGCTGCTGTCCATGGCGCTCGGGGCCACGCTGTACGTGCCCGCCACCCGGCCCGATCTCACCGCCACCATCGTGCGGCGTGCCGAACGCGGCGTGTGCTCCATGGTCATCGACCTCGAGGACGCGGTCGCCGACCACGATCTGGAATTCGCGAAGAAGCAGGCCGCCCTCACCATCGAGGAGCTGGGCGCGGGTGTGGATCCGTATCCGCTGCTGTTCGTGCGGGTGCGCGACGCCGCCACCGTCGGCGAAATCATCGAATGCCTCGGACCCGGGGCCGTGGCGCTCACCGGATTCGTCTTCCCGAAATTCGACAGTGTCTCCGGCCCGGACTACCTCGCCGCGCTCGACGCCGCCTCGGAACGCCTGGGCCGCACGCTCTTCGGCATGCCCGTGCTGGAATCGCCGTCGCTGGTGCACCGGCAGACCCGCGATACCGAACTGCACCGCATCCAATCGATGCTCTCCGCATGCCGGGAACAGGTGCTCGCGGTGCGCATCGGGGCCACGGATATGTGCTCCACCTTCGGTATTCGCCGCGATCGCGATCTCACCATCTATGACGTGCGGGTGGTCGCCGACGTCATCGCCGATATCGTGAACTACCTCGGGCGCACGGACGGAACGGGATTCACCATCACCGGCCCGGTATGGGAGTACTTCGCCGACCACGAGCGCATGTTCCGGCCGCTGCTGCGCACCTCGCCGTTCGCCGAGGTCGACGCGGTGCCGTTCCGGCAGTACCTGGTCAGCCGCGATCTGGACGGGCTGCTGCGGGAGATCACGCTGGACCGCGCCAACGGTATCCAGGGCAAGACCGTCATCCATCCCTCGCATGTGGCTGTGGTGCACGCGCTTTCGGTGGTGACGCACGAGGAGTACCTGGATGCCCTCGACATTCTGCGCGAGGACGCCGGTGGCGTCGCCGCCTCCGAGTACCGCAACAAGATGAACGAGATGCGGCCGCACCGCAGCTGGGCCCGGCAGACACTGCTGCGCGCCCGGGTATTCGGGGTCACCAATACCGGTGTGTCCTTCGTGGATCTACTGAAAGTACTGGTGGCATCGTGACTTCCGCGCCCTGGGCGACGCGTGAACTCGGACTCGGACTGCGGCACGGCGAGTCCTATCCGCCGGCCGACCAGTGGCATATCTCGACGTTGCTCGAACCCGGTCTGCGCCGTAACCCACGGCGCGGCCATCTGCTGGTTTCCACTGTTCTCGGCAAGCACCTGCCGACCGATCCGCACCTAGTGATCGAGGCCGGAAACCGGCTCGGTGATCGAGTCCGCGATCTATTCGATGGTCCGGTCATCGTGCTCGGCTTCGCGGAAACCGCAACCGGATTGGGCCACTGCGTGGCTGCGCGCATCCAGGCTGAGTGCTACCTGCACTCGACTCGCCGTGTGGTGCCCAGAGCCGAGACGCTCACCCGATTCGAGGAGGGGCACTCACACGCCACCTCGCACATGCTGCAGCCGATGCCTGCGGAAATCTTCCGCAACGAGCTGCCGATGGTGCTGGTGGACGATGAGATCTCGACCGGCGCAACAGCACTCGATGCGATCAGGGCGCTGCACGCGTTCACTCCGCGCCCGCACTATGTGCTTGCCTCGCTGGTGGACATGCGCACCGAGGCCGACCGGGCGGCATTCGATGCCGGGGCCCGCGAATTGGGTGTGCGCATCGACACTGTGTGCTTGGCCTCGGGTGAGACGCTTCTTCCCAATGATCTGGTCGAATCCGTTGCGGCGCTTCCCGAGCCGAAACTCAATCCCAGCGCTGCGGTACGCGGCCGAACCGCCCGGATCGAACTACCCTGGCCGGAAGCGATTCCCGAGGGCGGTCGGCACGGAATTCTGCACACCGATTTCGCGGGATTCGAAACCGCGCTCTCGAACGCCGCCGAACTGCTGCGACGGGAACTGGACACGCTGCCCTGGGGGCTCGTGGCGCGGACCGGGAATGGCGCGGTCAGCAGCGCCTCGGAGCGGGAATTCGAGCAACGCCCGGTGGTCGTGCTCGGGCACGAAGAATTCATGTACCTTCCGCTGCGCCTGGCCGGAGCCCTCGCAGATGGCGGCGTACCCACGCGCTATCAGACCACCACGCGCTCGCCGGCCTATGTGCTGGATGAACCCGGTTATCCGCTGCGGCGCGGATTCCGTTTCACGGCGCCGGAATCCGGTGAAGAATCGCCCCGCTACCTGTACAACGCTCATTGGCCGGAGCCGGGTGCGCCCGCCCCGATCATCCTGGTGATCGCCGATGAACCAGCCGACACCGATCGGATGACGGTGGACGGTGGACTGCTGGATGTCCTGACTGCCGCCGGAGCCGATGTTGTGCTCGCCGTGCTCCGGGGCGCCGACCCGCGCCGACTAGCGGCGGTCCGCGCGGCGGCCCACGACTATTCCAGTGGCTCGAACCTGAGCACATCGAGGACGCTGCCACTCCCGCCGGCGTTGCGCGGACCGGAATTCGGCTCATACGCCCCGGATGAAGTGGCGTGGTTGCTGAAGGATCTTTCGGCGGCGGATCTGGAAGCCGATGTGGTGGACCGGGAACGGCGCATCCAGGCCGGAACCGCACACTATGCGGAGTCGCTGCCCGTGGAATACCAACCGGATGCCGCGTACCGAGAACTGTTCGACAAGGTGCTCGCGGAGAGCGCACAGCGGTTGGCGCTGGCGGTGGCCACCGTAGCGGAATTGGTTGTCGCGGAACGTGGCCGGGACATCGTCCTGGTGTCGCTGGCACGGGCAGGAACGCCGATCGGTCTGCTCATGCGCCGGTGGCTGCGCACTCGCGGAATAGATGTGCCGCACTATGCGGTATCGATCGTGCGGGATCGCGGTATCGACGCGGTGGCGCTGGATTATCTTGCCCAGCAGCACGATCCGGCGAGCATCGTATTCGTGGACGGCTGGACCGGAAAGGGGGCGATCACCAGGGAACTCAGCGAAGCCCTCGATGCCTACCATCGCGCGGGCGGCGCTCGTTTCAATGACGAGCTCGTCGTACTCGCCGATCCGGGTAGCTGCGTCCGCACGTACGGTACGCGTGACGACTTCCTGATCGCCTCGGCCTGTTTGAATTCCACTGTCTCCGGCCTGGTTTCACGGACTGTACTGAATGATGCCCTGATCGGTCAGCGCGACTTCCACGGTGCGAAGTTCTACCGGGAGCTGGCGGGTGCGGACGTCTCCGGTCGACTGGTGGACGAGGTCAGCTCCTGCTTCGATACGGTTCGGCCCTGGGTCGCCGACCGGGTCGCCGAGATCCAGCAATCCGATCGGACACCCACCTGGGTCGGATGGGCATCGGTCGAGAAGGTGCGCGAAGCGTACGGCATATCCAGTGTCAATTTCGTGAAACCCGGTGTGGGAGAGACGACCAGGGTGCTGCTGCGCCGACTCCCGTGGCGGGTACTGGTGCGCGATGCCGACGCACCCGAGCACGAACACATCCGAATGCTGGCCGCCGCCCGTGATGTACCGGTCGAGGTGGTTCCCGATCTGGCCTACGCCTGCATGGGACTGATCAAGGATGTGAACCAGTAGTGGCTGACCATCGACCGCCGAGGCGAACCCTGGTCGCGACCGATCTCGATCGCACCATGATTTACTCCCGCAACGCTTTCGGTCCGGTACCGGAACTGTCCACGGTCTGTGTGGAACATCTGGACGGCGAACCGCTGTCTTATATGACCGCCGATGCCGCCGACAGCCTGAAGGCACTGACCGAACTGGCGGTGGTCGTTCCGACCACCACCCGAACGATCGAGCAGTTCAACAGAATTCAGCTGCCCGGTGCTCCCTGGCGATACGCCGTCACCACCAACGGTGGCAATATTCTCGACAACGGCCGGCCGGACCCGCAGTGGCGTGCGAGCCTGGCCGCCGACGTCCGCGCCACCAGCGCATCGCTCGCCGAGGTCGGTGCCGAATTACATTCGCGCACAGACGATTCCTTTGTCTTGAAATATCGGGTCGCCGACGACCTGTTCTGCTACCTGGTGGTGAATCTCGAAGCGCTACCCGCCGACTTCCTCGCGGAATGGGACGCTTGGTGCCGCCCACGCGGCTGGTCTGCCTCCCAACAGGGCCGCAAGATCTACACCATGCCCCTCTCGGTCTGTAAGAGCCGGACGGTCGCGGAAGTCCGCCGCCGCCTGGAGGATTCGGGTGACCTGGACCCCGCCGCCCGGCTGCTCTCGGCAGGAGATGGCGCACTCGACGCCGAAATGCTGCGCGCCTCGGACGCCGCGATCCGTCCACGCCACGGCGAACTCGAAGAACTCGCCTGGACCCACCCCAACCTCACCATCACCAGCGCCGCCGGCATCCGAGCCGGAGAGGAAATCCTCGACTGGTTCCTGGGGTCGAGCGACCGCTGATTCGTTCCGTCCGAGAATCAGCGGGAGCCCAGATCGGCAGGCGTATCCGGCGGAACGATCCAGCGCGAGAACGTCTCCTGCGTATCGACGATGATCGTATCGGCCACCGCCAGCAGCTCATTCGATGCCTGCCCACCCAAATGCTCGATGCCCGGTACGATCACCGCCTCGGCATCCACGCTCCGAACCACATCAATCAGTCTTTGCACCAGCGCGGGAAGTGTTGCGATGACCGCCTGAGACCGCAGGCATTTGCGGATGTTGTCGGCTAGAGGCGTATCGCCGTACGGACGAGGTCGGCGATGGCTTTGGATCTGCTGTGTGGCGGCCAGGCGATGACGGTCGTGACGGCCGGTGCGTCCGGCACCGGCACGATGGCGTGATCGTGGCGTAGTTGGGTTCGGAGTGACTCGGGCATGACCGCACAGGCCCGTCCGAGCATGATCAGCTGGGTCAACTGGGTATGGTCGCGAACCTGCGGGCCGGGGCCGTCCGGATAACTTCCATCCGGTCGAGGCCAGCGCGGCAGGGGCAGGTCTGTCAGGGCGTTGACCTCGGCCATCGACATGTGGGGTCGGTTGGCTAGAGGGTGCCCCGCGGGCAGGACCACGATCTGCTGTTCGGTGTGCAGGTCCTCGGTGTCGAATCCGGCCGTCGTGTCGTAGGGCCGGTGGAGCAGAGCAACGTCGGCACTCCCGTTGCGTAGCAACCTTTCCGGTTCGCCGGGCCCGCACAGCATCACCTCGACTGCGACAGCGCAGGGTTCGGCGGCGTAGGCGTCCAGCAGCTTCGACAACAGTTCGCTGGACGCTCCTGCCTTGGTGGCCAGCACCAGACCGGGCAGGTCGGCAGCGGCTCGGCGGGTGCGGCGCTCGGCGGCTTCGACCGCTTCGAGAGCGAGCCGGGCCTCACGCAGCAGCACCGACCCGGCCTCGGTCAACGTGATCGCGCGAGAATTGCGGTGCAGCAGAACAACTCCGAGCCGCCGTTCCAGCTGCTGGATCGCCCGCGACAGCGGTGGTTGCGCCATCGCAAGCCGTTGTGCCGCCCGCCCGAAGTGCAATTCCTCGGCGACGGCGACGAAATATCGCAACTCCCGCGTCTCCACCATGTCATGGTATCCGGCGCTCACCACTACCGATACCCGTGCGGTATCGCCGCCCACCCGATCGGTCTTGGACGCCCCACCCGAGTCCGCAACATGATCAACGGCATGAGTGAACAGACGATCGCGCTGGTGACCGGCGCGAACAAGGGAATTGGATACGAGATCGCGGCGGGGCTGGGCGCCCTCGGCTGGCGAATCGGTGTGGGCGCGAGGGATCAACAACGCCGCGAGACCGCGGTGGAGAAGCTGCGCGCGGCCGGGATCGATGCGTTCGGCGTGCCGCTCGACGTGACCGACGACGCAAGTGTGGCCGCGGCGGCCGAGCTGATCGCCGACCATGCCGGAGGGCTCGATGTTCTGGTCAACAATGCCGCGATCGTCGGCGGTATGCCGCAGACACCGACCACGGTCGATCCCGCGACCGTGCGAGATGTCGTGGAAACCAACGTGATCGGGGTCATCCGGGTCACCAACGCGATGCTGCCCATGCTGCGCGGCTCGGCAGCACCGCGAATCGTCAATATGTCCAGCAGCGTCGGCTCGCTCGCCCTGCAAACCACACCCGGCATCGACCTGGGCCCGGTTCCCGCCGCCTACTTGGCCTCGAAGACCTTCCTCAACGCTGTCACCATCCAGTACGTCAAGGAACTGGGTGATACCAACATCCTGATCAACTCCGGCTGCCCCGGTTTCACCGCCACCGACCTCAACGCCTTCCAAGGCGTCCGCACACCACAACAGGGGGCGGCGATCGCGATTCACCTCGCGACCCTGCCCGACGACGGACCGACCGGCGGATTCTTCGACGACGCCGGAACAGTGCCCTGGTGACGGGCACACCGGTGCGAACCATTCCCGTTCCCGAAGCCAGCCGCGCATCGCACGCCGGAGGAGAAGCAAGGCAATGACAAAGGCAGTCAGGTACGACGAATTCGGCGGAATCGACGTCCTGCGGATCGAGGAGGTCGACCGCCCCGTGCCCGGGGAAGGGCAGGTCCTCGTGCAGGTGAGAGCGGCAGGCCTCAACCCCGGTGAGGCGGCATTACGCGCCGGCGCGATGGCGGACATCTTTCCCTCCACCTTTCCGTCCGGGCAGGGCAGCGATCTCGCCGGAGTTGTCGTCGAGATCGGCGCCGGAGCCGACCGATTCTCGCCCGGCGACGAGGTGATCGGATTCTCCGAGAAGCGGGCCGCCCAGGCCGAGCTGGTCCTCGTCGACGTCGACAACCTCACCCCCAAACCGAAGAACGCCCCATGGGAGGTGGCGGGCAGCCTATACGTCGCGGGCGTAACTGCCTGGGGGGCAGTGCATTCCGTACAACTCGAGCGGGGCGAGAGCGTCGTCGTGTCCGGAGCGGCCGGAGGAGTCGGCTCGATCGCCGTTCAGCTCGCCCGCCGCGCCGGAGCGACGGTCATCGGACTGGCGAGCGAGGGCAACCACGAGTGGCTGCAAAGCCACGGCGTGGTCCCCGTCGCATACGGTGACGGCGTCACGGACCGGATCAAGGCCGTCGCACCGGGCGGCATCCACGCCTTCATCGACACCTACGGCGACGGCTATGTCGAACTGGCCCTCGCTCTCGGCGTCGCAATCGAGCGGATCGACACCACCATCGATTTCCCGGCAGCCGCAAAGCACGGGGTCAAAACCGAACCCGGGCCCAACGGCAGGCCGGGCGTCGAGGTGCTCGCCGAACTGGCCGGCCTGATCGCCGACGGACACCTCGAAGTCCCGATCGCGAACGTCTACCCGTTGACGCAGGTTCGTCAGGCCTACACCGAACTCGAACGCAGACACACCCACGGCAAAATCGTGCTGAGGCCCTAGCTGACACACAATGCGGCGCGCTTTCAGGGACTGCTCAACCGCGGGGACTGATTCCCGTCAGCACTCGGCCGTGGCGGACGTTTCGGTGCCTCCAGAACGACGCGAGATGATCTCGGGCGGTTGGTCTTCGGGTCATGTTGTGCGGATGCTTCGAATCACACCGGACGTGACATGACCGGACTACTCGATGCCGCGCTCTGGGCGACGTTAAGAAGACCAGTTCCGGGCACGACTTCCGACAGCGGCACCAGCTAGGTAGGTGCGTGGCCGATGGGCCGAAAGTGCCGGGCCCATAAGGGACCCGGCTGCAGATCAACGCCAGGGGGCGATGAGGGTGTTGGCGTGTTCGGTGAGGGCGTTCTGCAGGAAGGGGCCGAAACTTACTCGGGCTACGCCGGATTCGGCGAGGGCAGCGCGGTTGGCTTCGGCGGGGATGCCGATGGCGTTGATCGGGAGGGGGAGGTCGGTGCAGAGGATGCGGAGGGTTTCGGGGTCGTGGCGGCCCACCGGGTAGAGGACGTCGGCGCCGGCTTCGGCGGCGAGACGCAAACGGGTGAGGGCGCTTTCGAGGCGCTCGGCGGGGGTGCCGGTGTCCTGGCGCAGGAAGACGTC
>NZ_JAODNK010000032.1 GCF_025465275.1 Nocardia sp. | reverse complement strand
CGTTCGCGCGGGGGTGGACCGTGCCGTTGACGGTGATCAGGTCGCCGAGCATGCCGCCTTCCCAGCGGCCGTCCTGAATCCAGCGCACGGTGTGGAAGCGCAGTGAGCCGTCGTCGTTGAAGCGGCGATCGGCGATGACCAGCGGCATCTCGAAGTCGCCGCTGGGCAGTCCGAGGGTATTGCGGCCGGTGCCGGTGTCGTACTCGTCGCGCAGCAGATACATGCCGGCCAGACCGGCGACGACATTGAGGCGGGTGATGCCCATCGCGTGGTCGTGGTACCAGAGGGTGGTGGCGTCCTGGCGGTTCGGGTGGCGGTAGACCTTGGTCGCGCCGGGCAGGAAGGTGTCCTCGGGGTGACCGTCCATATCGGGCGGGGTGACCGCGCCATGCAGATGCACCGACGTCCGGGGGGAGATCCGATCCAGCTCGCAGGCGCCGTCGAGTTTGGTGTCGACATCGCCCGCGAACAGATGTCTGCCGAGGGAATTGGTGAAGGTCAGTTCGATGGGCTCGCCGACCTGTGCTTCGATCGTCGGCCCCAGATACGAAGCGCCACCGTAGGACCAGGTCGGTGCGACCCCGAGATCGGGGTGAAACCGGTGGCTGCTCTGACCCATGACGAGGGCCTGGTTGCCGCGCACGACCGGCGGGACGGCCAACTCCTCGACGAACGGCTCGACTCTCGGGGACGGCGGCGCGATCACATCGCCGGCCGGATCAGGCTGTCCGACAAGCGCATCCGTCCTTGCGGTCGGCGCCCGTCCGGCGATCCAGCCGCCGATGCCGACCGCGGCGGCCCCGGAGAGAAAACGCCGACGCCCTAGTCGGCCAGGTTGGCTTTCAGTCACGAAGTGCCCTCTATCTGGTGGTCGTGCGTGCGCCAGCGGGAATCGTGGCTCGGATGATGCCCAACCGTATGAATAAAATGGACGGGCGTCAATTATGAATGCGAGTGCACTGACTCACATTTCCGGATTCGGCGTCTACGACGTGAACGAGTAAGGGCCGAACCGGCCCCACGCCAAGAAGACACCCGCCGCCAGCAGCACGATTGTCACCGCGGTCCCCGGCCAATTGCGCTCGTACACATGCACGATCGCGGCTCCCGTCATTACCAGGACGACACCCACCGCGGCCAGCGGAACAAGGACGGGAGCGATCTGGAGCATGGCGGGAAATATCAGGCCGATGGCCCCGAGGACCTCGATCGCACCGAGGGCCCTGATCCAGACCGTCGGAACCTGCTCGACCCACTCCATACCCTTGGCCCGCAGTTTTTCCGGGGGCGTGACGAGTTTCATCGACCCGGCGGCGAGAAAGACGGACGCGAGTGCGGCCGCCACGATCCACAGCAAAATATTCACAGTTCAGCACTCCTGATCAGAGACGAATGGATGGGTTGGGCGTCAGCCGATGCTGAACGGTTGTCCCCAGACGGTCACCAGCGAGGTCACCGTGTCGGTCCGGATTTCGACGTGCACGAAGGCGCGCGCCTGGGCGGCACCGGTACAGCCGGTCAGGCCGATGGTTTCGTCGGCCCAGGTGACGCTGCCGTCGGTGCCCTTGAACATGTTCACCGGAAGGTGAGAGTCGTTGCCGTAGGGGTCTGGCAGCTCTACGTCCAGGAGGTGGAAAGCCTTCGCCTGGCCAGGCCCGAGCGTCAGGTTCGCACCGTGCGTGGCACCCGCGCTCGGCACCACCTGCTGCCCGGTCCGGTTCAGGTTCGCGGTCCGGCCGTCCTGGACCTCGCCTCCGGAGATGTTCACCTGGCAGCCGACGACATAGCCGGGATCCATGAGCCCGCTCTGGACCCCTTGCGAGAGGACCACATGGGCGGCACCGGAAACCCAGGCGTCGCGGTGCAGTGCGGTGGCGCCCATGGACGGATGGACGTCGACTGATTCACCGTCGAGCCAGGCGTGCACGACCGTGCCGTCGGAGAGGGTGATTCCGACGTCACCGCCAGGCAACGAGCCAACGCCGTCAGCGCTTCCGATAACGTTGGCGGACAACAGCATTGCGGTGCTGATGGCGCTGATACCGGCCGCGCGGGCCGGTATCCGGAGGATGTTCACGGCGATGATTCCTCTCGGCCGCTACAGCGCGCGGAGCGCTTCGGAGGGGCAGCAGGCAATGGCTTCCTCGACCGCGATGCGCTCGGACTCCGGCACCGGGTCGGCTGTCACCGTGGATTTGCCGTCGGCGTCGAGGGTGAAAACCGACTGCGCGAGCGCTTCGCAGATACCGTGGCCGTAGCACTTGGTGCGGTCGACGGTCACTCTCATGTGGCGGGCCCCTTGTGAATTCGACTGTCGTAGGAGCGCCGGCGGTCGTCGGCGGTGAGAAAGACCTGGTCCATTCCGGTGCGGTGACTCAGCCACCGGGCAACCGGGCGCGGCAGATGGATCCAGGCGGCCGTGGTGAGACCAAGCTGTGCCGGCACGACCGCGGAGCGGTGACCCCGGCGCAGCACCGAGACGACGGCCGCGGCAATCTCTTGTGGCGGTACGGGTTCCATCCCGCGTGTGGATTGCAGGCCATCGATCAGCTCGGTGGCGGCGAAGGAGGGGAACACCGTCGACACCCGAACGCCGCGGGCTGCGAGTTCCGCGTCCAGCGCTTCGCCGAATCCGACGATGCCGAATTTGGTGCCGTTGTACACGGCCATCCCGGGAGCGGGCACCCGGCCCGCGACGGAGGCGATATTGACGATGCGTCCATGGCCCCGCGCCGCCATCGCCCGCGCCGCGACGCGGGATCCGTTGATCACGCCGAGCAGGTTGATCTGGACCGCACGCGCAATGATGGCGTCGTCCTGGTCGAGGATCGGGCCGACCGGCATGATGCCGGCATTGTTGATCCAAATCTCGACCGGACCGAGTCGTTCTTCGACGGTGCCGTGGAATCCCGCGACCGTGTAGGGGTCGGTGACGTCGAGGTACCCGCCGTAGATGCCCAGCTTCTTGCCGGTGTGCTCGGCGTGGACGGTGTCGATATCGCCGATGGCGACCTTGGCGCCGGCGTCGCGCAAGGACTCGGCGGTGGCGCGGCCGATGCCGCGGGCGCCGCCGGTGATCACCGCGACCCGGCCGGTGAGGTCGATGCCCTTCACTGGTGACTCTCTTTCAACTCATCGAGGGTGCGGCGCAATACTTTTCCGGAGGAGCCGCGCGAAAGCTCCGGGACGAAGACGATGTCGCGCGGCATCCGCGAACGCGACAGCCCTTCGGCGAGATGGGTCCGGACGGCCTCGGCGTCGATACCGCCGGATTCGGCGGCGACGACATAGGCGCGCAGGCGCTGGCCGAATTCGGCGTCCTCGACCGCGGTGACGGCCGCGTCGGCGATGCCGGGATGCGCCAGCAATGCCAGCTCGACTTCTTCCGGGAAGACGTTCTCACCGCCGGAGACGATCATGCCGTCGGAGCGACCGACCACGTGCAGCCTGCCCGCCGCATCGAAGTGGCCGCGGTCGCCGGTGTCGAGCAACCCGTCCGTCCCTACACCGCTGCGGCCGTCGGTGTAGGCCTGGATCTGCCCCGGGGTGTGCACCAGGATGCGGCCGTCGGCACCGGTGGGCAGGTCACGACCGTCGGTATCGGCGATGCGGACGGTGATGCCGATCGGGGGCCGTCCGGCGCTCGCGGGAGCCGCGCGCAGATCCTCGGGAGTCGCGATGCTGATGAAGGAGGCCTCGGTCGAGCCGTACAGATTGTGCAGAACCGGGCCGAATGCGCCAGCGACCGAGCCGACGAGTGCCGGATCCAGCCGGGCCCCGCCGCTGGCGACGATGCGCAGTGGCGAGAGGTCGGCGGCCTCGACCGCGTCGCCGAGGTCCACGAGGCGGCGCAGCATGGTCGGAACGGCGATGAAGGTGCTGCACCGATACTCTTCGAGAGCGGCCAGGGCGCGGGCGGCGTCGAAGCGGCGGTGCAGCACCAAGGTGGAGCCGAGATTCAAGGCCAGCGTCGCGATCAACAGGCCCCAGCCGTGGAAGACAGGTGCGGCGATCAGTGCGGTCTCATTGCCGCGCAAGGGGATCCGCGACAGGAGGCCGGCCGGTAGCAGTAGTGATCGGGCTTCGCCGCGCGGCGCTCCCTTCGGGATGCCGGAGCTGCCGCTGGTCAGGATCACCAAGGACGACGGACGCGCCGCCCGCGGCGGGAAGCCGGCCGGTGCGGCGGTGATGAATCGATCAAGCTCGGTGTCGGACGGCTCCCCGGAGTTCCACGCCGCCCACTTCTTGCCCTCGAATGCCGCGACGGCACCGGCGAATTCGTCATCGTAGACGAGTGCGTCGAGTCGTTCGCGGCTGCTCACCTGCGCGATCTGGCGTGCCCCGAAGTCCGAATTCAGCAGTACCACACGGGCTCCGGTTGCCGCGGCCGCGGACATGGTGACAAGCGCGTCGGCATGGTTCCGGCACATGATGCCCACGGTCGCCGGTGCGTCCGGGAATTCGGAATGAAAGGCGTTGGCCAGACGATAAACGCGCACGCCGAACTGGCGGAAGGTCAGCGATCCGCGATCATCGATGATCGCAATTCGATCGGGGTGTGCGGCGGCCCACGCGGCAGGCATCCCGCCCATGGCGCCGTACTTTTCGGTGGCTCGCCGGCCCGCACGCAGGGCGCCGAGGTCGCGCGGCAGTGCCCCGGCCTGCCACAGGATTCGGGCGGCGCGGGCCTCGTCGGCCACGCGGCGCGCCGCAGAGAGTGGTTTCATATCTTCTCACATTCGCTGGGAGAGCCGGACCGTGACCCGCATGACCTGTCGCATCGCCGCGAGCGCCGGTTCGCGGAAACGGTCGGGGTAGGGAGTCGAGATGCGTTGTGTGGTAATGGTTTGCGGCTCGGTGTAGCGCACGATCCCCTCACGACCGTGGCGCCGGCCGAGGCCGCTGTCGCGCATACCGCCCATCGGCGCGTGCAGCGCGGCGATCGCCGAGAGGTACCCGTCATTGATGTTGACCGCGCCCGCCACAATCTGCGCGGCGATGGTCCGGCCGCGTGGCAGATCGCGGGTCCACACGCTGGCCGACAATCCGTAGCGGCCCTCGTTCGCCCGCGCGATCGCCTCCTCGTCGGAGGCGACCGCGACGACCGTGACCACCGGGCCGAAGGTCTCTTCGGCGTAGACCAGCATGTCGGGGGTGACATCGGTCAAGATGGTCGGTTCGAAGAACAGCGGCCCCAGATCCGGGCGCGTATTCCCGCCCGCGAGCACCGTCGCGCCCTGCTCGACCGCGTCGGCGACATGCCGGACCGTGGTGACGAGCTGACGATGGGAGGTCAGCGACCCCATATCGATCGCGAGACTGTACCCGCCGCCCAGCCGCAGCTTGCGTGTCCGCGCCACCAGTGCGTCCACGAATCGGGGAAAGACGCTCTCGTGCACGTAGATTCGCTCGATGCCTATGCACATCTGGCCCGCGCTGGAGAAGCAGGCCTGCACCGCACCGGTGGCCGCGGCCGCGAGATCGGCGTCGGCGCGCACGATCATCGCATTCTTGCCGCCGAGCTCGAGCGAGGCGCCGATCAGCCGCTCCGCGCAGCGCCGGGCGATATCGCGCCCGGTCTCGGTGGATCCGGTGAAGCACAGATAGTCGACGGCATCGATGACGGCCGGGCCGATCCGGCTGCCGGGCCCGGCGACCACCTGCCAGATCTGCTCGGGGACCCCGGCGCGCACTGCGAGGTGCCGGGCCAGCAGCAGCGTCCACGGCGCCTGCGAATCGGCTTTGGACAGCACGGCATTGCCCGCGATCAGGGCCGGGATGACATCGCCGACGGCGAGGAACAGCGGATAGTTCCAGGGCGCGATCACCCCTACCAGGCCCTTGGGTCGGTATCCGACTCGGGCGCGGATGGGACCCATACCGGGCGCTTTTCGCTCCGCGAGGTATCCGGCACCGTTGCGGCCGTAGTGCAGCGCCACCGAGACGACGCCTTGCGCCTCGATCGTCGCGTGGACGCGGGCCTTGCCGGTCTCCCACTGCATGAGATCGCACAGTTGGTCGTGGTGGTCGAGCAGCAGCCGGGCGAACCGCAGGATGATGCGCTCGCGCTGCTTGATCGGAAGACGCGCCCACTCCGGTTGCGCGGCCCGCCCTGCCGCGGCGGCCTGTTCAATCGCCGCGTTATCCGACTGAGGTACCTCGGGTAACTCGGTGTCGGTGAACGGCGCACGCGCACAATGTGTTTCAGTGGATTTGGGTAGCTGATCCCGGAGCCGGCCGATGAGCGGTAGGTCGATGGACGGGGGCAGAATCGAATCGGTCATCTTCCGCTCCCGGCCACAGCGATCACCACACGAGTCGTGCCAGATACCTTTCGGCATAGCGCCGCACCGCATCGGTGTCGGAAATATCCAGCTGCCCTTCGGGACTCAGCAGCAGCGACAAGGTGAGCCGGATCAGGATTTCCGACACCGCTCGCACATCCTCGTCGGACATGGTCACGCCACTGTGCCGCAGCGAGGAGGCGATCAGTTTGCTCGCGGTGAGGATGGGCGCTCCACCGGAGGTGGCGGCGAGCCCCGTCATCACCTCCGGCTCGCTGTCGAGTATCCGCATCGCGAGGGCGTTCTCGTGCATCATGCGCATGCCGAGGGTGAAGCACTCGACCACCGCACTCTGGGCGTCGCGGCCGGTCGCGACCCGCCCCAACCGCGCCATCATGAACTCGGTGTCGTCGTGTAACAGCCGCGCGAAAAGTGCTTCCTTGGTGGGGAATCGGCGATACAGCGTGCTGCGGCTGATCCCCGCCCGGCGCGCGATGTCGTCCATATTGCTGCGGCGCACGCCGTAGCGTTCGAACTCCGCCCGCGCCGCCGCCAGGATCGCCGGCTCCGACGTGGTGATCGAGATGTCCGCTGCACTGTTGGTCATGGCTGCCGAGGGTATCCATCGGCGTTCGTTCGGCACCAATGTCGCCGCCCGCGCCGCTCACGAGAGCTTCTTCAGACGGACGGGCAGACCGTCCTTGGGGACCGGCAGGGTGCTGTAGTCGAGCTTCCACTGGTAATTGGTGGGCACGGTCCACTCGTGGGTCAGCAGTAGGTTGTGCATGATCGTTTTGATTTCCAGCTGTCCGAAGTACAGGCCGATGCATTTGTGCACGCCGCCGCCGAAGGGCATCCAGGCGAATTTGTGTGACTTGTCCTCGGAGCGTTCGGGGGAGAACCGGTCTGGGTCGAACCGTTCGGGGTCGGGCCATAGCTCGGGGTTGTAGTGGTTGGCCATGGCCATCACGGCGATGCGGGTGCCCTTCGGCACGAAATGGCCGTCTATCTCGGTGTCTTCGATGGCCTCCCGCGACAGGCCGGGTACCGGTGCGTTCAGGCGCAGCGATTCCTTCATGACCTTGTCCAGCACCGTGAACTGCGACAAATTGTCATAGGTGACGTCGGCCGGCAGCTCCCGGGACTGCGCACGCGCCTTGCCTTGCCATTCGGGCTGCTTGGCGAGGTAGTACGCCATGGTGGTCATGGTGATGGTGGTGGTGTCGTGTGCGGCCATGAGGAGGAAGATCATGTGGTTGACGACGTCTTCGTCGGTGAAGGTGTGGCCTTCGTCGGAGCTGATGTGGCACAGGGTGGAGAACAGGTCGGGTGTCTGCTGTGCTCGTTTGGCGGGTAGGTGCTGGTACATGAACTCTTCCAGCACCTTTCGCCCGGCAACGCCCCGTGCCCACCGTGTTCCGGGAACGTCGTAACGGACCAGCGCCAGTCCGGCGTCGACGCAGTCGATGAAGGCTTTGTTGATTCGGTCGGCTTCTTCGCGCGAGAGTTTCAGGCCGAGGAAGATCTCCAGCGCCACATCCAGGGTGAGCTTCTTCAGCTCGTGCAGCATCCGGACCCGGCCGCCTTCGGGAAGTCCGGCGACGCGCTGCTGGATCAGGGGCTGCATCTGTTCCAGATAGCCCTTGAGGCGGTCGGTGGTGAAGGCCTGCTGGAGGACGAGTCGGTGGTAGCGGTGTTCTTCGAAGTCCATGAGCAGGAGGCCGCGGCGGAAGAATTTGCCGATCATGAAGCCCCACGCGGGTTCCGAGGCGAAGGTCTTGTTCCGATTCAAGGCCACCTCCTCGCACGCCGACGGGCTCAGCGGGCCGACGAGTTTCTCGGTCGGGGTGTGCAGGAAGCTGATATCGCCGAAGTTCGCACGCCGGTCCGCGATCATCCGCTGTGGTGCGCGGCGGAACAGCATCATCTCCGACAGCGACGGAATCCCGCCGTAGATCGGTTTCAGGCCGCTGCCCGCCGGTGGGGCCGCCAGTACGCGCTTGCGCACGTTCTTCTTGGGGCGCACAGCTTTCGAGTCACGTGCGGCGCGGGCCCGGCCGACCGCGAGGTCCGACTTCTTGCCATTGAGGATCTTCCGGGGATCCACGCCCTCGCGCTCCCACGCCTCGAACGCCCACGGCTGGTACAGCACATTCAACGGCAGCCGGTTGAGCAGCGGGTTCAGTGCGCGCATGGTGGCGGCGAAGCGCTGAAAACGCTTCTCCTTCTGCGCATCCCACTCCAGGCGGCACACATCCCGCATCTGCTGCGGCAGTGTTCCGACAATGACCGTGCGAATCACACCGTTCAGTGGCGCCGACAACGCCTTCCAGACGGGCAGGGGGACGTTCTGGAGTTTCTTGGGGCGGGGGAGGCCCTTACGGATATAGCCGGTGGCGTACATGATCGTCGGGGTCGGCACGAACCGCTCCACCATCGAATCCCAGTACGCGAGAAACTCCTCGTAGGTCTGTGGCTGGCTGCGGTCGCTCACCCCGTACAGCCGGTACCAGATCTTGGATTCCTCGAAGATCTGGGCCTTCTCCGCGTGGGACAGCCGCCGGATGAAGGTGTCGGTGTTGTAGATGACCTGGTCGACGAACGTGGCGTGCGCCCAGTAGTACAACTCGGGATTCAGTGCGTGATAACGCGATCCATCGCTGTCGATGGTGCCCTTGATCGGCTTGTGGAAGTCGCGGATCGTTCTACCCCAGTAGAACGCGTCGGCGGAATACACCGTCTTGGCGATCGGCGGGCCGGTCCGCCGGCCGCGGGCGATGGCGTCCTCGAAGAATATCGAGTGATCCTCGACGCCCTTGGCCAACTGCTCGATGCAGTTCTCCGTCCCGGCCAGGCGCTGGAAGCCCAGCAGGGTTCCGCGGTTGTCGCCGAAGTACTTCCAGACCAGCGTATCGGGCCCGAGCCGGGCCAGGGGGTCTTCGCTCAGCGGCATCGCCACGGCCTCGCGGATTCCGGCGTCGAACTCGGGCTTCTCGGCCGCGACTGCATCGGTCGCGACTGCATCGGCGGCGACTGCATCGGCCGCGACGGTGTCGGTCGCGACTGCATCGGCGGCGACGGTGTCGGCCACGACTGTGTCGGCCGCAGCAGGTTTCCTCTTGGGCATCGGCTCCACCTCCTCTGAGGCAAAAAGACAAAAGAACACAAATGTGTCACAACGGGTAGCGGTAAGCCGGGCAGGGAAGGACAACCACGGCTCCGTATTGCGACCGTCGGTATCAGGTACCGATGGTCACCATCGTGCTCCTAGGTGCGGGATGGCGTCAAGGGCGGATTCGAGCCGGTCGATTGTGGGCTGAGGGCACGCTTCGCACCCATCGATATCCGATACCGATGGGTGCGCTATTCACAGCGTCAGCGTCAGCGTCCGCGCCAGACCGGTGGTCGTTTCTCTGCGAAGGCCGTCGCGCCTTCGCGCGCGTCTTCGGACCAGAGGACGCGTTCGGCGATCGCGCCCTGCGCGGTGAAGGCTTCCCTATCTGTCCACTTCACTGCGTTCGACAGGATGTGTTTGGAAGCCTGGACGGCGAGCGGCGCGTTGCCGGTGATTCGTGCGGCCAGCTCTCGCGCCCCTGCCAGTGCGCCACCGTGTTCGGTGATCACGTTGACCAGGCCGAAGTGGTGCGCGCGGACGGCGTCGAGCGGATCACCGGTGAGGGCGATCTCCATCGCCAGCTGATAGGGCAGCGCCTTGGGCAACCGGATCAACCCGCCTGCCACCGCCGCCAGCCCCCGTTTCACCTCGGGGAGACCGAACTTCGCGTCGCGTGCGGCCACGATGAGGTCGGCGCTGAGCGCGAGCTCGAAACCGCCCGCCAGCGCCCAGCCCTCGACTGCGGCGATCAGCGGCTTCGCCGGTGGCCGCTCGGTGAGGCCGCCGAATCCGCGTTCGGGTGCGTCCGGGTGGTCACCCCGCATGAACGCCTTGAGGTCCATACCCGCGCAGAACGTGCCGCCCGCACCCGTCAGGATCGCGACAATGAGGTCGTCGCGGGACTCGAACTCGTCGACCGCCGCGGCGATGCCCTCGGCCACCGCATGGTTCACCGCATTGCGGGCCGCCGGCCGGTTGATCGTGATCACAGCGAGACCGTCGCCGAATTCTGTTGTCACACTGTCGCTCACGTCTACTCCTCCGGGGCGGAACCGTGCTCAGAGCCGCTCGATGATGGTGGCGTTCGCCATGCCGCCGCCCTCGCACATGGTCTGCAATCCGTACCGCCCGCCGGTGGCCCGTAGATGATGAACCAGGGTGGTCAGCAGGCGGGCGCCCGAGGCGCCCAATGGATGCCCCAGGGCGATGGCGCCGCCGCGCGGGTTGAGGCGCTCGGGGTCGGCTCCCACCTCCCGCTGCCACACCAGCGGCACGGGTGCGAAGGCCTCATTGACCTCGTATGCGTCGATATCGTCCAGGCGTAATCCGGTGCGGGCCAGCACCTTCCGTGTGGCCGGGATCGGGCCGGTGAGCATCAGCAGCGGATCACTGCCGGTCACCGCGAAGCTGTGGAAGCGCGCCAGGGGATTCAGGTTCAGCTCGGCGGCCTTCTCCTCACTCATGATGAGTACCGCGGACGCGCCATCGGTCAGGGGTGAGGAATTGCCCGGGGTGATGCACCAGTCGATCTCGGGAAATCGCCTGCCCACCAGGTCGTTTCGAAACGACGGCGGCAGCCCGCGCAATCCTTCGGCCGTCGTGCCCGGTCGGACCGTCTCGTCGGTGGCGACCGCGCGTTGCGCACCGCCGGGCCCGGTCACCGTCACCGGCACGATCTCGGCGTCGAAGCCGCCCGAGTTGGCGGTCCGGGCAGCCCGCGCGTGGGAGCGGGCCGAGTACTCATCCAGCTCGGTGCGGTTCAGCTTCCACTGTGCGGCAATGAGTTCCGCAGCGATACCCTGGCTCGCGAGGCCGTCCGGATAGCGTGTGGCCACCGGCAGGAACGGGTTCACGCCGAGCGCGGCGGCGCCCATCGGGACGCGGCTCATCGACTCGACGCCGCAGGCGATCACGATGTCGTACGCGCCGGCGATCACGCCCTGCGCGGCGAACGACACGGCCTGCTGGCTGGACCCGCACTGACGGTCGACGGTGACACCGGGGACGGATTCGGGAAAGCCCGCGGTGAGGACGGCGATTCGCGCGATATCGGCGCTCTGCTCGCCCGCCTGACTGACACAGCCGGCGATCACATCGTCGACCAGCCCGGGATCGAGGTCGCTGCGATCGACCAGAGCACGCAGTACCTGGGACAGCAGCACGGCGGGGTGTATCCCGGACAGCTGTCCCCCCGGCTTGCCTTTGCCGGACGGGGTGCGGACCGCGTCGACAATGACTGCGCGGGTCATGACGGGTTCTCCTGAATGGCCAGTTTGCCCGCCAGGCGGTCGAGTTGGTAGTCGAGGCCGCCCAGTAGTGACTTGCCGGCAATTGCGTTGCGGTAGAACAGGTGCGCGTCGTGCTCCCAGGTGAAGCCGATGCCGCCGTGCAGCAGGACGGTGTTCGTGGCGACGGTCAGGTAGCTCGGTCCGGTACGTGCGCGGGCGGCGGCCGCGGCCACCGGAAGGCGTTCGTCCGAAGCCGTGGCCGCCGTGCGCAGTGCGGCGTCGGACAGCGCCCACAGGTTGTACATGTCGGCCAGCTTGTGTTTGACGCCTTGATAGGCGCCGATCGGCTGGCCGAAACTGTAGCGAATCGTGGCATAGACAGTGGTCATGTCCAGGCAGGTGCGCATGGCGCCGACCTGCTCGGCCGCGACCGCCAGGTTGACGAGATCGACCATCCGGTCCAGCGCGCGGGCCGCGTCACCCGCGACCGGTGTGGCGGGAGCATTGTCGAAGTGGATCGTCGCCGTGTCACGGGTCAGGTCGACGCCGCGGTCTATGTCGACGGTGACACCGCGGGCGGACCTGTGGGTGGAGTAGATGCCCACCCCGCCGGGCCCCGTCGCCTGTACCAGCAGCAGATCGGCCGTGCTGCCGTCGAGCACAGCGGTCTTGGTACCGTGCAAGGTAGCGCCGTTGCCCGACGGCCGTGCAGTTGTGGCCGGAGTTATGGGTATCCAGGGGGTTTCGGTGCCCTCGCTGACGGCGACGGTGGCGACGAGTGCCCCGGTGGCGATCCAGGGGAGCGATTCCTTGTTGACGACATCGTCATCGAGCGCCAGCAGCAGTCCTGCCGCCATGACGCCCGAGGACAGCAGCGGCGACGGAACGAGCCCGGCGCCCAGCGCGCGCAGCGCGACCGACAGGTCGGCGCGGCTCGCCTCGGCGCCGCCGTAGAGCTCGGGAATGAGCAGGCCGGTCAGACCGAGCTCCTTGGACAGGCCCTGCCAGATGTCGGGGTCGTAGATCCGCCTCGCGGTGATCAGCTCGCGGACCTTGTGCAGTGGGGCGCGGCGGGCGACGAACGCCTCGACGCTGCGTGAGAGGGCCAGTTGGTCCTCGGTGAAGATCAGGGACATCGATCACTCCAGGTGGGCGTCGTCAGCGGGACAGGCGAAGCTGGTTGAAGGGGACGTCGCGCTGGATGCCCGGGTCCTTGGGCAGGCCGAGAATGCGTTCACCGATGATGTTGCGCTGGATCTCATTGGTGCCACCGGCGATGGCGTAGCCGGGCGCGGCGATGACCGCACCGGCGACCGCGCGCACCTCCGGATACCCGAGCGCCAGCTCGGCGCCGAGCAGATCGCCCGCGAATTCTGCTGCCCACAGCGACAATTCGGCGCCGGCGAGTTTTGCCGCCGAGCCGCGTGCGCCGATCGCCTGCCCGGCGATCGTCTCCTCGTGCAGTAGGCGGCCGAACGCCGTCACCGAACTTTCCCGGGCATAGAGCTCGGCCAGGCGGCGGCGCACAGCGGGATCGCCGGTGCGACCGCGGGACCGCGCCACTTCGAGTAGTGCGTCGAAACCGAGCGGGTCGGCTCGCCGGCGTCCGCCGGCGCCGATGGCGACTCGCTCATTGCGCAGCATGACGACGGCGGCAGCCCAGCCCTGGTTCACCTCGCCGATCACCGCGTCGGCGGGGACCCGGACGTCGTCGAAGAAGACCTCGTTGAAGGCCGCGTCGCCGGTGGCGACGACCAGTGGTCGTACGGTGACGCCGGGGGAGTGCATGTCGACGATGAACATGGTGATGCCCTGATGCTTGGGCACGGTCGGGTCGGTGCGGGCGATGATCGCGCCGAAGTCGCTCCACTGGGCGCCGGAGGTCCAGATCTTCTGCCCGTTGATCACCCACCCGTCCTCGGTGCGGGTCGCGGTGGTCCGCAGGCTGGCGACATCGGAGCCGGTGCCCGGTTCGGAGAACAGCTGACACCAGATCTCCTCGCCCCGCAGCAGCGACGGCAGATAGCGCAGCTTCTGTTCCTCGGTACCGAGCTCGAGGATGGTCGGCCCCGGCATACCCAGGCCGATGATGAACGGCTGCGTCGGCAGGCTGAAATCGGCGGCCTCCTGAGTGAAGGCCAGTAGCTCGGCGGCGCCCAGCCCCTGGCCGCCGTATTTCTCCGGCCAGGTGATGCCCGCGAATCCCGCCTGCCACAACGCATTCTGGAATCGCTTGCACTCCTCGATCGACGCCGGGAGATCACCGCCCGCCTCGGCGAAGGGGGTGGCGTTGGTTTCGAGCCACGCGCGGGCCTCGGTGCGGAATTCGTCCAGGCTCATGCTGTCGTCCTCTCAGTGGCCGAGTTGCGCGGCGAAGATGCTCGGGGGCAGTCCGTCGGCGAGCGGCCGGAACGAGCCCTCGATCTCGGTGGCGAGGTTCTCGAACTGCCAGGGCCGGTCGCCGGCGACCTTCGCGATCTCCACGGGATTGGCGTACAGGCCCACCTCGTAGCCCTGGGCGGAGAGCGTGCGACCGGTGAGCCAGCTCGAACGCTCGCTGGCCAGATACAGGGCGAGGGGGGCGATATTGTCGGGCGACATATCGATCGGTGCGACTGCCGGGGCCCCGTCGCCGCCGGGCCGCCGGGTCGAGGGGATGGTCGCGACCAACCGGGTGGCGGCGCCCGGGGCGATCGCGTTCGCGGTCACGCCGTACCGCGAAAGCCCCTGGGCGAGTGAGTAAGTGAGGCCTACTATGCCCATCTTGGCCGCGGCGTAATTGGGCTGCCCGGGCGAGCCCTGCAGGCCGGAGACCGAGGTGAAGTTGATGATCCGGTAGTTGCCGCCGGGATCGCGCTGCTCCCGGAAGTAGGCCGCCGCCGGGCGGACGGTGCTGTAGTGGCCCTTGAGGTGGACGCGGATGACGGCGTCCCAATCCTCCTCGGGCAGATTGAAGATCATCCGGTCGCGCAGAATGCCCGCCACATTCACCAGCACGTCGAGCTTGCCGTATTCGTCGACGGCGGTCTCGACCAGACGCCGGCCGGTGGCGACATCGGCGATGTCCCCGTCGTCGGCGATGGCCTGCCCGCCTGCGGCCCTGATCTCTTCCACGATCTCGTGCACCGGACTCTTGTCGCCGCCGACCCCGTCCGGGGCGGTGCCGAGGTCGTTCACCACGACGGCCGCACCCTCCTGGGCGAAGGCTCGGGCGAGGGCTGCGCCGATGCCGCGCCCGCCGCCGGTGATCACCGCGACGCGGTTGTCGAGAATTCCCACTGGAGAAGCCTTTCCGCTGTGGACGATCTTCGTCTGATATTGACGCTAAGGACCGTCGAGGGGGTGTGTCAAGGGTGGGAAGGGGCGTATTCGAGTCACCGCCGGGGGCTGGATTTCGCCGTCGCGCCTCGGTACCTTCTATTTACGGACGTAGATCGTCTATAACAATCGGAAGTGATCTCATGTCGCTGAACCTGGATGCGGTCGGACAAGAATGGGAATCGGCGGAAGACGCCTGGAGTTCGGCCGATGTGCTGCTCTACGCGCTGGGCGTGGGGGCCGGCGCCGCCGATCCCACCACCGAACTGGCCTTCACCACCGAGAACTCCCACCACACCACACTGCGGGTGCTGCCGACCTTCGCGATCGTGCGCACCGGGATCGGCGGTCCGGATCAACCGAAACTGGGTGATTTCGGCTTCGACCGAATCCTGCACGCCGAGCAGAGCATTCGGCTGCACGGCCCGCTGCCCACCGACGGCCGGGTGCGCACCACCTCAACGGTGTCCGGCATGTACGACAAAGGGTCGGCCGCCCTGATCGTCCTCGAATCCGTTCTCCGAGACGCGGATTCGGGCCGGGTGCTTGCCGAACTCGGATCCAGCCTGTTCGTGCGGGGGGAGGGCGGATTCGGCGGCGAACGCGGCGAGCAGGTTTCGTGGGAAACGCCGGCGCGTCCCGCCGACCATGTCGTCGTCTACCCGACACGTCCCGATCAAGCATTGCTCTACCGGCTCAGCGGTGACCGGAACCCACTGCATTCCGACCCGTGGCTGGCGGCCCGGGCCGGCTACGAGCGTCCGATCCTGCACGGCCTCTGCACGTACGGGTTCACCGGACGGGCCCTCCTGCACACGCTGTGCGACTCCGATCCGTCCCGATTCGCGAGCATGTCGGCACGATTCAGCGCACCGGTGCTGCCCGGGCAGGAGCTCGCCGTGCACATCTGGGACGACGGCGCGACGGCCCGTTTCCGCACCACGGCTGGCGACACCGTGGTGCTCGACAAGGGCGTGTTCACCAAGGAACCGGTATGAAGCCGGAACCGACACCGGAGACCGCGCCCTATTGGGAGGGCGCGGCGCAGGGCGAACTACGCATTCAGCGCTGCCGCACGTGCGGGCGGCACTACTTCTATCCTCGGCCCTTCTGCCGGTACTGCGGCGGCGAGGGCGTCGAGTGGGTGGCGGTGTCCGGGCGTGCCCGGCTGGTCTCCTATGTCATCAGCCATCGTCCGGTTCCCGGGCACGAACCGCTGTCACCGGTCATCGCCCTGGTCGAACTGGACGAGGGGCCGCGCCTGATGACCAATCTGCTCGGCGTGGACCCGGACCCGGAGAAGCTGCCCCTCGATATGCGCCTGACGGTGACCTTCGCCGAGCACCAGGGTGCCGTGCTTCCTTACTTCGAACCTGCGAAGGGATAACGAATGACCCAGTGGGACAATCGAATCGGTGGAATTCACGGTGGCGGGATCGCGATCGTCGGAGCGGCCGAGACGCCCGAGATCGGGATCCTGCCCCACGCGTCCGTGCTCGAATTGCATGCGCAGGCCGCACGCCGGGCGGTCCGGGACGCCGGGCTGACCTTCGCCGACGTCGACGGCATTGCCGCGGTGGGAACGCAAGCCATCGAGGTCGCGCACCATCTCGGTCTGACTCCGCGCTGGATCGACGGCACCATGGTCGGTGGGTGCAGCTTCCTTGTCCACGTGCGGCACGCGGCCGCGGCGATCGCCTCCGGCGCGGCGAACGTCGTGCTGGTGACGCATGGTGAGTCCGGTCGCTCACGAGTGGGATCCATGCGGTTCGGGCCCAGCGCGGCCTCGCCGGCGGGCCAGTTCGAGGCGCCGTACGGTGCGATCACTCCGCACGCGACCTTTACCGTTCCGGCACTGCGCTTTCTGCACGACCGCGGGATGGGCCGCGAGGATCTGGCGAAAGTCGTTGTCGCACAGCGGCAGTGGGCGGCGAAGAATCCGCGTGCGTTCCGCCGCGATCCGGTGACCGTCGCCGAGGTCCTGGACGGGCCGATGATCTCCTACCCGTTCACCCGGGACATGTGCTGCGTCGTCACCGACGGCGGCGGCGCGCTCGTGCTGACCAGCGCCGAGCGCGCGGCCGATCTGCCGTCCGGTACGCGGGCGGTGTATCTGCTCGGCTCGGGGGAGGCGGTCGAGACCCCGCTGATCTCCCAGATGGAGGACCCCACCTCCAGCCGCGCCTTCCGGCAGTCCAGCGCCGAAGCCTTCCACACCGCCGCGATCGGCCACGCCGACGTCGATCACCTGATGTGCTACGACGCCTTCGCCCATCTGCCGCTCTACATGCTGGAGGACCTGGGCTTCACCGGACGAGGCGAGTCCGGCGCCTTTATCGCCGAGGGCCACACCGGGGCGTCCGGGCGCTTGCCCATGAACACCAACGGTGGCGGCCTCAGCTATACCCATACCGGAATGTACGGAATGTTCGCGATCCAGGAGGCCGTCCGCCAACTGCGCGGCGAAGCCGACGCCCAGGTGCCGGATGCCGAGATCAGCTTCGTGCACGGTGTGGGGATGTTCTTCGCGGCGGGGGCCAGCCTCGTCCTGTCGAGACGGAGACCGTAACGGTGACAAGCACTTTCAATCATGCCGACCTGTTCGAGATCGCCGTGGACGTGGCGCCCGAGCGCATCGCACTGATCGCCGGCGATACTCGGCTGACCTACCGCGAGCTGGAAGAACGAGCGAATCGTGTGGCTCACCACCTGGCTCTCGCCGGAATCGTTGCGGGAGACCGGGTTTCGATCCTGGCCCACAATCGCGCCGAGTGGCTGGAGGCCCAAATCGCGGTGTACAAGCTGCGCGCGGTGCCGGTGAATGTCAGCTACCGCTACACCGCGAACGAATTGGCCCATGTCCTAGGCGATTCCGAGTCCGCTGCCCTGATCGGCGAGCGCGAGCTGATCGCGCGGTTGGGCCGGGCCCGCGAGGGACTCGAGTGGTTGCACCACGTCGTAGCGATCGAAGACGGGACGGACGCCGACATGGGAGCAGCCACCTCGTATGAGGAGGCGCTGGCGGCGGCGTCCGCCGATCGTGACTTCGGCCCGCGGTCGGGAGACGACCTCTACCTGCTCTACACCGGCGGTACGACCGGAAAGCCGAAAGGCGTCATGTGGCGGCAGGAAGACATCTTCTTTACCGCGATGGGCGGCGATCCCATGGCCGGTGAACCGCTCCGCACCCCCGAGGACGTCCGGGCCCGGGCCGCGGGCGGCGCTCCGACCAGTATGGTCAACCCGCCGCTGATGCACGGGGCGGGCATGTGGGGGGCCTGGGGCGCGCTGATCGCGGCGAGCACGCTGGTGCTGTGGTCGCAGCGGCGGTTCGACCCCGACGGGGTGCTGCGGCTCGCCGCCGCCGAGCGGGTCGCGTTCATGCTGCTGGCGGGTGATGCGATGGCTCGCCCGCTGGCCGATCGACTCGACCGCGCCGACTACGACCTCTCCGCGCTGACCTTCCTCGCCGCGGGCGGCTCGGCCACCTCGCCGGACGTGAAAAGACGCCTGCACCAGAAGATTCCGAGTCTGGTGGCCATCCTCGACGGGATGGGTGGTTCGGAGACCGGTGCGTGCGCCGCCGGTGTCGACCCGAGTCCGGAAGGCCTGCCGCGGTTCAGGCCTCGGCCGGAAGTCGCCGTCCTCGACGAGAAGCTGCTGCCGATCGAGCCCGGCTCGGACCGGATCGGCGTCCTCGCCAAGACCGGCCGACTGCCCAGCGGCTACTGGAACGATCGGGAGAAAACGGCCGCCACCTTCGTGCCCGGCCCGGACGGGCGGCGCTGGGCGCTGCAGGGCGATATGGCGAGGCTGGACGACGACGGCTGTGTAGTGCTGCTGGGACGCGGCTCGCTGGTGATCAATACCGGTGGCGAGAAGGTGTTCGTCGAGGAGGTCGAAGCCGCGCTCAAATCCCACCCGGCGGTGTACGACGCTGTGGTTGTCGGTCTACCCGACGAACGGCTCGGCTCCCGTGTCGCGGCCGTGGTGTCGGCGGTGGAAGGCGTGGAGGTGCCACCGGACGAGTTGATCGCGCATTGCCGGAAGGCTCTGGCCGGTTACAAGGTGCCACGCGACCTCCGAATGGTCACGGAGGTGATCAGGACCCCGACCGGCAAGGCCGACTACGCCTGGGCCCGAAAGGCCGCTGCCGCAAGGTAATCGGATATTTCCCGAATGTCAGGCGTGCAGGCGCAGGCGTGACATCATGCATTCGTCCTCGTGGTCGATGAGATGGCAGTGCCATACGTAGCCCTGTGCCATCGTCTCGCCCATACCGGTCATACCGGCCATGCCGCCGACGCTGAACGTCGCGTCGGGATCGAAGCCGAGTTGGTCGGCGGTCGGGAAAGTGATCGCTACCCGTGTGACCGTGAACGCGGGGCAGGTGACGGTGTCTTTGGCGCCCGTTTCCCACGCCCCCGGCGGCTGCAGCGGCCCGTTGAGGAACCGGTCCGGCTCCGGCGCCCAGTAGGTGCCCACCGGGGGTGGTGGATTCGCGGCGACGTATCCGAGGAAATCGAGGGATTGGCGATTGAGGATGCGCATGTGCACCAGGTGCAGATGCATCGGATGGGACTCGGGGGAGACGTTGACGAATTCCCAGATTTCTGTGGTGCCCTGCTTAGGGTCCGGGATCGGTTCGTCGTGATAGCAGAGGTTGTTCAGATTCTCGGTGAACGGTGGCCAGGACATTGCGGGGCTCAGGCTCAGGGTGATGATGCGGCGCCGGTTCGCCGTCGGTATCACGGGCAGTGCCGGGGCTTGGCGGGGGCCGCCGCGGAGCGTGTCCGGTGGAGTGCCGGTGAAGCCGGTGGTCCCGGTGCCGATGAATCGGATGAGGTTCTTGATCGTCTGAGCCCCGCTGACCTCACCGATGCCGGGCTCGAACTCGTAGCTGTTCATCAGATCGACTGTGTCGCCGGGGCCGAGACCGGTGAAGTCGGCGATGATGTCGATTCGTTCGCCGGGGTTGATGGTCGCCGCGGTGACGTAAACGGGCTGGTCGAGCAGCCCGCTGTCATTACCGATGACCCAGAATTTGGTGCCATTGCTGAAGGACAGGATGTAGGGCCGGTAGTTGGACGCGTTGAGGGTGCGGAATCGGTAGGTTCCCCGCGCCACGTTCGCGCGGGGGTGGACCGTGCCGTTGACGGTGATCAGGTCGCCGAGCATGCCGCCTTCCCAGCGGCCGTCCTGAATCCAGCGCACGGTGTGGAAGCGCAGTGAGCCGTCGTCGTTGAAGC
>NZ_JAODNK010000030.1 GCF_025465275.1 Nocardia sp. | reverse complement strand
CTGTTCACCGGCGCGAACCTGCCGAACGATTTCCGGCTGACCAATACGGCCGCGCTGGCGATGGACTTCGATCAGAACTCCGCCGAATACATCCTGCAAGCCGGTCTCGGATTCTACGACTGCCCGGTGGCGGGGAAGACCTATCCGGTCCCGAATGGCCTTGCCTCCGTGCCGATTCTGGGTCCGACGCTGTTCGTCATCCCATTGCGGGTCGGCTTCGGGCAGAACTACACGCCCGCCGCCCACGATCAACTGTGCGGTTGGCGCAATTACGACCAGGTCTGGCCGTCCGGTATCGATGCGCCCGGGATCGGGCAGGGCCCGCCGACCGACAGCGATCACGAGGTCACCGACGTCCGGCAATTCGCGCATGCCATGAATCCGGGCTGGCAGCCGACAAGCTACTTCGAGGAGTACACCTCGTTCCGGCTGATCACCGATATGGTTTTCGCCCTCGGGCTGGGCCGCGACGGTGATCTCGGCAAGCTGCAGTACCGCTCCGGCGGCATTCTGAGCTTCCTGCTGCACGGTGACCGCTGGCAGAGCACGCCCGCCGGTCGCCGCAATCTGACGTTGCTGTCCGGGGACTCCCCGGTGCAGAACGCCGGGCTCGGTGGTCTGCTGCCGTACAACGCGAAATACATTCCGGGATACCGGCATTACGACGTAGTCACCGCTGCCGAGAAGCAGAACAACGGCCTTCCGGAGCCCGCGAGTTCGTATATCGCCGCCTTCATCACCCAGCCGACGGGCTGAATCGGGTTGTGGTGCAGCGCAGCCCGGAACAATCCTCATCTCGTAGGGAGCAATTGATGCACTCCAGGAGCCGCGTACTGCGCGCCGCCTCGGTACTCGCGGTCACCGTCTCGGCCTGTGGTGTGATATCGCTCGAACCAGCTGCGGCGCAGGGGGATTCGAATACCTGGTTTGTCGAGGCGGGGGCCGGGCCGGGCGGCACCGGCAGCATCGATGCGCCGTTCGATTCGCTGGCCGCCGTGGCGGCCTCGGCGGGCGAGGGTGACACCATTGTGGTGCAGCCTGCCGGGGCGAACGTGCCTCCGCTCGACGGCGGCATAGTGCTGAAGCCCGGACAGCGGCTCATCGGCGGCGGTCCTGCGGTGCAGGGCGCCGCGCCGGGCGCCGATCTGCCCCGCCTGACCAACGCCACCACTGCCGGAAACGGCGATGCCGTGGTGCTCGCGCGGGGCAGTGAGGTACGCAATCTTGTCATTACCGGCGCGCTCCGTGGCGGCATCTACGGTTCGGACGCCGCTGACGCGGTGGTCGACGGCAATGATGTGGCGGCCACGAATCAGCGCTGCGCGGACGGCTTCCTCATCGGACCGTTCACGTTGCCGCCGACGATCGCGATCGGAGCGACAGCGCCGCCGCTACCCGATTTCATCACGCTGAACAACGGCTGGGCGGCGATCATGACCGACTTCTCGACGGTGACCGGCGACGTGCGGATCGAGAACAACACCGTCCACGACACCGCCTGCGGCGACGGGATCGATGTGCGGGCCACCGGAACCAGCCGGATGACAGCTCACGTGACTGGGAATGCGCTGCGCAATATCAATCTCGGGCTGGCGAAGCTGTCGGTGCTCGCGATCGGAGTCCAGTCCGCCGGTACGGCGGAGCTGACCGCAGCGCTGGACGGCAATTCGCAAACCGATATCGCGGCACCGGCGGTGTCGCCGCTGAACGCTCTCGCCGACAGTGAGGGGTTGTTCATCAACCCGCTCGGGCAGTCCCGGCTGCGGGTCACCGTCACCGGCAACCGATTCCGCAATGGCGGCGGCCACTTCTCCGCCAACGGTCTGGAATATGTGACCACCAGTGGCACTCCCGACAGCGAAGTCGCGGTCACCGACAGTGATTTCGATACCGTCACCGGTGACATCATCGAGAACTACAACCTCAGCAGCGAGGGCGCCCGGCAATCGCTGAGTCTGGACCGGGTCCGGGCGCACAACTCGTTGTTCCCCGGCGCCGCGCTCAATTCGATCGTGCCGACCAATCTCGGAACATGCTTGGTCACAACGAACTTCGGGCGCACCGGCCAAACCCATCTGAGCGTCGCGAACTCCGACTTCAGCGACTGCAGCGCAGACGGCATCGGCCTGATCGCCTTCACCCCGGAGGGACCGACACCGTCCACCGCGGCGCTGACATTCGACATCCACGACACATCGGTCACCGGCTCCGCCGCCAATGGCATCAATATCGTCAATGTCGGTGATACGGCAGTTCTGCAGGGCACTGTCGCCCGGACCACCGTCACCACTGCCCAACAGGCACTGCTCCGGGCAAACAATCGTGACGGCGTGATCGGCACCGCCGCAATAGATTTCGGCGGGGGAGCGCAGGGCAGTCCCGGCATGAACTGCCTTGTCGGGAGTACTACGCAGGTTGATGTCTCAGGCCTTTCGCTTGCCGCCGAAAACAACTGGTGGGGCTTCCCCGGCGGCCCGGACCGGCCGCAGAACGCGGCCGACACCGGCAACCCGCTACCGACCGCTCCGCGTCCCGGCTGCTGACCTATCGATCCGAGCGGGGCAGATCCGGTACGAAGGACTTGCTTTGTTAGGTAAGCCTGACCTACACTCGGAATCGGCGTTAGGGCCGAGTGAGTGTTCCGGAGGGCTGCCGAGAACCCCCGGTCCCTTGCCGCGGCGGGTTCCCCTACCAAGGGGAGCCCGCCGCTTCGTTATCCGGGCCCGCATGCGAATGTGGATTCATGACCGAAGACTTCTCGTCGCTCAAGTCCATGGCCGATGTGACGCCCGAGCTGATGAACAAATTCAGTGAGGGCTTCTTCACCGATACGTTCGGGTTGAAGCTGACCGAGATGACCTCGGATCAGGTGACGGCGGAGTGGGTCGTCACCCCGCAGCAGTTCCAGCCGGCGGGCATTGTGAACGGCGGCGTGTACTGCACCGTCATCGAGACGCTGGCGAGCATCGCGGGCAGCATCTGGCTCGGCGATCGCGGGACCGTGGTCGGCGTCAACAACAACACCGACTTCCTGCGCGCGGTGCGCGAGGGTGTGCTGCGCGGTGTGGCGACCCCGGTGCACCGTGGCCGATCGCAGCAATTGTGGGTCGTGGTCATTACCGATGAACAGGATCGCACGGTCGCGCGCGGCCAGGTCCGGTTGCAGAACCTCAGTCCCCGGGGCTGATTCGGTCCCCAGCTCTCAGTTGCCTCTCAGTCGCTGTGGGCAGCATGGAGGTATGCGCAATTCTGGTGCTCGCGGCATGAGCTCGTGAGTAGAACCGTCCCACACCGTCCGGTGGTCGCCGGGCTCGGGAACGTACCGGAATCCGATCCGCTCCCGCCGCTGCCGTCGGCCCGCTCGGTCTCGCTGCGCTGGCGGGTCATGCTGCTGGCCGCCTCGGTGGTGACGGTCGCCGTCGCCTTCACCTCCATCGCGGCCTACGCGATGGTGGCGCGCTCGCTGTACGCGGATGTGGATTCGCAATTGCGGACGCGGGCCTCGGTCATGATCGCCAACAATGTCGACAGCATGAACTATCTGGAGGCGCTCACCCTCGGGAGTTTGTTCTCGAACGATATCGGTGTGGCGCTGATCTATCCGGACAGCAAGTCCGAGGGCTACGTGATCGGGCAGGACGCCGCACCGCCGATCGGCACCCAGGAGATGGCGGTCGCGCACGGGGAGATTTCCTACTCGCTGCGCACGGTCGGCAATCAGCGCGTGCTCGCCGAGCGCACGCACTCGGGGTCCACCCTGGTGATCTCGCAGCGGCTACAGCCCACCCAGAAGGTGCTGGACCGGCTGGCGTGGTTGCTGTTCGTGGTCGGCGGATGTGGCGTCCTGCTCGCCGCGGCCGCGGGAACGGCGGTGGGCCGCACGGGTTTGCGGCCTATCGCCCGGCTGACCGCAGCTACCGAGCGTGTGGCTCGTACCGATGACCTGACTCCTATTCCGGTGACCGGTGATGATGAACTCGCCAGGCTCACTGAGAGTTTCAACACGATGTTGCGTGCGCTGACCGAATCTCGTGAGCGGCAGCGGCGTTTGGTGGCTGATGCCGGTCATGAGCTGAAGACGCCATTGACGTCTTTGCGCACGAATATGGAGTTGTTGATCGCTTCGTCGCGTCCGGGTGCGCCGCGTATTCCGGATGAGGACATGGTCGAATTGCGTTCGGACGTGATGGCGCAGATCGAGGAGTTGTCCACGCTGGTGGGCGATCTGGTGGACCTGGCGCGTGAGGACGCCCCGGACACCGTCTACGAGCAGGTCGATATCAGCGAAGCGGTGGACCGCGCACTGGAACGCGTCCGCAGACGCCGGGCCGGAATCGACTTCAGCACCGATCTGCGGCCGTGGCTGGCCTACGGGCACGAGGCCAGTCTGGAACGCGCGATCATCAATGTCCTCGACAATGCGGCCAAATGGAGCCCCGAGGGCGAACAGGTGCGGGTCGGCATGCGGGAGAACGCCTCGGGCCTGATGGAGCTGATCGTCGACGACGCCGGTCCCGGCATCCCCGCCGCGGAGCGTGAGCTGGTCTTCGAACGGTTCTATCGTGCGACGACCTCGCGCTCGATGCCCGGGTCGGGGCTGGGGCTGGCGATCGTCAAGCAGGTGGTGATGAATCACGGCGGCACCATCGCGGTCGAGGGCTCCGACCGGGGCGGGACGGTGCTGCGCATTGTGCTCCCGGGGGAACGCGGCGCGCCCGCCGTGTACGAAACATCGAGGTAATACGGGTCGTGCCAGAATGACCGACGACCCGCCCCGCAACCTCGGTAGGAGCCCGAATGCGTCTGTCGCCGCACGAGCAGGAACGCCTGCTCCTGAGTTATGCGGCCGAGCTGGCTCGGCGTCGGCAGGGCCGCGGGCTCAAGCTGAACCACCCCGAGTCGATCGCGCTGATCGTCGATCATGTGCTCGAGGGTGCGCGCGACGGCCGGACCGTCGCTGAGCTCATGGCTTCCGGCCGGACGGTGCTGAAGCGCGCCGATGTCATGGACGGGGTGCCCGAGATGATTCACGACGTTCAGGTCGAGGCGACCTTCCCGGACGGCACCAAACTTGTCACCGTCCACCACCCGATCGGCTGACGTCTCATGATTCCTGGTGAATACCTCTGTGCCGAGGGCACGATCGAGCTCAATGCCGGAGCCGAACGCATCGAAGTCGATGTGGTGAACACCGGCGATCGCCCGGTGCAGGTCGGCAGCCATGTGCATTTCCCGCAGGCGAACTCGGCCCTGCGCTTCGATCGCGAGGCCGCGCACGGCCGCCGCCTCGATATTCCGGCCGGTACCGCAGTGCGCTTCGAACCCGGTCTGGGGCAGCGGGTTTCGCTGGTCCCGCTGGGCGGCAATCGCGAAGTGCACGGAATCAGCCTGACTCCTCCCGGAAAGCTGGATGCCTGATGGCCGAACTCTCCCGCGCCCGGTACGCCGAACTCTTCGGCCCCACCACCGGCGATCGAATTCGCCTGGCGGACACCGACCTGCTCATCGAGATCACCGAAGACCGCAGCGGCGGACCGGGACTCGCCGGTGACGAGGCGGTCTTCGGCGGCGGCAAGGTGCTGCGCGAATCCATGGGCCAGGCGCGGGCGACCCGCGCCGAGGGCACTCCCGATACCGTCATCACCGGAGCGGTGATCGTCGATCACTGGGGAATCATCAAGGCCGACATCGGCATTCGGGACGGGCGCATCTGCGGGATCGGCAAGGCCGGCAATCCCGACACCATGACCGGGGTGCATCCGGATCTGGTGGTCGGGCCGTCGACGGAGATCATTGCGGGCAACGGCCGCATCGTCACCGCGGGCGCCATCGACTGTCACGTGCACTTCATCTGCCCGCAGCTGCTGGAAGAGGCGATGGGTGGTGGCATCACCACCCTTGTGGGCGGCGGCACCGGCCCGGCCGAGGGCTCCAAGGCGACAACCGTCACGCCGGGCGCGTGGCATCTGGGCCGCATGCTGGAGGCCACCGACGGGTGGCCGATGAATATCGTGCTGCTCGGCAAGGGCAATACCGTGCGCCAGGAAGCCATGTGGGAGCAATTGCGTGGCGGCGCAGCCGGTTTCAAACTGCACGAGGACTGGGGGACCACCCCGGCGGCCATCGATGCCTGCCTCACGGTGGCGGATGCGTCGGGTGTGCAGGTGGCATTGCACTCGGACACCTTGAACGAGGCCGGATTCGTCGAGGACACCCTGGCGGCCATTCGCGGCCGGGCCATCCACTCGTATCACACCGAGGGTGCGGGCGGCGGGCACGCGCCCGACATCATCACTGTCGCAGCGCATCTCAATGTGCTGCCCAGCTCCACCAATCCCACACGGCCGCACACCATCAATACGCTCGACGAGCATTTGGACATGCTCATGGTGTGCCATCACCTGAGCCCGTCCATTCCGGAGGATCTGGCCTTCGCGGAGAGCCGGATTCGGCCCTCGACCATCGCGGCCGAGGATCTGCTGCACGATATGGGCGCGATCTCCATGATCGGCAGCGATTCCCAGGCCATGGGCCGCATCGGCGAAGTGGTCATGCGCACCTGGCAGACCGCGCACGTCATGAAGCGCCGTCGCGGCGCGCTGCCGGGAGATGGTGCGGCGGACAATAATCGGGTCCAGCGTTATATCGCGAAGTACACCATCTGCCCGGCGGTCGCCCATGGTCTCGATCATGAGATCGGTTCGGTCGAGGTCGGCAAGCTGGCCGATCTGGTGCTTTGGGAGCCGGCGTTCTTCGGGGTGCGCCCGCATGCGGTGCTCAAGGGCGGCATGATCGCCTGGGCCGCCATGGGTGATGCGAATGCCTCCATTCCGACCCCGCAACCGGTGCTGCCGCGACCCATGTTCGGTGCTGCACCGGCCGTCGCGGCGGGGACTTCGCTGCATTTCGTGTCCGAGCAGGCCATCGAGGACGGTCTCGCCGATCGGCTCCGGGTGAATCGGAAGCTGGTGCCGGTGGCCAATGTCCGCAAGCGGACCAAAGCGCACATGCCGCGCAATGACGCCATGCCGCGCATCGAGGTGGATCCCGATACCTTCACCGTGCGCATCGACGGCGAAGTGTGGGCGGAGGAGCCGGCCACGGAACTGCCGATGGCGCAGCGCTACTTCCTGTTCTGAGTCGCGGGTCGCCATTCGGCCCGCGATCATGCCGAATTAAAGGGAGGCCACCCGCGGCGTGCGGGTGGCAGACTTGCCGGTATGACGACATCCGACTGGGCTGAAGTTGATCATTACCTCGTGGATACCCTGGTAGGAGACCAGGATTCGGTGATATTCGAGGCGAATGCGGCCGCCGGGCTGCCCGCCATCGATGTGTCGCCGCCGCAGGGCAAGTTCCTGTATCTGATCGCCAAGACCGCGCGGGCGCGCCGGGTGCTCGAGATCGGCACGCTCGGCGGGTACAGCACCACCTGGCTGGCGCGGGCCGTCGGCAAGCAGGGGCAGGTGGTGACCCTCGAGTACGAGCCCAAGCATGCCGAGGTGGCGCGCGGGAACCTCGATCGCGCCGGTGTCGGCGACCGCGTGGAGATTCGGGTCGGGGCCGCCCTGGACAGCCTGCCGGTATTGGCGGGGGAGAACCCCGAACCCTTCGACCTGGTGTTCATCGATGCCGACAAGGTCAACAACGCCAACTACGTGCAGTGGGCGCTGAAGCTGACCCGCCCCGGCTCGGTGATCATCGTCGACAATGTGGTCCGCAACGGCGGTATCGCGAACCCGGATTCCCGCGATGCGGCGGTGCGGGCCAGCCGCGAGGTCATCGAATTGTTCGCGGCCGAACCGCGATTGGACGGCACCGTGCTTCAGACCGTCGGCAGCAAGGGCTGGGACGGGTTCGTCTACGCCCTGGTGGCCGAGCAGGACTGAGGCTATTTCCGCGCACCGTCCGGGTGCGCGGCCAGCTCCTCCCAGAAGTCGACGTACCCCTGCTCGTGCGTGATGCCGAGCAGCAGGATGCGTCCCCGCGACACCGCGCGCTCGCTGTCGTTCGGATCGATCTCCGCGTGCAGCTTGCGGTAGAGGTCCAGCCAGCGCCGGTGTTCCGCGGCCTGCGCATGTGCCAGCACCACCACATCTCCGGGCCCGCCCAGGTCGGCGAAGAAGAGTTTCACCTGGGCGGGATCGCGCGTCTCGGGCGGCGGTGCGCCGGGATCGCCCAGCCAGCGGGTCAATTCGGTGCGGCCGGCATCGGTGAGGTGGAAGACCCGCCGCCGCCGTCCGCTGGTCTCCGCCTCCTCGTGCAGCAGTCCCTGCTCGGCCAGTCGTGGCGGGATGCGATAGAGCTGCGCGTGCGGAATCGGCCAGAAGCAGTCGACGCTCTCCTCGACCCTGGCCTTGAGCTCGTACGGGGTCAGTGGCCCGTGCCTGGCGATCAATCCCAGCACGATGTGGTCCTGTGGGCCGAGTTCGGCCATGCCACAACTCCTTTCACTAGCTACCTCTTGACACCGTATCGGTGAGACTATAGTTTAGTTCCAGAGAGACCGTATCAGAGATACTATTTAGGAGCGGGAAATGCGCGACTTCGGCATCGAATTGTTCAACCGGTGGACCATCATGTGGAACGGCGATCTGGCGCTGGCGCAGGAGATCATGGCCCCGGAATTCACCCTGCGGTACGCCCAGCCGGGCGCCTCCGACTACGACGACATTCACGATCCGAAGGCCTTCGCCGCGCAGATCGAGTCGTTCCATCAGCAGGTGCCGGGCCTGACGTTCACGCCGCAGGGCACGCCGGTCGTCGAAATGGACGACACCGGAACCGGCATCATCGCGCGTCCGTACGGGGCCCAGTTCGACGGGCCGGAGGGCACGCGCGTCGACGTCAGCGGCACCGACATCCTGCGTACCGAGAACGGTGTGATCGTGGAGGTCTGGTCGGTGTCGGGCGGGCTGATCGGGCGCAGCTTCTACTGAGTCGCGGACACCGCTCGTCCGGTGCGGGGATCGGCCACGGAGAATGGGCGCATGTCGAAGCGTCGCAAGGCCCGTCCGGTCCCCGCGGAGTGTCCGTGCGGGCTGCCCGCGAACTATGCGGACTGTTGTGGGCGGCTGCATCGGGGTGCGGCGCAGGCGAATACCGCGGAACAGTTGATGCGTTCACGGTTCAGTGCCTTCGCGGTGGCGGACGAGGCGTATCTGCTGCGCAGTTGGGACCCCGCGACCCGGCCCGCCGACGTGGATTTCGATCCCGGAATGCAGTGGGAGCGACTGGAAATCATCGGGGCGACCGGCGGCGGTCCGTTCCATACCGAAGGCACCGTGGAGTTCCGGGCGCACTACCGCTCCGGCGGCACGGCGGGCGAGCTGCACGAGAACAGCCGATTCCGCCGCGACAACGGGGCGTGGGTCTACCTCGACGGCGTGATCGAGAACTGAGTTCAGCCGAAGGCCATGAGGCCCAAGGTCGCTCCGGCCGGATCGGCGATCGCGCCCACCTTGGACGGGCCGGGCATGTCCTGCGGTTCCTGCACGATCGAGCCACCCAGCTCGACCGCCCGTGCGGCGATGGCATCGGCGTCGGCGACCCGAATCGTGGTGGACCAGAACGGCGCCGGCTCACCTGACGCCGCAATATGCGCACCGCCGAATTCGCGGCCGCCCGAACCCGGGGAGAGCGCCTGATACGGGTTCACGGTCGCGGTTTCCCAGCCGGCGTTGCCGTAGTTCCAGCCGAGCACCGTCGCGTAGTGGGCCATGGCCTCGGCGGGGGCGCGGGCGGCGGTGTACTCGACCCAGACCGGATTGTTCTCCTCGCCCCAGCGTTCGGTGCCGGGACGGGTGATCGGATGCGAGATGCCGTAGGGCGCGCCGTCCGGATCGGTGAGAATCGCGAACTCCAACTGGCCGAATACGTCTGTGGGCTCAATGAATACGCCCGCACCGGCCTCGACGGCGGTCGCGGTGGTGGCCTTGGCGTCGGCGACGGTGAAGTACGGCAGCCAGATCGCCGGTTTGGTGCCGCCGTCCGGGGTGGCGGCCGAGACGACGCCCGCGACGTGGGCTCCGTCCTGTAGCAGCAGGGTGTAGTGCCCGGCCTCGGCGCCGGTGTCCCGGGCGGTCCAGCCGAACAGGGCGCAATAGAAGTCGGCGGTGGCGGGAATGTCGGGGGCGGTGACGTCGAACCAGCGGGGTGCGCCGGGCGTGAAGTCGGAAGGCATGCCATCTCCTCGTCGTTGGTGACGGTTCATGCACGTGCGCATGCTGCGCGAGCTTGCAGCGCGTGCACTTTTACAGACGGTGCCGGGCAGTGGAATTCATCGCGACCTTGCCTCGAAGCCGTCGCAGAGTGCGGCGAGACCTGAGTCCAGGAGGTGTTCGGGATTCAGTAGATCGTCGCCGCCGGTGCCGATGAGATCGGTGAGGGCGGGCGGTGTCGGCCAGCGCGGTGCGCCTTCGAGTAGTGCGGTGAGGCCGGAGCGGTCCTCGCTCTCGCTGTCGCGGTCGATCAGCAGGCGGGCGCTGACATGCTGCAATGCCACACCGGCGATGTAACTCCACACCGACAGTGACATGCGGGTGGCTTCGCGGGTGCTGACGCCGAGTTCGGAAAATCCCTCGACCAGCCAGCTGAGTACGACCAAGCTGTTCTCGCCGAAGTTGTAGCGCGGGACCGCGAAGGTGAACAGCACCCATGGATGTTCCTGGTACAGCCGCCAATCCACCTCGGCGGCGATGCGTACGCGATCGCGCCAGGTCCAGCCCTGTGCTTCGGCGGGCGGGTAGGGATTGCGCCGGGAGACCTCATCGGTCATGGCCGCGAGGAGGGTGTCCTTGTTCGGGACGTGCCGGTACAGCGACATGGCGCCCGCGCCCATGCGCTCGGCGATGCGGCGCATGGAGAGCGCGTCGATTCCGGACTCGTCGGCCAGGGTGATGGCGGTGTCGACGATGGCGGCCCGGGTGAGCTTGGCCTCGGTCATCGGACGAATTCTTTCCTTCCCGGCACGGCTATGCGTACACTGTACTCCAGCCGCGCGTACGACGTACGCGCCCTGCTTGTATCAAGCCCTGCTTGTGCAAGCACTTCTTGTTCAAGCCCTTGTGTATGAAGCCCTCAATCAGCTCGGAGGATAGGTGATGACCAGCATTCTCGCGCGTTCCGTCGCGCAGACGCCGCGCCGTGCCTGGCTCGGCCTGGCCGTACTGCTCTTGCCGGTACTGCTGGTGTCGATGGACATGTCGGTGCTGTACCTGGCCATGCCTACGCTCACCGAGCATCTGGATCCCTCGGCCGCACAGCAGCTCTGGATCCTCGACATCTACGGCTTCATGATCGCCGGACTGCTCATCACCATGGGCAATCTGGGTGATCGCATCGGACGGCGGAACATCCTGCTCGTCGGCGCGACCGTATTCGGGCTGGCCTCGGTGCTGGCGGCGTTCGCACCGAGCGCCTCGGTGCTGATCGCGGCGCGGGCGCTCATGGGTGTCGGCGGCGCGACCCTGCTGCCGTCAAGCCTCGCCTTGATTTCGACCATGGTCCCGGAGGCGCGGGCACGGGCCACCGCCATCGGCGTCTGGACCGCGTTCTTCGCGGGCGGGTCGGCGGTCGGGCCGATCATCGG
>NZ_JAODNK010000012.1 GCF_025465275.1 Nocardia sp. | reverse complement strand
ATCGAGGCCGTTGCCGTCGAATTCGACATAGAGGTGGGCGGCGACACCACCCAGTGCCTGGTCCTGGCGGCGGCCCATCCAGTAGGCGTGCTGCATGGTGGCCAGGGCGAATTCATCGCCCGGCGTGGCGGATTCATCGCCCGGCGTGGCGGATTCGACGACCGGGGCGGGCGTGGGGACGGCCTCGACGCGACCGGCGTTCAAAAGCGCGGTCCAGGCATCGACAGTCGGCTCCAGCGCCAGGGCCGAGCTGCGTACCTCGTAGCCCTGCTTGCGCCACTTGGCGGAGAGATGCATGAGCTTCATCGAGTGCATCCCCAGGCTTACGAGATCGGCGTCGTCACCGATCGATTCGGGCGCGACGTCCAGCGCCGCCGCCACGAGCACGCGAATCTCAGCCTTGTCGAGCATCGAACTCCTCATCCAGCGAACGGTCGGCCTCGGTCGAGACACCAAAGGTAGGCTTGCCTAACTTGATAGGGATGGTAGCCCACGCCGACCCGCACAGAGAAGGGGTGTGGTTTGGCTAACCTAAATATGTGACCAACCCGCCTCGGCAAGGCCCGGAACAGCGGAGATCCGGCGTCAAGCCCGGGTAAGCGGGCGCGTCCACAGCGCCGGAAATCGGAGTCAACCTGCATGTTTCGCCGCCGGACACGGCGCGTCACGGTGGCCGACACTCCGTTGTCGTCGATCACACAGCCCGTGTCCAATCCGCACAGTCTTTGTAAGGTCTGAGTGGATTGGATACGGGCTGTGCGGTTACCGGCGGCATAGGCCCTGTGCGAATCAACCTCGGCGGGGAAGCCGCTCAGCCTCTTGCGAACTCGGATAGCGCAGCCGCCCAGCGATCAGACCGGGCATCGACGGCTATCCCATCCAGGACGGCCGCATTCACCTCGAACTGGGCGACCAGGGACGGCCTGCCGTCGCGCGGTACCACCGCCGTGGTGATGTCCACGCTGAAGCGCAGCGGCAGATCTGGATGCGCTGCCACCCCGAACTCGCCGGTGAACTCCGACAGCGGTGCGGGTGACCAAGGGCCGCTGCCGAACTGGAGCACATCGAAGCGGCCCAGATGATTGATGCGCAATTGGCCGCGCGCCGTGAAGGTGCGGTCCGAGAGATCGGGCCGCCCGGCCGCCGGGGACCGCTCGGCCGGGACCAGCACCGTTTCCTCGACGGTGAACCAGCCGACGCGGCGGGAATCGTCTTCGTCGGGACGGCCGTGGGACTCCCTGGTGATCGCGATGCGGCCGTCGGCATCGGCAATATCCGGGAAGGTGCGGGCGCAGGCCATGATCAGGGCGTCCTCGAGCGGGACACCCGAGTCGGTGCACACCGACAGCAGCTGTTCGGTGAGGTCCGGGCCCAGCTCCACAATGCGTTGTGCGACCTTGCCCGCGCGGTCCCGGGAGGGGTCGGTGAAGCGGCCCGCCAGCGGCGTGCCGAGGATTTCGGTGCCGGAAGTGACTGCGGCCGTGCCTGTTTCCTCGGTGGGCTGCTCGTTCAGGGGTGCATTGCCCTGTTCCAGGCGGCGCAGATCGTCTACCAGGATCAGCCAGGACACCACGTCCACGGCGAGGTGGTGGATAGACAGCAGTAATCGTCGCTGCGGTCCTGCCAGCACCGTGGCCGCCAGCATGCGGCCCGCCTCGGGATCCAGACGGGCGACGGTGTCAGTCAGATACGTTGCAGCCGAGTCGGTTCCGTCAACTGAATCGAGCCATACCGATGCCGGTGGCAGCTCGTCGACGACCAGTGCCGGGATCTTGTCCGATCCGATGACCAGACGGGAACGCAGGGCCGGATGGGCGGTGGCGAGTGCGGTCAGCCGTGCCACGACCTCGTCGGGCGAGGCGTCGTCGGGGAGCGAAATCACCTGGGACTGCGCCAGATAGCGGTAGTCACCATTGGCGATGATCTCGTGGGCCAGTGCGGTGAGCGGCAGCGCCGTGCCGGCGGGCGTGACCGCCGCCTCCGGGCGGTCCTCCCCCGTGGTGGCGAGTTCGTCCAGCCGCGCGGCGAGTTCTCGAAGATCACCGGCGGCCAGGATGTCCCGGGCCGCAATGCGGAAACCCGCACCGCGCAAACGGGATACGAGATCGATGACACCGATGCTGTCGATGCCGAGATCGACCAGGCTGTCGGTCATGCCGGGGCCGGCGCCCGTCGCGCCGAGTGCGGAGATCACGCCGAGCAGTGTGCGCTCGGTATCGGTGGCGGGCTCGCTGCCGCCGGACCCGGCCACCTGTGCGGTGAGCAGGGCGGTGGCCGCGTGCACATCCAGTTTGTCATTGCGGTTCAACGGGATCTCGGGCACCGGGACGATGCGGGTCGGCACCAGGAAGCGCGGCAGGCGCTGCGACAGGCCCATGCGCAGCTGCGGGACCGGGACCTCGCTGACCACGAGTGCGCCCAGGCGGGTCCGGCCATTGTCGGTGTAGGCCAGGACCGCGGCGTGCTCCACACCTTCGAGTTCGCGCAGCACCACGGCGGCCTCGTCGGGTTCCACACGATAGCCGTTGATCTTGACCTGGCTGTCGATGCGGCCCTCGTAGACGAGGGTGCCGTCGGTGGCGCGGCGCACCAGATCGCCGGTGCGATAGCGCCTTCCGGACGGTCCGGCCACAAAAGTCGCCGCGGATGTCGCCGGTCGACCCAGGTAGCCCAGTGCGAGCTGCGGGCCCGACAGGTACAGCTCGCCCTGCCCGCCCGGCGGCACCGGACGCAGGCGGTGATCGAGCACCTCGGCGGTCATACCGTCGAAGGTGCGGCCGATGGTGGGCGAAACATGTTCGTGCACCTCGGCCATCAGCGCCTCCACCGTGGTTTCGGTAGGACCGTAGAAGTTGATGACACGGGTGTCCGGCAGGCCCTGCAGGCGCTTCCAGGTATCGGGGTTGATGGCTTCACCGCCGAGGGCGAGTACCGCCAGGGGGCAGTGCTCGACGCCGTCACGCTCGGTGAAGAGCCCGAATGCGATGAGGCGCGGCAGCATTGACGGCGAGGTGTCGAAGATGTCGATACCGTGCCGGGCGATGGCGGCGGCGATCTGCTCGGCATCGGTGCGGACGTGCTCACCCAGCATGACAACCGTGTGGCCGCTGAGCAGGGCGACGGTCGGCTGCCAGGCGGCATCGAAACCGGTCGACCAGCCGTGGCCGATCCGCAACTGCCGGCCGACCTGAACCGCCGCCGGGGCGAAGATGCGGCGCTCGTGATTGGCCCAGTGGTTGAGGAGCGCGCGATGCGGCACCACAACACCTTTCGGGCGACCGGTGGTGCCCGAGGTGAAGATGACATAGAACGGGGTGTCCGCCGTGGTGACCGGGCGCGAGGCCGGAGCGGCGGCCTCGGGTGCGGGGCCGAGAAAACGCAATTCGCCTGCGGCGGCGGGGACGCCGTGCACACAGTCGACGCCCTGGGCGCGCACCTGTACCAGAACGTCCACCAGCGCCTCGTCGCCGAGCACCAGTTTCGCACCGGAGGTTTCGAGGAGGTAGGCGAGCCGGTCGGGCGGGGTGGCCGGATCGACGTGCACGCAGACACCGCCCGCGTGTGCGATAGCGAAGGGGGCGTGCAGGACTCGGCGATCTCGTGGGAGGACCACGGCCACCGAGTCGCCGGGACGCAACCCGTTCGCGTGGAGATCGGCTGCCAAAGTGCGCACTGCCGCAGCGAAGTCGGCGAAGGAGTGCTCGCCTTCGGCATCGATTACGGCGATCGAATCGGCTGAGCGGGCCGCGGCGGCCAGAAGGACGTCGGACACCAGGCCCGTCGAAACCACACCAGTCGATATCAATCCCGTCGACATCAACCCTGTCATTCCGGCGTGCTTTTGGCCGGAATCCACTGGATCCTGTTGAAGTACTTCAGGTGTGGATCCCGGCCGAAAGCGTGCCGGGATGACGGGGGGCGCGTCCGGCGACGAGGACGGCCGCGAGTCCGGGGACGAGGAACTGCTCGGGTGTGCAGTGGTCAGGGCGGCGGGTTCGTCGTCGAGTAAGAGGTCGACATTGCAGGCGTTGTCGGCGTCGACGAGGCGGCGGACTACGGCGAGCATGCGGCGGGCCAGGCGGTCGGGGGCGAAGCGGGAGACCAGGTCTGGGCGGATTTCTACTCGGGTGATGAGTTCGCCGTGTTCGACGACCGGGACCACGGCGATCGGGTAGTGGCTGGGGGAATCGACTCGGCGGGGCAGCAGGCGGGCGCCGCCGCCGCCCATGGGCATATCGGCGGTGACCGCGCCCAGGGGGGTGTTCTCGAAGACCAGGAGGGTGTCGAAGAGTTGGCTGCCGCCGGTGTGGCGGGTGATTTCGGCGATGCCCAGGTATTCGTGGGCGCGCAGTTGCGCCACTTCGCGTTGCAGGGCTGCGCCGATGTCGGCGGGGGCGCGGTCGTCCATGCGGACTCGGACCGGGATGGTGGTGACCAGTGCGCCCACCAGGCGTTCGGCATTGGGGAGCGAGGCGTCGCGGCCGGAGGTGGTCTGGCCGAAGACCACGTCATCGCGGCCGGTGAGTCCGGAAAGCACACGGGCCCAGGCCATTTGGAGGACGGTGTTGAGCGTCAAGCCTTGACTGCGCGCCCAGGCCGTCACACGATCGGTGTCGGCGCGGTCGAAGCGGGCCTCGCCCAGTGCCGGGATATCGGCGGGGGCGGGAGCGGCGAGCATGGCCATGGGGGCGAGGCCGGCCAGGGCCCGGCTCCACGCCTCGATGGAGGCGGCAGTGTCGCGCGTGGCCAGCCAGGCGGCGTGCTCGCGCAGCGGCGGGGCGGGCGGGAGCGCCGCACCCATACCGCTGTGCAGCGTTATGAGATCCGCGAACAGGAGTGGGATCGACCAGCCGTCGATAATGATGTGGTGCGCGGTGCAGACGAGTTCGTAGGCGTCCTCCCCCACCCGCGCGGCGACGACCCGGAACAGCGGGCCGCGATCCAGATCGATGCGGCGGCGGCCCTCGTCCCAATACAGTTGCCGGGCTGCGGCTTCCGGATCCGCGGCCGGGCGCAGATCCAGTTCACGCCAGCCGATGTGGCCACCGGTAGTGGTGACCAGCACCGGATGCGGCAGACCGTCGGTCAGTACCGCCCCGCCCAGATGCGGGTAGCGCTCCAGCAGCTGGTCGAAAGCCGTATGCAGCGTAGCCAGGTCGGTCAGGCCCTCGATCCGCACCGCGAAGGTGACCAGATACGGGTCGACCGCACCCGAGGCGACACTGACCGAGTAGAGGCCGCGCTGTAGTGGGGACAGCGCGACGACATCGAGAATCTCCACGCTCACCGGCCGGCCAGCTTTCCGGCCAGGGCCTGCAGGACCGCCGCGTCGAGACCGGAGGCGGCCATCGGGGCCACCACGGCGGCGGGTTCGGCAGTTGCTGCCGCAGTGGCATTCTCGGTGGTCAGGCTTTCGGCCATCTCGTAAACGGCCGGGAACTCGAACACCTTCTGCACATCCAGGATGTGGCCCTGCTCGGCCAGCAGGGTGACGAAACGCAGTGCGGCCACACTATCGCCGCCGAGCGCGAAGAAATTGTCCTCGCGGCCGACCTCGTCCTCCTCATCCAGCTCCAGCACCTCGCGCAGCGCGGCGGCCACCGCGTGCTCGGCAGCGGTCTGCGGCGGGCCACCGAGGCCGGAGATCGCGTACGGATCCAGCTCGGCGGCATCGGTATCGGGCACGAACCAGTCACACGGCTCCGGCGCTTCCGCCGCATCGAGCGCGGTATCCGGTGCGGCCGACCAGGTTTCGGCGGTCCGGCGCAGCAGCTGCGCGAACTCCCCTGCCGAATAACGCCGGGACAGGGCTTCGGCCAGATCCACGGTCACGGTCCAGCCGTCCGCGGTCGCGACCACATCGACGATCAGATCCACCCCGTGCGGGCGTGCCACGGCACGAGCGACCTCACGGGCCGTGCCACCGGCGACACCGAATTCGAGCACGCTCGGACGCACCGCGAGCTGCACCTGGAACAGGCCGCCCTTCGCCGCCCCACCCGGGCCCCGCAGCTGATGGGTGAGCCGCTCGATGCGGGTACCGGCATGCGCGCGGGCCTCGTCGAGAATCCGCGCGGCATCGGCAACCAGCTGCGCGGGGGCACCGCCACGCGACGAATCCACCCGCAGCACCAGGTAATTGGCGAAATTGCCGAGCACCTCTGCGGCGCTCTCCGGCCTCGCCTCGGTCGCGACGCCGATCGGAATATCCGTATCCGCGCCGAGCTCACGCAGCGCCCCGGCCACCAGCGCGGTCAGCACCGCGAGCGGGTCCGCGGACACTCCGGCAGCATCAGCATCAGCATCGGACTCGCCGAGTCCCCCCGTCATCCCGGCATGCTTTTGGCCGGGATCCACCGAAACCTGCTGGAGCGCATCCGGTGTGGATCCCGGCCAAACGCGCGCCGGGATGACGGGGGCGGGGATCTGGACTACGGCGCGGGCGCTGCGTGGGAGGGCGGGGCGTTCGCCGATCAGGAGGAGCTGCTCGGGCAGGCCGGACAGTCGCTGCTTCCAGAAGGTCAGCGAATCATTCTCGGCGGCCAGGGATTTCATCTGCTCAGCGGCGAAGTCGCGGTACTGCGCGGGGGCCCGAACCGGCTCGTTCGAGCACAGCGCGGCTACCAGCAGTTCCATGGTGTGGTCGTCGGCCGCGACGGGATGGGCCGCGATGGAGAGCACGGCGTGATCGGCGAGCCGGTACAGCCGGATTCGGATCGGCAACTCGCGCACCAGATCGAAGGTGTGACCGGCATCGGCCATGAGCGCTGCGGGCAGGGCGGTGTCGCCGATCTCGACGATCTCGGCCGCCGTGTCCGGGGTGGACTCCACACGCTGATACGGCACCCGGCGGTCATCGGGGTAGACCGCGCGCAGGATCTCGTGCGCGGCCAGCGCCTCGGCCGCCCGTGCCACCACGCCGTCGGCGAGCTCGGCCGGAATCTCCAGAGCCACATACACATTGGCGGCCGCGGTCCTGGCCAGCCGTTCCGGCAGCAATGCCGCCTGCTGGGCCGGGGACAGCGGCAGGCCGCGGTCGGCGGATCGAGCCGGTGCGGCGGGCACGGCGGGGGTATCGAGCGTCATGACGTGAGGTCCTTCCTGGCTACCGGTGGTCTAGCTACCGGCGATATTCGCGAACGCCGGCTCCAGCGTCTGCAGCACGTACGGCACCGACAGCGCGGTCGGCTGATTGATGGCATTGATGGCGACCACATCGACGAAGGAGATACCGCCGCTGCGCACCGCCGGGAGATCGGCGTAACCCGGCAACTGCTTGAACTTCGACTCCAGACTGGGCATGGCGCCGCAGACCAGCAGGTCGGAGGTCAAGTCGCTCAGGCGTTCCGGCGACAGCGACAGGCGGCCGCCGGTGGGGGCCTCCTTGACGAGCTTCTCCGGCATGGTCATCCCCAAGCGGGTGAAGAGCGCGGCGGAGCCGTCCTTCGGATCGGCCAGCACCATGAGCTGCGACGGGCCGGTGAGCATGCAGGTGAGGAAGGTCTTGCCCTTCAGGCCCGGATGCTTCGCCGCGACCGCGTCGATCTTGCCGTCCACATCGGCGATGACCTTGGCCGCCTCGGGCTCCTTGCGCAGCACCTTGCCCAGCGTGGTCACCTGGTCCTGCCACGGATCGATCTGCGCGGAGGAGAGCGAATCGATGGTCGGCGCCAGCTTGGACAGCTTGTCGTACATGGTCCGGTCGGCCATGAAGGCCGGCGCGAGAATCAGATCCGGGTTGAGCGCGGCGATCTGCTCGAGGTAGTCACCCGTCATATCGATGCGCTTGGCCGAATCCGGAATCGGCGGCTCCCACGGCACCTTCGTGGCCGCCGTCATCCCCGGCACCAGATAGCCCACGGGCGTCACGCCCAGGGCGATCGTCGCGTCCAGCCACTGCGGGCCGAACACCACCACACGCGACGGGGTGCCGTCGATCTTGGTCTCCCCCATGACGTGCTTGATCGTCAGCGCACCGGCATCGCTGCCGGAGTCGCTGGAACCACAGGCGGCCGTGCCGGCCACCAGTCCCACCGTCAGTAAGGCAAAACCGCTGCGGCGCAGCCATCCTCGCGTGTTCACTACCTGTACTCCTCATCTCGGGTGGCCACCACGGCGACCGAAACAGCGGTCGCCTCCAGTACCGCGGCCAGCCCGCTCACCGCCGGGGTGTCGAACACCGCCCGCACATCGATCTCGAAACCGAACTCGGCGCGAATGCGCGCCACCAGCTGATTGGCCAGCAGCGAATGCCCGCCGAGCTCGAAGAACGAATCATCAGCGCCGATACGGGCGCGGTCGAACAGTTGCCCGAACAGCGCCGCCAGCCGGATCTCGGCGGCGGTCACCGGCTCCCGATACGGGCGCGCGGTCACGCACAGCGGCTCGGGCAGGGCGCGGCGCGCCAGCTTGCCGTGCTCGGTCAGCGGAATCGCGTCGATCACGGCGTACGCCGTGGGCACCATGTACTCCGGCAGCATGGTCGCCGCGCGCGCCCGCACCCGAATCACGTCCGGCGCACCCGATTCCGGCACCAGGTAGGCGGCGAGCATGGGGCCGGTCGCGGCATCACCGATCACCGTCACCACGCAGTCGCGGATCTCCGGATCACCGATGAGCGCGGCCTGCACCTCACCCAGTTCGATGCGGTAACCGCGCACCTTCACCTGCTCGTCGGCGCGGCCGATGAATTCGACCTCGCCCTCCAGATTGCGGCGGGCCAGATCGCCGGTGCGGTAGAGCCGTGCGCCCGCGGTGCGCAGGTCGGCGATGCGGAACGGATCGGCGATGAATCGCTCCGCCGTGGCCGCACCGCGATCCAAATAGCCGCGCGCCAATTGCGCACCGCCGAGATAGATTTCGCCGACCACACCGGGCGGCACCAGGCGCAGCCGCTCATCCAGCAGGTAGAGATCCACATTGCGGTTCGGACGGCCGATCGGCACGATCCGATTGCCCTGCGGGCCTTCCACCGGCATATGCGTGGCGCTGACCACCGCTTCGGTCGGGCCGTAGTGATTACGCAGTTCGGCATCCAGCACGCCGGTGAGACGATCGGCGATCTCGCCGGGCAGCGCCTCACCGCCCACCGGGACAAAACGCAGTGAGCGCCAAGCACTCACCTGCGGCAACGACAGGAAGGTGCGCAGCAGTGACGGCACCATGTGCAGCACCGTGACATGGAAGCGGGTCACCAGATCCGCGATATAGGCGAGATCGGAGAAACCACCCGGACGCGGAATGATCAGGCGCGCACCGAGAGTCAGGGTCACGAAGACGTCCAGCAGCGATGCGTCGAAGCTCACCGACGACGATTGCAGGAGGCGGTCCTCGGCGGTCATCCCCCATTGGGCGCGGAAGCCGACCAGATGATCGGCGATCGCCTCGTGCGAGACCGGAACACCCTTGGGGTGACCGGTCGAACCGGAGGTGTAGATGACATAGGCCAGATTGCCCGGGCGCAGCGGGCGCACCCGATCGGCATCGGACGGATCATGTTCGGCGGCACCGGAGGCGACCTCTTCGGCGGCATCCAATTCGACCCGGCCCAGGATCATGCTCGGGAGGGAATCGGCGATCAGGTAATCGATGCGCTCGTCCGGATACGCCGGATCGATCGGCAGATAGGCCGCGCCGGACTTGAGCACCGCGAGCACCGCCACCACAAACTCCACCGAATTCGACAGTCGCAGCGCCACCAGATCCTCGGCGCCAACACCCTGGCCGATCAGCCAGTGCGCCAGGCGATTCGCGCGCCGGTTCAGCTCGCGGTAGGTGAGCTGCACGGTCTCGGTGTCACCGGGAGCGACCAGCGCGAGCGCGGTCGCGTGCAGCTGCGCGCGCTCCTCGAACAGTGCGACGACAGTGGTCGGCACGACCGGAGTCTGCTCACCACGGGAAAGTTCCAGCAGCCGAGCCTGTTCAGCCGGGCCCAGCAGATCGAGCTCGCCGATCAGTCGCCCGGGGGCGGCCGTCGCCTCGGCGAGCAGTCGCAGATAGTGGGTGAGCAGCTGCTCGATGAGCTCGGGCGTGAACCGGCCGGACGGATACTCGGCCTCCAGGTACGCACCCGCACCGTCCCGAACCACGGTGAGCCGCAAGGGCACTCGTGGCACCGGGCTGCCCAGATCCAGTCGCGCCGCGACGACGCCGTCCAGCGCGGGCCCGGCGGCGGCGGTGCGCACCCCGAAACCCAGCCGCACCAGCTGATCCAGTCCGTCCCGGTCCGCCGTGCGATCGGGATTGACCACCCGCACCACCTCGTCGATGCCGACCGCACGATGCCGATGCGCCCGCTCCCACGAACCCCGCACGACGGCAACAAGATCCGCGAATGACAGATGATCGTCAACCTCGGCGCGCAAGAGCACGGTATTGCCGAAGTAACCGATGGGCGCGGTCGGACTGTCCGCCGCCGAGTGCTGGTCACGGGTGGTGACCGGCACCGACACCAGGAAATCCGCCGCACCGGTATAGCGGCGCACCAGCACATCGAACGCGGCCAGCAGCACGGGCAACGCTGTCGTCCCCGACTGCTGTGCGAAATCATCAACACTGGAAAGCAATTCACCAGGCAGTTCCCGCACCGACCGCCGCGCAGCCGCGGATCTGGGCGCCGGTGCACTACCACTCGGCAGATCCAGCGGCTCCGGCAGCGGCGAAAGCTCCGCCCGCCAGTAATCGATCCCCGCGGCGTCCGAGCCCTCGGACCCGGAGTCCGCGACGCCGAGGTATCCGGCATCCGGCCCAGAGCCACTCGTGCCCGCAGCGCTCACCTCCCCAGCACTCGGCAGTACAGGGCTCACGCCCACAGCACTCGGCGGTACAGGGCTCACGCCCACGGCACTCGGCGGTACAGGGCTCACGCCCACAGCACTCGGCAGTACAGGGCTCACGCCCACAGCACTCGGCAGTACAGGGCTCACGCCCACAGCACTCGGCGGTACAGGGCTCACGCCCGCGGCACTCGGCGGTACAGGGCTCACGCCCGCGGCACTCGATGAGGCAGCGCTCGCGCTCGCAGCACTTGGTTCGGCGGAACTTACCTCCGCTGCACTCGGCAGGGTGGTGGCCGGGTGCGGTGGGCGCGAATCGATGTGGCCGACAGTCAGATCTGCGTACTGGGTCGCGGGGCCGGTGGGGAGTATGCCGTTGTAGGCGTGGGTCAGTTCGCGGGAGAAGATCTCCCAGGATTCGTCGTCCCAGCAGAGCGCATGTGCTACCAGGACGAAGGCGAATTCGTCAGGACCCGTGCGGATCAGCGCGAAGCGGATCGGGGGCGCGGCGGACGGGTCGAAGGGTTCGCCGAGTACGCGGCGGAGCAGGACCTCGGCGCGGCGGGCGCGGCTCGGGGACGGCAGGTCCGCGAGATCGGCTTCCTGCCAGGCGATTTCGGGGTCGGCGAGGGCGGCTTGGAAGGGCTCGCCGTCGGCGGCGGCGCCGTAGACGGTGCGCAGGATCTCGTGGCGCGCGACCACCTCGCCGACCGCGGCCCGCAGCAGACCGGCGTCCAGGGCTCCGGTCAGCCGATAGGTGATACCGACATTGAGGCCGGCGTCCGCCGGTGCGCGATGCTGCAGGAACCAGGCGCGACGCTGGCCCGGAGCCAAGGAGCGGCGCACATGCTCCGCGGTCTCATCGGCCATGGTCGACACGACGCTGGGTCTCATTCGGGAGCGTCAGTGAGATAGCCGCCGCGCACGAAGAATTCGCCGCCGTCGCGCTCGACGCCGTCGGCGGTGCGCACCCGGGTGATCACCAGGCCACGATTGTTGCCGCGCAAGGCATTCGGACCGCACACCACCACGCCGCCGCCCTCCTGCACGACGACCCGGCCGGTAGTGCCGCCGTAGTTCGCCTCGGAGATCACCGCGGCGAGCACCTCGATCCGCTCACCCCGGTAGTGCGAGAAGGCCCGCGGATACGGCGCGGACAGCGCCCGCACGAAACGCTCCAGATCTACCGCGTCCGAGGACCAGTCGATGCGGCTGTCCCGATCGGATCGCTTGTGAAAGTAGGTGCGCTCGGCCTTGTTCTGCGCCTTCCACTGCGGATTGCCTGCGACCAGCGCGGCGAGCGCGTCGTTCACCGCACCCGGAATCAATTCCAATCCGGCCCGCACCAGTTCGGTACCGGTCGCGCCCGCGGGGATCGACAGCTTGTGCTGCACCAGGATGTCGCCGGTGTCGAGCTGCTCGTCCATCCGGTGCACGGTGAGGCCGAATTCCTCGACGCCGCTGATCAATGCCCACAGCACCGGGGAGAATCCGGTGAACTTGGGCAGCAGCGAATCGTGCAGGTTCAGCGTGCCGTAGGGCGGCAGGCTGTACAGCTCGGACGGCATCCAGGTGTACCAGCTGTTCACCACGATCACATCGGGTTCGGCGCGCTTGACCAGATCTATGGTCGCGGCATCGGCGCGCTCGGTGAGATGCACCGGAATGCCGTGCTCGCGGGCCAGCTCCTCGACCGAATCGTTCCAGATCGCCTTGTAGGACGATTCGCTCGCCGGATGGGTGACCGCCAGCACCACCTCGTGCTCCGAATCGATCAGGGCCTGAAGGGTTTTGCGGCCCCACGTCTGGAAGCCGAACGACACGATACGCATGAACCGAACCTCATCTCCTATTAGTAAGGCTAGCCTAGCCTACTAATAGCTGCGGAGGGGTTCCGCCCCCGGACACGACCGCACGCGCGGCCGCTTCCGCGCCGCCGACCGCGGGCCGCAGCACCCGATCCGAAAGTTCGCCCAGGCAGCTGAGATTCGGGAAGCCCGGACCCTGCGTCAGCGCGGCCAGATTCGGCAGGTAGAGCTTGGACTCCAGATTCGATACCGCCAGGTCGTAGCCGATCGCCGCCTCGATCCGGGCGTGCGTGAGCGGTCCGCCCACCGACAGCTCGAGCAGATCCGCGGCATCGGCGTCGAACAGCTCCAGGAACCACAGCGGCTGTCCGCCGGTCGCATCCACCACCAGATCGAAGGCGTGCACCTGATCCGCGCGCAACGGATTGCGCAGCGTCAGTTCGACACCTTCGTTCCGATCGGTCACCCGCATCACGCGGCCCTGCAGATGATGGATCCGGTTGTCGCCGAGCAGACTCTCCTGTACCCGCACCGAGAACACCCCACGATCGGTGCGGCGGATGACATCCCGGCGCTGCTCCAGATTCAGGCCGGCCCACTTGCCCGGATCGCTGTAGAGCGAATTCTCGAAATAGCTTTCACCACGGGTGTAGAGCGTGGCCATCGGCGAGATCACCGAGACGGTCAGCATGTCGTGGCAGACCAGCTCGTCCAGCGCCGAACCCGCGGTCTCACCACCACCGATCACCGCCACCCGCGAGGACACCGGCAGCGCGCGCTTGCCCGCGAGTTCCCAGAAATCGGAGATGCTCAGCACTTTCGGATGGTCGGCGAGCGCGCGGGTACTGCGGCCCGGACCGGTGATCATGAGTTCGTCCGCATCCAGCTGGGTGAGCACCCCGTCCTCGCCGAGCACCGACACCAGCCAGCCGTCGGCCGCGGGTGAGATCGAATTCACCCTTCCGGACACCACTTCCAGATCGATCCGATGCCCGACCCACTGCAGGTATTCAGCCCAGACATGGTGGTGCGGGCTGGGACGGCCGCGATCGATCCACTCCGCGTAGCCGCCTCGATCCACCAGGAAGGCGGTCCAGCTGAAAGCGTGCATGGCCTCGTTGATCTCACGATTTCGGCCGCGCGCCCAGGTCGAGTGGTATGGGAAACCCACATCCTTCTCGGGGCTGGTGCCGAGCCGGTGCCTGCCGTCGGTCCAGCCGCCGCTGGGCAGCCAGTTTCCGCCCACCGCATGCGGCTCGACGACCACCACCCGCGGTGCGGGCAGGCCCAGTTTCCGCAGGACATGCGCTTTGGCGGCTACCGCAAGGGCTTTCGGCCCCGCGCCGACGACCAGAAGAGTCTGCACCGGTTCACTCACTTTCCTCGACGAACGACTGGCGATCGCGTCACAGCCGCCAGGTGGCCTCCCATGTTTGCATAGGCTTACCTTATATTGCTGAGTAACCGCCAGAGCGCCGATGGCGGCTCACCGATGTGAACGATTGGATGAACACATGCTCAACACCACCCGAAAGAAGCTGGGAGCAGCGGTTTTCGCTGCCACCGCCCTTATCGGCGGGTTCAACGTGGCAGCCGTCGCACCGGCCCAGGCCGCCCCGCTGGTCTCGCCCATGCGCACCGCGCAGCCCGGCCTCGGCGATCTGCAGTCGAAGCTGCGGCTGGTGCTGAACACCGGCGCCGACCGTGGCGCGCGCGCCAACGAACTCGAAGCGGGCGAGGCCGGTCTGCCGCTGCTCGATCAGGTCGGCGGGGTCATCAACACCGTCCCGAGCCTGCGCTGGCAGCTCGCCGGACCGGTGAACAGCAACGGCGACACCACCACCGCCAATCTGCAGGTGAGCGTCGACGGCTACGGCACCTTCCCCGATATCGAGATGGGCTGGCGCGAGATCGACGGCACCTGGAAGCTGACTCGTGAATCCGAGTGCTCGGTGGCCTACTACGCGGGACTCTCCTGCAACCTGTAATCCGCTCCACCGCAACTGAAAGCCCCGGACATTCCGCAAAATGCCCGGGGCTTGTGCGTATTCCACGTGACCACCAGTGAAAGCCGTTACGCGTGCACTGATTCCAGTCGCCAGCCCGCCGCACGACTGCGCTCGTTCCAGAAGGCGGCGTAGCGTCCGTCCAGGGCCAGCAGTTCATCGTGCGTGCCGCGTTCGACGATGCGGCCCGCCTCCATGAACAGGATCTGATCCGCGTGCGCGATGGTGGCCAGGCGATGCGCCACCACAATGACCGTCCGCTCCCGGGTCAGCTGATGCACACCGCGCACCACCACCGCCTCGTTCTGCGGATCGAGGGCACTGGTGGCCTCGTCCAGCAGCACCACCGGTGCGTCCTTGAGGAGAGCCCGCGCGATCGAAACCCGCTGGCGCTCACCGCCGGACAGCGCCGCGCCGCCCTCGCCGACGGTGGTGTTCCAGCCCTCCGGCAGGCGTTCGGCGATCTCGTCCACCCGGGCCACCGCGGCCGCGCCGCGCACCTGCTCATCAGTGGCGTCCAGGCGCCCGGCCCGAATGTTCTCCAGCACCGAATGATTGAAGAGATAGACGTTCTGGAATACCAGCGACAGCTGACCCAGCAGCGTGTGCGACGGCTGATCACGAACATCGTGGCCGCTCACCAGGACTCGACCGGAATCGGCGGCATGGAAGCGGGCAGCCAGCCGCAGCACGGTGGACTTGCCCGCGCCGCTGGGACCGACGATCGCGGTGGTAGTTCCGGCCGGGACCGTGAACGACACCTCCGACAGCACCTGCGCGCCGGTCCGATAGGCGAAACTCACCTCCTCGAACACCACGCTCGGCGTGCCCGGGGTGACCTCGGTATCCGGCTGCGGCAGTGCGGGTTCCGCGAGCAGGGTGGTTACCCGATCCGCCGCGGCCGCCGCCGAACGCAGCGCTGTGCCCAACTGCGCCGCCTGATTCAGCGGTTCGATGAAGCGGCTGCTCACCGCGATCAGCGCAATGGCCGCCGCCGCCGAGATACTGCCGCCGGTCACCTGACCGACCACCAGATACACCAGCACCAGGAATACCGCCTGCACGCACAGCGAAAAGACGATCAGGCCGGGCACACTCGCGAACAGCAGACCGGTGGCGGCCCTACGCTGCCGGGTCAGTGCCGCATTCAGCGCCTTGTTCCCGGAGCCCACGGCGCCGAAGGACCGCAGCACCGGCTGCGCCTGCGCGAATTCCAGCACCCGGGCATTGGCCTCGCCCGACGCCTCGTGCAATTGCGCATCGGAGGCGGTGTAGGAGCGATTCGCCCACAGGTTCACCAGATACAGCACCGGCGCGGCCAGCAGCATGGCCAGGGATATCCGCCAGTCCACGAACAGCATTCCGACCGCGACGCCCAGCGGAACAATGGCGCCGGTCAACATCTTGGCCAGCAGGTACGCAATGAGACCCTGCAACTCGCGCACGTTCTCGACCACCAGCCGTGACAGCGCACCGGCATTCTGCGTCTCGAACCAGCCCAGCGGCAACGCATTCAGATGATCGCCGAGGCGGGTCTGCAACCCGTGCGACATACCCACACCGATGCGCAGACCCAGCACCAACTGCAGGAAGCTGAAGCCGACCTGACCCGCCACCGCGGCGGCAAGCGCTATCGTCCAGCGCCAGGCACCCGCGGTATCGCCGTCGAACAATGCCTGGAGCACCGGCAACAGCAGCACATACGCCGCGGCCTGCAAAAGCGCCTGCAGCGTGATGGCGGCCAGCAGTTTCGGTGTCAGCGCGGCGAATTCGCGCGGCACCAGAGCGAAGACCTTGCGTATCATCGTGTTCCCTCCATGACCACGTCCAGCGCCGCCTCATTGATCTCCCACAGCTGCTGATAGAGACCGCCGGCCCCGCGCAGACTCGCGTGATCGCCCTGCTCGACCAGGGTTCCGTTCTCCAGCACCAGAATCCGGTCCACACCCGTAATGGTGTGCAGGCGGTGCGCGATCACCAGCACGGTGCGACCGGCCACCAGCGCGGCCAGCGCATCCTGCACCGCCGCTTCCGATTCCGGGTCGGCGAAGGCCGTGGCCTCGTCCAGCACCAGCACCGGGGTATCAGCGAGCAGCGCGCGGGCGATGGAAAGCCGTTGCGCCTCACCGCCGGACAGGGTGGCGTCCACGCCGATCTCGGAGTCGTAGCCGCGCGGCAGGGCGAGAATCCGCTCGTGGATCTGGGCCGCGCGGGCCGCACGTTCCAGCGCGGCGTCATCGGCATCGGGGCTGGCGAGCAAGAGATTCTCGCGCACGCTGCCACGAATCAGGCGCACGTCCTGGAAGACGAATCCGACTGTGCAATACAGCTCTTCGGTGGCGAAGTCGCGAATATCGCGGCCGCCGATGGAGATTCGCCCCGCATCGATGTCATAGAAACGCGGCAGCAGCTTGGCGAGTGTGGACTTGCCCGAACCGCTCGGGCCGACCAGCGCGGTGAGCGTGCCCGGCGCCAGCTCCAGATCGAGGCCGTGCAACACCTGATGATCGGCGCGATAGCCGAAGCTCACGCCCTCGAAACGCACCAGCCCGGCCGGAGCCGCGGCCGGTGCGGTATCGGATTCCGGTGCGCTGGAGGCCAATTCGGGAGTCGCCATGAGCTCGTGTAACCGCAGGGCGGCGTCACCGGCGGCCCGCAGCGCCTGCGCGCCGTAACCGAGGCCCAGCAGCGAACTGCCCAGACCCAGCCCGACCAGCAGGAACGGCAGCACATCGACCGGGGCCACCCAGCCCGCGCCCACCCCGGTCAGGCCGGCGAGCACCACCAGCAGCATCACGAACACCGGCGCGACCACCGCCTCCGACAGCGACTGCACCGACAGGATCGGCATCTTCAGCCGTCGCAGGCTGTCGGTCTGATGATCCACCGCGTCCTGGAAGACGCTGTGTGCCTTGCCCGCCCGGCCGAAGGCCCGCACCACCTGGATACCGTCCACGAATTCGACGGTCGCCTCGCGGGTGCGCTGTTCGGCGGCGTTGTAGACCAGCATGCGCTCACGGCCGGGCTCGTCCAGCATCTTCTTCATGCAGAGCACGTAGATCACCAGTGGCAGCAGCAACACCAGGGTGAGGCGCCAATCGACGGTGAACAGGTAGACGAGCGTCACCAGCGGCACGGTCACCGAGCCGATGAAATCCAGCCGCGCGTGCGCGACCAGATAGTGCAGCGCCTCCACATCGTCCTGCAGGTACTTCTTCACCTCGGCCGAGGTGCGAACACCGAACCAGCCCAGGGGAACCCGGGTCAGTTTGTCGGCGAGCAGCCGGCGCAAGGTCAGCTGGTAGCGGGCGTCGGTCAGATGCGACCAGGTCAGCGCCGCCGCCTGCAGCAACGCCCGGACCACCAGCACCAGTACGGTTATGAGCAGCAGCCGCCACACCCGATCGGTGTCGATCGTGGTGGCCAGCAGCTCCCGGCACGCCTCGACGATCAGAATGAACGGGACCACCGCACAGACCGAGGCGATCGCCGTGATCAAGCTCGCCAGCGCGAGCGTGCCCGCGACCGGAGCGAGAATCTCCTTGCGGGCGGCGGCTTCTCGTCGGCGCCGGGCTTTCACCTCGGCCTTATCGGGCTGTGCGCCCCCCTCGGTCTCCGCGGTGAGCCGCGGATCGGGTTCGACCGCCTGCGGCGGTACGACCTCCACCGTCATCAGTTCTGCTCCTCCACCATTGTCGGAATGGCCTCGCCGTCACACACCGAGGCATCGCAAGATAGGTTAGGCTAACTTTGCCATCCGGGGAAGGCGGGCCACAGCGGCACGACTAGGGTCTTCCAGGTGAGACGCAGGCAGCAGCCGCCGCTACCCAAGCGGCACGGGTTGGACCCGGCACGACTGCGGCTGCCCGAAGACGGCGAGTGGGCGACCATTCGCGACCACCTCGTCGAGCGGCTGCCACGGGTACCCGCCGCACGCATCGACGCACTGCTGCTCGAAGGCGGCATCGTGGATCTGGACGGACCCATCGCCCCGGACGCGGCCTATGTGCCCGGCGGTGCGATCTGGTTCCACCGGGACCTGCCGGTGGAGACCGACGTCCCGTTCGAGATCGGCATCGTGCACCGCGACGACGATCTGCTCGTCATCGACAAACCGCACTTTCTGTCCACAATTCCGCGCGGACAACACATTCTGCAGACTGCGCTGGTTCGCCTGCGCCGCGAACTCGACCTCCCGGATCTGGTGCCCGCGCACCGGCTGGACCGGGTCACCGCCGGGCTGGTGCTGTTCATCGTCAATCCCGAACGCCGCGGCGCGTACCAGACCATGTTCCACAAACGGGTGGTGCACAAGGAGTACGAAGCCATCGCCCGCTTCGATCCGGAGCTCGAACTACCGCGCACGATCATCAGCCGGATCATCAAGGAGCGGCAGGTACTGCGCGCGTTCGAGGAGCCCGGTGAGCCGAATGCCGAGACCCATATCGAACTGCTCGAGCAGCGCGACGGACTCGCGCGGTATCGGCTGCGGCCCAAGACCGGACGCACCCATCAGCTGCGGCTGCATATGAACGGCCTCGGCCTCCCGATTCTCGGCGACGACTTCTATCCGGAACTCACCGACAAACCGGTCGGCGACTTCACCCGCCCGCTGCAATTGCTGGCCTGTGCGCTCGAATTCACCGATCCGATCACCAAGGTTCCGCGCCGCTTCGAAACCCGCCGCACGCTGCAGGCATGGAATGACCCGGAAGGCTGGGCGACCGGAATCCGGACCTGAAATCCAGCGGTCTCGACCACATTCGGGTGTCTTCTCAGAATCCCGGCGTACGCTGGCCGGGATGTCTCGATCAGATAACGGTGCGGTCGCTGTGCTTCCCGACGCACCCGCACCACTGCACCTCCGCCTGCACGCCTACGTCGACGTAGCCGTCGTTGTCGTGGTCTTGATCTGCACAAATCTCATTGCGCACTTCACCACGTCCTGGGCCAGCATTGTCACGGTGCCGATAGCCGCACTTGTGCTGCTGGCGCTGGTCCGCCGCCGCGGACTCGGCTGGGGCGAGCTCGGACTCGACCCGCGGCAGTGGCGGCGCGGCACCATCTGGGCGCTGGCGGCGGTGGGCATCGTGCTCGGGGCGGTCGCCATCGGCGCGATCCTGCCGATCACCCGGCCGTTCTTCCTGGCCGATCGGTACGCCACCATTTCGGGTGCGCTCATCGCGTCCATGATCGTCATTCCGCTGCAGACGGCCATTCCGGAGGAGCTCGCCTTCCGTGGCGTGCTGCACGGCACGCTCGACCGCGCCTACGGGGCGCGCGGTGTATTCGCTACCGGATCACTGCTTTTCGGCCTCTGGCATGTGGCCTCATCGCTGGGTCTCACCAGCGGAAACAAGGGCCTGAGCAGTTTCCTCGGCGGCGGAGTCCCCGGGCAGATCGCCGGTATCGCACTCGCCGTATTGGCCACGGCCGCAGCCGGAGTCGTCTTCACCTGGCTGCGCCGCCGCAGCGGCAGCCTGCTCGCACCCATCGCACTGCACTGGTCGCTGAACGGTGCGGGCGCACTGGCCGCCGCTGTGGTCTGGCATACGACGATGCGCTGAACAAGCGCACGCGGCAAACACTTCCGAGGGACCGGACCGGCTGACTAGGGAACAGAGGATTGGCGTCAGCCGGCCCGGGACGATTCGGCGCGGTCGGGCCGCGACCGAATCGAGTATCAGGAGCCCAGGAAACCGAGCGGGCCCGCGCCACAGGTGGCGCTGCCGGTCAGGGTGGGCTGCAGGACATTGACCTTGAGCTCCCATGCCGAACCCTGCAGGGTGGACAGGGTGTGGGTGCCGGCGCCCTTCGGGGTCCACTGAATGGTGGCGCTGCCGTTCGACGGGTTGATCGGGCTGCCGCCGATGACCAGGCCGTTGTCGTAGAACCAGACCTGAATCCAGCTGTTGTAGGTCGCGGTCACCTGGTAGGTGCAGGCGGCGTAGACATTGCTGGCATTGACCGACAGGCTGGTGGGAGCCGCCGACGCGTAGGGCGCCGTCAGGGCCGCCGAACAGGCCATCGCGGCCAGGGCGGTGACGCCGAAGCCGGCCCGCCGGGCGATGTGCTTGTTCACGGTCATGGTCATTCGAAACTCCCTCGCTGTACGGTCCGGCGAACCATATCGGTTGTCCAGTTCGGGCGGTGGCGCTTTCCGGAAAAAACTGAAACGTGTTTCTGTCAGAAGGCTCCGGGGACCGCAAAACACCAGGCCCGCCCCCTGAAAAGGAGACGGGCCCGGCTGGACGTGCGGAACGGATCAGCGACTATCGCCGCGCCGAATCAGGCTGCGACCACTGCGGGTCGTCCCAATCCTGCTTCTCCAGAACGACCTGGTGCGACGGATCGGCATCCCCACCGTGACCCGGCCACCAGGCCCGGCGGCCGATCAGCGCGGTCACCGACGGCGTGAAGAACATCGCCATGACGAAGGCCGCGATACCGATACCCACCGAGATGGCGAAACCCATCTGCGAGAGCGCGGTATTGCCCGCCAGCATCATCGAGGCGAAGGTGCCCGCCAGGATGAGACCGGCAGCGGCGATCGTCGGACCGGTGTGCTTGACCGCCTCGGCCGCGGCCCTGTGCGGATCGTGGCCCTCGCGGGCCTCCTCCCGCAGGCGGGCCACCATGAGGATGTTGTAGTCGGTCCCCAGAGCGACCACGAACAGATACATGATCAGCGGCAAGGTGAAGATCAAGCCCGAATTCCCTTGGATGTGCTGGAAAACCAGCACGGCCGCACCGAGAGTGGCCGCGAATCCCAGGAATACCGACGCGATCAAGTACCAGGGCGCTACCAGACTGCGCAGCAACAACCCCAGCACCAGCATGATGAGCACCGCGGCCACCGGGAACACCACCGAGTAATCACGGTTCATGGCGGCCTTGAAGTCGACGAACACCGAGGTCATACCGCCGACCACGGCGGTCGTCCCGGCCGGAGCCGACGAATGCGCGATATCGCGCAGCGGACCCTTCACCGTCGCCAATGCGGCATCGGATTCCGGAGTGTCATTGAGCGTCACCTGGTATTCGGCGACCGCCTTGTCGGCCGATAGCTTCGGCTCCGACACCTGACCCACACCGGAGACGCCCGTCAGGGACGCACGGTAGGCGGTCAGCTGGTCCGTGGTCAGCGCGGCACCATCGGTGCGTAGATAGACCTGCGAGGGCTGGGTGCTGCCCGCGGGCTCGCCCTTCAGCAATTCCTTGCTGTAGATGGTGGATTCGGAGGTATCCGAGGTCGAACTCGAACTCAGATCGAACGTCGGATTGAAGCCGAACGCCACGATGCCGAGCGCCAGCAGCACACCGCCGGAGGCCACCGCGAACACACCGGGCCGCTTGCCCAGGGCCGCACCGACAGCCGCGAACCGGGCACCCGTCGGCTCCTGCTTCCACGCCTTCGACGGCCAGAACACCTTGGTGCCCAATAGCGAAACAATGGCCGGAACCAGGGTGAGTCCCGCCAGCAGCGCCACCGCGACGGCGATCGCCAGCGCCGGGCCGAGCGAACGGAACATGCCCAGCGTCGACAGCATGAGCGCACCGAAGGCGATGATCACCGCGGCCGCGGCCGAACTGATCGCCTCACCGACCCGGGTGACCGCGCTGACCATGGCGGTCTTGGGATCCTCACCCGCACGCAGGCGCTCCCGGTAGCGGAACATGAGGAACAGGATGTAATCGGTGCCGACGCCGAACAACACCACGATCAGCAGTGATTGCACGGAACTGTCGACCTTGAGGTCGAAAGCCTTGCTCACCATGGCAATCAGGCCATTGACGCCGAGCGAGACCACACCGATCACAATGATCGGCAGGAACGCGATCACCGGACTGCGGAAGATCACCAGCAGCAGAATCAGGATCAGCGCGATGGTGGCGATGCCGATAATTGCCAGCGCATTGTTGCCGGATTCCTGCTGATCCAGCTGCTGGGCCGCGGCGCCGGTGACACCGGCCTTCAGATCGGTGCCGTTCACCTGATCCTTCAAGGCGGTACGCAACACCTTGACCGCATCGGTCTGCGCGGTGTCACCAGCACTGGTGACCTTGGTCATCGCGACGGCGGCGATCTGAATGGACCGGTTGTCGGCGGCAGGCGCCGCCTGCACCTTCAAGACATCCTTGAGGTGCTGGTCGTCCAGCTTGCCCGCGGCGGCCTGCACCGTCGCCACGTCGCTATCGGTCAGCGGAGCGCCGTCGGTGCGCTCGAAGACGATGAGCGCGGCCGGAGTGGCGCTGTTGGGGAATGCCTTCTGCTGCAGATCCATCGCCTGGATGGACTCGTAATGCGAAGGCAGGAAGTCGGATTGGTCGGTGGTGGCGGTGAGTTTGGGCGCCGTGGCCACCACCGCGATGATGGCGATCAGCCAGACGCCGATGACCAGCCACGGCTGTTTGACGACGAAGCGCCCCAGTCGGGAAAACATGCGGGGGAAGTCCTTTCAAGGTTTCGACCGCGTGCAGAATCTGTGCTGACAGAGCTCTATTCGGTGCTTAAATGTCGAGAAACTGCGCAGACGGGTTTTCCACCGCATCGGCGACTGTCCGGTACGCCTTGGCAGGCACCCGGTCACGCAACTCCCCCAGCGAATCCACGATTTCGAGTGTGTAGTCGCCATAGCCATCCTGGCCGACACCGACCAGTTCGCGCCAGCCCTTGAATTCGTTGGCCCAGTTGGCAATCAGCGGAACGTGCGAGCCGTCGGCATTCCGGCGGGCCGTGACGAACTCTTCCCGCTTGGCATTGAAGTGGCCCTTCGTCTCCTCGTAGGCATGCTTGGTCGCCGTCGAGAAGTCGGACCAGTCCAGGTAGTGGCGGTGCACCACCAGCTTGCCCTTGCGGCTCTGGTAGATGCGCACATTTTCGGTGCCGGCCGTGGTGACCTGCTGCGATTTCGCCAACAGGCGGCCGACGAAGCTCTGGGTCCGGGCGCCGCCGGGGCCGACGCGCACCTCGATCTCCGTCATTCCGTCAGGCAGGGTCTGCGTCACCGCGGTGCCAGGGGCGGCGTCCTCGTCGGCAGGCTTCTGCATATCGATGTCCATGATCTGCTCCAGTTTCGATCATTCGTCAACAATAGGTTGACTATCCAGTTTTGGTCAACCATCGGTTGACGACTTGTTCATTCGCGGATGCGCATACGGGCATGCTTCTACGTCTGCGCACCGCGGATTCGAAATCCACTGTGCTTCAACGGTTCCCGACTATCGGATCCGCAGCGGCCGAGCTTCCCACCACCTGAAATTACTATAAGTAGACGTATACGTATAGCGCAACCCTGACTTCACCCTGAGAAATCCCCCGACTTCACCCCGGACAGGACGAAGGGCCCGCCTCCCTCTCGGGAGACGGGCCCTCGGACCACGCTGTCGGCGGCTACTACTTCCCGCGGCGCTTGCCCGGCTTCTTCACGGCCCCACCCTGTTTCGCCTTGGCCCCGGTCTGCTTCGCACCACCGGCAGGCTTCTTCGCACCACCGGCCGGCTTCTTTCCCTGGCTCGCGGTGCGGCGCGGCTTGGCCGCCTCCTGGCCCGACGGCGAGCGCGAACTGCGCGCCGAGCGCCCGCGCACCACGCCGACGAACTCCTCGACCAATTCGGTGGTCTGCGCATCCGGCCAGGCCAGCACGATTTCGGTCTCCGGCACACCGGTCATGGTCCGGTAGACCAGATCCTTGCGACTGTGCAGGCGCGCAATGGAATGCGGCACGATGGCCGCGCCGCTGACCGCCGCCACCAACTCCATGGTCATGGCCGCCTCGTCGAGGTCGGTGCCGTCCTGCATGCGCTCTTCCGTCAGCTCGGCCATGCTCACCTGCTCGAACACCGACAGCGGATGATCCTTGGGCACAACCACAACGGGCAACTCACGGTAGAGCGGGATGGCACTGATCCCGTCCCGGTCGATCGGCAGGCGGACGAAGCACATATCGACGCGGCCGTCGCGCAGCGCCGCATCCTGCTCGCGCATGGGCACGGGGATCATCTCGACCGGGATCTCGGGAAAGCGCTCGCGCCAGATCCGATCCCATTTGGTCACGGTCACCCCGGGCACAAATCCGACCCGCAGCCGTTCCCCTGCCTCATCGGCCGCGACCGGTTCGGGCTCCGGAGCATTCGCGAGAATGTCCCGGGCCGCTATCAGTAGTTCCTCGCCGTCTGCGGTGAGCTGGGTCGGCTGCGCACCAGGCACGAACAATTTCGCGCCGAGTTCCTCCTCCAACTCGATGATCGTCCGGCTCAGGCGCTGCCGGGCAATACCGAGGCCCTGCGCCGCGCGCGCGAAGTGCAACTCCTCCGCAACCGCGGCGAACCAGCGCAGACGCGGGATATCGATCGACTCGAACCGGCTCATTCCACCCAGGTTATTGCACCGCGAGCCAGGTTATTGCACCGCGCGGCCAGATCACCTCTGCTCGACCGATACCCTGATCAGGTGAGCCCGGACAAGAAACCCCAGAACATGAAGCCGCTGACCGCGGCAGCCAAACTCGGCATCTACCTCCCCGCAACCCCCGAGGAGTTCCGGAACTCACCCGTCACCCGCGCACAGCTCGAAGAGCTGCGCACAAATCCGCCGCAGTGGCTGCTCGACCTGCGCGCCGACGGACCCTTCCCGCGCGATGTGGTCGCCCGCAAACTCGGCATCTCGAACTCCGGGCTGGGCCGCGCCGGTGTCGAGGACGCGCTGACCAATGCGGAGATCGACGCCCTGCTGGCCGCCCCGCCGGAATGGCTGGTGAAGGAGCGGGAGAACTTCGCCGAGGTGCGCAAGGAAGCCGAGCGCGTCAAGGCCAAGGATGCCGAACGGCGCGCGGCCACCAACCGCCCGGCCAAGAACTGGTAGTCCGGCTCACGACTCACATCCGGCGCAGCACCCGATCGACAAGATCAGGGGCTGCGCCGAGATAGTTTTCGGGCCGCAACAGTTCGGCCAGCTCCGGCTGGCCGATATGCCTCGCGATATCCGGGCATTCGGCCAGGATGTCGGCCAGCGGGCGCGCGGTGGACTGCGATTCGTACGCGGCCGCCTGCAGCGTCTTCTTCGCGACCGGCTTACCGAGCAGCGGGGCCAGGCGGATCGAGAGGCGCTCGGAGACGATCTGGCCCTCGGTGAGCGTGAGATTCGCGCTCATCCGGTCGGCATCCGCGGTCAGGCCGGCGGCCAGCTCCACCGCAGTATGCGCGGCGCCGCCCACCAGCAGCAGGCACTCGCGCAGCGGCTGCCATTCGGCATGCCAGGAGCCCGCCGGGCGTTCGTCCTCGGCCAGCAGCGCACCGAAGAGCGTCGAGGCCAGCCCGGGCACCTGCAAGGCGGCGGCACGAATCATGGTGCTCAATACCGGGTTTCGCTTCTGCGGCATGGCGGAGGATTCGCCGCGACCCGCGGCCGAGGGTTCGCACAGTTCGGCGATCTCGGTGCGGGACTGGGAGATCACGTCCACCGCCAGCTTGCCGAGCACTCCCGAGGTGAGGGCCAGCGCCGCGGCCAGATCGGCAATCGGGGTGCGGACGGTATGCCAGGGGGTCGCGGTGACGGTGAGCGAGAGTTCGGCCGCGAACTCTTCGGTGAGCCGCTGCACGATCTCACCGGCAGGCGCCTGCGACAGCTCCGAATCCGCGCAACGGGCGCATTCGATATAGGACGCCAAAGTGCCTGCCGCACCGCCCAATTGCACCGGCAGGCCGGTGCGCACCTGGCACAGCCGATCGCGGGCGTCGAGCAGGCCCTGCATCCACACCGCCACCTTGGCGCCGAACGTGGTCGGTACCGCCTGCATGGCCAGCGTCCGCCCGGCAATGGGCGTATCGCGGTGGCGGCGCGCCAATTCGGCGAGCGACCCGAGCATGGTGTTGAGATCGGTGATGATGACCGACAGCACGCGCGCGGCGATCACCATGGTCGCCGTATCGAGAATGTCCTGACTGGTCGAGCCGTAGTGCACGTAGTTCGCGCTCACCGGGTCGATATCGGCGACCGCGCGGTGCAGTCGCTCCACGAAGGTGACCACCGGATTGGCCGCTCCCCGTGCGGCTTCGGCAATATCCCGGGCGCTGAATTCGTGCTCGCGCACGGCGGTCGCCATATGCTCGGCGACACTGTCCGGAACCATGCCGAGCCGGGCCTCGGCGCGAGCGAGCGCGAGCTCCACCTCCAGCATGGCCTCGATCCAGGCATCATCGCCCAGCAGGGATTCCACCGGGGCGCCGACGCTCACCGGAGACAGCAGCCCGCATTCGATCGCCATATCGTCGTGCCTTTCAGGAGAATTCGCATGCTCGTCGTAGCGGTGGGTGGTGAGGATTTCGCGGGCGATGCCGTCGCCGTCTGCCAGGGTCACCGAATTGACGCCGGGGCGCGGGCCCGCCGCGGTCACCCAGCGGACGGACTCGGTGGGCACACCGAAGGCGTAGCGGCGCGGATGGATTCGGCCCGTGCCGTCCACCAGGTGATGGGTGTGCGGCGCGATGGTGAGGCCACCGGTCCGATAGCTGCTGCCGTCCGGTGAGTCGATGGCATAACCGCGCACATCATTGCGGCCCAGTAGATTTCGCAGCAGCGGATCAGCCGTGCGGCGCAGGTCGGGCGCCGGCAGCCAGGCGTCGATGAGATGGCGGCCCTGCACCTGTGATCCGTGCACATGCGGTGAACCGGCGATGAAGAGCCCGCGCTCGGCATCGATATCCACCTGCATGCCGGGACCGACCACCCGCACGATGCCCGCACGGATCAGCGCCGCCAATTCGGCAATGCGGCTCGCGGGCGGGCCGATCGAGAGGAAGGCGTTCATCGGGGTGTACCAGCGGTCCAGATCGTCCCGATACGACGACCCCGCGATACCGCCGTAGTCGACCACGAGCCGGACCTCATTGCGCAGGTCCCGCAGTACATCCAGCGCCGCCTTGACCGGACCCCGGACATTGCCGAGGCGGGCCTCGCGCACATCGGCATCCAGGTAGGCCAGCAGCCAGTCGTGAAAAGCGCCGGGCCGGTCGAAGCGCCGGCCGCCCGTCGGATCCACCAGGGTGTCCCAATTCCACTGCTCCTGCTGCCGGATATGGAAGCGCTGCAACAGCTCGGCGGCGTCCTGGTCGGTGGGCACGGTGAGATAGCGATCCCGGAAGGACTCCAGCCGCTGCGGGCTGAGCTGCTCGGACAGCAGCGCCGCGTAGTACACCGATTCGACCTCGCGGGCAATCAGCGGCCACACATCCCGGCGGAAGGAGACATCGCCCAACTTCCGTGAGCGACTGCGCAATCGGTCGATGCGCGCGGGGTTCAACAGCAGCGGCGCGTACCGGCCGTCCACACCCTTCTGGTTCTCGCCGCGCGCGTGATGCGGAATACCCCGGCGGCAGCCCGCGATAATGACCGGTTCGCGGCCGGACGCCACATACTCCAGCCCCGCGTCGCACTCCTTGAAGACCCCGCCGCGGCCGGCGGTCAGCAGCACCAGATAGTCGAAGAAGGTGAGCCCCAGGCCGCGGATGAGCACGGGATCGCGCTCCGGAATCCGGTCCACATCGATATCGGCGGCATTGGCGGGGGGCACGTAGCCGAGCCCGAGCCGGCGCGCCGAATCCGGCAGTGAGCCGGGCACTTCCGGCTGCGCCTCCCCCAGGTGTCCCTGCGTGAGCACTACGGCGTGCAGGCCGCGCACCCGCTCCCCCGTACTCAACTCCAGTTCCTGCAATCCGCCCGGGCCGTCTCGCAAATCCACTGCGGTAGCCACAATTTCGCGCACATGCACCCATTCCGCATAGCGGTCGCGCGTTCGTTCGAATGCCCAGCGCAGATAATGGCCGTAGAAGTAGCGCGGCGGATAGGTTTCCGCGCGTATCCGGAGGGCTTCTCGATAAGCCCGTACGGGCAGTCCGGCGAAATTGCCGATCTTGGCGATGAAATTGGCCCATTCATGCAGACTCGGACCGCGATCGACCGGTCCCGCCATCTCGACGGTGTCATCGGTGAACACGGTGACCTGCTCGGATACCGTATTCATCAGCAGCTGAGCAGGCTGGTCGGTACGCCATACCGCGCCGGTGCCAACCTGTTTCGAGTCCAGCAGAATGAGCTCGACGCCCGAAGAATTACCGAGCTGCCGAGCATTGGCACAAATTCGCTCACAGACATTCAGACCGCGAGGTCCCATTCCGACGATCGCAATCCGAACCACATTGTCGAGCATGCACTCACCGATCGCGCCCGAAGATTTGCACCCGGTAGCGGGCACGTCGCCGAGAGTAGCGAGGTCACCGATCCCATACAAGAACGCGCGGTACGGAATACGTCCTTCCTCGCGAAACGCCGAACGCAGTATTGCGCTCTGCGTGTTGGAAAAGCAGTGACCGGCTACCGCGAGAATTCCGGCCGATACCGGACCGTCAGCGAACGGCTGCCGCGAGCTCCGCAGCGGGCTCGCCTGCGCCCGAGGCAGTTTCGCGGCGCCCCCGACACCAACGCCAGCTCCAGCAGCCAGGTGATGGAACTGTCTGCGTTGCCAACGATTTCGGTCATCATCGGCGCGATATAGGTGATGGCGGCGAACTCCGCACCGAACCCCAGCACGGTCATGCCATTGGCCAGCAGAACCTGAATGTTCTTGAAAGCAGCCAGTTCCCGGCGCAGCCGCACACCCTCGGGCGCGGGCAGATCGGGAACCAGTTTCGCTATGCCGAACAATCCGGCCACACCGAGCAGCGCTACGAAACCGAAGGTGATGCGCCAGCCGAACTGCTGGCCGATCAACGTCCCCAGCGGTACGCCGACAAACATTCGCGACGGTAAGCCCCGTGAACATCATGGCGATGGCCCGGCCTTGCGATCCGGTGCGACCAGCTCGGCCGCCACCACCGCACCGATCCCGAAGAACGCACCGTGCGCCAGCGAGGCGACCACGCGGCCGAGCAGCATGATGCCGAAGACGGGTGCGACGGCGGAGATCAGATTCCCGGCGATGAAGAAGCCCATCAGCAGCATGAGCATTCGCTTGCGGGAGATGCGGGTGCCGAGCGCAGTCATAATGGGCGCGCCGAGATGCGCCCTGGCGACTAGGCCGGAGTTTGCAGGTCGTCGGGCAGCAACCGAAAGGTGGCGTACCCGTTCAGGGGGCGTAATGCACGGAAGTCCCTACGATCCAGAGTCAGGATGAGGTCGGTGTCGTACTCGTCCGCCAGAGCGACACACATCGCGTCCACGAGGTCGAGGTTCATCCCCTCGTAGTTCATACGCACTCTCACAGCAACTTTCAGCTGCGCTGCGGTGACGTCTCCGAGAACGATGCGGTTCGATCCGATTCGCTCTGCGAGCACATTGAGGATGGCATCAGCGACCTTCCGGCCGGCACGGATGCTTGCCACGTGGTGCACCTCGGTCAGGGCCAGCGGACTGACGATCAAAGCGCTCGCCGCGTCCGCAGCGCGCCGAACCGCAAAGTGCTCCGAATCGGAACGATTGAACAACGCGAGTAGACCCGAGGTATCCGCAACCGCGATCATGCGGGTCGATTCATCGCATCTCGAATGTCATCCTTGCCTATCGGGCCGCCTAGATCGAAGGTCTCCTCGTCGGTCAGCAGCGGCTCATCCCAACGGCGGTGACGGATGAGATAGGCACGAACCGCATCGCGAGTGATCTCATGCTTCGACCGGCCTTCCACCTCGGCCTGCGCATCCAGCGCAGCCTCTTCATCGGCAGGAAATCGCATTGTCCAGGCCATACTTCGATGATACCGCGAGTGATACCGAAGCCGCCCAACATCATGCATCTCGAAGAACCGCGCAGGGCGACTCCTGAATTCGTCACACCATCTCGGTACCGTGGATTCATGGCACTGACGTTGGAAGAACGACAGAGTTTCCTCGCACAACCACACATCGGGGCGCTGGCCGTGAACAACCGGCCGGGACGCGCACCCCTGACGGTGCCCATCTGGTACCAGTACTCGCCCGGCGGTGAGCTGTGGGTGCTGACGGGTCCCGCGTCGCAGAAGATGCGGCTGCTCGAAGAGGCCGGGCGCTTCAGCCTGATGGTCGAGACCCTCGAACCCACCGTCCGCTACGTGACGGCCGAGGGGCCGGTCACCCGGGTGACCCCGATGACCGAGGAACAACACCACGAGATGGCGGCGCGCTACCTGCCCGCCGACAAGGTGGACGGCTACCTGAAATACGCCGAATCCATCGGCGAACAGGTAGCGATATACATGCGCCCCGAGCATTGGCTATCCGCCGACATGGGCTCATTCTGACCGTTTCACCCGACCCGTGAAACGACGAAGGCCCGCGTCCCAAAAGGGAAGCGGGCCTTCGTTTTACGACTCTGTCAGTCGCGGAGGGGGCTGGCCGTTTCGAACGACCTGCAAGCAGTCGTTACGACTTACTTCGCCCGCTCCAGGACCTCGACCAGACGCCAGCGCTTGGTGGCGGACAGCGGACGGGTCTCCATCAGCTGCACGAGGTCGCCGACGTTCGCGCTCTCGTTCTCGTCGTGGGCCTTGACCTTCGAGGTGGTGCGGATGATCTTGCCGTAAAGCTTGTGCTTCACGCGATTCTCCAGCTCGACCACGATGGTCTTGGTCATCTTGTCGGAGACAACGTAGCCCTTGCGGATCTTGCGCTGGCCCCGCTCCTCGACCGTTGCCGGCGTCTTGGCCGGGCCTTTTGCGTCACTCATGCCGCATCTCCCTTGCCTTCAGGACCGGTGGCCAGCCCGAGCTCGCGCTCACGCATGACCGTGTAGAGGCGCGCGATCTCGTGGCGGACCACACGCAGACGACGGTTGTTCTGCAACTGTCCCGTCGCCATCTGGAAGCGCAGGTTGAACAGCTCTTCCTTGCCTTCACGCAGTTTCGCGACGAGCTCCTCTTCGGTCAGCTCGCGCAGCTCTGCAGCCGGAGTTCCGGTAGCCATCAGAACTGCTCCTCCCTGGTCACGATCCTGCACTTCATGGGGAGCTTGTGCATCGCGCGGCGCAGGGCCTCACGAGCGGTCTCCTCGCTGGGGTAAGACATCTCGAACATGATCCGTCCCGGCTTCACGTTCGCGATCCACCACTCCGGCGAACCCTTACCGGAACCCATGCGGGTTTCGGCCGGCTTCTTCGTGAGCGGGCGATCGGGGTAGATGTTGATCCAGATCTTGCCGCCACGCTTGATGTGGCGAGTCATTGCGATACGCGCAGACTCGATCTGGCGGTTGGTCACGTAAGCGGGCTCCAGAGCCTGGATGCCGTACTCACCGAACGTCACCGCAGTGCCGCCCTTGGCCATGCCGGAGCGGCCCGGGTGGTGCTGCTTACGGTGCTTGACCTTGCGAGGCATCAACATAGGTCAGCCCTCCTGGGTCGTCTCTGCCGGCGCCTCCGCGACTGCAGTCGCGGCACGCCCGGCCTCAGTACTGGTGGCAGTGGTGCCCTGGGCGCCCGAGCGACGCGGGCGGCTCGGCCGCTCACGACGCGGACGGTCACGGTCACCGGCCGGCGCAGCGGTCGCAGTGACCTCGCGCTTGCCGCCGACGATGTCGCCCTTGTAGATCCACACCTTCACGCCGATACGGCCGAAGGTGGTACGAGCCTCGTACAGGCCGTAGTCGATGTCCGCGCGAAGGGTGTGCAGCGGCACACGGCCTTCACGGTAGAACTCCGAGCGCGACATTTCGGCGCCACCGAGGCGGCCCGAGCACTGCACGCGGATGCCCTTGACGTTCGGCGAACGCATGGCCGACTGAATGGCCTTACGCATCGCACGACGGAACGCCACACGGTTCGACAGCTGCTCGGCAACACCCTGAGCAACGAGCTGCGCATCCGATTCGGGGTTCTTGACCTCGAGGATGTTCAGCTGCACCTGCTTGCCGGTGAGCTTCTCCAGCTCGGCACGAATACGGTCGGCCTCGGCGCCGCGACGACCGATGACGATGCCCGGACGAGCGGTGTGGATATCCACACGCACACGGTCACGGGTCCGCTCGATCTCGACCTTCGAGATGCCGGCCCGCTCCATGCCAGTGGCGAGGAGCTTGCGGATCTTGACGTCTTCGCCGACGTATTCCTTGTACTGCTTATCGGCGTACCAACGCGACTTCCAGTCGGTCGTGATACCGAGGCGGAAGCCATGGGGATTAATTTTCTGTCCCATTTACTTTGCCCCTCCCTTCCGGCGGTTGCGAGGGGCGTTGGCCAGCTCAGGCACGCTCTCGACCTCGATGGTGATGTGGCTGGTGCGCTTGCGGATCCGGAACGCACGGCCCTGGGCCCGCGGCTGGAAACGCTTCATGGTCGCGCCCTCGTCGACGAAAGCCGTCGAGATGACCAGGGTGGCCGGGTTCAGACCGAGGTTGTTCTCGGCGTTGGCCGCGGCCGAAGCCACCACCTTGGCGACCGGCTCGCTGGCAGCCTGCGGGGCGAACCGCAGAATGTTCAGCGCGTCCTCGACTCGCTTGCCGCGGACCAGGTCCACAACACGACGAGCCTTCATCGGCGTAACGCGCACGTGCTTAGCGGTAGCGCGTGCAGTCTGGTTCTGAGTTTCAGTGCTCATCGCCGCTTGCTCTTCCGATCGTCCTTGACGTGGCTACGGAACGTCCTGGTCGGCGCAAACTCACCGAGCTTGTGCCCAACCATGTTGTCCGACACGAACACCGGGACGTGCTTGCGGCCGTCGTGCACCGAGAACGTGTGCCCGATGAAATCGGGAATGATGGTCGAACGACGCGACCAGGTCTTGATGACCTGCTTCGTGCCCTTCTCGTTCTGAACGTCCACCTTCTTGAGGAGGTGATCGTCTACGAACGGGCCCTTCTTGAGGCTGCGTGGCATCTTTAACCTCCTCCTTAACGCTTCTTGCCGCGGCGGCGGACGATGAGCTTGTCGCTGGGACGGTTGGGCTTGCGGGTACGGCCCTCAGGCTTGCCCCACGGCGAGACCGGGTGGCGACCACCGGAGGTCTTACCTTCACCACCACCGTGCGGGTGGTCGACCGGGTTCATGACGACACCACGGACGGTCGGGCGAACGCCCTTCCACCGCATACGGCCGGCCTTGCCCCAGTTGATGTTCGACTGCTCGGCGTTGCCGACCTCGCCGATGGTGGCGCGGCAGCGCACATCGACGCGACGGATTTCACCGGAGGGCATACGCAGGACGGCGAAGGAGCCTTCCTTACCCAGCAGCTGAATGCTCATGCCTGCGGCGCGAGCCAGCTTGGCGCCGCCACCCGGACGCAGTTCCACCGCGTGAATGGTGGTACCGGTCGGGATCGAGCGCATCGGCAGGTTGTTGCCGGGCTTGATGTCGGCGCCGGTGCCGGACTCGATCTTCGTGCCCTGGGCAATGCCCTTGGGCGCGATGATGTAGCGCTTCTCGCCATCGGCGAAGTGCAGCAGCGCGATATTGGCGGTGCGGTTGGGGTCGTACTCGATGTGAGCGACCTTGGCCGGGATGCCGTCTTTGTCCGTGCGACGGAAGTCGATCAGACGGTACGCGCGCTTGTGGCCACCACCCTTGTGACGGGTGGTGATGCGGCCCTGAGCGTTACGGCCACCGGTCTTGGTGAGCGGACGGATCAGCGACTTCTCGGGGGTGGTGCGGGTGATCTCGGCGAAATCCGAGACCGAGGCGCCACGACGACCCGGGGTAGTCGGCTTGTATTTACGAATTGCCATGAGTTCTTCTCTGCTTTCTGGATTCCCAGGCGCTTACGCGACCGGGCCTCCGAAGATCTCGATGGGCTTGCTGTCGGCCGAGAGGGTCACGAGCGCGCGCTTGGTGTTCTTGCGCTTTCCGTAACCGGCCTTCGTCCGCTTGCGCTTGCCCTGACGGTTAGCAGTGTTGACGCTGGTCACCGTGACGCCGAAGACCTTCTCGACGGCGATCTTGATCTGCGTCTTGTTGGAGTCCGGGTGCACGATGAAGGTGTAGGTACCCTCTTCGATCAGTCCGTAGGACTTCTCGGAGATGACCGGCGCCAGCAAAATGTCGCGGGGGTCGGCGATCGTGGTCACTTGCTCTCCTCCTGTGCAGCTTCGGCAGGGCCGTGCACGAAGGCATTGAGCGCCTCGACGGAGAAGATGACCTCATCGGCCTTCAGCACGTCGTAGGTGTTCAGCTGATCGGGAGCGATCGGGTGCACGTTCTCCAGGTTCGCAACGCTCTTCCACGTGGCGATGTCCTCGCGACCGACGACGACCAGGAGCTGCTTGCGAGTCGAAAGCTCGGCAAGGAAGTTCTTGGCGATCTTGGTCGACGGGGTCTGACCCGGGACCAGTTCGGTGATCACGTGGATGCGCTCGTTGCGGGCCCGGTCGGAGAGGGCGCCACGCAGAGCGGCGACCTTCATCTTCTTGGGCAGGCGCTGGGTGTAATCGCGCGGCTGCGGGCCGTGGACAACGCCACCGCCGACGAACTGCGGCGCACGGGTCGAACCCTGACGGGCGCGGCCGGTGCCCTTCTGCCGGTACGGCTTACGACCACCACCGCGGACTTCACCGCGGGTCTTGGTCGAGTGCGTGCCCTGGCGTGCCGCGGCCTGCTGGGCCACGACAACCTGGTGCATCAGCGCGATATTGGCGGTCACGTCGAAGATCTCCGCGGGGAGCTCGACGGTGCCTTCAGTCTTACCGCCCGCGGCCTTGACCGGGAGCGTCAGGTTGGTCTTGGTCTCGGTGCTCATGCCCGGGCACCACCCTTCACTGCACTCTTGACGATCACGACGTGGCCGCGACGGCCCGGGATCGCACCCTTGATCAGCAGCAGACCGTTCTCGGCATCCACCTTGTGGACCGTGAGGTTCTGCGTGGTGACGCGGTCGTTACCCATCCGGCCGGACATACGCATGCCCTTGAACACGCGGCCCGGGGTGGAGCAACCACCGATGGAACCCGGACGACGGTGCACAGCCTGCGCACCGTGGGAGGCGCCCTGGCCCTTGAAGCCGTGACGCTTCATGGTGCCGGCGAAGCCCTTGCCCTTGGAGGTGCCCGTCACGTCGACGAAGCTGCCTTCTGCGAAGGCCTCCGCGCCGATTTCCTGGCCGACCTCGAAGGAGGCGACGTCAGCGACGCGGATCTCCGTGATGTGGCGGCGAGGGGTGACACCGGCCTTGGAGAACTGGCCGGAAACCGGCTTGTTCACCTTGCGCGGGTCGATGGCGCCGTAAGCGATCTGGATGGCTGCGTAGCCATCGCGCTCAGCGGTGCGGATCTGGGTCACGACGTTCGGACCGGCCTTGACGACGGTCACCGGAACAACGCGGTTCTTCTCGTCGAAGACCTGGGTCATGCCGAGCTTGGTTCCCAGGATGCCGGCAGCCGGCCTGCTCTTGTTGTCAGTCATATCTGGAATCCCCGTCACTGAATGTTGACGTCGACACTGGCCGGAAGATCGATGCGCATAAGCGCGTCGACCGTCTTCGGCGTGGGGTCGAGGATGTCAATCAGCCGCTTGTGAGTACGCATCTCGAAGTGCTCGCGCGAGTCTTTGTACTTGTGCGGCGAACGGATGACGCAGTACACGTTCTTTTCGGTGGGCAACGGCACCGGGCCAACGACACGAGCGCCCGTGCGGGTCACCGTCTCGACGATCTTGCGCGCAGACGCGTCGATCGCCTCATGGTCGTAGGCCTTGAGCCTGATGCGGATCTTCTGTCCCGCCACGCTGAGTGTCCTTTTCTCCGCTTAACGTTTGTGCCCCAGCAGCTTTCGCTGCCGAAGCACCCTCATTTGCACAGTCCGAACACACGAAGACGCATCAGCCACCACACGACCGAGGCCACGTGTGGGCCCGATCCATCGCCGCTGTTCATCTGTCATGGTTCTTCCGGTCCACGCGGTCGGGCGTGTCGCCCATCCGCTCATTCTTCGGCCCTGGAATCGAATCCCACTTGGCCGGAAGAAACTTTGTCCCGGACGCACCGCCGCTGTAATCAGCGGGGTGCAAGAGTGTCCTTCTCACCCGCCACCACCTGCATCTATTCCGAAGAAAGACACAACCCGGTCCGGGCAACCTGAATAGTATGCACCAGGGCTATGGGTGACTTCAAATCGCCCCCTCCCCCGTTCCCGCAGATGGCACGGGTCACCCCCGCTGTTTCCGGAGGAACCGGACAGTACGGCGGGCGCAGCCACACCCGCCGTACATAGATCAGGGCAGTTGCTCGACAATCAGGAACTGGAAGCCCTTGATGAAGGCCGGGTCCATTACCGCGATGGCGACCTCACCCTGACGGGCCGCAGCCTCGTTGATCACCGCACCCGGGGTGGCGTAGAGCCGGCCGTCGACCCGGGGCAGATCCGAGTCTTGGTCCACCACATAGCCGGTCCGGCCCGCGGGCAGGAACTGAGTGAGCAGGCCGGGGATCGCACTGTTGCCCAGTGCGGCAGTCTCGTTCTGGTCGAAATCCAGACCGAAGTAGATCCCGTGGCCCGGATCGATTTCGGGAACGACAGCGGAGGCCGATGCGGCCCCGACCGTAGACATGACACCCGCGCCCGCCAGAGCGATTCCGAGCGAGGCGACAGCGGTCCTGATTCGCATGATGTGTAGAGCTCCATTCACCCGACGTGCCGATGAACTGGCATCGGCGCCCAGCTTCGCGATAAACGCGATAGTGGCGACACTTTAGAACAGCCGGTCTTCCACAGAACTTACTTCTGAGTAAGATACGCGGCATGACGAAAGAGACCGCCACCTACCGCGGCTGGAAGAAACTGCCGGACAATCGCCTCGGCCACACCCTGTTCTCCCTCGGCATGGTCGCGCGCGTCCCCTACTTCGGCACCGTGCTGCCGAACGTCGTACGCCTCGAGCCCGGCCTGTGCGAGGTGACCGCCCCCAAGTGGTTCGGCATCCACAATCACCTGGGCACCTTCCACGCCATCGCCGCCTGCAACCTCGCCGAGGTGGCCATGGGCATGCTGTCGGAGGCCACCGTCCCCGACACCCACCGCTGGATCCCCAAGGCCATGAACGTCCAATACCTGGCCAAGGCCAACTCCAGCCTCCGCGCCGTGGCCAAACTCCCTGAGCTGCCGGACTTCCCAGCCATCACCGAGGGCCAAAACCTCATAGTCCCGGTCTCGATCTACGACAAGTCCGGCCTCGAAGTGGTCCACGCCGACATCACCACCTGGATCACCCCCAAGTAGCACCCAGCCCCCGCTATCCGGGGTGGGAGGGTGGCGGGGGTGGGGTGGGGCTGTTTGAATGCGGGTATGAGTGAGGTCAGCGGGGCTGCCGATGTTTGTGTGGTGGGGCTCGGGCCTACGGGGCGGGCGCTGGCGCATCGGGCTGTGGTGGCGGGGTTGCGGGTGGTCGCGGTGGATCCGCGGCCGGAGCGGTTGTGGGGGCCTACATATTCGTGCTGGATCGATGAGTTGCCGGAGTGGTTGCCGCGCAGCGTGATTGCCAGCCGGATCGAGGCGCCGGTGGTGTGGACCGAGAGCGAGCATCGGATTGCGCGGCCGTACTGCGTGCTGTCGAAGCAGGGGTTGCGGGATGCGCTGCCGCTGGATGACGCCACCGTGATCACCGGGCGGGCCCGGGTGGTGCAGGCGCATCGGGTGGAGTTGGCCGATGGCACCGAGGTGCGGGCCGCCACGGTTTTCGATACCCGGGGGCAGGCGTCGCCGGGGCAGCGCCGGACCGCCAGTGCGCACGGCATTTTCGTGGACGAGGACGTCGCCGCACCCATGGTCACTCCGGGCGAAGGTTTGCTGCTGGACTGGCGGAACGAGAACGGCGCGGGCACCGGCGAGCCGCCGTCGTTCCTGTACGCGGTGCCGCTGGGCGACGGGACGGTCATCTTCGAGGAGACCAGCCTGGGGTTGCGGGGTGGCATGCCGCAGCACGAGCTACGCCGCCGGACACTGAATCGGCTTGCGGCACACGGTATTCGACTACGCGGTGACGAACCGAGCGAGGCCGCGCACTACCCGCTCGACAATATGCCGCCGAAAACCGGTCGCGGACAGGTGATTCCGTTCGGCTCGCGCGGCGGGCAGATGCATCCCATCACCGGCTACTGCGTGGCCGACTCGCTCTCGCAGGTGGACATCGCGCTCGCGGCCCTGCAGCGCGGCGACGATCCGGTCGAAGCGCTGTGGCCGTGGCAGGCGCGACTGGTGTACTGGATGCGGATGCGCGGTGTGTACGGATTGGGGCGACTCACCACACCCCAGGCCGTCTCCATGTTCGAGGCGTTCTTCACCGGTTCCCCGCGGCAGCAGCGAGCGCTGCTCTCCGCGCACGATGATTTCGCCGCGCTCGGCGCGGGTCTTTTCCTGACCGTGGCCCGCACCTGGCCCTTCCGCTGGCGCTACGACCTGGTCGGCTGGACGAATCGAAACCGCTGGGTGGGTTGGGATTACGGACAGCCGGAGCCGCGGAACTCTCCGGCGGCACCCGAGGGCACCGCCACGTCTTGAGATCAGACCCGGCCTGAGGCTCCGAGGCTCAGACCCAGTTCTCGATCCAGTACTTCCAGATCACCGACCCGTACCCCGCCAGCGGCGGCACCTTGATATCGGTCCCGGCGAGCGCGGCAGCGGTATGCCGGGAGTCGAACCGGCAGCTGATCTCGCTGTGCGCGATCACATCCATGGGCACACCGACCTGCCGCAGCATCCACCCCATGCCGGGTACCCGCAGCGTCATATCGAGGGTCTGCTTGGGCATGACCTCCACCAGATGCGGCGCCCCGGCCTCGTCGGCGAAGAGGTTGAAGACGTCGGCGACACTCTGTTCGCGCGGATCCACCAGATGATAGGTGTTGCCGCCGCCCCCGGGCCGGTGCGCGATGTGGTCGAGCGCCCGCGCCACGAAATCGACCGGAACCATATTGGTATCGCCCAGTTTCGGCGAAACCACCGGCAGGATGCGCGGGAGTTGTGCGGCCATGCGCAGCAACCGGAAGAAGTAGTACGGCCCGTCGATCCGGTCGATTTCGCCGGTGCGTGAATGCCCGATGACAATGGACGGCCGATAGATCCGCCACGGCACCCTGTCCTGGTCGCGCACGGCGAGTTCGGCGTCGAGCATGGCGCGCTGGTAGGGCGCGGGCAGCGGCTGCCCGATATCGAACATGTCCTCGGTGAAGAGCCCGTCCCAGCCGCCCGCGACCCGCACCGTCGAAACATGATGCAGCAGCCCGGCTTCCAGCTGCCCGGCCAGTTCGGCGACGCGCCGGGTGCCGCCGCCGGGCACGACGGAGTCCAGTCCGCCGGCCAGGTGGAACACGTGCTCGATCGAACCCCGGTGCGCGGCAATCCAGCTCGGTTCGATGCCGACTCCGGGCGCGCTCAGGTCGCCGCGCACCGGTCGCACCCGATCCCCGGCATCCCAGGCGCGCAGGCAGCGGTTGAAGCGCAGTATCGAGTCTTCGCCGGGGCGTACGAGCACATGAACGTCTTCGCCGCGTTTGAGAAGTTCGGGAATCAGAAACCGCCCGATGAACCCAGTTGCCCCGGTAACCAGGTAAGCCATGCGCACACCCTAGCGTGACGCACACCACACCCTGACTGCGGCTCCGCATAACACCCAAAACTCGCATGCGGGACGCATTTTCGTGGAGAGCTACCCCCAGGCAACACAGCGGGGCGGTACCCGGAGTACCGGATACCGCCCCGCCGAGGCAACAGATCAGGCGCCGGTTTCGGCCGCCCTGCGGTAGCCGCGAATCGCCGGATAACCGAACACCACCACCATGCCGACCGCCCACGCGACGGTCTTCATCAACGGCACCGCGATCGGCCCTTCGAAGGAGAGCCCGCGCATGGCATCGATGGCCGTACTCATGGGCTGGTTCTGGACGGTCGTCTGCAACCACGTGGGGTACGCGAAGACCGGCACGAAACCGGAGTTGAAGAACATGAGCAGGCTATTGATGACACCGATGACCTGCACCAGCATGATGCCCTCGGTGATGGTGGCGAGCGCCGTCACCAGCACCGCGAATCCGATGCCGAAAATGATCGGAAGCGCAAGCATGGCAATGGCTGCGGGCCCGCCGTTCCAGAATCGGAAGCCCAGGCAGACGCCCACCACGAGCACGATCAGCGAGGTGAGCAGCACGCGGATCGCCTCGGCCAGCAGGCGCCCGGTGAGTCCGGCGGCGCGATGCACGGGCATGGTCCAGAACCGGCCGAGCAGTCCGGTCGCCTTCTCGACCTTGAAGCCGAGCGCCGAGACCACCGAGCCCGCCATGGCCGCGACCAGCATGACCATCGGCACCGTGCCGTAGATGCTGGGCGCACCGGTGGCGGAGGTGATCGAATCACCAAGCACCACACGGAACATGATCAGGGTGGCCGCCGGATAGGCGATGGTCTGAATGGTGGTGGCGGGGTCGCGCGCCCAGCCGATCAACAGTCGCTTGCACTGGATGAAGCTCTGCTCCAGCCAGATCGACAGGGTCCGCTCGGACCGCTGCCGGACCCGCGGCAGCGGCTGATGCCCTGCCCACGCGTCCTTATCGGATACTGCGGTTTCGGTATCGCCCCCGACGGACTGGGCTTCGACAACAGAACTCATGACCGCCTCATACTCGCCCAGACCGCCGCCGGCAGGAAGAACACCGCGGCGCCGATCAGCCACACCATCGGCACCCAGAACACCTGCCAGGTCACCCCGTGCGCGGCCATATCCCGCAGCGCGAAGGAGAACTGGGAGATGGGCTGATTGCGCACGAAGGGCCGAGCCCACACCGGGAAGCCGGATTCGGGCACGAACCCGCAGGAGAGCATGCCGAAGATCAGCGTCGGCAGTGTCAAGGCCTGGCTCAGCGATTCGGGACTCTTGGTGAGCGATCCGAGCGCGTCCGCGCCGATGGCCAGCACCGTGCCGACCGCGAGCGAGAACAGGCAGAACAGCACCGTCTGCCCCCAGCCCGCCACGAATCGGAAGCCGATCATGTGGCCCCAGCCGATGGCCGCGGCCAGCGAGACGATCGACCGCACCAGGCCGGCGCTCAAGCGCGACAGCAGCGGCACCATCTTGCCGACCGGCATGGTCTGCAACCGGGTGTTGAATCCGGTCAGCGCTTCGAACGCGGCCATCTGCGCATTCGACATCATGGTGACGGACATGGTCTGCAGCACGATGATCGGCATAACGAACTGCGCGTAATCGATGCCGCGGAACTGCATGACGTATTTGAGCGGCAGGTAGAAGCCGAGGGTGAGGACCAGCGGTGTGACCGCCGCGAAGGCGAGCTCGCCCTTGGTGGCCATCACCCAGAGGATGCGGCCGGTGAGTGCCCGCCACTGCCCGAAGTTGTTCGGTTTGGCCACCGGCAGCCCGGCGAACAGATCGGTGCGGACCTCGGCGGCGGCCGGCGCGCTCATTGGATGCCGCCCGAGTGTCCGGTGAGTGAGAGGAACACATCGTCGAGCGAGGGCCGCCGCAGCCCGATGTCCGCGAGTTCGATTCCGGCGCTGTCGAGTCGGCGCAGCGCCTCGGAAAGGGTCGCGGCCCCGTCCGGCGCGGGAATCGAAAGCCGATCGCCACTACCGATTTCGGTTCGCGTCGCCTCGGGTACAAGATCGCCCAGAGCGTCCGCGGCCGCGGCCAGATGGGTCGGATCCAGCGGTACGACCTCGCAGTAGCTGCCGCCGGTCTTCTGCTTGAGCGCGTCCGCGGTGCCCTCGGCGATCACGGTGCCCTTGTCGATGACGATGATGTTGTCGCTGAGCACGTCGGCCTCTTCGAGGTACTGCGTGGTCAGCAGGACGGTGATGCCCTGTGTCTTGAGCGCGTTGACCAGATCCCACACACCCTGGCGGCTGCGCGGATCGAGTCCGGTGGTGGGCTCGTCGAGGAACACCACTTCCGGTCGCACCACGAGTCCGCAGGCGATGTCGACCCGGCGGCGCATACCGCCGGAGTAGTGCCGGACGGCACGCCGGCCGGCGTTGGTGAGGTCGAACTCCTCGAGCAGGCTGTCGGCACGCTGCCGGGCGGCCTTGCGGGGCAGGCCCATGAGCCTGCCGAACAGTTCGAGGTTCTCGCGTCCGGAAAGATTTTCGTCAAGGGCGGCGTACTGACCGGTCATCATGATGGACCGGCGGACGGCGGCGGGATCTTTGCGCACATCGTGTCCTGCGACCCGGGCGATGCCGGAGTCGGGACGCAGCAGGGTGGAAAGGATCTTCACCGCGGTGGTCTTACCGGCGCCGTTGGGGCCGAGGATGCCGAGCACCTGGCCGCGGGCGGCGGTGAAGCTGATGCCCTGCAGCGCGTGCACCTCGCCGAACGACTTGCGGATGTCTTCGACATAAACCGCCGGATCGCTCCCTGCGCTGCGCACTTCCGCTGTGTGCGAATCCGGTTTGTCCAAGCTCGGCATCAACTCTCCACTATCGGCTGGGCGGGCAATTCAGTTCGCCCCGGGCGGCGGGTCCCCACATCCCCTCGGGGATGATCCACTCCGTCGCGCGTGATGTTACCGGCGGTCCGGATGCGGGGTCATTCCTTTGCCGAAGCAGCGATCGGTCAAACGTGTCATTGGTCACAAACCGATAGGTCTTCGAATAGCCCCTGATCCAGACCCAGACCGTGCGGTCTGCTCAGCTTTCCGCACCTTGTCGGGTGTGCGCGCCGAACCATAGGCTGGCGGCGGGGAGATATTCATTGGCCACGAGAGGGTAACCATGGCCGAGCCTGCGCAGCAGCCACGGGCAGCGCGCACCGGAGTGGGCCGACCGAAGGTGCTGACATCCTACGATCCGCGCACCGGGGAGGTCGTGGGCGACTACGCCATCATGGGCGCCGGTGAGCTGACCCGCGCGGTCCGCGCCGCCCGCACCACGCAGCAGTGGTGGGCGACACTGGAATTCGCCGGCCGCAAACGCTGGCTGCTGGACTGGAAACGCGCTATCGCACGCGGCACCCGCGATCTCGTCGACCTCATCAGCAGTGAGACCGGCAAACCGCGCATGGATGCCGCCGTCGAAGTGACGCTGGCCGTGGAGCATCTGGATTGGGTTGCGCGCCATGCCGAGAAGACTCTGAGCCGCTCCACCCGCGGCACGGCCTGGTTCCGGCACGACCAGAACGGCTCGGTCGGGCGGTTGCCGCTCGGCGTGATCGGCGTGCTGGGCCCCTGGCAGAATCCCGTTCTCGCGCCGATGAATTCGATCGCCTCCGCCATGGCCGCGGGAAATACCGTGGTGTTCAAGCCGAGCGAGCTCACCCCCGGCGTCGGGGCGTGGCTGGCCGACACCTGGAACCGCCTGTCCCCGAGTCAGCCTGTGCTGCAGGTGGTTACCGGTGACAGTTCCACCGCCGCCGCCCTCTGCCGGGCGCGGGTGGACAAGATCGCCTATGCAGGCTCGGCCGCCGGCGCCCGCGAGGTCACCGCGCTGTGCGCGCAGACCGCCACTCCCCTGGTGATCGAGCAGGGCGGCCGCGGCGCGATGATCGTCCAGGTCGATGCCCGTCTCGATACCGCCGCGGCCGCAGCGGTGTACGGCGCCATGGCCAATGCCGGGCAGCATCCGGCGGGCGTGCACTGCGTGTACGTGGCCGATTCGGTGTACGAGCCGTTCCTGGAAATGGTGGCCTATCACGCCCGCAAGCTGCGGCCCGCCGCGGACAAGCGCGCCTCCTACGGGCCGATGGTGCTCGAAGCCCACCTGGATGTGGTGCGCCGCCAGGTCCGCGATGCGCTCACCCGCGGTGGTCGCGCGGTGGTCGGCAGCCTGGAGTCCATTCGCGAGCCCTATATCGAACCCGTGGTGCTCACCGAGGTCCCGGAGATCAGCCTCGCCATTACCGGCGAGGCGGTGGGCCCGGTGCTGATCGTCAACCGGGTCGCCTCCATGGACGAGGCGGTGGAACGTGTCAACGCCCCTGAAAGAGTGCTCCCGGTAGCCGTTTTCACCCGCGATGTGCGCAGCGTCCCCGAGTTCGCCGACCGCCTCCGCACCGAACTGATGACAGTCAATGCCACCCCGGTCTACGGCATTCACGGCCCGGGGCGCATCCGCAACCCGCAGTCTCTGTTCGAATTCGCCCGCACGCAGTCGATCATCGACAAACGGCACCGAGAACCCGTGGGTCTGAGCAGTTTCGACAACCACCCCCAGCGCCTCCGCATGGCAAGAGCCCTCTTCCGCCTCCGTCACAAGGTTTGATCACGACTATGGAAAACCCGGCGGGGAGTGTCGTTCAGCAGGGCGACTGGTTCGTGCTCGTCGATCCGAGCTGGCAGGAAACCACACCGGAGGTGATGCCGCCATCAGGAGCGATCCTCGGCGGCTGGAAGGTCGGCGAGGAGGGCAAGCCAGGTCCGTTCGAACCCAACCCGAACTATGTCCCCGCAGATGACTCATTGCCGACCGATCCGCTCGATGCCGTGCTGAGACGGGTCGCGAACGGCGATGACATCACCGGCGACGAAGTCATTGCGGCACTGCGTGACGCCGTGGTGGAGATCGGATGCGACAACCAGAACCACCCGCTGATAGGACCGGCTCCGGACGGAGTGCCGTGCGTTGCGGTCGCGACCGCCGCAATACACAAGGACCGCGTCGAGGCCGACCGATGGTGGCCGGTACTGGGTGCCGGCCTCCCTGACATCGTGCCCGTCGACGTCGACATCCTGCTCAATCCGGGCAGTTCCGCACAATTCCTGCTCCGCACTCGAAGCCTGCGACCGACCGAGTAGAAACCAGGCTTCCCAGACGTGGGAATAGTGCGCTTTTCCGCCTGCGAACCCACCTACGATTGCCGCTATGGAGCTCTCTGCCGGCCTGACTCGGATGGCCGGGCGGCTTCGTACAGCGGTCGTCGATGCGGGGGGCGCGCTGCGGACGGTCGTGTCCGAATTACCGAACGATATGCGGACAGTGGCGGATAATATCGTGACAGCCGAGTCGGACATTGTGCCGCGTTTCAACCCGAGCGAAACGCCACATTTCATAGGCATGAACGCCGCGACGGGAATGCCTCATATGTTTACTTCCGAACAAATCCGCAGCCAGCCAATATCCGACTTCGACGGAAACGTCATCGGAGTGAATTTTCCGCTGAAAGTCAGCGATAGCAAAAAGCCCATATGGATCAGCCATGAGGGACTCGAATCCATATACACCGAGTACTACCAAGCTGAAAGAACACGCAGCCTATGGCCTCCGAAGGGACTGCTGACACGAAAGCCGAAGTGGACCTTCGGCAGATCGTGGCGGCCAGCGCCCTGGGCAACCGACAAGTCAGAGAATCTGGTGTTTGCGCGAGCACATGCCGCCAAGCGCGGATATTTCATCCAGGTCAAGAAGAAGATTCCTTTGACGAAATGGAGCATGTGGACACCCACGCAAGTCGACGGAAAGACATACGGGAAGATTCTCGCATCCAACGACCATTTCAAGCAGGCCGTCAAGACAAAATCAACGGCTAGACTGATTCAGATGTCATGCTCGCCTGCCGGCCGCTCGGCCGCGCGTAAGTCGGCAGAATCGTTGCATTCCTCAGGACTGGGATTCGATGTGCACGCCACTGAGAACACCCATTTCAGTCGCTTCGAAAGCCGGTCAGGCTCTCTGGCGAAACAGTATGGCAACGTCATCCTCGGTCACGGCTCCGAGATGAAATTCGACGATGCGGGCTCCCCGGCCAAGTCGCCCTGGGCCGAATACAAAGCACCCAGAAAAAATACAGACACCGCCGATAGCGGGCCGGAATAGCAATATGCGAGAGCGAGTTGCGCGGAGCTTCCGCGCAGGCGCTCAGTCGTCAGCGGGGGCCGGGCCGCCGAGGAGGACGGCGCTCATGAGGGCGCCGACTCTGGCGAGGTTTTGGGGGCGGGAGTCGAAGCGGAGGCGGCGGCCGACGTCGATGACCTGGCCGATGGCGGCGTGGACGCGGAAGCGGGCTTCGATTTGGTCGCCTTCGAGCAGGTTGGCCCATTCCAGGACGTTCTGGCGCTGGATGGACCGTAGTCGATGCTGTTCGGAGGCGGGCAGATTGGAGAATTCGGCGAAGTACACCGGCAGGATCTCCGGCATGGCGAAGGTCATGCGGGCGAAGCGCTCGGCAATGCGCACGGCGGCGTCGGCGCGGCTGGTGGCCTCCGACAGCGCTTCGGCATTGGCGATGGCCACGCGTTCGCCGGTGCGGTGGAAAGCGGCGGCGAGCAGATCGGATTTGCTGCTGAAGTAGCGGTAGACGCTGGAGGCGTTGATGCCCGCCGCGGCGCCGATCTCTTCGATGCTGGCTTCGTGATATCCCTGCCGCCCGAAGATCCGGATGGCCTCGGTGAGCAGCTGTTCGCGTTTGGAGATGACGGGCAGGCCGCGCACGATCGGGTCGCCGGTGGCGGGCGCGGGCGCGGGCGGTAGCTCAGCGCGCAGGATGTCCCAGCAGATGTCATTGAGCAGGCCGACCAGTCTCGCATTGGAGAGCGCGGTGCGGTGTCCGGTCACACTGCCGATGGCGCTGAGCACGGCCGCGGCCCGCAGACTGTTGTCGGCCGGGTCGGCCTCGGGGTACAACTCGGCGATGGGTGTGGTGAGGGTGTTGTGCAGATCGGCGTAGATGACCCGGATGCGAGCGCGGTCCGCGCTCCCCAGATAGCGCCGCTCCCAGCGGTACAGTCCGCCCTCGCGGCGGCAGTCGATGGTGTGCTCGGCAATGCCGCGGATCAGTGCGGTGAGTCGCGGTTCCGGTTCCAGCTCCGGGTGGTCGGCGGCCTGGGCGGCGTCAAGCAATTGCTGTGCGCCCATCTCGGCGGCGGCGACCAGCATGGCGTATTTATTGCTGAAGTGCCGGTAGAGCGCGGGCCCGGAAATGCCGACCTCGGCGGCGATCTCGTCCACACCGACGGGGTGATAGCCCCGCTCAGCGAAGGCCCGTGCGGCGACGCCGACGATCTGGGCCTTGCGATTCTTGGGTCGGCGCCGGGGTCCCGGTTCGCCGGAAGGTCGCGCGGAAGCGAGTCCCACCTCGCTGCGATCGGCGACCATGCACTTTCTCCTTTTCCGCGGCACCGGCTGTTGACAGTGCCGGACGAATCCACCTAAGTTAACCACAATTCGCACAGCTGAACACACCACGCGGGAGCACCCATGAGTAACACTGCGACAACCCCGGGCTACACCGCCGTGCTCGACGGCCGGGTACTGCGTGTCACCATCACCAATCCCAAGCGCAAGAACGCCATCGACTACGACACCATGCTGGGGCTCGGCGAGACGGTGCTTTCGGCATACGACAATCCCGCAGTGCGAGTGATCGTGCTCACCGGCGAGGGCGGCGACTTCTGTACCGGCGCGGATCTGGCGGCCAGCCCCGGTGAGGCGGCACGCGGAATTTCGCCCGAGGACACCATGGTCGCGGCGAATCGGATGATCAAGGCGATCGTGGACGCGCCGATCCCGGTCATCGCCCGGCTGAAGGGTGCGGCCGCCGGGGTGGGCGTAGCCTTCGCGCTGGCCGCCGATCTGACCTACGCCTCCGAGGACGCCTACCTGCTGCTGGCCTTCATCAATATCGGTCTCATGCCGGACGGAGGTGCGGCGGCCATGGTCGCGGCTGCCGCCGGTCGGCCGCTGGCCGCCGAGATGGCATTGCTGGGCGATCGCCTGCCGTGCGCCGAGGCGCAACGCCGCGGCCTGATCACCGGCGTCTACGCCGAGGCGGATCTCGATGCGAAGGTGGAGGCCGCCGCCAACAAGCTGGCACACGGCCCGCGCCGCGCCATCGAGCTCACCAAACGCGCGTTGAACGCGGCGGCTCTCCCGGCACTCGATGCCGCACTGGCCGCGGAAGGGATCGGTCAGCCTGAGTTGTTGCGCGGCGCAGACTTCGCCGAGGGTGCGACCGCCATGCTCCAGAAGCGCAAGGCGATATTCGCGGAGTAGGGCTGTGGATCCCGGCCGAAAACACGCCGGGATGACGAGAGGGTCCGCCGGGACGACGGGGCTTGCCGCCAGGCCGCTACTTTCCGGCGACGGTCAGGTAGATGAGTGCGATGTTCAGGGCTGTGATGATGGCGGCCACGAGCCAGGCGAGCACTGTAATCAGGCGGCCGTTCACGTCGTCGCCCATGAGGGTGCGGTCGGTGGTGAAGCGCACCAGGGGAATCAGTGCGAACGGGATGCCGAAGGACAGCACCACCTGCGAAATGATCAGCGCCCGAGTCGGATCGACCCCGAGTCCGAGCACGATCAGCGCGGGAATCAGGGTCACCACGCGGCGGACGAGCAGCGGGATGCGATGGTGCAGCAGCCCCTGCATGATCATGGCCCCCGCATAGGCGCCGACCGAGGTGGAGGCCAGGCCGGAGGCGAGCAGCCCGATGGCGAGCAGTAGTCCGGCCGCCGGTCCGAGCGTGTCCTGCACTGCGGCGTGGGCGGATTCGAGGGAATCCACATCCTGCCGCCCGCGCAGCGTATTGGCGGCCATGAGCAGCATGGCCAGATTCACCGCGCCCGCGAGCAGCATGGCCAGCCCGACGTCGTAGCGGGTGATGCGCAGCAGCCGGGCGCGGGCCGGACCGGCCTCGGGCTGGCCGTGCCGGTCGCGGGCCAGTCCGGAGTGCAGGTACACCGCGTGCGGCATGACCGTCGCGCCGATCATGGCGGCCGCCAGCAGCACACTCTCGGTGCCGTCGAAGCGGGGCACCAGCCCGCCGATGGTCGACGAAACGGAGGGCGGCGAAATCACCACGGAGGCAATGAATCCGATGGAGATAATGCCGAGCATGCCGAGGATGATGCGTTCGAACGGCTGCTGCCCGCGGCGATTCTGCACGACCAGCAGACCCAGCGACACCACGCCGGTGATCACGCCGCCGAGCAGCAGCGGCAGCCCGAACAGCAGGTTGAGCGCGATGGCGCCGCCGACCACCTCCGCGAGATCCGTTGCGATGGCGACGGTTTCGGCCTGCCCCCAGTAGGCCAGCCGGACACCGCGGCTTGCCCGCTCCCGCACCACCTCCGGCAGCGACATGCCGGTCACCAGGCCGAGTTTGGCCGAGAGGAATTGCACCAGCCCGGCCATCGCATTGGCCATCACGATGACCCACACCAGCAGGTACCCGAACTGTGCGCCACCGCTGATATTCGAGGCCACATTGCCCGGATCGACGTAGGCGATGGCGGCGACGAAAGCTGGTCCGAGCAAGACCGTGGCTGATCTCGCTCGCTGGAATTTGGAGCGTGTATCGGCCAGGCTGGTACTCACAACATTAGATTACGGCTAACCGAACTTTTTGTTTAGACCTACCTTCTAGAAAGTGATCAGGCTGATAGCAGCGGCCCGCCGCGACTCCCCCGAAGATCGACGCCCGCTCCCGGCGAAGATCGCCTCGACTGCCCCCGAAAACGCCGAACGCCCCGGCTGATTCGCCGGGGCGTTCGAGTGCACGGTTCGGGGCTGCTGCCCCGCAGGTTCGGGAATCAGATTCCGAGGCCCCGGGCCAGCACCGGCCAGGAGTTGAGGAACTCGTCGTTCCAGTAACCCCAGGAGTGGGTGCCGGTCGCGCGGAAGTTGTAGGTGGCCGGAATGCCGAGCGAGTCCAGCTTGGCCGCCAGGTTGTGGCTGCAGTAGTTGGTGCCGGCCTCGATGGCGCCGCCGATGATCATCTGGTTTGCCAGGCCGTACTGGCCGGGCAGGGCGTACGGCCCGTCGAGGCTGTCGTATTGACCGGGCAGGCCGCTGCCGGAGGAGATGTAAAGGGCAGTGCCACGCAGCTTCTCGGCATTGATGACCGGATCGTTGGCGGCCCATTCCGGCGAATCCGCCGGGCCGTGCATGTTCTCGAGCTTGCCGCCGCCCCAGGTCTCGACGGTGAGGCGCATGAATTCCTGGCCGACCGGATCGGCCATCTGGGCGCAACCGCTGTACGCGGCGGCGGCCTTGAACAGGCCCGGGCGCATCTCGGGCAGCTGCAGCACGGTGGTGCCCGAGGTGGAGATACCGGCGACGGCGTTCACGCCATTGGTGCCCAGGGCCGCGTCGATCAGCGGGGGCAGCTCATCGGTGAAGAAGGTCTGCCACTTGTTGACGCCGAGCGTCGGGTCGGTGGTGTCCCAGTCCTGGTAGTAGCTCCACTTGCCGCCGATGGGCTGCACGACATTCACGTTCTTGTCGGCGAGGAAGCCGTTGACGATATTCGTCTTCTTGACCCAGGAGGCGTCGTCCTGACCGCCGCCGGCGCCATTGAGGAGGTAGAGCGTCGGCTGCGGCACGGTGGCGTCGGCCGGGCGCTGCACATCGACCGGGTAGGTCGCGTCCATGGCCGCGGAGTGCACGTACAGCCGGATGTTCCGGCCGTCCTTCATCTCGGCCTTGGTGATCTTCGACCCGTCCGGGGCGACCGGATCGGCGAGCAGCTTCTTGCTGTCGATGATCGGGTCGGCGCTCGCGGTGGGACCGCCGACACCGGCGACCATGCCGGTGAGAACTGCTGTGACGGCGAGGAAGGCAGCGGCTCGTGCACCGCGCCGGCGACCCGCAAGCCCGTTCCGGACATGTCGACGAATCAATGTTCACACCTTCGCTGTGGTTCGTTAGTGCCGGTCTACGGCCTATGCAATCGACGCGATAACGGTCGATGTTACGGAGTGGTCTCGCGGCCGTGCTCGGCGAGTCCGCCCAGGGCCTGTACCCAGCCCTCGACGAGTCGCTTGATCTGCTCCAGGTCGAGCACCGCGCCCGCGAAGTCGAAGCGGGCGACGAGACCGTCCTGTGTGGTGTCCACCGTGACGTCCAGATAGAGGTCGTCGGCGACCGGCTCCGGATACACCCGGGCGGGTCGCAGATCACGGTAGCGGAAACCGATGCGACCCACCGGAAGTCCGGCGATTGCGGCCGCTGTGTCGGGGTTCAGATGCTGCAGCAGACCGAAGCCGACACCCTGCGAGGGCACGTCGCGGCGGCGGTCGCGGATCTGCTCGAGCACCGATCCGGCGGCCTGGCCGCCGCGCCGCACTTCCTCGAAATCCACGCCGTATACCCGCAGCGCGAAGGGGTACGGGGTGCTGAACGCGCCCACGGTGCGATGCCCGGCGGGATCGCCCGGCACCCGGCCGTCGGCGACCAGCTGCACCACCGAACCCAGTGCGCGGCGGACCGATTCGCCGCTGTCGTCGAGCAGGGTGACGGCGAGCGCACCGAGCAGCACCTCGTCGATGGTGGCGTCGTAGCGGCGAGCCACGGTATCGACGGCCGCCGCGCCTTCACCGGTGATGGAGACCGATACCCGGCCGCGGGCGATCGGCCCCTCACTGTCGCCGAACACCTCCGCCGGATCCCGGCCCTCGGTGGCCGAGGTCAAAGAGGCGCGCCACCACTCCAATTCGATGACCGTCGGGGCGGCGACCGCGCGGTCCGCGAGCCCCTGCGCAATGCCGACCGGATGCGCGTCCGCGCTGGGCGGCGTGGCATGTCCACCGGACCAGGAGGCCGTCAGGTCTTCGATAATGGTGCGCCACGAGGTGTCGTCCACCACCAGCCCGTTCGCGACCGCGACCAGCACCGCCGCAGGGCGATCGACGGGATCGAGGCCCGGGTCGGCCTGTGCGCCGGCCATGAGCACGAACCGAATATTGCGGCCCTTCTCCGGATCCAGCTCCGCCGCGGCGGCGTGGATGACCGCTTCGATGGGATCGCCCACCGCCTCGACCGAGGGATCCAGCTGCCAGACCATGGCATCGCTCGAATTCGCCTGTGCCGGAATGTCCATGACGGCCGCTTCGCCGTCGCGGCGCAGTCGCGACCAGAGTGCGGGGTGCCGGTCGAGCAGGGTGCGCACCGATCGCCGCACCCGGGAGCCGGAGACATCGGCGGCGATATCGAGGGTGATCGCGCGGACCCAGAGTCCGGACGGCTCGACCTCGAGCAGGCTCACCGCGCCCGCAGGCAGCGGAGACACCTTGCCCACGGCGGTGAGTCGCGGTCCCATGATCGGCGGCGTGGCCGGAGCCGCGGCATCCGGCTCGGCAGCTTCCGGGACTACCGCATCGGGACCCTCCTGCGCTGCCGCATCGGGACTCTCCTGCGCTGCCGCATCGACAGCGTCCCCCGATCCCCCGACGACAGCGTCCCCCGATCCTCCGGCATAAGCGTCGGGAGATCCCTCGTCGTCAGCGACCGGCGATCCCTCGCCGAGGGCGTCCCGAGCCCCGCCTCCCGCAACCCGCCGTGATCCCTCGGCCGAAACCTGCTGCGCTTCCTCGGCGAAGGCATCCGGACCTGCACCTGCGGCGGAGTCTGCGGTTTCCCTTGCGGCCGAGGCTGCTTCGGCGGCAGAGGTGCCCGGCGTCGATTCGGCGATCTCGCCGGTGTCGAAGCCGGAGAAGAGCTTGTCGACGAACGCTTCCGCATCGGCAGCCGGGAAGTCGTCGGCGGCAACGTAATCCGAGGCCGAGTCATAACCCGCGCCCGTGTCGGATTCCGTGGCCACGTACGCCTCGTCGGCCGCACGCAGCTTCAGTCCTGCGGGCGGTGCGTCGAAATTGATGATCGGCAGCACCTGGGTGGTGGCCCAGTCGGCGTCCTCGACCGCTTCGCCTGCGGCTTCTTCGCGTGCGGCAGGCGCACTTTCGCGCTCGAGCAGTGCGGCAAGCTGCGGCCCGATGACGGCATATGCCTCCGCCGTGGTCAGCAGCTGATGCGTGATCGGCACGACGTGATCGGTAATGGATCCGCTGACGAAGCCCCGCCAGTCGTCGGGCGAGTGCGGGTGATCGTCGCCGCGCCCCTGCTCGGCCGAGAACAAGTCCATCTGCCCGTCGAATACCTTCGGCCGGTACTGCGCGCCGAGTTCGACGGTGTGCACCGCGCCCCGGTAGATCCGGCGCAGCCGTTCGACGGTGAGGACCGCGAGGTCGGCGGGGATGGCCGCATGCAGTGCGGCCAGCGCCTCATCGCTCAGATCGCTCATATCCCCGTCGGGGAAGGCTTCCTCGCCGACGCCGAGCGCCGCGAATTCGTCCCGCACCGCGGCGGTGAAGTCGGCGAATTCGGCGTCGGGATACGCGTCGAGATTGGCGAGTACGTCGACCCGCTGACCCTCGGCCTGCAGTTCGGTGGCGATGGCGTGGGCCAGAATGCCGCCGAGCGAGTAGCCGAGCAGGCGGTACGGGCCCTGCGGCTGCACGTCGCGCATGGCGGTGACGTACCGCCGTGCCACCTCCTCGAGGGAGGCGGGCAGGTAGTCGGACTCGGTGAGCGCCGGGGACTGCAGGCCGTACACCGGCTGATCCGCGGGCAGGAAGCCCACCAAACCGGCGTAGCACCAGGACATTCCGACCATGGGTGGCGCGCAGAACAGCGGCGTCCGGGAGCCGGTGGCACGGATCGGCAGCACCACGGCCATCGCGCCGTCGGCGGCCGAGTCGTAGTCGTGGCTGTTCTCCAGCGCCGCGCCGATGCGGGTGGCGAGGCCGGTGACGGTCGGATCGGCGAAGAACCAGGCGACCATGACCTGGGCGCCGGATTGCTTGCGCAGCTTGCTCACGATCTGGGTGGCCAGCAGCGAATTACCGCCGAGCGCGAAGAAGTCGTCGTCCACGCTGACCCGCTCGACCTCGAGCACCTCGGCGAAGGCGGCCGCGATGGTCTCCTCCAGTGCGGTGGACGGCGCCCGGTATTCGCGTTGCCGCAGTACGGGTTCCGGCAGCGCCTTGCGGTCGAGCTTGCCGACCGGGGTGAGCGGAATCTCGTCGAGCACCACAATGGCGGTGGGCACCATATGCGGCGGCAGGCTCAGCGCGGCGTACGCCTGCAACTGCTCCGGGTCGAGGGCGGTGCCGAGCACGTACGACACCAGAACCGTTGCCCCGGCGCTGTTCTTGCGCCCGACCGTAATGACGAAGTCGACATCCGGGTGCCCGCCGAGCACCGCGTCGATCTCGCCGAGTTCGATGCGGAAGCCGCGAATCTTCACCTGGAAGTCGGAGCGCCCGACGTAGTCGAGTTCCCACTTCGTATCCGGCAGTGCGGTATTGCCGCCCCGGTCCGCCGGATCGGCGTACCAGCGCACCACATCGCCGGTGCGGTACATGCGCGATCCCGCTGCGCCCCAAGGATTTGCGACGAAGCGCTCGGCCGAGAGCCCCGCCCGATTGCGGTAGCCTCGCGCGAGCGCGCCACCGGCCAGGTACAGCTCCCCCGTGACACCCGGCGGCACCGGGTTCAGGCGGCCGTCCAGCACCAGCGCCGACATACCGTGCACCGGTGTGCCGATGGTGATGTGGCGGCCCGGCGTGAGCTGCGCGTAGGTGGAGATGATCGTGGTCTCGGTGGGACCGTAGGCATTGTGGTAGACCCGGCCCGGCGCCTTCCAGCGGGTGACCAGCTCCGGCGGCGTCACATCGCCGCCGATCGAAAGCATGACGAGCTGCGGCTGTTCGGCCGGATCGAGGGTGCTCAGCACCGCCGGGGTGAGCAGCGCGTGCGTCACGTTCTCACTGCGCATGAGTTCACCGAGCTCGGCGCCGCCCAAGATCTCCTTGGGCACGATCACCAGGGTCGCGCCGATGTAGAAGGCGCACACCCATTCCAGCACCGACGGATCGAAGCTGGGCGAGCAGTTGTGCAGCATCCGGTGCCCGGGGTCGAGTTCGTACCGGGCCACCGCGTAGTCGGCGAGTCCGCCCACACCGGCGTGGGTGACGGTGACGCCCTTGGGCATACCGGTGGACCCGGAGGTGTAGATGACGTACGCCGGATGCTGCATGCGCAGTGGCGCAAGGCGATCCGCGTCGGTCACGGGTGCGGCCGAGTGGTCGACGCACTGTTGATCGGTCGCCGGATCGTCCAGGCACAGCCACTCGAGCGTATCGGGCAGGCCGTCCAGATGGGCCTTACCCGTGATGCCGATAATGGCGCCGGAGTCGATCACCATGTGCCGCACCCGATCCGCCGGATAGGTCGGGTCGATCGGTACATGCGCACCGCCCGCCTTGGCGACGGCGAGCACGGCCGCGACCGTCTCGAACGAACGCGGGAAGGCCACGGCGACAAGCTTTTCCGGCCCGACGCCGCGCTCGATGAGCACTCGCGCGAGTTGCGACGAGTAATCGTCCAGCTCGCCGTAGGTGATGGAGTGCCCGCGGTAGCGCACCGCGATTCGGTCCCGGCCCAGGCGCAGACCGGCGGTCAGCAGATCGGGCAGCAGCCCGGTCGCCATGACCTCATCGCCGTGCACGTGGGTGAGCAGCTGGTATTCCTCGCCGCCGAGCAGCGTCAGATCGCCGACAGGCGTCTCGGGGCTAGCGACAATGGCGGCGAGCAACCGCTGGAAGCGGTCGGCGAAGACTCCGATGGTCGCGTAGTCGAACAGGTCGTGCGCGAAGGTGAAGGCCGCCTGCAGGCCCGCCGACTCGCTGCTGCTCACGGTCAGCGACAGATCGAACTGCGAGGTCTCGACCTCGGATTCCAGTGCGGCGATGCGCAGTTCGGGCAGGTCGACATCATTGTCCGGCAGGTTCTGGAAGGCCAGCATGACCTGGAACAAAGGATTGCGGGCGGTGGAGCGCTCCGGATTGAGCAGATCCACCAAGCGCTCGAACGGCACCTCGGCGTGTGCGAAGGCGCGCAGATCGGCGTCCTTGGTGCGGGCCAGCAGCTCATCGAAGCGCAGTTCGCCGGATACCTGGCTGCGCAGCACGAGCGTATTCACGAACATGCCGATGACGTCGTCCAGCTCGGCCGCGCCGCGACCGGCGACGGGCGTGCCGACGGCAATGTCGTCGGTCCCGGACAGCCGGGCCAGGAATACGGCCAGCGCGGCGTGCACCACCATGAACAGCGTGGCGTGCTGCTCCCGGGCGATCCGCTGCAAACCCTCGTGCGTCGCGTCGTCGATCGCGAATTGCACACTGCCGCCACGGAAGGACTGCACCGGCGGGCGCGGCCGATCGGCGGGCAGGTTCAATTCGTCGGGCAGTCCGGCGAGTTCGGTCCGCCAGTAGGCGGTCTGCCGCGAGATCAGGCTGTCCGGATCGTCCTCGGATCCGAGCAGTTCGCGCTGCCACAGCGCGTAGTCGGCGTACTGCACCGGCAGCGGCGTCCAGTCCGGCGCGGCATGCGCCGAGCGCGCCATATAGGCCATGACCAGATCCCGGGCCAGCGGCCCCAGGGACCAGCCGTCCGAGCTGATGTGATGCGTGATCACCACCAGTACGTGCTCGATCGTGTCGGCGACATCCAGGCGGAAGAGCTTGACCCGCAACGGAGTATCGCGCGTCACCTCGAACCCGGCGGTGAGCAGTGCACCCACCCGCTCGGCCACCGCGTCGACGCCGATGAGCTCGGGTGCCAGCTGTGGCACCGCCTGTTCGGCGGGCAGGACCACCTGATGCGCCGTGCCCCCGGTCTCGGGGTAAATGGTCCGCAGCGTTTCGTGCCGCTCCACCAGATCCGCGACGGCCTGCTGCAGCGCCTCGGTATCGAGTGCGCCGGTGAGCCGCAGCGCGATCGGCAGGTTGTAGGCCGAGGAGGTGGGATCGAACTGGTTGAGGAACCACATGCGCTGCTGGGCGAGGGACAGCGGCACCTGTTCGGGACGCGGCCGCGCCACCAGCCTGGGGCGCGGCGCCGCCGCCTCGGAACCCGAAACCCGCTGTGCGAGTGCGGCAACCGACGGCACTTCGAACAGGTCCCGCACCCCGAGATCGGTATCGAGCGCGGCGTTCACGCGTGCGACGACCCGGGTGGCGACCAGCGAATTGCCGCCGAGCGCGAAGAAGTCGTCGTCCAGACCGACCCGCTCGAGCCCGAGCACCTGGGCGTATACCTCCGCCACGGTCTGCTCGGCCTCGGTGACCGGAGCCCGGAACTCGTGCGCGGCCGCGAAGTCCGGCGCGGGCAGCGCCCGTCGATCCAGCTTGCCGGAAGGGTTCACCGGGAAATCGTCGAGCACCACGAACGCGGCAGGCACCATATACCCCGGAAGCCGTTCCGCGAGTGCGATTTTCAGCTCGGCGACATCAACCGTGCGCCCGGCGACGGGCACAACGTAGCCGACCAGCTGATCACCGAGCCGCTCGTCACCGCGCAGCACCACCACCGCGCGTGCGATGGCATCCTGCGCCGTGAGCGCCGCTTCGATCTCGCCGAGCTCGATCCGCAGGCCGCGCAACTTCACCTGGAAGTCGGTGCGGCCCAGGTACACCAGCTGACCACGATCGGTCCACCGCACCAGGTCACCGGTGCGGTACATGCGCGCTCCGCGCACCCCGAACGGATCGGCCACGAACCGGTCCGCGGTCAGGTCGGCGCGACCGTAATAACCGCGCGCCAGCTGCGCACCGGCCAGATACAGCTCCCCCGCCATACCCGGCGCGACCGGATGCAGCCGCGCGTCGAGCACATATGTCTGCGCGTTCCATACCGGCGCGCCGATCGGCACCGCACCCGAAACCTGTTCGCCGACAGCGGCATAGGTCGCGTGCACGGTGAATTCGGTGGGGCCGTAGAGATTATGCAGTTCCGCGCCGGAGATCCGGCGGAAGGCGGCGACCGCATCGCCGGTGAACGCCTCACCCGCGACCAGCAGTGTCCGCAGCGAGGTGAGCGCCGCCGGGTTCGCGCTCTCGGTGAAGGCGCTCAGCATGGACGGCACGAACGAGGTCATGGTGATGCGCTCGGCGGCGATCACCTCGGCCAGGTACGCCGGATCACGGTGCCCGTCGGGCGTGGCGATCACCAGGCGGGCGCCGACGGCGAGCGGGCCGAAGAGCTCCCAGACCGACACATCGAAGGTGGCCGGGGTCTTGAGCAGCACCGCGTCATCGGCATCGATCGCGTATTCGCTGGTGATCCAGCTGACCTGGTTCACCGCGGCGGCATGCGACACCGCTACACCCTTGGGCCGTCCGGTCGAGCCGGAGGTGAAGATGACGTACGCGGTATTCGCACCGTGCAGCGGCGCGAGGCGCTCGGCATCCTGGATCGGGGCGTCGGAGTAGCCCGACAGCTCGATCGCGTCGATGACCGCCACCGGGCCGTCGTACCCGAAATCATCACTCCGCGTGGTGAGTACCCACGCGGGCCGCGCCGTTTCGAGAACGTGCTCGAGGCGATCGGCTGGCTGATCCAGATCCAGCGGCACATAGGCGCCACCGGCCTCCAGCACGGCATAGATGGCGACGACCAGGTCCACTGAGCGCCGAATACCCAGCGCCACCAGCGATTCCGGCCCCACACCCGCGGTGATCAGGTGCCGCGCCAGGCGATGCACCCGCGACGCCAGTTCATCGTAGGACAGTTCCCTGCCCTGGAAGCGCAGCGCCGCGGCGTCCGGTGTCCGCACGGCACGGGCTTCGAACTGCGAGAACAACTGTCCGGCAGGCAGTTCCAGCGCCGTGTCGTTCCAGTCGGTGAGCACCTTGCGGCGCTCGTCGAAGCCGAGCACGTCGATATCGCCGACCACCCGGGTCGCATCGGCCGTGACCGCGACCAGAATCCGCCGGAAGCGATCGGCGAAGTGCTGCACCGTCGCCTCGTCGAAAAGATCGGTGGCATAGGTGAACAGCCCGGTCATGCCCTGCGGCGTGCCGTCGGCATCGGTGCGTTCACCGACGGTCAGTTGCAGATCGAACTTGGCCAGCGGCACATCCAGTTCCACCGCGGAGACCGAGACGCCGGACAGTTCCAGTTCGGAAGTGGCCAGGTTCTGGAAGGTCAGCATGGTCTGGAACAGCGGATGCCGAGCCTGCGAACGGGCCGGGTCCAGCACCTCGACCAGGCGCTCGAACGGCACATCGGCATGACCGAAGGCGGCGATATCGCTGTCGCGCACCGTATTCAGCAGTTCGCCGAAGGAGGCGGCCGGATCGATCTCGGCGCGCAGCACCAGCGTATTGACGAACATGCCGATGAGGTCGTCGAGGGCGGCGTCACCGCGCCCGGCGACCGGCGCGCCGATGGCGATGTCACCGGTGCCCGACAGTCGCGCCAGCAGGGCCGCGAAGGCCGCGTGCACGACCATGAACAGCGTGGCGTTGTGGTCCTGCGCCACCTTGTGCAGTCCGGCGTGCACGATCGCGTCGATCTCGAAGACCAGGGTGGCGCCGCGGCCGGAGGCCACCGCGGGGCGCGGGCGGTCACCCGGCAGTTCCAGCTGATCCGGCAACCCCGCCAGCGCGGTGCGCCAGTGGTCCAGCTGCCTGGTCAGCAGTGAGTCGGGATCGCTTTCCGCGCCGAGGATTTCGCGCTGCCACAGCGCGTAATCGGCGTACTGCACCGACAGCGGCGTCCACTCCGGTTCCCGGCTCTGCAGGCGGCTCAGGTACGCGGTCATGAGGTCGCGGGTGAGCGGTCCGGCGGAGAAGCCGTCACCGGCGATGTGGTGGACCACGCACACCAGCACGTGATCGTCGGCGGCCAGGCGCAGCAGGCGCAGGCGCAGCGGCGGTGCGGTGGTCACATCGAAACCGGCAATGGCGGCCACGGCCACGGCGGCAACAAGATTCGCCTCGGTGGCATCCACCATCGGCAGCGAGGGCATGGCCTCGGGATCGTCGCCGGACAGCACCACCTGGTGCCCGACACCGTCCTGCTCCGGGTAGATGGTGCGCAGCACCTCGTGCCGCTCCACCAGATCGCGCACGGCGGCGCGCAGTGCGGGCACGTCGAGCGGCCCGGTGATGCGCAGCGCGGTGGGCAGGTTGTAGGTCGCCGAGGCGGTATCGAAGCGGTTCAGGAACCACATGCGCTGCTGGGCGTAGGACAGCGGAATCTGTTCCGGCCGCTGCATCGCGCGCAGCGGTGCGATGAGTGCGCCGACGTGCTCGCCGAGGGTGCCGGCGAGTTCCGCCACGGTCGGCGAATCGAAGAGCGCCCGCACCGGCACCCGGGCGCCGATGGCGGCGCCCAGCCGGGCCACCACCTGGGTGGCGCTGAGCGAATTGCCGCCGAGTTCGAAGAAATCGTCGTCCGCGCCGACCCGTTCCGCACCGAGGACGGAGGCGAACACCTCGGCGACGGTCCGTTCGGCGGTGGTGGACGGAGCCCGGTAGGCCCGCGCCTGGAACTCGGGAATCGGCAGGGCTTTACGGTCCAGCTTGCCGCTGGCATTGAGCGGCATGGCATCGAGCCGCACCACGGTGGCCGGCACCATGTACGACGGCAGCGCCGCGCGGGCATGCGCCAGCAGCGCGGCATCACCCACTCGCGCACCGGATTCGAGCACCACGTAGGCCACAAGTCGATCGCCCGTCGCACCCCGCACCAGCGATACCGCGGCACGATGCACCGCGTCGTGACTCAGCAGCACCGTCTCGATCTCGCCGAGCTCGACGCGCTGACCGCGCAGCTTCACCTGGAAGTCACCGCGGCCCAGGTACTCCAGCGCATGACCCTCGACGGCGGGATCGGCCACCCAGCGCACCACATCGCCGGTGCGGTACAACCGCTGCCCGGCTTCGTGCGCGACGAACCGTTCCGCCGTCAGCGCGGGCGCACCGAGATAGCCGCGCGCCAATTGCGCACCGGCCACATACAACTCACCGGCCGCACCGAACGGCACCGGCTGCAATTGCCGATCCAGTACGTGCACACGGGTATTGGCGACCGGGCTGCCGATCGGCACCGCGACGCCCGCTGATCGGTCCGCGGGATGCGCGGTGACCACGGTCGCCTCGGCCGGGCCGTACCAGTTGACCAGTGCCGTATCCGGCAGCGCCGCACCGAACTTGGTGGCGGTCTCGGCGGACAGCGCCTCACCGGCCGCGAACACCCAGCGCAGCTGCGCCGAAGCGGGCACCGCCGAAGTGGCCACCCCGTCGAGGTACGCCTCGAGCATGGACGGCACGAAATGCACCGAGGTGACGCCGTAGTCGGCGATCATGCGCGCGATGTAGGCCGGGTCGCGGTGCCCGTCCGGCTCCGCGATGACCACCGCGGCGCCGGTCTGCAACGGCCAGAACAACTCCCACGTGGAGATGTCGAAGGTGATCGGCGTCTTGTGCAGCACCACGTCGCCCGCACCGTGCGGGTAGGTGCGCTGGGCCCAGCGGAACTGGTTGGCCATCTGCCGGTGGGTGATCACCACGCCCTTGGGACGACCGGTGGAACCGGAGGTGTAAATGACGTACGCCGCATTGTCCGGCCGCACAGCAGCCTGATCGAAGTACTCGATATCGGCGGCACCCGCCACGGCTTCTACAAAGAAAAGCGGTACACCCGAAGCGGTTTCGAACGAATCGTCACCGCGGGTCAGCACACACACCGGGGCCGCACCGGCCAGCACATATTCATTACGCTCGGCCGGATGGTCCGGATCGACCGGCACGTACGCGCCGCCGGAACGCAGCACGGCGTAGAGGGCGACAACCAGATCGATGCTGCGCCGCATGGCGACCGCGACCCGCGTCTCCGGTCCGACGCCGCGCAGCGTGAGCTCCTGCGCCAGCCGCCGCGACCGCGCGTCGAGCTCCGCATAGGTCAGCGTGGTGTCACCGAACATCACCGCGAGCGCATCGGGCGTGCGTGCCGCCTGGGCGTCGAACAGCGTCAGCAGCGTCGAATCATCGAGCAGCTCATCCACTTCGGTGGCATTGACGGTCTCGAGTGCCACACGCTCGCTGTCGATCAGCGCGTCCACATCGGCGACCCGCGCCTGCGGTTCGGCGCCGAATCGGCCCAGCAGCAACTCGAGCCGCTCCGCGAGCGCCTCCGCGGCCGTGTTGTCGAACAGATCGCGCAGGTACTTGAGATTGACCCGCAGCGTCTTGCCCGGCATCACCATGACGGTGACCGGGTAGTGCGTGCCATTGGCCGCCGAGGTGCCGAGCAGGCCCACGCCCTCGATGGGTGCGGCCGCTTCGTCCAGAGCCGCATCGTCGACCGGGAAGGAGGCGAACACCACCAGCGAATCGAAAATCCCGTCTATGCCGGTGATTTCCTGGATTTCGCCGAGGCCGAGGTAGTGGTGGTCCAGCAATGCCGCCTGCTCGTCCTGCAACTGCCGCAGGACATCGGCGAGGGTGTCGGCGGCATCCAGCCGCACCCGCACCGGAATAGCATTGAGGAACAGGCCGACCATGGTCTCGATACCGGCCAGCTGCGGCGGGCGGCCGGAGACGGTCGCACCGAAGACCACGTCGTCACGATCGGTGCTGCGCCCGATGAGCAGACCCCACGCCGCCTGCACGATGGTGTTCACCGTGACACCGCTTTCGGCGGCCACCGTACTCAGCGCGGCGGTATTCGCGGCGGACAGCTCGAAGCCCAATTCGCCTATGCCCGCAGAGATTTCGCGCGACCGATCGACCGGCGCGAGCGGCGACGGCTCGGTGAATCCGGCGAGCGCCTCCCGCCACGCGGCCCGCGCGGCTTCGCGATCCTGGCCGGCCAGCCAGGCCAGGTAGTCCCGGTAGGACCGCACCGGCGGCAGCAGCGCCGGATCCCCGCCGAGCGCGTAGAACGCCAGCATGTCCTGCATGAGCAGCGGCAGCGACCAGCCGTCGAGCAGAATGTGGTGGCTGGTGACGAACAGCTGATACCGCTCCGGAGCGGTGCGCACCAGGGTGAACCGCAGCAGCGGGGCGGACCGCATATCGAAGTGGCCGCTCATTTCGGCGGCCATCAGCCAGTCGGTGCGCGCGGGCGCGGCACCCGGCTCGCGATCGCCGAGATCCATATAGCGCCAAGGCACTTCGAGATCGTCGACGACCACCTGGAGCGGATTGCCGGCGGAGTCCTCCGCGAAGGCGACACGCAGGTTCACATGCCGGTCCAGCATGGCCTGTGCGGCAGCGCGCAGTCGCGGAATATCGAGTTCACCGCCGAGCTCGACGGTGAACTGCACCATGTACGCATCGACCGACGATTCGGCCAGCAGCGCGTGGAAGAGCATGCCCGACTGCAGCGGGGTGAGCGGCCAGACATCGGACATGGCCGGGTAGATCTCTTGCAGCCGTTCGCGATCCGCGGCGCTGATCTGCACCAGCGGACCGGTGGACAGCTCCAGTTCGCCGGAACCCGGCGCCACCGATTCGGCGAGCTCCGCCAGCCCGGCCACGGTGCGCGCGGCGAAGACGTCCTTGGCCTTGAACGCCACGCCCTGCGCCCGCGCCCGGGAGACGATCTGAATGGAGGTGATGCTGTCGACGCCCAGGGCGAAGAAATCGTCGTCCAGACCGACCTGGCCGACCCGGAGCACCTCGGCGAAGATATCCGAGATCAGTTGCTGCGCAGGTGTTTCCGGAGCCCGATAGGCGGTGACCGTCAGTTCCGGTGCGGGCAGCGCCGCGCGATCGAGTTTGCCGACGGGTGTCAGCGGGATCTCGTCGAGCACCGTGATCCCGGCGGGCACCATATGCGGCGGCAGCGTGCTCTCGGCCAGCGCCGTCAGCTCGGCCACATCCACGGTGACGCCGGGAGCGGCGTGCACATAGGAGACCAGAACCGTTGCGCGGTCCTGCACCTCGTGACCGACGGTCACCGCGAAATCGACGGACTCGTGGCCGGCGAGCACGGCGTCGATCTCCCCGAGCTCGATCCGGAGCCCGCGAATCTTCACCTGGAAGTCATTGCGCCCCAGGTATTCCAACTCACCGGCAGTGGTCCAGCGCACCAGGTCGCCGGTGCGGTACAGCCGGGAACCATTGTCGTCGAACGGGTTCGCCACGAACCTGGTCGCGGTGAGCCCGGGTCGCCGATGGTAACCACGCGCCAGCAGTACGCCCGCCACATACAGTTCGCCCGCCACACCCGGGGCGACCGGCCGCAGCCGCTCGTCCAGCACGTACTCGACCGCACTGCGAATGGGCGTGCCGATGGTCACCGGGCGCTCCGGCGACAACTCGGCGCTATTGGTCCAGATGGTGGTCTCGGTGGGTCCGTAACCATTGAGCAGCAGCCGCTCGCCCTCGGCGATCGGAGTCACCCAGCGCCGCACCACTTCGGGCGGGCAGGCCTCACCGACGGCCACCACGATGCGCAATTCGTCCAGCCCGTTCGGGTCCATGGACGCCAGCACCGACGGGGTGATCACCGCATGGCTGACCGACTCCCGGGCCAGCAGCGCACCCAGGTCCTCGCCGCCGAAGACCTCCGGCGTGGCCACGACCAAGGTGGCCGCCGACCCGAGCGCGATGAGCTGCTCGTAGAGCGAGGCGTCGAACGAGGGTGACGCCACCTGCAGCACCCGGGACTCGGGCGTGACCCGGAACCGCTCGCGCAGCTCCTCGGTCACGCCGGACAGACCCGTATGCGAGACGACCACGCCCTTGGGCAGGCCGGTCGACCCCGAGGTGTAGATCGTGTACGCCGGATGTTCGGCCCGCAGCGGCCGGACCCGGTCGGCATTGGTCACCGGTTCCGCCGGGTAGCCCTGGGTGAGCTCGGCGAGTTCGTCGGTGTCCAGTTCCAGCCAGGTCACCGCGTCCGGCAGCTCCGCGCCGCGGCCGCCGACGGTCAGACCCAGGACCGCCTGCGAATCGGTGACCATGTGCAGCACCCGGTCGGCCGGGTAGTTCGGATCGACCGGGACGAATCCGGCACCAGTCTTGGCGACTGCCCAGATGGCGAGCACCGACTCGACCGACCGCGGGATCGCGAGGGCCACCAGGTCCTCGGGCCCCACACCCCGGTCGATCAGCAGCCGCGCCAACCGGGTCGAGCGCTCATCGAGCTCGGCATAGCTGAGCTGCGCATATGCCTGCGCGGCATCGGCCAGGACGAGGGCGACCCCGGTCGGGTTGGCCTCGACCGCGGCCGAGAGCAGCTGTGGCAGCGTGGGGACGCGGGGACGCCTGGTGCGGGTGGGCCGTACACGAGCTGTACGGGTCATGCGCGCACCGCCCGAATCGCGCTGTGCCGCTGGCCGACCACCCGAATCATGAAGATGTCCCTCATCCTGTCCGTTGTTGCTCGTGCCGCCGGTACACCCCCCGAAATGAATCGAGTGTGCGCGGGGTGTGTTACTCGGCCAGCTGGGGACAGCCGGTAATCACCGTGCACGGCCGCCCGGGAGCGACCTGCAACATCGAAACAGGGTTATCGGGGTGCCTCTCCGATAACGCTCGATATTACGGATTGTTCGCGCGACCGTGCTCGGCGAGTCCGCCCAATGCCTGTACCCAGCCCTCCACAAGTCGCTTTATCTGCTCCAGATCCAGCACCGCACCCGCGAAGTCGAAGCGGGCGACGAGACCGTACTGGAGGGTGTCCACAGTGACGTCCAGGTAGATGTCATCGGCAACCGGATCCGGATACACCCTGGCCGGGCGCAGATCGCGGTAGCGGAAACCGATATGACCGGCCGGCAGTGCGGCCGTCTCGGCGGCGGTCACGGGATTCAGATGCCGTAGCAGTCCGAAGCCCACACCCCGGGACGGAACCTTGCGGCAGAGGTCCCGAATCTGCTCGAGCGCCGACCCGGCCGCGGGGCCGCCGCGACGCACCTCGTCGAAATCCACCGCGGTCAGCCGCAGCGCCAGTGGGTAGGCGGCACTGAAGGCCCCGACCGTGCGGTGACCGGCGGGATCGCCCAGCACCCGGCCGTCGGCGACCAGCCGGACCACCGAACCGAGTCCGGCACGCGCCGGGGCGCCGTCGTCGTCAAGCAGGGTTACCGCGAGCGCGGTGAGCAGGACCTCCTCGAGACCCGACCCATAGCGGCGCGCCACTCGAGCGACGGCCGCCGCGCCCTCACCGGTGATGAAGACCGAGACCCGGCCGCGACTGATCGGGTCCGCACCCGCGGCGCGCACCTCCGCGACCGTGATGCCTCGTGACGCCGAACCCAGCGCCGCATGCCACCAACCCAATTCGCTGACGGTCGACACCGCGGCGGCACGTTCGGCGAGCTGCTCCGCGATCACGGCCGGATGCGCGTCCGCAGTACGCGGCGTGGCATGCCCACCCGACCAGGACTCGGTCAGCTCCTCGATCATGGTGCGCCACGAGATGTCATCCACCACCAGGCCATTGGCGACGACGACCAGCACCGCCGCCGGGCGGTCGGCCGGATCGAGACTCGGATCCGCCTGGATGCCCTGCATCAGCACGAAGCGAATATTGCGGCCCTTCTCCGGATCCAGCTCTGCCGCGGCGGCATGGACGACGGCCTCGATCGGATCGCCCACCGCCTCGACCGACGGATCCACCTGCCACACCATCGCATCGCGTGAATTCGCCTGCGCCGGAATATCGAGCACGCTCGCCGCCCCGTCGCGCCGCAAGCGCGAGCGCAGGGCGGGATGCCGATCGAGCAGGGCCGCCACCGATCGCCGGACCCGCGATCCGGAGACATCGGCCGTGATATCCAGCGTGATGGCCCGAACCGAGCGGCCCGACCGCTCGACCGTGAGCAGTTCCACCGCACCGGCGGGGAGCGGCGATACCTTGCCCACCGCGGTGAGACGCGGTCCCATGACCGGCACGGCAAGCGGCGCGGCGACGGGTGCGGGATCCACCGCGAAGACCGGCAGCGCCCGGGATCCTGTGTCGGTGGGAGCCGGATCCATTCGGGTCCGCAGTGTCACGCCCGAGGGCGGGCCCGCCGTGGTGATCACCGGAAGTACCTGGGTAACAGCCCAATCGGCAACCGGCTCCGTGTCTGGTTCGGCAGCCTCGACACTCTCTTCGACAATATCCTCGGCCGGCTCGGCGATGTCGCCCATCTCCTCGTCGCCGATCTCCTCGGTCCACTGGTCCGCGGCTTCGAGCACCGCGGCCAATCGCGGGCCGATGATCGCGATGGCCTCGGGCGTGACCATCAACTGGTGCAGGAACGGGATGGGGTGGTCGGTAATCGCTCCCGTGATGAACGCACGCCAGTCCGCGGCGGTGTGCGGATAGTCGTCGACGCCACGGATCTCGGCCCGGAAAAGATCCATATCGCCGTCGAAAACATCCGGGCGATAGGCGGATCCGAGTTCGACGGTGCGGACCGCGCCCCGGTAGATGCGGCGCACCCCGTCGAGACTGAGCACGGCGAGGTCGGCCGGGATGGCCGCGTGCAGGGCGGCCAGCGCCTCGTCGCCGAGATCCTGCAGATCGCCTTCGGGGAAGTTGTCGGCGCTGACACCGAGCGCCGCGAACTCGTCGCGCAGTGCGCTGCGGAAGTCGGACAGGTCGGCCTCCGGGTAGGCGTCCAGAATGGCCAGCACCTCCGTGCGCTGCCCCTGAGCTCGAAGTTCGGTGCCGATGGCCTGGGCCAGCACGCCGCCGAGCGAGTAGCCGAGCAGGCGGTACGGGCCTTCCGGCTGGATGGCGCGCATCTCCGCGATATAGCGGCGCGCCACCTCGGTCAGCGATTCCGGCTGATAGTCGTCCTCGATGAGGGCCGGGGACTGCAGACCCAGAATCGGCTGGTCTTCGGGCAGGTAGCGCGCCAAACCGGCGTAGCACCAGGACATTCCGGCCATCGGCGGCGCACAGAACAGCGGCGTGCGCGTGCCCGTGGCGCGAATGGGCAGCACCACCCGCAGCGCCGCATCGGCAGCAGCGCCCTCGGCACTGCTGTCGACAGCGGCCGAGACCTGCTTGGCCAGCCCCGCGACGGTCGGATCGGTGAAGAACCAGGCGACCATGACCTGCGCGCCGGTCAGCTTGCGCAGTCGGCTGACAACCTGGGTGGCCAGCAGGGAATTACCGCCGAGGGTGAAGAAGTCGTCGTCCCTGCCGACGCGCTCGGCGGCGAGCACCTCGGCGAAAGCGGCGGCGACGGTCTTCTCCATCGGAGTGGCAGGCTCCCGGTATTCCCGTTGTGCCAGTACCGGTTCCGGCAGCGCCGCCCGATCCACCTTGCCGATCGGGGTGAGCGGGATCTCGTCCAGCACCACGACGGCAGACGGCACCATATGCGGCGGCAGACTGCGCGCGGCATGTTCGAGCAGGTGCTCGGGCGTCACCGTCGCACCGGGCACGCCCCGTACATACGAGACGAGAATCGTTGCACCGGCAGGGTTCTTGCGGCCGAGGGTGAGGACGAAGTCGACCTTCTCGTGCCGGCCGAGCACGGCGTCGATCTCACCGAGTTCGATGCGGAAGCCGCGGATCTTGACCTGGAAGTCGGATCGGCCGACGTAGTCGAGCTCCCAATCCACCGACGGCACAGCGCGATTGCCGGATCGCTGTGCCGGATCGGCGTACCAGCGCACCACATCGCCGGTGCGGTACATCCGCGATCCCGGTCTGCCCCAGGGGTTTGCGACAAATCGCTCCGAGGTCAGGCCGGACCGGTTCCGGTAACCGCGCGCCAGCGCGCCGCCCGACAGGTACAGATCGCCCGCGACGCCCGGCGGCACCGGGTGCATGCGGGAATCCAGCACCAGGGCCGACATGCCGTGCACCGGTGTGCCGATGGTGACCTGGTCGCCCGCCGTGAGCCGCGCGTACGAGGAGATGATCGTGGCCTCGGTGGGACCGTAGGCGTTGTGATAGACCCGGCCCGACTGCCATTTGGCCAGCAGTTCCGGCGTGGTCACATCGCCGCCGACGGTCAGCAGCTGCAACTGCCCCTGATCGGCCGGGTCGAGGGTGCCCGCCACCGCCGGGGTGAGAATCGCGTGCGTCACCTGCTCGGCGCGGAGCAGCTCGGCCAGTTCGGGGCCGCCCATGATCTCCGACGGCACGATCACCAGGACCGCGCCCATGTAGAAAGCACACACCCATTCCAGCACCGACGGATCGAAGCTCGGCGAGCAGTTGTGCAGCATGCGGTGCTGCGAATTCAGTTCGTAGCAGGCCACCGCATAGTCGGTGAGACCACCGAGTCCGGCGTGGGTGACGGTGACGCCCTTGGGCATACCGGTGGATCCGGAGGTGTAGATCATGTACGCCGGATGCTGCGCGCGCAGTGGCGTCAGCCGATCGGCGTCGGTGACCGGGGCCGCCGACTCGGTCATCAACCGGGCGTCGGTCGCCGGATCGTCCAGTGCCAGCCATTCCACGTCGCCGGGCAGACCGCTGCGATGCGCGGAGCTGGTAATGCCCAGCGCCGCACCGGAATCGGTGATCATGTACCGGACCCGGTCCACCGGGTAGGTCGGGTCGATGGGCACGTGTGCGCCACCGGCCTTGGCGATGGCCAGTACCGCGGCCACCATTTCGAAGGAGCGCGGGAAGGATACGGCGACCAGCTTCTCCGGTCCGACGCCGCGAGCGATGAGCACCCGCGCCAGCTGCGAGGTGTAGTCGTCGAATTCGCCGTAGGTGATGGAGTGACCGCGGTACCGGATGGCGGTGCGGTCGCGGCCGAGCCGCAATCCCCTGGTGAGCAGATCCGGCAGCAGCCCGGTCGCCATGACCTCATCGCTGTACACCCGGGTAAGCAGCCCGTACTCACCGTCGTCCAGCAGCGACAGGTCACCGACCGGAGTATCACGCTGTGCGACAACGGCTTCCAGCAGCCGGGTGAAACGCTCCGCGAACACCTGCACCGACGCCTCGTCGAAAAGGTCACGGGCGAAGGTGAATACCGCGTGCATGCCGATATCGTCACCGGCGGCGGCCTCCCGCATGATCAGCGACAGATCGAACTGCGAGGCCGTGACGCCGGAATCCAGTGCCGCAATACGCAATCCGGGCAGTTCGAAGCCGGACTCGGCGAGATTCTCGAACGACAGCATGACCTGGAACAGTGGATTGCGGGCGGTGGAGCGTTCCGGATTGAGCAGCTCGACCAAGCGCTCGAAGGGCACGTCGGCATGTGCGAAGGCCGCCAGATCGACCTCTTTGGTCTCCGCGAGCAGTTCGGTGAACCGCAGCTGTCCGGGCACCTGTGTGCGCAGCACCAAGGTATTGACGAACATGCCGATCATGTCGTCCAACTCGGCCTCACCACGACCGGCCACCGGGGTACCGATGACGATGTCGTTCGTACCGGAGATGCGCGCGAGGAAGGCGGCCAGCGCGGCATGCACCACCATGAACAGCGTCGCGTTCTGGGTACGTGCCAGTGATCGCAGGCTCTCGCACAGCTCGTTGCCGATCGAGAACGCGACCTGACCGCCCGCGAAGGACGGGCGCGGCGGCCGCGGGCGATCGGTGGGCAGGTTCAGTTCTTCAGGAACACCCGCCAAGGCGCTGCGCCAATACGCGCCCTGTGCCGAGATCAGGTTCTCCGGATCGGATTCCGTGCCCAGCACCTCGCGCTGCCACAGCGCGTAGTCGACGTACTGCACCGGCAGCGGCGACCATGCGGGCGCGCTGCCCGCCGTCCGTGCCAGATACGCGGTCATCACATCGCGGGCAAGCGGTCCCATGGACCAGCCGTCCGCACTGATGTGGTGCGCGACGAACATCACCACATGCTCGATATCGCCGCTGGGGCTCGGTTCGATGCGGAAGAGCTTCGCCCGCAACGGAACCTCGGAGGTGACGTCGAATCCGCTGGTGAGCTCGGCGGTGATCCGTTCCAGCAGTACCGCCTGCTCGACCGGCTCCGGTACGAGGCTCGGCACCGCCTGTTCGGCGGGCCGCACCACCTGGTGAGCAATGCCGTCCACTTCCGGATACACGGTGCGCAGCGATTCGTGCCGGGCGACCACATCGGCGACGGCCTGCTGCAAGGCGGTGGCGTCGAGCGCGCCGGTCAATTGCAGCACCACCGGCATGTTGTATGCCGCTGCGGCCGGTTCGAGCTGATTCACGAACCACATGCGCTGCTGCGCGAGCGACAGCGGAATGAATTCCGGACGCGAACGCGCCACGAGCGGAATGCGATCGCCGGTCGCCTGCGATTCGAGGAAGGCGGCCAGCGCCCGCACCGTCGGCGTCTCGAAGACGGCGCGCACCGGGACCCGCGTCTCCAGTGCGGCGCCGAGCCGGGCCACCAATTGGGTGGCGATGAGCGAATTGCCGCCCAGCTCGAAGAAATCGTCCTCGCGACCGGCGCGGTCCACGCCGAGCAGTCCGGCGTACACCCCGGCCACCAGCTCTTCGAGCGAGGTGCAGGGTTCCTGGTATTCCCGTTGTGCCAGTTCGGGTTCCGGCAGCGCCCGGCGATCGAGCTTGCCGACGGGGGTCAGGGGAATCTCGTCGAGTACCACGAGCGCGGCCGGCACCATATGCGACGGCAGCTGCCTGCCCGCGTAGGCGAACAGCCGGGCCTCGTCCACCGATCGGCCCGGCGCTGCGAGCACGTACGACACGAGCATGGTTGCGCCGGCGGCGTTCTCCCGGCCGAGCGTGACCGCGAACTCGATATCCTCGTGCGCGGCCAGTACCGCGTCGATCTCACCGAGTTCGATGCGGTAACCGCGGACCTTCACCTGGAAGTCCGTGCGCCCCAGGAAATCCAGTTCCCAGCCGTCCGCCCCGGGCACCCAGCGCACCAGATCGCCGGACCGGTACATCCGGGAGCCCGGCGCACCCCACGGGGAGGCCACGAAGCGCTCGGCGGTCAGCCCGCCGCGATTGCGGTAGCCCCGCGCGAGTGCCGAGCCCACCAGATACAGCTCACCGGGAACTCCCGGCGGCACCGGATTCAGCCGGGTGTCCAGCACCAATGCCGAGATACCCCGGAGCGGCGCACCGATCGTCACCCGCTGTCCTACCGCAAGATTCACATATGTCGAGCCGATCGTCACCTCGGTCGGACCGTAGCTGTTGAGGTAGCGGCGGCCGGGCTGCCACTTGGCGATCAGCTCCGCGGAGGTCGCATCGCCACCGGTGCCCACCACCCGCAGCTCGTCCAGCCCCGCCGGATCGACCGTGCCCAGCATGGCCGGGGTGATCATCGTATGCGTGACCCGCTCGGCGTGCAGCAGCTCACGCAGCTCGAGGCCGCCGACCACCTCCGGCGGCACGATGACGAGCGTCGCACCCGTGGAGAAGGTGTACAGCCACTCCTCCATGGACTGGTCGAAGCTCGGCGAGCACACGTGCAAGAATCGGGCATCCGCTGTGACAGCGCATAATTCGACGCCCTGATCCACCAGCCCACCCAACCCCGTGTGGGTGACCGCGACGCCCTTGGGCAGACCGGTCGAACCGGAGGTGTAGATGACATAGGCGGGGTGCTGTGGCCGCAGGGGCGCGCGGCGATCCGCATCGGTCACCGCGGCGGGCGACATCCGGGCGCACGCATCGGTGACCGCCGGGGCGTCCAGTGCCAGCCATTCCACGTCACCGGGCAGATCACCCGCGAGACCGGTCAGCGTAAGACCCACCGTCGCAGCGGAATCGGTGACCATATGCCGAATCCGGTCCGTCGGGTACGCCGGATCGACCGGCACATAGGCGGCGCCCGATTTCGCTACGGCCCAGACCGCGGCGATCATTTCGTACGAGCGGCCGATGGCCAGTGCGACCACCGATTCCGGCCCGGCTCCGCGCGCGATCAGCACGCGCGCCAGCTGCGACGAATAGTCGTCCAGCTCACCGTAATCGAACGAGCGGTCCCGGCTCCGGACCGCGATCCGGTCCCGGCCCAGCCGCACACCCCTGGTCAGCAGCTCGGGCAGGAGCGCCGCCTCGGCGAAATCGCCGGAGATCCGGGTCAGCAGCTCGTATTCGCCGGTGTCGAGGATCGGCAGCTCGCCGACCGGCAGCTCCGGGCTGTGGGTGACGGCCTCGAGCACTCGCACAAAACGCTGTGCGAACGACCGCACCGTGGCGTCGTCGAACAGTTCGGTGGCGTAGTTGAAGGCCGCCGAAATCCCCTGGGGCGCACCGCCCTCGCCGATGCTCTCGATCAGCGTGAGATCCAGGTCGAACTTGGCCACCGGGAGATCCAGCTCGACGGACGACACCGTCATGCCCGGCAGGGCGAGCTCGGCGCGTGTCATATTCTGCAGTGTCAGCGCCACCTGGAACAGCGGGTTCCGGGCCTGCGAGCGCGGCGGATCCAGCAGTTCCACAATGCGTTCGAACGGCACGTCCGCATGCTCGAAGGCCGCGAGATCGGCCTGCCGGACGGCGGCGAGCAACTCGGTGAAGCTGGCGGCCGGGTCGATATCGGTGCGCAACACCAGGGTGTTGACGAACATGCCGATCAAATCATCCAGTTCGGCTGCGCCGCGGCCGGCGATCGGTGCGCCGATCGCGATATCGCGGGTACCGGACAGCCGGGCCAGCACCGTGGCGAAGGCCGCGTGCAGCACCATGAACAGGGTGCTGTTGTGCTCCTGCGTCATACGCTGCAATCCGGCGTGCACCACCGGATCGATCTCGAAGATCAGGGTCGCGCCGTGGCCGGAGGAGATCGCCGGGCGCGGCCGGTCGGCGGGCAAGTCCAACTGGTCGGGCAGCCCCGTCAGGGTGGTACGCCAGAAGTCGAGCTGACGCGCCAGCAGGGATGCCGAATCGGCTTCGTCACCGAGGATGTCGCGCTGCCACAGCGCGAAATCGGCGTACTGCACCGGCAGTGGCGTCCACTCCGGTTCCCGGCCCTGGATGCGGCTCAGATAGGCCGTGACGAGATCGCGGGTCAGCGGTCCGGCGGAGAAGCCGTCACCCGCGATGTGGTGCACCACGCAGACCAGCACGTGATCGTCGGCAGCCAGGCGCAACAGGCCCAGCCGCAGCGGCGGCGCCGCGCTCACATCGAAACCGGTGACAACCGCGTCGGTCACATATGCGGGGAGTTCGGCCTCGGTGATGTCGCGCAGCGGGAGGGCGGGCAGCGCCTCGGGATCGCGCTCGGCCAGCACCACCTGGTAGCCGATGCCGTCGTGCTCCCGGTACACGGTGCGCAGCACCTCGTGCCGGTCGACCAGGTCGTATACCGCGGCCCGCAGTGCGGGCACGTCCAGCGGCCCGGTGATCCGCAGCGCGGTCGGCAGGTTGTAGATGCCCGCACCGGGATCGAACTTATTGAGGAACCACATCCGCTGCTGGGCGTACGACAGTGGAATCTGCTCCGGGCGCTCCATCGGCCGCAGCGGTGCGATAGCCGAATCCAGGTGCTGGGCAAGCTGTTCCGCGAGCCGGGCGACAGTGGGCGCATCGAAGACGGCGCGCACCGGCACCCGGGTTCCGAGCGCCGCGCCGAGCCGCGCCACCACCTGGGTGGCATTGAGCGAATTGCCGCCGAGTTCGAAGAAATCGTCGTCCGCCCCGGCCCGTTCGACGCCGAGCACCGCGGCGAAGACTTCGGCGACGGTGCATTCGGCCGGGGTCGACGGCGCGCGGTACGCACGAGCCTGGAATTCGGGCACCGGCAGTGCTTTACGGTCCAGCTTGCCACTGGCATTGAGCGGCATGGCCTCGAGATGCACAACCGCTGACGGCACCATGTACGACGGCAGCGACTCGCGCGCGTGCGCGAGCAGATCCGTATCGGCCACCTGCGCACCCGATTCCGGCACGATATAGGCGACCAGGCGGTCACCGGTATCGCCGCGCACCAGCGAGACGGCCGCGCGATGCACTGCGGCATGGCTCAGCAGCACGATCTCGATCTCGCCGAGCTCGACGCGCTGACCGCGCAGCTTCACCTGGAAGTCACCGCGGCCCAAGTACTCCAGCGCATGCCCGGCTCCGGCGGGGTCGGTATCCCAGCGCACCACATCGCCGGTGCGGTAGAGCCGCTCGCCGCCGGAGTGCGCGACAAAGCGTTCCGCCGTCAATGCGGGCGCACCGAGGTAGCCGCGCGCCAACTGCACACCGGCCACATACAACTCGCCCGCTGCCCCGAACGGCACCGGCCGCAATTGCCGATCCAGCACGTGCACACGGGTATTGGCGACGGGACCGCCGATCGGTACGGCGACGCCCGCAGCATTGCCGGCGGGCTGTGCGGTGACGACCGTGGCCTCGGCCGGGCCGTACCAGTTCACCAGCGCCGTATCCGGCAGCGCCGCATCGAACTTGGCCGCGGTCCGGGCCGACAGCGCTTCACCGGCGGCGAACACCCAGCGCAGCGACGGATGGGCGGTAGCGGGGCCGTCGAGGAAGGCGTCCAGCATCGACGGCACGAAATGCACTGTGTTGACCGAATATTCGTCGATCACATGCGCGATGTAGGCCGGATCGCGATGACCGTCCGGCTCCGCGATCACCACCGCAGCACCGGTCTGCAACGGCCAGAACAACTCCCACGTCGAAATATCGAACGTAATCGGCGTCTTGTGCAACACCACATCACCCGCACCATGCGGATACGTACGCTGCGCCCAACGGAACTGATTGGCCATCTGCCGATGCGTGATCACCACACCCTTGGGACGACCAGTCGAACCGGAGGTGTAAATGACATACGCCGCATTGCCCGGCCGCACCACCGCCTGACCGACGAACTCGATATCGGGGGCGCCCGCAACAGCATCCACCAGGAAAAGCGGTACACCCGAGGCAGTTTCGAATTCATCAACAGTGCGTGTCAGCACACACACCGGAGCCGAGCCCGCCAGCACGTACTCATTGCGCTCGGCCGGATGGTCCGGATCAACCGGCACATACGCGCCGCCCGCCCGCAGCACCGCATAGATGGCGACAACCAGATCGATGTCACGCCGCATGGCCACCGCCACCCGCGACTCCGGCCGCACACCGCGCAGCGTCAGTTCCCGCGCCAGCCGCCGTGACCGCGCATCGAGCTCCGCGTAGGTCAGGGTGGTATCGCCGGATATCACCGCCACCGCGTCCGGCGTCCGCGCGACCTGCGCGTCGAACAGCGTGAGCAGTGTCGAATCATCCAGCAGTTCAGCGACTTCGGTGGAATTCACGCTCGCCAGCGCAACGCGTTCGCTCTCGATGAGCACGTCCACATCCGCGACGCGCGCCTGCGGCTCCGCCGCGAAACGGGTCAGCAGCTGCGAAAACCGCTGTGCCATGGCCTGTGCCGCGTCCTCGTCGAACAGGTCGCGCAGGTACTTGACGTGCACGCGCAGCCGATCGGCTACCGGCTGCACCATGATCGTCACCGGATAGTGCGTGCCACTGGCCGCACCCGTTCCGAGCAGGCCCACACCGTCGATCGGCGCCGCAGCCTCATCGAGCGCTTCACCATCGACCGGGAAGGAGGCGAACACCACCAGGGAATCGAAAAGGCCTTCGACTCCGGCGATTTCCTGGATCTCGCCCAGGCCGAGATAGTGGTGATCCAGCAGCGCCGCCTGCTCGTCCTGCAGTCGCCGCAGTACTCCGCTGAGCGTGTCCGCCGCAGCCAGCCGCACCCGCACCGGAATGGCATTGAGGAACAGGCCGACCATGGTCTCGATACCGGCCAATTGCGGCGGGCGACCCGACACGGTCGCACCGAAGACCACCTCGTCACGATCGGTGCTGCGTGCGATCAGCAAGCCCCAGGCCGCCTGCACGATCGTATTGACCGTGACACCTGTCTCGGCGGCAACACGACTCAGGGCGGCGGTGTCCGCGGCGGGCAGATCGAAGCCCAATTCGCCTATGCCGGCCGAGATTTCCCGCGACCGATCGACCGGGGCGAGCGGAGTCGGCTCGGTCAAACCGGCCATCGCGGCGCGCCAGGCGTCTCGGGCCGCGGCCTGATCCTGCGCTCCCAGCCATGCCAGATAATCGCGATAGGACCGCGGCTGCGGCAGCGCCTGTGCGCCGCCGCCGAGCGCGTACAGGGCCAGCATGTCCTGCATGAGCAGCGGCATGGACCAGCCGTCGAGGAGAATGTGATGGCTGGTGACCCACACCCGGTACTGCTCGGGCGCGGTGCGTACCAGCGAGAATCGCACCAGCGGCCCGGTCGCCATATCGAAATGGCTCGCCATATCGGCCGCGAGCAGCCAATCCGTTTTGACGGCGGACGCGGACGGCTGCGTATCCGCGAGATCCAGGTAGCGCCAAGGCACCTCGATGTTATCGAGGACGATTTGAATCGGGGTGCCCGCCGAGTCCTCGGTGAAGACCACGCGCAGGTTCACATGCCGATCCAGCACCGCCTGCGCCACGGCGTGCAGCAGTTCGACATCGATATCGCCACCGAGATCGACGCTGAACTGTGTCATATAGGCGTCGACCGAGGACTCCGCCAGCAGCGCGTGGAACAGCATGCCCGACTGCAACGGCGTGAGCGGCCAGACATCGGCGAGGTTCGGATAGATCCCGCGCAACCGCGCCAGCTCGGCATCGTCGAGCCGCACCAGCGGACCGATGACCGGCTCCACCTCCGCCTGTGCTGTTGCGGCAGTGGCGATCTCGGCGAGCGCGGCCAGGGTGCGGGTGGCGAACAGATCCCTGGGCTTGAACACCACCCCGCGCGCGCGTGCGCGCGAGACGATCTGGATAGCGGTGATGCTGTCCAGGCCGAGCGCGAAGAAATCGTCGTCGAGGCCGACCCGGTCGCTCTTCAGTACCTCGGCCAGCACCTCGGAAACAGACTGCTGCACAGCGGTTTCCGCAGCGCGGTAGGACGCGGTCCGCAACTCCGGTTCGGGCAGAGCACGACGGTCCAGCTTGCCCGCGGGGGTCAGCGGAATCTCGTCGAGCACCACAATGGCGGTCGGCACCATATGCCCGGGCAGGCGACGCTCGGCGAGCGCCGTCAGTTCGGCCACCTGCACCGAAGCGGTCTCGGCGGCATGCACATAGGTGACCAGCACGGTGGTCCCACTGACCAGTTCACGGCCGACAGTGACAGCCAGGTCGATCGCCGGATGTTCAGCCAGCACGGCATCGATTTCGCCGAGCTCGATCCGGAATCCACGGATCTTCACCTGGAAGTCGTTGCGGCCCAGGTATTCCAATTCACCGCCGGCCTTCTGCCGAACCAGATCACCGGTGCGATAGAGTCGAGATCCATTGGCATCGAAGGGATTTGCCACGAATCTGGAAGACGAGAGCCCTGATTGTCGGTGATAGCCCCGGGCCAGATGCCGTCCCGCCACATACAGTTCGCCCGTGGTACCGACGGGCGCCCGGGCCAGCCGCTCGTCGAGCACGTACTGGGTGACGCCGGGAATGGCCGCACCGATGGTCACCGCCCGATCCGGGAGCAGGCGGGTCATATGCGTCATGACCGTCGCCTCGGTGGGGCCGTACGCATTCCAGAAGGCCCGGCCGCCGGCGGTGAAGCGCTGCACCAGATCCGGCGGACAGGCCTCACCACCGGTGATGACCACCTTCAGCTCGTCCAGCCCGTCCGGATCGACGGAAGCGAGCGCGGCCGGGGTGACGAAGGCATGCGTCACCCGCTCGCGCCGCAGCACCGCCGCCAGGTCGGCGCCGCCGTACACCCGCGGCGATACCACCACCATGGTGGCCGCGCCGCCGACTGCCAGCAGCAGCTCCAGCACCGAGGCATCGAAGGACGGTGACGCGAAATGCAGTGTGCGCGAGTTCGCGGTGAGGTCGTACCGCCTCCGCTGCACCTCGCAGAAGGCCGCCAGCCCGGCGTGTGTGACCACCACGCCCTTGGGTGTGCCGGTGGAGCCCGAGGTGTAGATGACGTAGGCCGGATGCCCCGCACGCAGCGGCCGCACCCGATCGGCATTGGTGACCAGATCGGACGGGTACGCGACGAGCCGGGCGCCGAAATCGTCGGCGTCGACGGCCAGCCACTCGACCTCGCCGGGCAGCCCGGACCGGGCGGCCTCGACGGTCAGGCCAAGCACCGCACCGGAATCGAGCACCATGTGGGCAATCCGGTCGGCCGGGTAATTCGGATCCACCGGGACGAACGCGGCGCCGGTCTTGGTAATCGCCCACGCGGCGATCACCGACTCCAGTGAGCGCTCGATACCGACGGCGACCCGATCCTCCGGGCCGATGCCGCGGTCGATCAGCAAGCGCGCCAACCGGCTCGACCGCTCGTCGAGCGCGGCATAACTGAGAGCGGCGAGTGTGCCGGTGGCATCGGCCAGAACCAGCGCCACCCCTTCCGGGTTGGTCTCGACCGCAGCGGCAATCAGCTGTGGCAGCGTGGGCACCCGCGTCCGCCGCGGGCGAGTGGGTCGTACGCGCACTGTGCCATTCATGCCCACACCGTCCAAAGCTGGATCTGCCACTGCCCGGCAACCGTTTTCACGAAGATGTCCCCGCCGTATCCATTGTTCCCCGCGCGACTGTGCACACCGCAAGAGTCAGCTGTGCACATCGGGAGAGCCGAGCGCGCAAGCTCGACCTTCCGCTACCGCGCGGACAATACAACCGATCAGTGAACGCCGAATTCGTATCGGCGAACCCAGTGGAGAACTACGGGCTGCAGTTTTATTACGCCAAGTGAACGGTGGGTAGACCAGATAGGACAAATGTGACCATCGGCCACGCGGCGGCATTCGCCTCGGAGTCGAGGACCACAGCCTGCAGATCCTCCAGTGCGGACGGGTCCAGTTCGACGGCGCCCGCAGCGCCGGTGAACAGGTGGGTGACCCATTCCTCGGCCAGTGCCCCGGACAGCTCGGCAGCCGGATCCACCAGCAGGAGCGAGGCTCCCACCGCACCGGCGGCGACCAGCTCCACCAGGGCCAACGCGGAATCCGGTGAGCCGTGCTGGAAGGTTCGGGACTCGAAGGTGAGCTCGGTGGCGGCGCGAGCACGGTCGACAGCGGCGGCCAGTGCGTCATAGGTGAGGACGGCGCCGGCCGAAATGTACGCCGGGTCGACACCGCGCAGGGCGCGCGTTCGACTGGCATAGGTGACCGGGCGAGCGGATTCGGCCGCTACCTGCGCCACCACTTCCGGATCGTCGAGCACCAGCCAATCGATGCCCGCCGCCGTGGATGGCGCGTTACTCACAGTGATACCCACCTTGACATCCAGACCCGGTGCGTCGGCTGCCACGAACGGCACCAGCATGGCGCCGGTCTTGAGCACCGCCCAGATCGCCACGGCCTGATCCACGCTGCGCGGCACACTCACCACGACACCCGCGCCCGGTCCGCTGCCGTGCGCGATCAGGACCCGGGCCAGCCGCGAGGAGCGGGCGTCGAGTTCCTGATACGTCACCGACTCCTCGCCCCACACCACCGCCGGACCGTCCGGGTCGTCCTCGACCGCGGTTGTCAGCACCTGCGTCAGCGCGGCGCCCCGGGCGGCCGGAGCGGCCGGTTCGGGAGCGGACTGCGGTGCGGCGGCCACCCCGGCACCCGGTGCGCCGAACAGTTCGATATCCCCGACCACCGCGTGCGGGTCGGCGGCCACGGCCAGCAGGATCCGCTCCAGCACCTGGCCGAACGAATCAATGGTCGCCTCGTCGAAAAGGTCTGTGGCATAGGCGAAGATCACGTCCAGCACGCCGAGCGCGCCATCGGCGCCGGACCGCGGCTCCATGCTGATCTGCAGATCGAACTTGGCCGCGGCCAGCTCGGTATCGATGGCCGACACCCGCAGCCCCGGCAGTTCCAGCACCGGGGTCTCGGTGTTCTGCAGCGAAAGCACCACCTGCAGTAGCGGATTCGCGGCGCCGCGACCGGCGGCCGCCACCTCGGAAACCCGCTCGAACGGCACATCGGCATTGCCGAAGGCATTCAGGTCGGTCTCCCGGGCCTGCGCGACCAGCACATCGAACGGCGCGTCGAGGTCGACCGGGGTGCGCAGCGTCAAGGTATTGACGAACATGCCGACCAGATCGTCGAGAGCCCGCTCACCGCGACCGGCGACGGCGGTGCCGATGACCACATCGGTACTACCCGACAGCCGCGCCAGCCAGGCCGCGACGGCGGCGTGCACCACCATGAACAGCGAGGCATTGTGCTGCCGCGCAATACGATTCAGCGCAACGTGCACTTCGGCGGGCAGCCGGAAGTCCACGAACGCGCCCGCCGTGGAGGATGCCGCGGTACGCGGACGATCCAGCGGCAGACTCGGGGCCGGAAGGTCCGCCAGCTGCTCGCGCCAGAACGCCAATTGCTGTGCGGCCAGCGAGTTCTCGTCCTCGTCGACGCCGACCACGGCACGCTGCCACACCGCGAAATCGGCGTACTGCACCGACAGCGGCGACCAGCCGATCTCCCGGCCCGCACTGCGTGCCAGGTAGGCGGCCACGAGATCGCGCGCCAGCGGAGCCATGGAGGCGCCGTCGGCCGCAATGTGATGAGCGACCAGCACCAGCAGGTAGTCGTCCGGATCATCGCCGGTGATCAATCGCACCCGCAGCGGAACATGCTGCGCCACATCGAATCCGGTGAAGACCAGCTCGGCCACCCGCGCGCCGATGTCGTCGGCCCGCTCCACCTCGAGACCATCCGGCAGCACCTCGGCCACCGACAGGATCTCCTGGTACGCCGCCGCGCCCGGAGCGGACTCCGGATACCACGTGCGCAGCACCTCGTGCCTGGTCAGCACATCCTCGACCGCCTGCCGCAGCGCGGGTACATCGAGGGCGCCCTGCAGGCGGATGGCCATGGGGATGTTGTAGGCCGCCGACTCCGGATCGAACTGGTTCAGTACCCACATGCGCTGCTGCGCCAGTGACAGCGGCACCCGCGCCGGGCGCTCCCCCGCGACCAGCGGCGGCCGCGCGCCCACGCCCGCACCGGGCACCACGCGAGCGGCCAGCCCGGCGACCGTGGAGGTCTCGAACAGTTCGCGCACCGCGACATCGGTATCGAGCGCCTCGTTGACCCGGGCCACGGCCCGGGTGGCGATGAGCGAATTACCGCCCAGCTCGAAGAAGTCGTCGTCGGCGCCGACTCGGTCCGCACCGAGCAGTTCGGCGAAGACCCCGGCGACAATCTCCTCGATGGGAGTCGACGGCGCCCGGAACATCTTGGCCTCGAAAACCGGTGCGGGCAGCGCCTTACGGTCCAGCTTGCCCGAGGCATTGAGCGGGAACTCGTCGAGCACCAGCAGCGCGGACGGCACCATGTAGGCCGGAAGCGACTGGGCGAGAGCGGTTTTCAGCTCCTCGCCGTCGGCATCGGCGACCACGTAGCCGATGAGCTGATCACCGGTGTGCGCATCGGCGCGCACCACGACCACGGCCTGCGAGACACCCGGCTGCGCCAGCAGCGCCGCCTCGATCTCGCCCAGCTCGATACGCAGACCACGCAACTTCACCTGGAAGTCGGTGCGGCCCAGATACTCCAGCTCACCGCCCGCATCCCACTTCACCAGATCGCCGGTGCGATACATGCGCGCACCCATCGCTCCGCCTCCCCGCGCTTCGAACGGATCGGCCACGAACCGATCGGCGGTCAGATCCGGCCGCGCCACATACCCGCGCGCCAGCTGCACACCCGCGAGATACAGCTCGCCCGCGACACCCACCGGAACCGGGTTCAGTCGCGAATCCAGCACGTACACCTGGGTATTGAAGACCGGCGCACCGATCGGCACCGAGCTGATGTCCGCGTCGGTGACCTCGTGATAGGTGACGTCGACCGCGGCCTCGGTCGGGCCGTACAGATTGTGCACCCGCGCACCGGTCAGCTCGCGGACCTTCTGCGCGGTGCTGCCGGGCAGCGCCTCACCGGAGGCGAACACCTG
>NZ_JAODNK010000178.1 GCF_025465275.1 Nocardia sp. | reverse complement strand
GCTTCTGCCCGGCCGCGATGCGGACCTGGCACTCCACCAGATCCACGCCGGTGACCAGCTCGGTCACCGGATGTTCCACCTGCAGACGGGTATTCATCTCCATGAAGAAGAACTCGTCGGGCTTGTCCGCGGAGACGATGAATTCGACGGTGCCCGCGCCCACGTAGTCGACACTGCGCGCGGTATTGCAGGCGGCAGCGCCGATCCGGGCCCGGGTCTTGGCGTCCAGCAGTGGTGAGGGCGCTTCCTCGATCACCTTCTGATGCCGGCGCTGCAGACTGCATTCACGCTCGCCCAGGTGCAGTACCTGGCCGAATTCGTCGGCCAGGATCTGGACCTCGATATGCCTGGGGCGGTGGACAAATCGCTCCAGGAAGAGGGTGTCGTCGCCGAAGGCCGATGCGGCCTCGCGGCGGGCGCTGGCCAGCGCCTCGGGCAGCAGGGCGGGATCCTCCACCCGCCGCATGCCCTTACCGCCGCCACCGGCGGACGGCTTGACCAGGACGGGGTAGCCGATTTCCATTGCCGCCTCGAGCAATTCGGCATCGGTGAGGCCGGGGCGCGCGATACCGGGCACCACCGGGACACCGTAGGCCGAGACCGCGTTCTTGGCGGTGATCTTGTCGCCCATGACCTCGATGGCCCGGGTCGGCGGGCCGAGGAAGACTATGTCCGCCTGCTCCAGCGCCGCGGCGAAGGCCGGATTCTCCGACAGGAAGCCGTATCCCGGGTGCACCGCCTGCGCGCCGGAGCGCACGGCCGCATCGACGACCTTGGCGATATCCAGGTAGGACTCGCGAGCGGGAGCAGGTCCGAGTCGTACGGCGATATCCGCCTCGTGCACATGGCGGGCATTCACATCGGCGTCGCTGTACACCGCGACCGAGCGAATTCCCATGGCGCGCAGGGTACGAATGACCCGCACAGCGATCTCACCGCGATTGGCGACCAGCACCGTATCGAAGGCGACGGGGTGTGCTTTGTTCATCATCTCGATCACATCCGGAAGACGCCGTAGGAGACCGGCTCCAGCGGCGCCTGCGCGCACGCCGAAAGAGCCAGTCCGACAACTGTTCTGGTATCGGCGGGGTCGATGACGCCATCGTCCCAGAGCCGCGCCGTCGAGTAGTAGGGATTGCCCTGTGCCTCGTACTGGTCGCGAATGGGGGCCTTGAACGCCTCCTGATCATCGGCCGACCACGGCTTACCTGTGCTGTCGAGCTGCGCTCCGCCTCCCCGCGCTTCCCCGCGCACCGTCGCCAGTACCGAGGCCGCCTGCTCGCCGCCCATGACGGAGATGCGGGCATTCGGCCACATCCACAGAAAGCGCGGCGAATACGCGCGCCCGCACATGGAGTAGTTGCCGGCGCCGTAGGAGCCGCCGATGACCACGGTCAGCTTGGGGACGCGGGCACAGGCCACGGCGGTCACCATTTTCGCGCCGTGCTTGGCGATGCCGCCCGCCTCGTAGTCGCGGCCGACCATGAAGCCGGTGATGTTCTGCAGGAACAGCAGCGGGATCTTCCGCTTGTCGCAGAGTTCGATGAAATGTGCGCCCTTCATGGCGGATTCGCTGAACAGCACGCCATTATTGGCCACGATGCCGACCGGGTGGCCGTGGATATGCGCGAAGCCGGTGACCAGCGTGCGGCCGTATTCGGCCTTGAACTCACTGAATTCGCCGCCGTCGACCATGCGGGTGATGACATCGCGCACGTCGTAGGGCGTCCGAAGGTCAACGGGCACAATGTCGTACAGCTCGTCCTGGTCCGCGATCGGATCGACGGTGGGCCGGACCTCCCACGGGGTCGGCATCTTCGGGCCGAGAGTCGCGATGATATTGCGCACGATGCGCAGCGCGTCCCGGTCGTTCTCGGCCAGGTGATCGACCACACCGGAAGTGCGCGCGTGCAATTCGCCGCCGCCCAGGTCCTCGGCCGTGACCACCTCGCCGGTGGCGGCCTTCACCAGCGGCGGGCCGCCCAGGAAGATGGTGCCCTGATTGCGGACGATGATCGTCTCATCGCTCATGGCGGGGACGTACGCGCCACCCGCGGTGCAGGAGCCCATGACGGCGGAGATCTGCGCAATCCCCTTGGCGCTCATATTCGCCTGGTTGTAGAAGATGCGGCCGAAGTGCTCGCGGTCCGGGAAGACCTCGTCCTGCTTGGGCAGGAAGGCGCCGCCGGAGTCGACCAGGTAGATGCACGGCAGATTGTTCTGCAGCGCCACCTCCTGCGCCCGCAGATGCTTCTTGACGGTCATCGGGTAGTAGGTGCCGCCCTTGACCGTGGCGTCATTGGCGACTATCACGCATTCGCGACCGGATACCCGGCCGATGCCGCCGATCACACCGGCACCCGGGCATTCGTCCCCGTAGAGACCGGTGGCCGCCAGGGGCGACAGCTCCAGGAAGGGCGAGCCGGGATCGAGCAGTTGATCCACCCGCTGGCGTGGCAGCAGCTTGCCGCGGGCCAGATGCCGCTCGCGCGCCTTCTCCGGCCCGCCCAGCGCGCTCACGGCCAAGCGGTCGCGCAGGTCCTCGACCAGCGCGCGGTGCGCGGCCCGATTGCCGGTGCGCACCTCCTCGGTGACCGTCATTCGCTCCGCCTCTCCGCGCGGGCCATCCAGCCCATTCGGTTAATCACCAATAACTGGAATTTAAGATAATCTGCACTAACCGAGTTGTCCAGGACCGAGGAAGGGAGACCACGGTGACCAGCAGCGACACCGTCGCCCCGACGCGGCGTGAGCAGCTCAAGGCGCAGCGCAGACAGCAGTTGCTCGATGCGGGAGCGCGACTTATCGCCGACCGCGGTTTCCTCGGGATGCGCCTGGACGACCTCGGCGCGGCCGCGGGCATCAGCGGCCCGGCGGTCTACCGCCACTTCCCCAATAAGGAAGCCCTCCTGGTCGAACTCCTGGTGGGAATCAGTCAGCGGCTGCTCGACGGCGGCCGAGCGGTGGCAGCTCAGGCCCCCACACCCGCCCGAGCTCTCGACGCCCTCATCGACTTCCACCTCGACTTCGCCCTGGGCGAGCCCGAACTCATTCGCATCCAGGACCGCGACCTGGAAAACCTCCCCGACTCGGCCCGCCGCCAAGTCCGCCGCACCCAGCGCCAATACGTAGAAGTCTGGGTCGCCGTCCTCCGCGACCTCTACCCCGCACTCCCCGAAGCCACCGCCCGAGTCCAAGCCCACGCCACCTTCGGCCTGATCAACTCCACCCCCCACAGCGCCCCCGCCGCAACGGCCACCCGCGCCCGCCCGGTCTTACGCCGCATGGCCCTAGCCGCCCTCGGCTAAGCCCCGCCCGAACCACACAGCGCGCCTCCGCATCACACAGCACCTACATGTTCTGGGCGGTACGGACACAGGCTGCGCGGTACGGACACGCGCTGCGCAGTCCGGACAAAGGCAAAGGCTGTGCGGTCCGGACACGCGATGTGCGGTCTGGAGACGGGCTGCGGTCCCAACACGGGGTGCGCAAATCACGCAGCGCGCCTCCGGATTACACAGCACCTTCATGTTCTGGGTGGCTTGGGGACGGGGTGTGCGGGCGGATGTGGGCTGTGTGGTTGGGGGCCGGGTTCAGGGATTCGCTTGTGCGGGTGTGGGTTTGCGGGCTGTGGTGAGGATGGCGGCTATTGCGGGGTCGGATTCTGCCGCTTCGGCTAGGGCTTCGGTGAGGGTGGATTCGTAGGTGGGGACGGCTTCTTGGTATCGGGTGCGGCCGGTGTCGGTGAGGACGGTGTAGACGCCGCGTTTGTCGTCGGGGCAGAGGTCTCGGTAGGTGAGGTCGGCGGCGTTCAGGCGGGTGACAAGGCGGGTTACCGAGCTTTGGTTGAGGCCGAGTTTGGCGGCTAGGTCTTGCATGCGGAGTTCGTTGTCGGGGGCCTCGTCGAGGAAGACCAGGGCGCGGTATTCGGAGAGGCCCAGGCCGTGGCGGCGCTGAAGTGCGGTGGCCAGGCGGGTTTCGACATGGGCGTGCAGGGTGAGCATGCGGTTCCACATCTGGGGATCGGCGGCCACTTGGGTGGGGCTGATACGGGATGGCATGGGGCTCCTCGATTCCGCCGAGCGGGGGTTGACACGAGTTTACTTGTACATGCATGCTTCTTACTACAAAGAACTTGCATATACATGCAACTACTCGATCTGGAGTCTGCCATGGCATGGGTCTATTTGCTGATCGCTTCGGTGTTCGAGGTGGTATTCGCCTTGGGCACCAATGCGACTCACGGTTTCACGGTGCTCGGGCCCTCGCTGCTGACCGCCGTGGCCGCGGCGGGCGGGATCTTCTTCCTGAGCCTGGCGCTGAAGTCGCTCGATGTGGGTGTCGGGTACACCGTGTGGACCGGAATCGGGTCGGTGGGCACGGTGATCTTCGGATCGATCGTCTTCCACGAGGCGGTGACGCCCGCGAAGGTGGCGGCCTTCGTACTGATCATCGGCGGCGTGCTCGGCCTGAAGGTCGCCGACAAGCTCGCGCAGCCGAGCACCGCCTAGTTCCCCTTCATCACAACAGCTTCCGAGGAGTGCCGTCATGGCTTGGGGTTATCTACTGATCGCCGCCGTATTCGAGATCGCGTTCGCACTGGGGACCAATGCCACCAAGGGGTTCACCCGCCTCTGGCCGTCGGTGTTCACACTGCTGGCCGCGGCCGGCGGGATATTCATGTTGAGTCTGGCGCTGCGGACGCTGGATGTCGGTGTGGGGTACACGGTCTGGACCGGGATCGGATCGATCGGCACGGTGGTGCTCGGCGCGCTGATCTACAAGGAGAAGATCACCGTGCCCAAGCTGATCTCGTTCGCCGCCATCATCGCGGGCGCGATCACGCTGCGCATCGCGGCGGGCGGATAGCCGAATCCCGCTCACGCACCGCGGAGTTCGCGCTCCGCGGTGCGCAGCACCATCAGGAAGCCCTGGTGAATCGCGGGCAGAAAAAGATAGGTACACAGCCCCGGCAGTATCGGCGAGGCGATTTCGAAGGTCGAGAACCAGCGCACCTGGGTGCCGCGCGCCACCTTCTTGAAGGCGATGAATCCTTCCTGATGCCGCAGCGGCGGAACGGATTTCAGCAGCCGATAGCGCATGATCTCGTTCGGCTTGTACTCGACGATCTCCTCGGTGAGCCGGATGAGCGGTGTGACGATCAACCGGACCGCACCCTCACCGTGACCCGCGGTATTACCGGGACGAACCAGGGTGACCCGGCGGACCAGCGGAACCCGTTGATAGTTGGTCGCATCGGTGAGCCATTCGAAGACATCTGGCAGCGGTGCTCGGATGGTGCGCTCAACATCTACCGTGCGCATGCCGGCTCCGTTCTGATCTCGCCCGAACCTCTGGGCAGCCTACGAGATCCTACGGTCGGGCGACGAAATAAACAGGCCACAGTTGGGTAACTGCGCAACGAACCATGCACACCGAATCAAATGAGCGCCTTGCGCTTTCGCAGCCTCCGGCGCACATCACCCATCATCGAGCGGGTGCCGGCACAACGAATGAACCTGGGTATGAAACAAGGATTCGTCGGAGGCCGCCGCCAACCCGGCAGGGACGTAAAAGACCTGGTGGCTACGATAACCGACATGAATGTCGAGGAGCAGCGCGTGATCCGCCGCCGCCCGAAGAATCGGCGGGCCCAGATCGCCGCCACCTCGGCGGCCGCTTTCGGCTCGCTCGGCTACCACGGTGTGAGCATGGAGGATATTGCCGCACGCCTCGGCATCTCCTCGGCCGCGCTCTATCGGCACTATCCGAGCAAGTACGCGCTGTTCCGGGAGGAGTTGCTGCGGCTCGGGCAGCTCACCCTCGATTCGGTCACGCCGCCGGACGAAGCCGAGGGGCTCACCGCGCGCGAGCGACTGGAGAGTGTGCTCGACAAGATCATTGCCGAGACCATCGCCAATCGCGCCACCGTCACCCTGGTGCGCTGGGAGCAGCGGTATCTCGACGAAACCGATCGGCAGACGCTGTCGGACCAGTTCGCCCGGGCGCTCAGCTTCTTGCGCGGGCTGATCGGGGATGTGCGCCCGGAACTCGACGAACGCGAGCGCGCGCTGCGGGCGGTGGCGCTGTTCAGCGTGATCAGCAGTATCGGCGACCATCACGCCGCACTACCGGTGAAACCGCTTACCACACTGCTGCATTCGACCTGCGGTCCGTTCATCGACGGCGAACTGCCGCCGCCGGGCACGGCCGCGAGTACACCGCGCGCCACCGAGATCCCGCAGTCGTTCAAGCACGAACTGCTGTTGAAGAAGGCGGTGGAACTCTTCCACCAGCGCGGCTATCCGAATGTGAGTGTGGAGGACATTGCCACGGCCGCCGATCTGTCGGCGGCCTCCGCGGTGTACCGCTACTACCGCAGCAAGGGTGATCTGCTGGCGGCGGCCTTCCGGCGCGCGGCCGATCGGGTATCGGGGGCGATCGGCCCGGCGGTGGCGTCCTCGTCAGCTCCCGGCGAAGCGCTCAGCAAACTCATCGATCTCTATGTCGCGGGTTCCTTCGCCGAGCGCGAGCTGACCTTCGTCTATTACGCGGAGTTCGGTCATGTTTCGCCCGAGGAACGCACCATGCTGCGCAATGTGCAGCGGCTCATCGTGGCCGAGTGGGTGCGGTTGCTGGTCGCAGTGCGTCCGGAGCTGTCCGAGGGCGAGGCGCGGATTCTGGTGCACGCCGGATTCGGGCTGGTGGTCGATATGGGTCGCGTCTTCGGTGACAATGAGCGAATCTGCCCGCAGGAGCGGGTGATTCGGCTCATGGAGATCACGCTCTTCGGTACGGCACGGGTTGTCGAAGCGGCGGTGCCGGAACCCTGAGTACTCAGGGAACCGGTCACCGTCGCGGCCGGGCACGCTACGGGCCCGGCCCGCTACAGCCGGACGGGCATTGGGCACTGCTACCCGTCGGCTGTCGCGAATGACGACACGGGGGTGAACGGCGCGTAGTCGCGCACGTGTCCACTCTCCCACCCCCACACCGAGATCGGATCGACGGAGACCCCGCTCTGCAGGATCAGCCGCCAGCCGGCATTCTCCCGCTGCCAGATATCACCGTCCCGGTCCCAGTACAGACCGGCCAGGTGGGGTTCGATCGCGCTGGGCCCGGCGGAGTCTCCGTTGGGGGCGGCAGCCGTAGTCGGCGCACACATCCACGTCGGGGCAAATTCATCGTTCATAATGGTTTCTCCCAGCAACTTACAAGCAACGGACTGCGGATGGTCGCCGCGCGGAGCGGGCGGCTTCGTCTCGTACCGGTGACTCGGTGCTGTTTGGCAGTTACCGCGAGTGGTGACCATCGGATTTCCCTTCGTGGCGTTGTGAACACAAGTATTCAACGCGCCACTTCCGGGACTCTTCCGTGCGAATTCGGCCACTACTTTCGCGCGAGTTTATTCGCCAAACGTTTGCTGTCACTGTAACAGTCGAGCCGGTACCCATGAAAGTCCTGAAATTGCCGGGTATTTCAGTCCCGCGTTGCTCGCGGTGTGCCAACGTTCGAGGTGACAGACATTCCGGCTCGACCGATCCGGTGCGGAAGGGTCGACGATCATGGCGCAGCCACGCGCGCAGGTGCTCGGGCCGATTCGATTGACCGTCGACGACCGACCGGTCGCACTGGGCGCCACCATATTGCGGGCGGTACTCGCCCGCCTGGTGGCCGCCAGCGCTCGCCTGCTGCTTGCGAGACCCAGGCACGGTTGCTGCTGTCCATCGTCCTCGATACCGCCGTGGCCGCGCGGACCCCGACACCTGGGCGGCCGCCGAACGGGCCGTGCGAATTGCGCGGGCCCTCGGCGAGCCCGAATTGCTGTGCTGGGCACTCAATATCCAGATCTTCGCGCTGCGGCAGGGCAGTCCGCGCGAGCCTGCCGAGGAGATTCTGCGGATCGCCGAGGCCGCCGGGCTCGGCGAATACCGGGCCGTCGCGCACTACTCGCTGTACCGCGCCGCGCTGTGCGAGAGCGATCTGCGGGCGGCGGCCGAACATGCCGCGCTCGCGCTGGAGGACGCCACCGACGGTCAACTGCAGCAGATTCTCGATGCGCTGGGTCTTTTCAGCTTCGAGGCGGCCATGCTGCGCGGCGATCTGCCCGCGGCCCGGCGGGCCTTCGAGGAACGCCTCACCCGGCTGGCGCAGCGCGGGCTCGCCGATGCCGCGGGGGTGCTGCTGCTCGGCGAGGTATCACTGGCCTGGGCGAAGGGGATCTTTCCGGATTGATCCAACCGGTGACCGAGCTGTTCGAGGTGGCGCCAGAGATCGCGGCACCGGTTTACACCATGTCGCTGCTGCACGCCGGTGGCCGTGAGCGCGCCAGAGCGGTGTACGACCGGTATCCGCGGGTCTTCCCATACGTGTGGCCGACCACATTCGCGGTACTGCGGGCGCACGCCGCGATCGAGTTCGGCGACCACGCGGAAATTCGCGCACTGTACGAACGGCTCGCGGGGCACAGCGGAACTATCGCGGGCATCGAGACCGGGCTGTGCCGGCATCTCGGCCCGATGGACAGTACGCTCGCCGATCTGGCGGTAGCGCTGGGCAATACCAAGAAAGCCGCTATCCATCGGGCCCGTGCCGAAGCCCTGCTCTTACGAATGCGCGCCGATCCGGCGGTGATCGATCTCGAGGTCAGCCGGCCGCGAATGACGACATCGGCGTGAACGGCGCGTAGTCACGCACACATCCGCCGTCCCAGTCCCACACCGAGACCGGATCGACGGCGATACCGCTTTGCAGTATGAGCCGCCAGCCGCCGTCTTCACGCTGCCAGATATCGCCGTCACGGTCCCAGTAGAGGCCTACGGTGTTCGGTTCGGTCTTTTCGCTCCGGCTCATGCTGTTCCTCTCCACTTCACTTGGGGGCCAACACTGCGTAGCTATCGATCAGCGAGTGCACGGAAAGTCTTCACCGCCACGGACACTTGGTCTTTCGCGGCAGATACGGACGTTTCTTCCCATGAATATATTTGCCAATCATTCGCCCGTGAACGAACCACGGTCGGCGAGTCTAATTCGAACCGCGATTTCGGGTCATTCGGGCCGGTAACCGGTGGAATAATCGCTGTTTCCACAACCCTTTCCGCTCGATGAAGACCGGCTCGGAGGTTGTCGCGGAGCATGACGGAACCGCAGGTACATGTACTCGGGCCAATTCAGCTGATTGTGGACGACCGACCGGTCGGATTGGGTGCGACCATGTTGCGCGCCGTCCTGGCCCGTCTGGTCGCCGCCGGTGGCCGCTCGGCCGGTACGGAACGGCTCATCGATGATCTGTGGGAGGGCAATCCGCCGCCGACCGCCGCATCGGTGCTGCAGGTGCACATTCACAATCTGCGCAGGCTCATCGAACCGGATCGGCCGCGACGGGCCAGATCTCAGTATCTGGTGTCCGAATCATCCGGTTACGCACTCAAACTCGCGCCCGAATCCGTGGATGCCTGGCAATTCGAAGCGCTGATGCGCTCCTATGAGCAGCGGTTGCGCGCGCCCCGCGGGCTGCCGGACCCGGTCGAACGGCGAAACGCCCTCGATGCCGCACTGGCCTGCTGGAACGGTGCGGCGTTCGAGGGGCTCACCACATTCGGGTGGGCGGCACAGGATGCCGATCGGCTCACCGATCTGCGATTGACCGCGGCCGAAATGCGCGCCGCCGTCGAACTCGATCTCAATCGGCCCACCGAAGTCACCATCGAACTGCGCACCCTGCTCGACGAACATCCCGAACGCGAGGAAATCGCCCGGCTGCTCGCCACCGCGCAATACCGCATCGGGCAGCAGGCGCAGGCACTGTCCACACTGCGGCACTCGCGCGAATTTCTCGGCGAGCACTACGGAATCGATCCGAGTCCGGCGCTGCGCGAGTTGGAGGCGGCCATCCTCAGCCACTCCGAAACTCTCGCCGGTGCGGAAGCGCCGCCCGGGCCCGCGCCGGCCATTCGAATTCGGCGCACTCGGGAGCACAGCGGGTACGTCCGGGAACACACCGTGTTGCGCGAAACCGCCGCCATCGCGGCGAGCGGTCGCTTGCAAATGGTGTGGATCTCGGGGGAAGCGGGTGCGGGGAAAACCACACTCACCGAATCCGCGCTCGCCGATCTCGGTGCGGAATCGTGGACATTTCTCCGTGGCGGATGTCCGGAGGTGGATGGCGCGCCGCCCGCATGGGCGTGGGCGGAGGTGCTCAATGCGCTCGATCCCGCGGCTTCCGAAAGTCTGGCCGCGGGTGACGCATTCACCATTGCCCGGACGGTGGTGAGTCTCTGCAGGCAGCGGAGCGCGAACGGACCGGTCGCAATTCTGCTCGAGGATGCCCATCGCGCGGATACCGCCACCCTGCAGGTATTGCGCCAAGTGGTGAATTGGCTGCGCGACGAACCGGTGCTCATGGTGATCACGCTGCGTGGCTCCGAGGCCGGGCAGGGGCTGCATGCCACCGCTGCGGCGCTGACCCACTGCACCGCCGAATGGCTGGAACTCGGCGGGCTCGACCTGGCGGCCACACGGCAATTGGCATTGAGCTCCGGTTTGCGGGAAATCTCCAGGGAGGCATTGGAGTTGCTGCACCGGCGGACCGGCGGCAATCCGCTGTTCGTGCGGGAGATGGCCAAACTCATTGCGGCGCAGCGCGGGTCCGGGGAGACCGGGGAGGTGCCGGACTCCATCCGGGAACTGATCACCACCCGGCTGCGGCGGCTCTCCCCCGAAGTCGGCAGTGCTCTCGCGCATCTCGCCATCTGGGGCGACGGTGTCGATCTGCGGGTGCTCAGCCAGGCCGCGGGAGTTTCCGAAGACGAGGTGATCGATCTGATTGCCGAGGCAGAGGCGGCCACGCTGGTGCGGACCGACCGCACCGGGCGCATCACCTTCGACCACGCGCTGATCCATGACACCGTGTATCTCGGGATTCCCAGGTTGCGGCGGATGCGATTGCATTGGGCGGCACTGGAACTGCTGGACGGCAGAGTCGAAGACTTCCCCGGGCTGGCGCGTGACCCGGAGACACTGGCCCGGCACGCCGCACTCGGCGCGCGGCCCGAAACAGCCGTGCGGGCAATCGAATACGTGATGGCGGCGGCGCATCACGATACCGAGCGCGGTATGGCGGCCGACACCGTGCGGCTGTGGAAATCCGTCATCGAATTGCACGAGCTGGCCGGGCATACCGCGGTCCACGCCGAGCAGAGTGTGCGGATCGCGCTGATCGAAGCGCATCTCGCACTCGTGAATGCCCTTGCCTACCAGTGCCGCTGGTTCGAGGCGCGCGATATCCGCGATCGGGCCGTGGAGCTCGCGCACGCGTTCGGCGATCAGCAGTTGCTGGTGCGGACGCTCACCTGCTGGCGGGCCCCGATCATGTATCCGGCGCTACAGGGCTTCGACCCGGAAGAGCGGCTGGTGCGGGCCATCGACGGCTGCCTGTCTGGCGAAATCGACGATGCCGACCGAGTGCGGCTGCTCGTCGCCGCCGCATTCGAAACCGCTGGGGATTACCGTGATTCGGCGCTCAGTCATCGCTACGCGGTGCAGGCGCTCGCACTCGCACGGGTATGCGCAGATCCGGAACTGCTCTGCGCCGCCATCAATGCCGTGGCGCTGGTCCGTTTCGTCTCTGCCGAAGACACCGCGCTCGTCCACGAATTGCTCGAAGTCTCCGAGAGCGCCGGACTGAATCAGTATCGGGCACTGGGCCATTACGGGCTGTTCCGCTCTGCGCTGAGCCGGGTGGATCTACGGGAAGCGTGCCGACAGGCCGAGCTCGCCCTGGAAGTCGTCACCGAAGCCATACTGCCGCAGCTGATTCTCATGCTGGGATGCATCGCCGCACCGTTCGCACTGCTGCGCGGTGATATCGACGGAGCCGATCGGCTCTACGCGGAATTCGACGAGCGACTCGCCCAACTCGGATTCCTCGGCAGCGGCGGGCCCCGCTCCGCCATCGCACTCTCGCAGGCGTGGGCCCGCGGCGACACGGCCTCGCTCCGGGAGCAAATGCACGAGTTGTACACGCAGGCACCGGGTTACGGTGGACCGCTCTACGCACTGGCGCTGCTGGCGGCCGGCGAACATGATCGAGCCGAGGAGCTCTACCGGGAGTTCACCGCCATCCGCCCCACCCTCTACCCCCAGGCGGAGTACGGACTCCGCGCCTACGTGGCGCTGGGACTCGGCCTCACCGACGATTTCGACTTCCTGTACCGCATGCTCGCGCCTTACGCCGGGACATTTCTCGGACTCGAGGGAACCGGCGCGGTATGCGGCACCGTCGATACGGTGCTGGCCATGCTCGCGATGTCACAGGGCGACTTCGAACGGGCGGCGCGACATCAGGAGGACTCCGAACAACTGGCCGAGCGGACCCGCATCGAACTAGCGACTCTCGAACCGCCACGCCTCGATCCCCTGGGCTCCCGGCGGCGCGCCAGCGTCGTTGTGCGCTGAGAACGTTCGGCGGTGGGCGCGGAGTATGAAAAATGTTCGTAGACTGACATTTTGCCGGAAAACAATATGAAACATATGTATTCCATTTGTTCGGGTGCGCCTTTTGCGGAGGATTCGCGGTGACGCTGCCATAATCGAATTCATCTGGGACGCCGCAGCGTGCCGGTCCGGCAGGGAGTGGTGGACGGCACGCCGCGGCGCTTATTCAGGTGGATTGTGCGGCTGCCGGGGCGTATCGGCGCTTTGGCAGCCTCACGACCTCAGGCCTGCGGTGGGAAGGTGTACGAAGAACCGGTTCCCAGCACCTTGGCCAGCATGAGGAGAAGGTTGTTGATCGCGCTCCCGCTATCCATGGGGGACTCCTAGACGACGGGGGGCGGCTGGATGATCGAGGTCGACGAACCCGAGGTGATCAGGTGCGCGATCGCGGCCAGAATGTCCAGGGCGCCGCTGCCGGTACTAGTAGGCATATTTCGATTCCTTTCGAATGTTGTCGGTGGGCCGGAAAGGGCTTAGTGCGGGGTGTAGCTGGCGGTGGAACCGCTGCTCAGGAACTTCAGCACCGTCGCGAGGATGCCCGCGATGTCGATGGTGCCGCCGCCGGTGGGCGGCGGGGTGGTGGTACGCATGGCGGGACGGGTGACCTTCATATGTTCTTCCTTTTCCTAGTTCGCGGACTGACCCCCGAGGCTGTTGGCCGGGACCGCCGCACGGGGCGCTTGTGCACCCCGGGTCTGTGTTGCGGGCTGTATTGTGCCGCAAAGTCTTTCGGGTCAGTGGCTATTCGGCTTCACTGGCCATGAAGTCCGCGAGTGATTTGGGACGCATATCCGTCCAGTGCGACTCGACGTACTCCAGGCAGGCCCAGCGCGGGGCGGGGCCGTGTGCGATGGTCCAGCCACCGGGGATGGTCGCGAACACCGGCCACAGCGAGTGCTGGCCCTCCTCGTTGACCAGCACATAGAACTGAGCGTCTTCGTCGTCGAATGGATTGCTCATTCTCGAAAACCTTTCTTACCGTGGGAGTTCGGATTAGAGGGAAAACGGCCTGCTATCGCACTGCCCGCTGGCCGACGGTATTGAGCACCGAGCCGATCTGGGCGAGGGCATCGGGTGCGGTCATCCGCCAGTGCGTGGCCTGCACCGCATAGGTGTGCACAACGCCGTCCACGGCATCGGTCCACCCGGTGACACCGACCGTGCAGCTCGGATCATCCAGCGCGGCTGCGAAATACAGCACATCGCCCTTGAATCGGCGCGGCCGGTACTCGCCGATGAGCGAGAGCGAGCGGACACCGGTATCGATCACCCGGGTTACCCGATCGGCGCCCATGGAGGCGAACGGCTCCGGCAGTTCGGACAGCCGTGCGACCAGCTCCGCCGGATCCAGTGCCACTCCGCCGAGGCCCTCGTCCACCGGACCGCCGAGCAGTTCGGCCACCGGGATTCGCACCCCGTCACCGACCTCGACCTGCAGCGAACTGTCCAGCATGGCCAGTGTCGCCACCTGCTGTCCCTGCTCCTGCAGTTGCACCGCGACCGAGTGCGCCAGCACACCGCCGAGCGACCAGCCCAGCAGGTGGTACGGGCCCTCGGGCTGCACCGCGCGGATCTCCCGCACGTAGCGGCTCGCCCACTCGTCGATCGAATCCGGCAGCGGCACATCCGCTCCCAGCGTCGGCGACTGCAGACCGTAGAGCGGCCGGTCAGCGTCCAGGTATGCGGCCAGACCCGCGAACGACCAGGACAGACCACCCACCGGGTGGATGCAGAACAGCGGTGCGCCGGAACCCGTCGTACGCAGCGGCAACAGCACCTCGTAGGCGGTATCCGCACCGAAGCCGCCGGAACCGTCACCGGTCAGCTGCGCGGTCAGTCCGGCCGGGGTCGGCGCGGTGAACAGCCGGGCGACCGGAACCCGTTCGCCCAGTGCGGCACTCAGCCGCGCCGCGAGTTTCACCGCGATGAGCGAATTGCCGCCGAGTTCGAAGAAGTTGTCGTCCAGCCCGATTCGCTCGATGTGCAGCACCTCGGTGAAGGCGGCGCACACGGCGGTCTCCAACGCTGTGGCGGGGGCCCGGAATTCGCGGACGGCGAGCTCCGGCTCGGGCAGGGCCCTGCGGTCCAGCTTGCCGTTGACGTTCAGCGGCAGGGCATCCAGGACCACGAACGCCGACGGCACCATGTACGACGGCAGCACCGCCGACAGCACCGACTTCACCTGCGGCACATCAGCACCCGCCACTTGATCGGCAGGCACCAGGTAGGACACCAGACGGCCGCCGGTGAGCTGATCGGACTTGGCGACAACCGCGACCTGAGCGATCTCCGGCATGGCCAGCAAAGCCGCTTCGATCTCACCGAGCTCGATACGGAAACCACGGATCTTCACCTGGAAGTCCGTACGACCCCGGTACTCCAGCTCACCAT
>NZ_JAODNK010000103.1 GCF_025465275.1 Nocardia sp. | reverse complement strand
GCACCCGCGCAGTGAATTCCGCGCTCGCGGCGGCGGATGTTCCCGCGGCTGTGACACTGGCGAATCCGCGCGGCGCGCATGCTCTGGCGTGCGGTCTGGACCGAGATATCGAGGTCACCATCGAAGGCCACGTCGGTTACTACTGCGCCGGAATGAATCAGCACGCCACCGTGACCATCGACGGCAGCGCCGGTGTCGGCGTCGCGGAGAACATGATGTCCGGCACGGTCCGGGTGCGCGGCGATGCCTCGCAGTCGGCGGGCGCGACCGCACACGGCGGACTGCTCGCCATCGAGGGCAATGCCGGTGCGCGCTGCGGCATTTCGATGAAGGGCGTGGACATAGTTGTAGGCGGCAATATCGGCCATATGAGTGCCTTCATGGGCCAGGCCGGCCGCCTCGTCGTCCTCGGCGATGCCGGTGAAGCACTGGGTGATTCCCTCTACGAGGCCCGAATCTACGTGCGCGGCAAGGTCGCCTCCCTCGGCGCGGACTGCATCCGCAAACCCATGCGCCCCGAACACCTCGCCGAACTCCGCGACCTCCTCACCACCGCCGGCTTCGCCGCCGACCCCGCCGACTTCACCCGCTACGGCTCGGCCCGCCAGCTCTACCACTTCCACGTAGACAACGCCGCCGCCTACTAACCACCCCGCCCCGAACAGCTCGTGCCGCCCCGAACAGCTCGTGCCGGACCGAACAGTTCGTGCCGCCCCGAACAGCTCGTGCCGGACCGAACAGTTCGTGCCGCCCCGAACAGCTCGTGCCGGACCGAACAGTTCGTGCCGGACCGAACAGCTCGTGCCGCCCCGAACAGCTCGTGCCGGACCGAACAGCTCGTGCCGACCGAACAGCTCGTGCCGCCCCGAACAACTCGTGCCGGACCGAACAGCTCGTGCCGGACCGAACAGCCCGCATCGGACCGAACAGCGCCTGTCAGGGCTGTTCGAAGCCGACAGAGGCTGTTCGGTCCCAGGGGGACCTACCCAGCCGGCGGCACCCGCCGATCCCTTCGACAGGAGTCCGACTTCATGACTCGCCCGAATCCCGCGCTCCGCGAATCCGCGACCTTCGATCGTCGCGCCATTGCCGAGATCCAGCGTGCCGCCGAGACCGGCATCTACGACATTCGCGGTTGGGGCGCGAAACGCCCACTGCCGCACTTCGATGACCTGCTGTTCCTGGGCGCATCCATGTCCCGCTATCCGCTCGAGGGGTATCGCGAACGTTGTGACACCGATGTGGTGCTCGGCGACCGGCATGCGAAACATCCGCTGCACCTGGATATTCCGATCACCATCGCGGGCATGAGCTTCGGCGCGCTGTCCGGCCAGGCGAAGGAGGCGCTCGGGCGCGGCGCGAGCCTTGCCGGTACCTCGACCACCACCGGTGACGGCGGTATGACCACCGAGGAGCGCGGACAGTCCAAACATCTGGTGTACCAGTATCTTCCGTCCCGCTACGGCATGAACCCCGATGATCTGCGCAAGGCCGATGCCATCGAGATCGTGCTCGGACAGGGCGCGAAGCCGGGCGGCGGCGGCATGCTGCTCGGGCAGAAGATCAGTGAGCGAGTCGCCGGAATGCGCACGCTGCCACAGGGTATCGATCAGCGCAGCGCCTGCCGCCATCCCGACTGGACCGGTCCGGACGATCTGGCCATCAAGATTCTCGAACTGCGTGAGATCACCCAGTGGGAGAAGCCGATCTACATCAAGATCGGCGCGACCCGCACCTACTACGACGTCAAGCTCGCGGTGAAGGCGGGCGCGGATGTGATCGTGGTCGACGGTATGCAGGGCGGTACCGCCGCAACCCAGGACGTCTTCATCGAAAACGTCGGCATCCCCACCCTGGCCGCCATTCCCCAGGCCGTGCAGGCCTTGCAGGAATTGGGCGTGCACCGCAAGGTCCAGCTCATCATCTCCGGCGGTATTCGCACCGGCGCCGATGTCGCCAAGGCCATGGCCCTCGGCGCGGACGCCGTCGCCATCGGCACCGCGGCCCTGATCGCCCTGGGCGACAACAGCCCCCGCTTCGCCGCGCAATACGAGGCGCTCGGTTCCGCCCCCGGCTACTACGACGACTTCCAGGACGGCCGCGACCCGGCCGGCATCTCCACTCAGGACCCCGAACTCGCCAAGCACCTGGACCCCGTCGAAGGCGGCCGCCGCCTGGCCAACTACCTCCGAGTCCTCACCATGGAAGCCCAAACCCTCGCCCGAGCCTGCGGCAAATCCCACCTCAACAACCTCGAACCCGAAGACCTCGTCGCCCTGACAGTGGAAGCCGCCGCTATGGCGCGAGTCCCCCTGGCCGGCACCACCTGGATCCCCGGAGCGCTTGCATGACCCTGCCAGAGGCCCCGAAGTCGCTGCCCACCAGCGCAACAGCATTGCCCGACAGCCAAGCGGCGCAGTCGAATGGTGGGCCGGCGCAGTTGGGCAGTGGGCAAGTGCGATCGGATGGCGGACCGGTGCCGTCCGAGAGTGGCACGGCGCGGTCGGTCGATCGGTCGGACGTATTCGACGTCCGCACTGCGTCGGCCGATGAGTGTGCGAGGCGCGACGAGGGCTCGGCGGCCGCCGACCGATTCACAGCGGCAGCGGTTTTCGATCCGCTGTGGGACGAGATTCTCGCGGTGGGGCGGGATGGCGGCACCGGGGGCTATCGGCGTTTTGCCTGGTCCGATGCGGATCTCACACTGCGCGAATGGTTTCGGGGGTGTGCGACGGCCCGTTCCATGGAATTGGAGGAGGATCGGAACGGCAATCTCTGGGCCTGGTGGTTCCCGCACGATTGGGTGGGTGATCCGAAGGGGGCCTTCGTCACCGGGTCACACCTGGATTCGGTGCCGGACGGCGGGGCATTTGATGGTCCGCTCGGGATAGTCTCGGCATTCGCGGCGGTAGATCTGCTGCGGGCGCGGGGCATCGAGCCGTCGATTCCCATTGCGGTGGTGGCCTTCTCGGATGAGGAGGGTGCACGGTTCGGGGTGGCCTGCATCGGTTCGCAATTGGCGACCGGCGCGCTGGCGCCCGAGCGCGCGCTGGGTCTGCGCGATATCGACGGAATCACCCTGGCGGAGGCCCTGACTCGCGCGGGCCGCCGCCCGGACCGGTTGGGCGTGGACGCCACTCTCACCGACCGCGTGGGCGTTTTCATCGAGCTGCATATCGAGCAGGGCCGCGCTCTCGACCTGGTCGACAGCCCGCTGGCGCTGGCCTCGTCGATATGGCCGCACGGTCGCTGGGAATTCGATTTCACCGGCGAGGCCAATCACGCCGGCGCGACACGGCTGCTCGACCGCCACGACCCCATGCTGGCCTTCGCCTCCACCGTGCACACCGCCCGCGCGGAGGCGGTAGCCCGTTCGGCCGTAGCGACTTTCGGCAAAGTGCTGGTCTCGCCGAACGGCACCAATGCGATTCCCTCGCGTGTCCGCGCCTGGCTCGATGCCCGCGCCGCCGACCAGTCGACCCTGGAGCTCATGGTCTCGCGCATTACCGCAGCCGCCCGTGGTCACGCCGCCGTCGACGGCATCGACCTGCAGGTGGTCGCCGAATCCATCACCCCCATAGTGGAATTCCCGCCCGAGCCTCGAGAACGCCTCGCCCAGACCCTCGCCCATCTCGGCGATATCCCGGTAATCCCCACCGCCGCAGGGCATGACGCGGGCATTCTCTCCGACAGCATCCCCACCGCCATGCTCTTCGTCCGCAATCCCACCGGCGTCTCGCATTCCCCCGCCGAGCACGCCGATCCGGTCGATTGCCATGTGGGCGCGGCGGCTTTGGCGGATGTGATGGCGGCTTGGGTTGCTGCGGGCCCGGCTTGAGCGGTCAGAAATCGACCCGGGGCGGCATTAATTGACCATGTGTTGCGGTTTGTGACCGCTCAGGCCGGATCGGCCAATCTCGGCGACTATTCCTCGGAGTGATTGTCCGGGTACGCGGTAATAGCCAGGAACCGAATGGGCAGCCGGACCAGATCATTGGGCCCGTGCGGCCCTTCGCCGTCCAGCAGCAGCGCATCACCGGGCCGGAGCGTGTACTCGGAATCGCCGTGCCCGTAGACCATGACGCCTTCGAGCATGTAGAGCAATTCGGTCCCCGCATGCTGGAACAGCGGAAAGGTCTCACTGGCCTCGGTGAGCGTGACCAGCACCGGTTCGAGCCGCTTGTGCTGTCCCCGTAGCGCTCCGAGCAATTCGTAGTGATGGCCCACCCGCGTACCGCGCCCGACAATCCGCGCACCGTTCCCGGCGGGGGTGAACACGGCCTCACGTGCCGTATCCGCGCCCCGGAACAGCGAAGTCACCGGCACATCCAACCCGGCAGCCAGCCGGGCCAAAGTCGAGAGGCTGCACGAGGTCTGAGCATTCTCGATCTTCGAGAGCATGGCCTTGGATATCCCGACCTTGGCCGCCATATCTCCCACCGACAGCCCACTGGCCAGGCGCAAGGCCCGTACCTGTTTCCCGATAATGCGCTCGAGGTCCACCCCGGTAGGCGTATCAGCGGGAATCTCCCGCTGCACCGGTGCGGGATCGCCGTTGTCACGGTGTTCAACGCGGCCTGTCATACGCCGATCCTATCCCGAAGTTTCCTACCAGTTGACGCTGACTACCGGGCCAGAACCCGCTCAGCTGGGGTCGGAACCCCGAATAGCGGACAGCCAAATCGCAGCAGCAGCGGCGACAACAGTCGCCGCGACAAAAGCCACCAGCCCACCACCCGCGATATATACCCACAGCAACCCGGCAAACGGCCCGGCAATCGCAGACTGCGCATCCAGCAACAACCGCCGCCCGACCCGCGACACCTTCACCACCGTCACCGCCGCATCATCATCCGGCCGCACCGGATTATCGATCAGCCGCCCCTCCGGCTCGCTACTACGCAACCGCCCCGACGGATACACCCGAATCCCCGCCACAGTCACTGTCCGCCCAGCCAATTCAGCATTCGACTGCGGCAAGGTAACCAGCGACGAATCGAAGTACACCGGCAACCACCGAGTCCGCCCACCAGTTGTGAACTCCAACCAAGACCGACTCACCAGCCGATGCTGCTGCCGCACCCGCCGCACCGCGACATCCCGGCAAGCGCCGCCGGACTTGGGCAATCCGACCGGCAGATACCCCGTCGCCCCCGTCAGCTGAAATGCGCTGTACCCCAGGATGATCAACACGACCGCCCCGAGCGCGGCCACCTGCTCCGCATCGCCGAACGGCGCCCAGGCGAGAGGTACCGCCAGGGCGCCGATCGTCACGACCACCGGGTAGACCAGAGGATGGTCTGTCCGGGAACTCACTTAAGGAAGCCGACCTTCGTGTAATCGGGGGTGGCCAGCCCGAACGCGCCCCAGTTGGCCAGGTCGATGCGCGCAGCATGGGTACCTGATGCCTGGTTGAGCATGACCGAATGCGCTTCGGCCCAGATCATCTGATCGGCCTTGTTGGCGAGTTCGATGGCCTTGCCCGGATCGAGTTCTGCCAGCGTCTGATCGATGACCGTATTCAGCTCCGGGGAACCGATGCGGGATTTGTTGCCCTGCCAATTCTGCGGGTCGTAGTAGTACATCTGGCGCAGGATCTGCAGCGGCAATGCGCCGCCACCGGACAGGCCGTACTGCGCCAGGTCGTAGTTGCCCGGATCGATCAGATTCGTGAAAAGCCCGGTACCCGGCGCAGTTTGGATGATGAGCTTGACGCCGATCTTCTGCAGGTCCTGCTGGATGATCTTGGCGGTGTCCACCCAGGAGTCCTGCTGGTACATGACGTCACGCAATTCCAGCTTGCGCCCGTCCTTTTCGCGGGTATCGCCCTTCATCACCCAGCCGAGCGCGTCGAGTTCCTTGCCGGCCGCGTCCAGGTCGAATCCGACAACCGCCGAATTGTCCTGGTAGCCCGTCTGTCCGGCGATGTAGATGTGGTTGTTGAGCGGCTTGGGCTGATCCACGATGCCGTGCTGGAAGGTTTCGACGATGGTCTTGCGGTCGATGGCCTTGGCGATGGCCTGCCGCACCTTCACATCCTCGAGGATGGCGCCCGGTGCGCCGTTGAACGCGATGAGGCTGGTCGACGGTTCGGAGGCCCGGCGGATCTCCACACCCGGCGTGTTCTTGGCGCCGGTTACCGCCTCCAGCCCGGACATGTACGACTCGTCCAGCTCATTGTTCTGAATGGCAGGCAAGGTCGCGGTGTAATCCAGCACGCTGAAGGTGATGTTGTCCAGCTTCGGTGCGTCACCCCACCATTTGGGGTTGTGACTCAGGGTGATCCGATTCTGCGTGCGGTCGATACTCGAGACGAGGAACGGTCCGGCGCTGATCGGCAGCGAATTGCGCGCCCAATCGTTGAACGCCTGCGGGGACTGGGTATCGGCCTTCGGATACAGGATTCCGAAGAGCCCCTTCCACTCCCCGTAGTTCTGCCGGAAGGTAACGACGGCCTGCCGATCATCGACGCCCCGTTCCACCTTGTCGACGTGGTCGTACCCGCCGCTCGAGGCGATTTGGTACGCGCTGTCGGTGCCGTTCAGCGCCTGCCACTCCGAACGCAGATCCTCCCAGGTGATGGGCGATCCGTCGGACCACACCGCCTTCGGATTGATGGTGTAGGTGACGACCTGCTGTGGACTGGTGCTGGTCAGCTGGATATCGGTGAAGTAGTCGTTGTCGACGCTGAGTTCACCGGCGGCATTGGCGGCGAAGGTTTGCGGCAATGTCGGGCTGACAACGCTATTGGTATCGGCGGTGTTGCCGTCGACGTGCAGATTGTTGAACGACTCCGGGAAGGCGCTCAACGCCAGTCGCAGATTGCCGCCGTCCTTCAGATCCGCCACCGGATGCGGATTGATGGCATTGACACTGGTGAGATCGACCGAGCCGCTCTGTACGGTGCTGTTGGAACTACAGCCGGACGCGATCAGTCCGAGCGCGACCACCGGGATCGCGAGTCGAATCGTGGTTGAACGTGTCCGCATGGACCGCTCCTTCCGCCGGGGACGGCTCGTGGTTGCTTACTTCGAACGGTGGTTATTTCAAAAACCCGATCGAGGTGTAGTCGTACGAGGCCAGCCCGGGCGAACCGTAGTTGGCCAGCTCGGACCGTACCCCGTAGTTTCCTTCGTTCTGCAGCAGCGGCAGCGAGTGGCCCTCTTCGAAGACCTTGCGGTCCACCTGGTTCGCGAGTGCGATGGCCTGCTCCGGGTCCAGCTCCGACAGGGTCTTGTCGATGAGGTCGTTCAGCTCCGGTGAGCCGATGCGCCCGTAATTGACCTGCAGGTCATTGGGATACAACCCGAAGATCTGCGGCAGGCTGTTGAAGACGAAGGCGTCACCGGAGAGCGAGAACTGGCAGACGTCGAAGTCGCCGGGCTGGATGACATCGGTGAAGAAGCGCTGCGCCGGTCGGGTGTCGATGGTCAACTCGACGCCGATCTTGCCCAGGTCCTGCTGGATCAGCTTGGCGATCTGCACCCAGGTGTCATCGTTGTAGAAGACGTCCCGGATCACCAGTTTCTTGCCGTCCTTGAACCTGTTGTTGCCCTGGCGCACCCAGCCGAGCGCGTCGAGTTCCTTCGCGGCGGCGTCCGGATCGAAGCCGAGGCTGTTGTCCTGATAGCCGTGCTGGCCGCGCAGGAAAACATGACTGTTGAGCGGCTCCGGCTTATCGACGAGGCCGTTCTGCATGGTTTCGGCAATGCGCCGCCGGTCGATGGCCTTCGAAATCGCCACGCGCAGACCAGCATCGGCGAGGATGGAGCCTGGCGCGCCGTTGAAGGCGAAGTAGCGCCACCGGTTCAGCGGGGCGTTCCGGATCGACACATCGGGTACCCCGCGCAGGTTCTGCAGGTCGTCGACGGTGCTGAGCAGCGCCGCGTCAAGTTCCTTGTTCTGCACCGCCTGGGTCCAGGCATTGCGGTCCAGGACGCGGATGGTGACGGTATCCAGCTTCGGGGTATCACCCCACCACTTCGGATTTCGGTTCAGCACGATCAGGCCACCGGAGCGGTCGATGGACTGCAGCTGGAACGGTCCCGAGGACAAGGGGAGACCGTTCAGCAGCGATTTGTTGAACGTATCCGGGTCGGCCGTCACCGATTTCGGGTAGAGCATGGAATTGCCCGCGAACTGGCCGCGCCAGTCGGCGTACGGCTTGTCGAAGGTGATGACGGCCTGCCGGTCGTCGACGCCGCGCTCGACCTTGGCCACCCGGTCGAAGCCGTTCGACAGGGCGATGAGGAAGCGGGTGTCCTTGCCGCTCAGCGCGTTTGCCTCAGCGGCGAGGTCTGTCCAGGTGATCGGCGAGCCGTCGGACCAGACCGCCTTCGGATTGATGGTGTAGGTGACCACCTGCGGATTCGTGCCGGTGAGCTGGACATCGGTGAAGTAGTCGTGGTTGACGGTGAGATTGCCCGCCGCGTCGGTGTTGTACGCGCGCGGCATCATGAATCTGATGATGTCCGCGTAATCGCCGTCATTGCCGTCGATCTGGAGCGTATTCCAGTTCACGGGTATCTCGGGCGTGGCCAGCCGCAGATTGCCGCCGTCCTGGATGTCATCGCGCGGATGCGGATTGATATCCGAGGCGGTGCCGAGCACGGCCGAACCGGTCGGCGCGGTGGTGTTGCCGCTACAGCCCGCCAGCACCAGCCCGGCCGCCAGTACCAGTGCGGCGCATACTCGTCCACTACGCATCGGACACTCTCCTATCGAGTCGTGGCCGGAACCGGCACCGCGTCGATCAGCGCGCGGGTGTACTCGTGTTCCGGGGCGGCGAAAATGCGTTCCGCCGGACCGTATTCGACGATTTGCCCCTGATACATGACCGCGATGTCATGGGCCAGATTACGCACCACCGACAGGTCGTGGGAGACGAACAAATACGACAATCCACGCTCGGCCTGCAGGTCGCGCAAGAGGTTCAGGACGCCCGCCTGGATCGAAACATCCAGGGAGGACACGGGTTCGTCGAGGACCAGCAGTTCCGGATCCAGTGCGAGTGCGCGCGCGACATTGATGCGCTGCTTCTGCCCGCCGGAGAAGTCCGTCGGGTAGCGGTCGGCATGCTCGGGTCGCAGTCCGACCAGTTCCAGCAGTTCCGGGACCCGCCGATTGATCTCCTCGCGGGAGCGGCCGTTGATGCGGAGCGGTTCGGCGATGGCATCGGAGACCGGCAGCCGCGGGTCCAGCGAAGCCGAAGGATCTTGGAAGACGATCTGCATCTTGCGCCGGATCTCGCGCCGCTGCGGTTTGGTCAGCGTTGTCACATCGTGGCCGAGGATCTCGATGCTGCCGCTCTCCGGGCGCAGCAGATCCATGATCTGGGTGAGCGTGGTCGACTTGCCCGATCCGGATTCGCCGACCAGCGCCAGCGTCCGGCCCGCGCGCACTTCGAAGCTGATGCCGTCCACAGCCTTCACCTCGCCGGTCTTGCGGCGCAGCACTACGCCCCGGGTGATGGGGAAGGTCTTGCGCAGATCGGTCACCTTCAACACCACCTGCGACGTGTCGACCTCCGCGATCTGCTCTGGCGCCTCGATCTCCTTGTGGTAGGCCGTGAACAGTTGCTGAGAGCCGATCTCCGAGGTACGAATGCAGGCGGCGCGATGCCCGGGACCGGTGTCCTGCAGCGGCGGTTCGGCGGCCAGGCAGTCGTCGACGGCGACCGGGCAGCGTGGCGCGAACGTGCAGCCGGCCGGCAGCGCGTGCATGGCGGGCGGGGCGCCCACGATCGGAATCAGCGCAGTCCGCGCCGGACCGTCCATGCGCGGGATGGAGCCCAGCAGGCCTACCGTGTACGGCATCCGCGGCTCACGGAAAAGCTCTGTGGCCGGTGCGGTTTCGACGATCCGCCCGGCATACATGACCGCCACGCGATCGGCCAGGGTGGCGGCGATGCCCATATCGTGGGTGATGAAAATGACGCCCGCGCCGGTGATGTCCCGTGCCTTGCGCAGCAGATTCAGGATCTGCGCCTGCACCGTCACATCGAGGGCGGTGGTGGGCTCGTCGCAGATGATGAGCTCGGGATCATTGGCGATGGCCATGGCAATGACCACGCGCTGCCGCATACCACCGGAGAACTCGTGCGGGAACGATTTGGCGCGCACCTCCGGCTCGGGAATGCCGACCAGCTCCAGCAGTTCGATGGCCTTGGCGGCGGCCTCGTGCTTGGTCATCTTGCGGTGTGCCAGTAGCGCTTCCGCGATCTGATCACCGATGCGATAGACCGGCGTCAGCGCCGACAGCGGGTCCTGAAACACCATGGACACCCGGCTGCCACGCAGTGTGGACATCTCTTTGTCGCCCAGCCCCAGCAGTTCTCGCCCGCGCAACCGGATCGATCCGTGCACACGCGCCTGTTCGGGCAGCAGTCCCATGATCGCCATCGAGGACACCGACTTGCCGGAGCCGGACTCGCCGACAATGGCGAGCACTTCACCGTCATTGACGGCGAAGTTCACACCGCGGACGGCATCGACCCGCCCTTCCTCGCCCGGGAAGGACACACGCAGGTCCCCGACCTCCAGCAGCGGCGCGGTGGTCGTTCGCCGCCGCTCCGCCGAATCGTCGCTCATGCCTGAACCTTTCGCTTCTTACCCGACTTGGCCCGCGCCCTCTTCGCGCCCGGGTCGAAGGCGTCCCGCAGACCGTCTCCCATGAGGTTCGCGCACAGCACGATGGCGACCAGGAATCCGCCGGCGAACATGAATGTCCACGGGTAGGTCAGCGCCGACTTGCTGTAGGTGCCGATGAGCGAGCCGAGTGACACATCCGGCGGTTGCACGCCGAATCCGAGGAAGCTCAAACCGGTTTCGGCCATAACCGCGCCGCCGACCGCGAGCGTGGTGTCGATGATCAGATAGGAGGCGATGTTCGGCACCACGTGCGTGGTGATGACCGTCCAGGTGGAAGCCCCCATATACCGTGCGGCACGGACGAATTCACGTTCGCGCAGGCTCATGGACAGCCCTCGGATGATGCGTGCGCTGATCATCCAGCCGAAGCCCGCGATGAGCAGCGTCAGCAGCACGATCGAGCCATTGCCCTTCGTCTTCGGCGCGAAGAGAGCGATCATGATGAAGCTGGGAACCACCAGCAGCAGATCGACCAGCCACATGATGGCCTTGTCGCTCCAGCCGCCGAGCAGTCCGGCCACCGATCCGGCGATGGTCGCGATGAAGGCGCCGATAATGGCGGCGCCGAATCCGATGATCAGCGACTTCTGCAGACCGCGCAGCGTCTGCGCGAGCACGTCCTCGCCGAGTGTTGTGGTGCCGAACCAGTGTTGTCCGTTCGGTGGCTGCAATTTCGCCGTCGGATCGATATCGGTGTAGTTGTAGGACAGGAAGTGCGGCAGCGTGAACGCCACCACAAAAATCACCACCAGTATCACCGCCGCCGTCACCGAGGTCTTGTTGCGCAGGAAGCGCCGCCACACCAGCTTCCGTCGCCCGGTCGCCGCCTGCGGCGCGCCTTGAACGATGATCTCGACGTCTGTCATCCGACACGCACCCTGGGATCGAGAATCGCGTACACGATGTCGGACAGCAGGCCGGACAGCAGCACAACCAGCCCGGCGAACAGGGTCACCGTCAGCACGATATTGATGTCCTGGGCGTTGATGCCGTCGACCAGCCATTCACCGACGCCGTGCCAGCCGAAGATCTTCTCGGTGAAGGTCGCACCGGTGATGAGACCGCCGAAGCTGTAGGCGAACAGGGTCGCCATCGGTATGAGAGCGGTGCGCAGCCCGTGTTTGTACAGTGCGTGGCTGCGGGTCAGGCCCTTGGCGCGGGCGGTGCGAATGAAGTCACTGCCCAGCACGTCCAGCATCGCGTTGCGTTGATAGCGGCTGTACGCAGCCATGGTGCCGAGCGACAGTCCGAACGTCGGCACCACCAAATGCTGGACGCGGTCCACCAGTTGATTCCACAGTCCGTGCACCTGCGTCGCCGAAGTCTCGCCCGTGTACAGGAAGATCTGCTTCCCCGTGGACAGATTGATCTCCAGCGCACCGTATTTCAGGAGGGTGGCGAGCAAGAACACCGGTGTGGACAGCAGCAGCAGCGACAGGACGGTACTGAGGTAGTCGCTGAACTTGTACTGCCGGATCGCATTCGCCGCCCCGATCAGTACACCCAGCACGGTGCCGGTGATCGCGCCGATAATGAGCAGGCGCAGGGACACCCCGATGCGGCGCGGCAACTCCTGACTGACAGGCTGCCCGGCGAGGGTCTTGCCGAAATCTCCGTGCACCACGCCCCCGGCCCACACCAGATAGCGCTGCGGGATGGGGTCGTTCAGGTGCAGCTCGGCCCGTTTCGAGTCGATGACCGACTGCGGAGGGCGCGGGTTGCGTTGCTCCAGATTGTCGAGCGGGGTGAAGGTGAGCGACGCCACCGTGAAGACCAGGAACGACGCGAGCACTAGTAGTACGACATAGTTCAGCGCGCGTCGCAGTAGAAAACCGGCCATCAGTCCCTCTCGGGTCGAGTTCTAGCCCAGATCATAGGGATACCTGTGGATAACTGTGCGTTGCGCGCACCGGGTGGCGGGTTACAACGGTGGCATCGGGCGGGTAACGGGTGTGGCTGCGGCGAGGTAACAGGTGCAGCCAATGACGGGCAATTCGTGCACCGCGGCCATTTCGGGCGCGGCTTTCAGGCAGGATGGACTAGGTGACTCTCTTCCACCTGCCCAAACCAAAGATGGTCGCCACCGATGTCGACGGCACACTCATCGACAACGGCGAGCAGGTGAGCCCGCGCACCAAAGCCGCGATCGACGCCCTCATCGCGGACGGTGTGCCGTTTGTGCTCGCCACCGGCCGCCCACCGCGCTGGATCGACCCGGTTGTCGACGGACTCGGTTACGCGCCGCTGTGCGTCTGCGGGAACGGGGCGGTCATCTACGACAGCGCCACCGACCGCATTCTGGCCAGCCGGACGCTCGATGTGGAGACGCTCGCGTGGGCCGCGGATCTGGCCGAGCGGCTGCTCCCGGGCTGCGGTCTGGCCGCGGAACGCGTCGGCGCCACCGCGCACGATGCGGCCACCCCGCAATTCGTCAGCTCTCCCGAGTACGAGCACGCGTGGCTGAATCCGGATGACACCGAGGTGTCGCGCGCCGAGGTGATCGCCGCGCCTGCCATCAAGATGCTCATCCGGCTGCCCGGTGCGTCCAGCGGGGATATGCGCGCGGTACTCGAGCCTGCCCTGGCCGGGCGCGCCGACCTCACCTATTCGACGGACAACGGGCTGATCGAACTCTCCGCGCCCGGAGTCACCAAGGCGACGGGGCTGGCCTCCGTCGCGCAGCGGCTCGGTGTGCAGCACACGGCGCTGATTGCCTTCGGGGACATGCCGAATGATGTGCCCATGCTCAAGATGGCGGGCCACGGTGTGGCCATGGGCAATGCGCACCCGGAAGCGATCGCCGCCGCCGACGAGGTCGCCGCCGCCAACCACGAGGATGGCGTGGCCCGCGTCCTCGAACGCTGGTGGTCCTGACAGCCTGATAGCAGAGAAGGCCGGTGCGAATTATCGCACCGGCCTTCTCGTTTGTCACCGAAAGTTACGGCCCCGCAGCCGGTTCCGGAATTGCCGCCGGAATGGGCGCGGCCTGCTGCTCATGGTTCAGCACCGCCGGAATCGGCGCGGGAATCGGATCCTGACCGCCCGTGAAATTCTTCATCACGGTGGTCACGAGCCCCGTCAGCTGACTGAAAATCAGTGAGCCGTTCTGGAAGTCGGTCCGAACCCCGTCCTCGACCGGGTACTCACTGGTTGTCGGCACCCCCAGAACGCCTGTACCGGCGCCCAATTGCAGGAAGCGCTCCAGAATCTTGCCGACCACCGCGAAGACCTTGCCGTCCGGAGCCGAATACAGATTGCCGTTCACGAACTCGGCGTACTGCCCGCCGTCCGGGGTCGGCTGCGGCTCCGACTTCGCCTGCCCGAGTGGACCGTTCGGGCCGCCGGACGCGTCGTAGTACTTCGCCACCGGGCTCTTGTCGAGCATGCCCAGCAGTTTGGTGGTCAGGTCGGCCAGCGATGCCAGATCCGCCTGGTTACTCGTCCCGGGCGCCGGGCTCCCGGCATTCTGCTGCGGCCCGGGGCGAGTCGGCTTGGGCGCCGGAGCGCTCGTCTTACCCGCGACCGTCTCGGCGATCGAACGCAGCCGATCCATGAGGTCGTAGGCGGCATCGCCCGGGCAGGTGGTGTTGCCGACATCGCGGTGCGCGAAGATATTCGGCAGTTTCACCGCCTGGCCGAGGGCATAGCGGGTGTAATCGCTGCCCTCCGAATACATGGTGGTGGAACCTTCCGGATCCACCCCCGCGATCTTCGAACGCCAGCCGATGAATTTGCCCATCGCCTGAATGGCATCCTCGGTCGGCGGTTCCGTCTCGTGATCGCCCATGAAAGCCACACCGGCGGTATTGATATTAAATCCACCCGCATGCGCGCCCTCGACCGGACGATCGAGCCCGCCGTAACGACCCTCGAAGATCTGACCGTACTTGTCGACGAGTGCGTTGTAGCCGATATCGCACCAGCCCAACGTCTTTGCGTGATAGTTGTAAATGGAACGCACAATTCCCGCGGATTCCGAGGGCGTGTAATCGTTTCGGCCCGCGGTGTGGTGCACCGTAATGGCATTCACGGCATCGTCATAGGTCGGTTCCTCGCAGCGCAGCGATTCATCCGCGCCCCATTGCGCGCGGCTGATCACCTTCGGCCCGCCACCCGGCAGCGCGGCCGCTACCTGAGTGAGATTCTCATCGGCCGCCCCGCGGCCCGGATCGATGAGGACCGCCGCGAGCTTTTCCAGATTGATCTGGGCGGGATCACCGGAGTGATCGGTGAATGGCGCGGGCTCGGGCCGAGCGGGCACCACCTGCGCGTCCGGCGCAGGTGCATTGGGCACCGGCTGCGCATTCGGTACCGCTGGTGCGTCTACCGGCTGCGCGGCATTCTTGCGCGTCACCAGGATCTGCACGGATTTGGTATTGCCGACATAAATCGGCTCGGTGCCGGTACGGCCGGGCTTCTTGGCCGGCGTGTCGACGGCCTCGGTCGGGTACCACGGTCCCCAGCCGCCGTCGGCCCGCTTGGCCCGGATCAGCGCGGTGGTGCCGACCAGCTGCGGCGCGGTGAGCGCGACCATGCTGAACGGGGTGTCGCGGCTGAGCTCCTTGACCTGCGCACCGACCTTGTCCGCCAGGTCGCCGGGCACCGCATTGGGTGCGAGTGCGGGGGTGCGGGGATCGGTCTTGATATCGGGGATTGCGGGGGTTTCCGGTGCTGCGGCAGGCACTTCCGCGCCGGGTGCGGCGGGATCTGCTGGGGCCGGGACGGATTCGTTGTCCGGTGCGGCCGGCGCCTCGGGCGCGCTGCCGGGAGCCGGTTCCGGGACCTCAGGCCCGGGTTCGGCGATGTGACCGGGTGCGGGGGAGAAGGGGCCGACGTGAGAGCCCGGTTTGACCGGTTGCCCCAGTCGCGGCAGCTGGATCTCGCTGGGTAGTCGGACACCCGGCGGCAGCGGTAGTCCCTGCGGAATACGGATCGACTTGGGCAGCGGCAGCATGCGCAGATCGGACAGGTGCAGATCCGGCAGATTGAGCCCCGTCAGTTCGCGGAGCGGCAGCACCAGATCGGGCGCGGTGGCGAGTGCGACCTCAGCCATTTCCGCTGGTATTGCTGCCAGGTTGCTTTCATCGGTCGTCCGCACGTCTGGGGACTCACTGAGCGCCATAATGCCGAACGGCGCAGTGATCGCCAGGATCGTGGCAACCGGGAGGGCAAACGAGTGTTTCCTTCTGCGGTACGGCACGAGCAGCTCCCATTCCAGTTAAACCGTTGCGGATCGCCGAGTGCCGAGGTTGCTTCTCGACGAACCAACGATCACACTAGTCCCAACTGTCACAATCCCTGAACGTGTGGTTGAGGATTAGCTTCGGGTAACTCGAATGTAGCTTCGGCTCTCGACAGAACGGGTATGACATGCCGAACGGCCACCTACGTCAGCGGCGCAGACGCCAGCGTCTGATCGCTCTATCAGTCGCCGCCACCACCCTCGGAGGCACCACCGCCGGCCTGCTCTGGGCCTGGCCGAACGGCGAGTACAAGTTCACCGCCAGCCCCGGTCACGGGCGCGGTCTGAGCCAGAATGGCGCGTTCGATCGCGCCGTCGGCGGTTCGACCGCCGAAACGATTCTGGCCCACTATTACCCCGGCGCGAATATCGCCGCGATCGGATCCACGCCGGTCCGAGTCCGCCTCATGGGACTGGACGGCAAAAACCTCGACGTCGAATCCGAAACTGGACTCTATGTCGCCGGCCGCCGTGTCGTCCCCGGCCAGGCCGCACACCTCACCCCCACCGCCACCGGCGCGGACGTCACCATCACCCGAGGCTGCGACGGCCCGGTGCTGTGGCAGGGCTCCACCGACGACCCCTACGCCTACCCCCTGGAATCGGGCACCGGCCGCCCCGCGGCCGAACACCTGGAACTCTGCGAGGGCCCCAACTACCGTGGCGTCCTGGGCGTGGCACTGGACGGCGACGCCCCCCGCGTCATCAACGAGGTCGACATCGAGGACTACCTCCTCGGCGTGGTCCCCGCCGAAATGGTCCCCGACTGGGCCAACCAGGGCGGCGCGGAAGCCCTACGCGCACAAGCGATCGCGGCCCGCTCCTACGCCCTCGCCGACCAGCGCTACTCCTACGCCCAAACCTGCGACACCACCGACTGCCAGGCCTACCCCGGCACGGACAAGGAAGACGACCGCACCGCGACCGCCGTCCACTCCACCGCCGGCCAAGTCCTGACCCACGACAACCACATCCTCCGCGCCGAATACTCCGCGGCCCCCGACGCCGGCACCCCCACCATCGACGACCTGACCGTCGGCCCAGCCCTCAGCGAATTCCAATCCGCCCCAACCCTTCTCGACCCCGCCGCCCCGGATCTGACAACCCCGGACCTCACCACCACAGACCCCATCACCCCCGCGGACCCCACCACCCCCGCGGTCCCGGCGACTCCCGCGGTCCCGGCGACTCCCGCGGACCCGGCGACTCCCGCCGACCCGCAGACCTCGGACCCCACAAGCGCAGACCCCAACGCGCCCACCGTCTCCGACCCCGCGGCTCCGGCAAAGCCGGCCCCGGCAAAGCCCAACCCCCGCACCCAAGTCGGCGTCCCCCTCCTCCCGGATCTCCTCCGAATCCTGCGCGAGGCAGTCCAGCAGCCTCAGCCCGCTCCCGGCGCGGCCCTCAAGCCGGGCACAGTCGCCCCGGGTACTGCCTCGACTCCCACTCCGCCGACTGTCCCGGTGCCGGCGTTCGTTCCTGCACCGTCCCAAGGCAACTCGTCGAAGCCTCGGTAACCGTCGCCTATTCCATTCCGGCCGATTCACGCCCAGTGGCATCAATCCACTCGAGCGTAGATGCGGGTGTGAATTGTCACGTGTTTCAGTCGAGTCCGCGATCCTGTGCGATTGCCTTCTTCGGAAAAGGGCCACGTTAGGGGCACAGACCCCACTCCTTGCTGTCCGTTATGTCCGAATGTGGCACATAAGTGCAAGCCCCGGCAGCAACTTGTCTATTCGTCAACTGGCAGAACGGATTTGCAATCCGAGGGGGATTGTTGTCCGGGTTGCGTTAGGGAAGGGCAGCCTATCCGATCGCCTGAAAGTAGCCAGATGCCAACAGGTGTGGCGTGTATCCAATTCAATTCGATTGGGTAGCAGCCTAACTGGGCAGTAGGTCGGACGATCTAGCTATACTCCGCCCGTCGGCATTGTCGCGATCGGTGATGCCCGACAACCCTTTTGTCGTTGGGCATTGCAGGACAGGTGGAATGAGCATGGGATGACGGTGTTGTCCCGAGGGGCGGGGCGGGAAGCTCGCAGATTGCCGTCCGGCGGGGGAGTTGGAGGTCGCATTGCGATGTCATCAACTTGCCGGTGGTCTCTGAGGTCAGGGGGAAAGTATGCGGCCCAATGGGGCCTCGATGCGACCCAATGGGTCTTGATGTAGGGGAACTTTCTACGATGCATACGGGACATGACGTCGAATTCGCGGCATGGTTCGCTCAGATCTTCAAAGACGAAGCCATGCAGATCGTGGGCAGCCGACTCGGGGAAGAGGTTGCGGAGCGAATTGCGTGGGGAGTGTCGACTGCTCAGGATTTGGTGCGAATGTCGCTGGAGCTGAAGCTGGAGCTGTCCGACCTACTGCCGCGGTCGCTTCAGGAACTCGATAGCCTGGGCGATGAGCTCTTGCGGCGAGGTGTTGAGGGCGTCGCATAGCGCGAACAGCTGACGGATGTCAGGGGAGCGCTCCCCGTTCTCGAATCGTTGAATAGTGCTCGGCGCCACACCTGATGTGTCGGCGAGCTGTTGCCGAGTCAGGCCGCACCGAGCGCGTGCGGCCCTGAGCTCGTTTCCTATCGCCCGGTCGATGTCGTCACTCGGGTGCTCCAGTCCCATGCGGACCATTGTGAAGTCCAAACGGCGTTATGGCAAACATCGATGCGAACTTGAGACTGCGTCCAGCCTTGCTAGGTAACGATCTGATAAAGGTACGTTTAGCGTTGCCATAGGTCCGTACGGACCATATGGTACTCCGTATGGATGATCTAGATAGATGCACGGCCGTCCGTGTCGAAACGGCCATGACACGGGCCGGCGTTTGCTCGGATGATCTGGCGGCCCAGATCCGGCTGACCAGCGCCGAATTGGCAGGCAGACTCGCTGCGACCAGCTCATTCGAGATCGGCGAGCTGGTTCGGATCGCCGCGGTGTTGAACCGCGATGTCGTCGATCTGCTGCCTACCCGGAACTGCTGCCCGATCGACCCTCGGGAGCCCCGCATGGAGAGCAGTGCACCGGGGAAGGTCGCGCTGCTCGAAATCATCAGCGGCGATACGGCGATCGAAATCGGCCACCGCGGGTGGCCGGATTTCAAGGTTGCCGAGTGTGTGCTGAGTATCCGAACCGGCAACTCGGGGAGCATCTGATGCGCCGCGAGGACGAATCGATTCACCTATACCTGGACCATGCCGCCGTGCGTGATCTCGCGCAGCAGCTTCGTGAGATCCCTGGTCTGGCTGAGGATTTGGAAGATGCCGTCGCGTGCCGGACTCGTCTCGGCGATCCGAACCTCCGCCTCAATACCCGTTCCAGCGATCAGCCACTTCCATTCAGCCCGGCAGCGGCGAAGGTTCGCGACCGACTCCACTCGATCCTGGTGTCGTGGGTCCGCCTGGTGTGTGAACAGCGTGGTCTCGACTATTCGGGCGACCCGTCCACCGCCGGGTTGGCGCGCTGGCTCGACCGAAACCTGATCGCGCTGGCCATGACCGAGGGCGTCGAGACAGCTCCTGCTGAGATCCGTTCCGTCATAGCGGCCGCCCTTCTCATCATCTGCCCGCCGCTCACGCCGCTCACGGTCGATGCGAATCAGATCGAAGCCGCGCGCCGGGTCCGCCTCAATGTGTCCGGAATCGTCACGCTGGCAAAGGAATTGGGTGAACCGTTCCGAACCGTCACCGTCCGCCGAATCCAAGTGCTGCGTGATGCGGGGAAGATCAGCCCCACTCCCGGACCATGGGCGATGAGCTGGCCGGAACAGTATGTGGTCGGCGAGGTCCTGGACGCGCACCTTGCGCACCCCATCCGTAAACGAAAGACGGCATCCACGTCGCAGGGCAGCCGGCAACCGCTGCTCCGTATCGAGCAGGCGATCGCACCCTCATGAATTTCACCTTGTCCGAGTTGATCGAAATGGCCTGGCACACCGCACCCGTCGCTCCACCGAGCGTCGATCAAGCGCACGAAATCATGCGCCTGCACCGCGAGTGCGTTGTGAACCACTGCCCTCGGAAGTTGGCGGCCTTCGAAGCATTGACCGACGCCGGCCACCTCGTTCCCGACTCCTTTCGGAGGTACTGATGCCCGAAGTATGAAGTGCGAGAGTAGAACAGCGAAGACCGTGCCCATCGGTGGGCACGGTCTTCTTGCATGTTGCGGACGCCCACCGAAAACACTTGCCTACCTGCATGTTTCGAGAATCTTCAGAGTGAGTGTTGACATTCCGCTTCGCTTGGGTGAAGATTTGTGCAGCGCCACAGTTGCGCCTTCATCCCGAACTTCAGGGAAACAAGCCTCTCGGCAAAGCTTTTCAACTTCTTCTCCCAAGTACTGCACGCCGATTCCAGCCCCGACCTTATTCACAGGTCAGGGGCATTTTTTATGACCCCATGCGGCACGCCCCCGAAACCTCCTTGCAGGTATGAAGCGGGTCAGAGCTTGCCGCATGCTCGCCCCTAGCGCGCCGGCCTCCCGCAGGTGGTCCGCGGTTGCAGATGCCGTCGCCGCGCAGGGGTGCCGCGGTCTCACCCCCGATGCTCATGCATCGGGGGTGAGACCTGGACTTACAAGACCCGCCCCGCCCGCCGAAGTCTCCCGCTCCTGTTTCCCCGCTATGCGGTTGCAGGCTCCGGCGGATGACGGGGCGTTCGACGGTCCCACCCGCTCCCTTCCCTTCGATGCGGGTGGGACCGTCTCCCTTCGACTCATGCGGCACGCCCCCGGAACAACCTCCATCGGTTCCCACGCGGGTTGAGAGCGTGCCGCATGTCTGCCCCCGTCTCCCGAAAGGCAATTGTGTGATCACCGTACTGACGTGCCGCGGTACCGGAGAACCGCAGGGTTCGCCGGACAACCTGCTGGTGTCCGTGACGAGCAGGCTCGATCCCACCAAGTACGAGATCGGGCCCGACGTCGACTATCCCGCCAGTATCGGCCCGGCCAATCCGCGGAATTCGGTGGCCGGCTGCTCGGAGCAGCAATCGATCGACCAAGGCATGCGCGCCCTGGTCGCGGCGATTCATCTGTCTCCCAACAAGGTTGGCATTCTCGGCTACAGCCTGGGCGCCGAGGTGGTCACACGCTTTCTGGAAGCCAAGGCTCGCGGTGATTACCCCGACTGCGAGGTTGCCTGGGCGGCCAATATCGCCAATCCCCTACGGGTAGCCGGTGATTCGATCGATCCGAACCCGGTCGGGTTCGGTATCAACGGCCAGCACGGGCCATGGCCGGGGGAGATCCCGGCCTGGGAAGTCGCCAATCCCGAGGACGGCATCACCTCATGCTCCGAGGATTCGCCGCTGCGCACCCTCGCTGACGCCGTATCGGCCTTCAGCTTTGCCGAACTCGGTGGCTGGACCGCTGCCCTGGCGGATCGGCTCCGCCGAAACCGTTGGCAGCTCGACAGTTTCGGGTGGTGGCTGCATCCGGTGCGGACCTGGAATCTGTGGTCGCAGGCGGCGGCGCTCATGGAGGGCTACCTCCAGGGCGGGCAGCACAACCGCGCGTACTGCACGGAGGGGTACTGCGATCGGCTGGCCGCGATCCTCAATGCCCACCCCTGACCCACATCAGTCCCTACGAAAGGAGGTGATTCACCCATGCTTCAAGTTGCTCGAGACATCTTGGCCCTGCTCGGCGATCTGCTGCCGCTCATCCTGCCGCTGTTCGGCCTGTGAGCCGATCGGCACCTCTTACTTCCGGAGATCACCATGACGGATTCGACAACGCCGCCCACAACCACCGCTGCTGAGCCTCAGGCCGCGCAGCCCGAGCCATCGGGACCGATGACGGGCGTGCTCGCCGCAACCGTCGAGGTCGTCCTGGCACCGGAGGGTGCGGCATGACCAGCCCATACGCCGGGGAGTTCCCGGACTTCGAGCAGTTCATGATCGGGCTGCTCACACCTTTCGCACACACCGTGAGTTACTTGCCTGCGCTGGCGAGCCAGATCACGTTGCCCTTGATCTGGGTTCGCACCACGGGCGGCACGCTCGATGCCAATGCGATCACCTACAAGGCGCACGTGCAGGCGGTCGTTTTTCACAACGACAGGCCGTCGGCTCAGACCATGGCGATTCAGGTGCGCGATGCCTTTCTGAACGCCCCGGCCTCCACTCGCGTCAATGGCGTGCTGATCGACTACGTGGAGGAAATCTCCTCCACTGAACCACGTTTCAGCGCCCCGAACCTGCGCCGCAGCCGAGGCACGAGCGAATTCCCGGACCTCGACCCGCTGAACCAGATGGTCGAACTCGCTTTCGCCATCGACGCCCGCCGTCAGTAGACGGCATTTCACCCCTTGTCCAGCCCGGTTCGCCGGGCGCATGAATGGAGATTGTCTTGGCTCCCATCTCGTCCACTCCGTTGACCACCCTGAAGGCCGCCCAGCGTCAGCTGCTGCTGAAGCCGCTGGATGCCGCGGTATTCCTGGCCCCGTGGCCGACCGCGACCCCGGTCACTCCGGGCAGCATGACCGACGCCACCGGAAACCTGCTGCCGCTGCCGGCCGCGTACCAGTCCGTCGGCCTGATCGACAAGAAGTCGGGTGTGTCCTTCGCTCGCGCCGTGACCGCCGCTCCGATCGAGGCCTACGGCGAGATGCAGCCGGTCCGGGACGACATCACCAGCGATGTCACCTCGCTGGAGTTCGAGCCGCAGCAGATCAGTCTGCTGAACCTGGCGCTGACCACCAACACCAATCTGTCTTCGGTGCAGGCGAATTCGGCCAACGGCGAGGTTGGCTTCTGGCAGCCCGCGACTCCGCAGATCAACTACTACTCGGCGGTCGTGATCGGCAAGGACGGCACCGACGCCAACCCGACCTACATCTTCAAGATCATGCCGAAGGTCGCGGTCACCAAGTGGGGCGGCGAGCAGTGGACCCCCACCAACCTGATGTCGGAGAAGCTGACGCTGACCGCGTTCAAGGATGACGCTCTGGGCTATGCGGTCGCCCACGGCTTCGGCGGCATCGGCTGGCAGAAGCTGCTGTCCACGACCGGCTTCAAGTACACCGCCACCGGCATCACCATCACGCCGATGACCGTGACCCACGGTACGACCTCGGTCTCGCCGCTGGTCGTGACCGACCAGTTCGGTGGCGTCGTGCCGATCGCCAACTGTGGCTTCACTCCCGCGGGCGGCTCCGGACTGACGGTCAACGCGGCCGGTTACGTGATCGCCACCGCAGGCGCGACCCTGGGTGCCGCCACGATCAGTGTCGTCTACACCCCGGCCGGTGGCTCCCCACTGGCGCCGGTGAACGCCAACATCACCGTCAACTAGTCGACGGTCCACGAACGTGGTCGCGTGCCGTGCGTCTCCGGTCACGGCACGCGGCCACACCTTTTCCCTGTCCACATCCGGAGAGAAAGCGGGTTATCCCGTGTCCTTTATCCCCACCAAGTTCCCGGTGACCATGGTCGCCGACACCCACGAGTACCAGGTGTTCGACGCCTCGGCATTCGGTGACGCCATGTTCGCTCACGGCCACCGCGTCAAGGAAGACGCCGAGCCGGCCGTCGCCGCGCCCAAGCCCGCCAAGCGCGCCAAGTAAATCCGTTCCACCAGTACGAAACCGGAGAACCCCTGATGGCAGCACCCCGCAAAACATCCACGGTCGCCAAAACGCCCGGCGGTGACGAAGGCCGCTTCTACGAGATCCAGCGTGAACTCGCCTCCAAGCGCCGCGGCCCGTACCACCTGACCGCCGACGTCGCGATCCAGCCCCTGACCCGCCGCCAGGCGCGCCTACTGGCCGAGATCGACGACGAAGAAGAACAGCTACGAATCCTCCTGGGCGACGCCTACGACGCAGTAGACGACCTGTTCGCCGACCGCCCCATCGACGAATGGGTCGCATTCCAGAACGATCTGTACGCCCACTTCTACGGCGAAGGCGCCATGGAGCTGCCGGGGGGATCCGAGGGCTCGTAGAGTTCTGGGACAAGTTCGGTGCCGCGCTCGACTACGACCTCCTCGAACGCGGCATCGACCTCCGAGACTGCTTCGGGCCCATAGACTCCCGCACCCGCAACTGGCTCACCATCTGGCGCTTCAAAGACCGCCTCCCCCGCGGATCGCACTACAAAACGGCTCTGGCAATGGACCTCGAACTAGCCGAATACTGGCTGGCCATAGAGGAATCCGACGACACAGCCGAAGAGGTCGAAGAGCCCCCCACCCCTGAGGGCTACACCCTCGACACCTACCTCCTCCTCTCCATCATCGACGGCCTCCAGGGCGTCCAAGCCGCCGTAATCGCCGCCGCCGGCGCAGACCCACCCCAGGTAAAACCCATGCCCCGCCCCCAAACCGCGCTCGACGTCGTCCGCGAGGAACGCCGCCTAGCCACCATGAACAGCATCGTCGACATCTTCAAACCCGCTGCCCGCTGAACCCTCCCTATCCAATAGCCGCTTGAGTACTGTCGCCGGGTAGGTTTGGATCGAACCTGGGAGACCAAGGTATCCACACACGGAAAGTAGTATCTCCAAATGCATGTTGACATCGACGGTGGCGTCCGAGTCGTAACGCTCGCAGCAGGTTTTGAGTGGTCTTGGACAAAAAAAGATGTCAAGAGCTTTTGCAAGCTTGTAAGCTGGAACATCCAGTCGCGTGATGAGTATGGTGCCGTCCTTCGGACCACGCTTGGCGTGGATCCTTCCGTCGCAAATGTGACATACGATCGGGCTTTCCTGAAGCGGCATGGCAAGAGCCATCAGCAAATGCTCCAGGTCTCCGTCTACGTCACCGATCTATTGGATCCAGACATGCCAGACCTCGATGTCTTTCTTGTGGATAAATTCGCAGAGCTGTCGGCGCTTATCGAGATCGAACTTGGAGAGCCCACAAGGCGTAGCCCCGGCTATCAGCCCGAGATCGCTTGGTATCTACCGCATGCAGCAATCGTATTGGCGGTTGGCAGTCGATTTATTCAGATAGACGTTGTGAATCCCACGTATCAGGAATGGTGGGACCGTCAGGACGACGAAGACGACGATCTGGATGAATTTATTGAACCAGAAGAAAGCGTCGGAGATGAAGTTGAGAATGGTCTACACGGTGGCCCATTAGAATGGAATGACTATATTTCCGCTCTGGCTGCCACCTTGTGGTTGATGCCGGACGATGGACGACTCGAGCTAGCGACCGCAAATGGAATAGTCCGTTTCGCGCTCATAGACTATCATTTGAGTTGTGAAGTAGTTTTCAATGAAATAAGTACTGCGACGATCGTACAAGATGCGCAGACGATTTTTTCTTCAAACATATGGGACGCATCCAAAAATGGTGGCGTCATGAGCTGGAAATACAAATTAAACTGGCCCAGTGTATTTGAAAAGTACGAGCTCGCCGCCGCTGAGGTGGTGGAGATCATTAACAAGGCCTATCACGTCGACCAAACGTCCGAGATCGTCGTCGAAGCGTGGAACCCTACAGGCGATGCTCCTGACATATCACGGTTGGGTGCCGTTGAATACTTCGATTGATTTTGTTCTGATACTCGAAATCACCTGTCGGAAATCGGCTCCCATTTTTTAGGCGTGGCCTGCACGGTTCAGAGCAGGCCGCGAGCAAATTATATCATTCTGCTGCTGTACCGTCGCGGTCTTGCCCAGCCGCTCTACTTCCTATGTAGCCGTCGGTCTCATAGCTGCCAGGCCCCAACCGCCGCCATTCTCTGCTGCCTCGCCGCATGCGTAATACGGTCGGGCAGTATAGCCATGTTCGGGTGCCGTTCTTATCAATTCTCCTGTGGCTGTCTTTGCGTACGCGTACTTCTCTATAAGATCGCATGCATTCGTAAACTGTCGCGATCGAACTGGGTCTTGATTGTGAACCTTTATGGCCATAAATCTATTTGATAAAGAATCGTCGGCGATCAGATTTCTGAAGTCTCTCAATGGTAGATTTCGGCGCTCCTGATTTCAATTGACTTTGTATGCTATGGAAGTAATTGAGCATCTGAAGAAAATGTGCTCTGTGGCACAACGTACACGGTAGGGCTGCGCGTTAATTGCGAGGTACCTGCAATGGCTTCATCGGATAATGAAGGAATTAGTCAGCTTCCCGGGGCTGAGGCATCCTATTTGGATCAGGAAAATTTACATTTTGGTGAGGACTTCAGGCGGAGGGCTGATTTTCTCGCGATAGCTCAAGATAGAGCTAAAATCCGCCGGAATCGATTGAAATCGATGGTTCCGCGTGCCGCGGCAAATGCCGGAATTCCAATGAATGATCTGCGGAATAGAAAATTCAATGGTACTTTGCGGAATCTACTTCATCCAAACGCATCTGCATCGCGGCCGAATATTCCTAAGACACCGACCGATTACAGAAATCTCATGGCCGAATCGGCTGCCGATACGGCGAAAGATCGGCAATACAAGAGGTTCGGGCGCTTCTTCCGTTCGGCCAGAGATGCGGAAGGAAGCATAAATTCTATCGCGGCGGAGTTAGGTGAGCTCGCGGCTGTGACCTATCTTGAGCGTCGCATTGCTGATGAAGGCGCGGATAGGCACATTTATGTATCACCCCCCGGAAATGAAAAATTCGATGTCGTTGCTGTGATCCATGGAAAGCTGGTGATCATAGAGGCGAAAGGGGGTGCAAGCAAACTCGGAACATCTCGAGTGCAAGATGACCGAGGTGTTTGGCATAAAGTGCGTCAAGGTTCTCCGATGTACCTCAGGTACATACTGCGGAAGGACGCGGGATTTCGTGATTGGCTAAAGAATCATCCAGATAAGGCCGTACGAGATCTGTCGAATAAGCTCGAGGCTGGCCAGGCGCTAGATACAGAGTATCACCAGATGCAGGCTCCAATTGTTCAGGGCCGCAACGGAAAAAGTAGAGTTGGTGTAGTAACCAGGCGGCGCCTCGATACTGGTGGCAACCTCGTAACTATGGTGAACGAGCCGCCGAGTACTAAAAAGCCACGCAAGACTCGGCCCAGAAGGGCTCGAGCACGAGTTGTAACCGTTGCGTCGGCTGCGGCCATCGCTGTACCGGCTGTCACAGCTGTCGCATCGGACGCCGATGCCTCCCCACCGACTGACGCCTTACCGGATGGGCATGGCGTGTCACCCGGTCAGGCGAATAATACTTCGTCGTCTGATGGGGTTTTGTCATTTTTGAAGACGAAAGCGGCTGAGTTTGGGCGGATGTTGTCGTCGTTCAAAGACCATGTGACGAATGGTTTGAACGCGTTGGTGACTATGGTGGGGGATGCGGTTTCGAAGGTTTCGGATTTTGTTTCTGGGGTTATTGATTCGGTGGGGGCTCAGGGGGTTATTGATGAGGCTGCACAGATTTGGGCTGTGGGGCAGGATCTGATCAATTATGCGATGTTGTTGTCGCCGGTGGGGTCTGTGGCTGAGGCGCTTACGGTGGCTATCATGGTTATTCAGGGGTTGGTGGATCATTGGGATCAGATTCGGGCTGGGTTTGATTGGGCTTTGAAGAATGTGT
>NZ_JAODNK010000053.1 GCF_025465275.1 Nocardia sp. | reverse complement strand
TGAGCTTGACCTGCGATAAGACGGGATCCTGGCCGATGGTGTCGAAGAAGGAGCCGAGCCGGTCCACGTCAAACAGCTCGCGAGCCAGGGCCGAGGCCAGATCGAAGCGGAAGCCGTCCACGTGCATCTCCAGCACCCAGTACCGCAGGGAATCCATGATCAGCTGCAGGGTGTGCGGGTGCCGCACATTCAGGCTGTTGCCGGTGCCGGTGTAGTCCATGTAGTGCTGCGGATCATCGTCCACCAGACGGTAATACGCGGCATTGTCGATACCTCGGAACGACAGCGTCGGCCCGAATTCATTGCCCTCGGCCGTGTGGTTGTAGACCACATCGAGAATCACCTCGATGTCCGCGGCGTGCAGTGCCCGCACCATGGCCTTGAATTCGGTGACCGCCGCGCCGGGAGTCTTGCTCGCGGCATACTCGAGGTGCGGGGCGAAGTAGCCGAAACTGTTGTAGCCCCAGTAGTTTCGCAGTCCGCGATCGAGCAGGATGCGGTCGTGCAGGAACTGGTGCACCGGCATCAGCTCGACGGCGGTGATGCCCAGGCTCTTCAGATGCGCGACGATCGCCGGATGCGCCATGCCCGCATAGGTGCCGCGCAGCTCCGGCGGCACGTCCGGATGGGTGATGGTCATGCCCTTGACGTGGGTCTCGTAGATGACCGTCTCGTGGTACGGACGTTTGGGCGCGCGATCGTCGGCCCAGTCGAAGAACGGGTTGATGACAACACCGGTCATGGTGTGCCCGAGGGTGTTCTGGCCGTAGTTGTAGGGCCCGGCATCGGCCCCGAAATCGCCCTCGAACGCCTTGCCGTAGGGGTCGAGCAGCAGTTTGCTCGGATCGCAGCGCTGGCCGACGGCTGGATCGAAGGGTCCGTGTACGCGGAATCCGTACTGCTGCCCCGGCCCGATACCCGGCAGGTACGCATGCCAGACATAGCCGTCGACCTCGTCGAGGGGTATGCGCGTTTCGGTGCCCGAGCCGATCAGGCACAGCTCGACCCGCTTGGCGACCTCGGAGAACACCGAAAAGTTGGTGCCCACTCCGTCATAGGTGGCGCCGAGCGGATAGGCGGTTCCCGGCCAGACACCGAGCGGTGCCGTTTCGGTAGTCGCGCGAGCCATGCCCAGACCCTATCGGTCCGGATCGGCCCCCGAATCAGGTGCCCTCCGCCGGATCCGGCCGCCCACTGGTAACTTGAACGGCGTTCAAGCCATCGGCTCATGAAGGACATTCCGTGACGCCAGAAGAGATCACCGCCATCGACGCCGCACACGTGTGGCACCCGTACGGCGGATTTCCGGCCACCACCGAGCCGCTGGTGGTCGCCTCGGCCGCGGGCACCCGGCTCACGCTGGCCGACGGGCGCGAGCTCGTCGACGGGATGAGTTCGTGGTGGGCCGCGGTGCACGGGTATCAGCACCCGGTGCTGGATGCCGCCCTGCTCGCGCAGTCGCGGCGCATGAGTCACGTCATGTTCGGCGGGCTGACCCACGAACCGGCGGCACGGCTTACTCAACTGCTGGTCGAACTCACTCCGGACGGACTGGAGAAGGTGTTCCTCTGCGACTCCGGCTCGATATCGGTCGAGGTCGCGATCAAGATGTGCCTGCAGTACCAGCGCGCACTGGGCCGCCCGGAGAAGCATCGGCTGCTCACCTGGCGCGGCGGGTATCACGGTGACACCTTCACGCCCATGAGCGTCTGCGATCCCGAGGGCGGCATGCACGCCCTCTGGACCGACGTACTGGTCGAGCAGATCTTCGCGCCCGAACCGCCCAGAGACTATGAGCCCGAGTACGTCTCGGAGCTGGAGCGGCTGATCGCTGCGCACGCGGACGAACTGGCCGCCGTCATCGTCGAACCCGTCGTGCAGGGCGCGGGCGGTATGCGCTTCCACGACCCGCGCTATCTGTCCGATCTGCGCCGCCTGTGCGACGAGCACGGCGTGCTGCTGATCTTCGATGAGATCGCGACCGGATTCGGCCGCACCGGAACGCTTTTCGCCGCCGATCACGCCGGCGTCCGGCCGGATGTCATGTGTGTCGGCAAGGCGCTCACCGGCGGCTATATGACCCTCGCCGCCGCACTGTGTACCACCGAGATCGCGGAGACCATCAGCCGATCGCACGGCGGGCTCATGCACGGGCCGACCTTCATGGGCAATCCACTCGCCTGCGCGGTCGCGGTGGCCTCCGTGGAACTGCTGCTGTCCCGCGACTGGCAATCGGAAGTCCGCCGCATCGAATCCGAACTCGGCACGGGGCTGGCTCCGGCCCGCACTCTCCCCGGTGTCGCGGATGTCCGAATCTTCGGCGCCATCGGAGTGATCGAACTCGACCATCCCGTAGATATGCGTAAAGCAACCCACGCGGCAGTCGAATCCGGCGTCTGGCTACGGCCCTTCCGCAACCTGATCTACTGCATGCCGCCCTTCATCAGCACCACCGCGGACGTGCAGCGCATCACCGCGGCGATGGTCGCGGCCGCCGCGGTGTAAGCGGGCGCGATCTCAGAGTGCAGTGGTCCGAGAGGGGAACCGTCTGGTCTGAAGGTGCGCAGGGTGCTCCGGAGGGGCCTCTGCGTGAGGGCATGGTTCAGCCCCGGATGAGGTTGCCGGCGTTCGGAGCTGTGCCCTTGTGCTCCAGCCGGCGGTAACTCGGTGCGCGCCTCAGCTGCGGGCGCGTTTCTCCCGGACTCGATCGGGATTATCGCTGTCCGACAAGACTTCCCAGACGCGGAAAATGCAGTGGCAGTCGTCGGACCAGCCGCGGGCGATCAGCATGAAGGAGTCGCCGTCGCGAAGGATGGTGCGGCGGCTGATCAACTTCGGATGATCGGGGATGAACTTCGATACGAGGTCGGGAACTTTCGCGAGGGCTTGTTCGCGGGTGCCCACCACCTCGGTGAGGATCTTCGGGGACCAGGTCTTGCTCTCTCCGAAGCCGGTCGTCTGCTCGACCACTATTGCCCATCGTGGCATCGCGCAGCCTCCTTAGGGCTTCCAGCATAGCCCGCGCTATGCCTCCTGAACGGTGTTCAAGTATGCTGCCGAGCTGTGAGTGCCGATCCTTTGAGTTGGTTGGACGAGCGGGCCGCGCAGCGCGTGGACGCCGGACTGCGCCGAGAGCTACGCCCGCGCGCCCCCGAGACCGGGACCATCGACCTGGCCTCCAATGACTATCTCGGGCTGGTCCGCCATCCCGAGGTGATCGACGGCGCCATCGACGCGGTCTGCAAATGGGGCGCCGGCGCCACCGGTTCGCGTCTGGTCACCGGCACCACCGCCGAACACGAACTGCTCGAGTCCGAACTCGCCGAATTCGTGGGCGCCGAAGCCGGTTTGGTCTTCGCCTCCGGATACGCCGCCAATCTCGGTGCGGTCACCGCACTGGCCGGGCGGGGCACGCTGGTGGTGTCGGATGCGGGCAGCCATGCCTCGCTGGTCGATGCCTGCCGGTTGTCCCGGGCCCGGGTGGAGATCGCGCCGCACCGCGATCCCGCTGCCGTGGACCGAGTGCTGGGCGAGCGCAAGGAGGAGCGCGCGCTGGTGCTCACCGATTCGGTCTTCAGCGCCGACGGCGATCTTGCGCCGCTCGCCGAGCTGCATCGGGTGACCCGGGCCAATGGCGCGGTGCTCATTGTGGACGAGGCTCATGGCATCGGCGTGCGCGGCGACGGTGGCCGCGGGCTGGTGCACGAGGCCGGCCTTGCCGGTGAACCCGATCTGGTGATTACCGCGACGCTGTCGAAAGCGCTTGCCGCCCAGGGCGGTGCGGTGCTGGCCAGCGGCCGGGTCCGGGCGCACCTCATCGATTCCGCGCGCACCTTCATCTTCGATACCGGTCTGGCTCCGGCGGCCGTCGGCGCCGCCCGTGCGGCGCTGCGCGTACTGCGCCGTGATCCGGGTATGGCCGCTCGGGTACTGGCCAGGGCTGCCGATCTGGCTCGTATCGCCGGTGTGCCGCAACCGGATTCGGCCGTTGTCTCGGTCGTGCTCGGTGAGGCGCAGGTCGCCTACGATGCTTCGCAGGCGTGCCTTGCGCGCGGTCTCACGGTCGGCTGTTTCCGCCCGCCGTCGGTCCCCGAGGGCACCTCGCGCCTGCGGCTGACCGCGCGCGCCAACCTCACCGAGTCCGAGATCGCGACCATCGCAACGATTCTCAGCGAAGTGCTCGCCGAAGCGCGTGCACGTGAGGCGGTTTCGCAGTGACTCTGCTCTTCATCACCGGCACCTCCACCGATGTCGGCAAGACGATTGTCACCGCCGCCCTGGCTGCCACCGCCCGCGTGGCCGGCGCCGAGGTCGCGGTTGTGAAACCCGCTCAAACCGGTGTCGCTCCAGGCGAACCCGGCGACCTGGCCGAGATCACCCGCCTCAGCGGCATCACCCGCACAGTGGAGCTGGCCCGCTACCCGGACCCGCTGGCCCCCGACACCGCCGCCCGCCGCTGTGGCCAGCCGCTGCTCACCCTCGCCGAGACCGCCGCAGCGATCGAATCCTGCGCCGACGCCGACCTCACCCTCGTCGAGGGCGCAGGCGGCCTCCTGGTCCGCATCGGCGAATTCACCCTCCTCGACCTGGCGCAGAAGCTCGACGCCCCCGTCCTGGTAGTGGCCGCCGCCGGCCTCGGCACCCTCAATCACACCGAATTGACCACCCGCACCCTGCAATCCGCTGGTGTGCGCTGCGCGGGCATCGTCATCGGCTCCTGGCCCACCACCCCGGACCTGGCCGCCGAATGCAACCGCACCGACCTCCCCGCCCTAACCGGTATGGATCTCGTCGGGACTCTTCCCGCCGGTACCGGCTCGTGGTCGGCTCCCCAGTTCACCGCCGCCGCCCTTACCTGGTTCGACCCCGATTGGATCGCCCGCCACCTGCATCCCCTCGGCTAGCCACCAGATCGCTCGGCCACCGGGCTGTGGATGGCCGGACTACCTGTCGGACGCTCGGCCGACATTCGCAGCGGTCCGTTCGAGAGCGTGGCGTATGACGATGACGAGCTCATGATTTCCTAACGGTCCGGCTGACACGGTGTCGGTATGGATGAGTTGGCAGGTGCGGCGCATGTGCTGCGGCGCACTACGTTCGGGCCGTTCCCCGGAATGCCGGAGCGGCTTGCGGGGCGCGGGATCGACGGTGTGATCGATGCCGCGCTGTCGGCAGCGCCACTGGACCCGGGCACGCCGGTATTCGATGAAGATGCCGAGGTGGGGCCCGGGGGCCCGGCTGCGCACTGGCTGAAGCTGATGGCCGATCCGGCGGCCGGGGTGCACGAGAAGCTGGTGTGGTTCTGGCACGGGCACTTCACGTCCAGTCATGACAAGGTCGAGACCTGGGATCTGATGTGGCGGCAGCACTTGCTGTTTCGCCGGTATGCGCTGGGCAATTTCCGGGAGCTCGCGCATGCGGTCACCGTCGATGGCGCCATGCTGCAGTGGCTGGACGGTGCGGGGTCGCAAGCCTCGGCGCCGAATGAGAATCACGGCCGGGAACTCATGGAGCTGTTCACCCTCGGGCGCGGGAACTACGGGCAAGCCGATGTGAAAGCCGCTGCGGTGGCCATGTCCGGGTGGACCGTGGATGACAAGGGTGCGGTGCTGTACGACCGCGACTCCGGTAATCAGCAGGGTGTGCAGCTGCTCGGGCGGTCGGTGACAAATGCACACGATGTTGTCGATGCCCTCTGCGATCGGCCGGAGTGTGCGCGATTGGTGGCGGGGAAGCTGCATCACTATCTGGTCGGGGAGTGGGCGCCGGAGCAGCGGCTGGGGGAGTTGGCCGAGGTTTTCAGCAAGGCGCACTTGGAGATTCGCCCGCTGGTGCAGGCTATTCTCGGGCACCCGTCGTTCATGGCGGCGGTCCGCACTCGGCCTCGATACCCCGTCGAATGGGTGACGGCTGCGCTGGCGGTATGTGGAATCGACGATGCCGCACTGGCTTTCGACACCATGCGCCAGCTCGGTCAAGCGCCCTTCTATCCGCCGAATGTCGCCGGATGGCCGCCGGGTATGCGCTGGCTTGCGCCCGGGGAGGCGGTGGCACGGGCCGCGCTGGCCGTGGAAGCCCGGGCCATCGCCGAGATCGCCGGTGCGGCAGATCCGGTCGCCGCGGTCCTGGCTCGTGCCGGGATCTACGACGCGACCCCGGCCACCGTCACCGCGGCGCGGGATCTGGCCTTCGCACTTCGTCGTGATTCACAGCCGGCCGCGGCGGCGCTGCTGGCGCTGATGCTCACCGCACCCGAGTTCACGCTCGCTTGAGCGGGATTCGCTCGAACTGAAAGGAAGTTCATGGTCACGCTGGATCGTCGCACCATGCTGCGGGCCGGGCTCGGCGCGGGAGTGCTGACCGCGGCGGGTGGTGTTGCCGCGTACGAGTTGCGCAGGCCGGGATCGCCACAGCTGTGGCAGCCGCCCGCGCCACCGCGCGCAGCCGCGCCGCAGCATCGTCGCCTGCTGGTCATCGAAATGGCCGGTGGCAGTGACGGATTGTCGATGGCAGTGCCCTACACCAGCTCTCGCTATCGGGATCTGCGGCGCTCCACCGCCATTGCCGCCGACCGGGTGCATCCGATCGACCGCACAGTCGGGTTGCATCCGGAGCTGTCGCGGCTCGCGGCGGCGGGCGCATCGGTGATCGCGGGGGTGGGCATCACCAAACCCGATCTGTCGCACTTCGAAATGCTGCACCGCTGGGCTACCGGCGATCCCGAGGGGACTTCGGGTGTGCAGACCGGATTCCTGGGCCGCCTGTGCGATCGGCTCGGCGATCCGAGCTCGCCCGCGGTCGGGGTGGCGCTCGGAGTCGGCTCGGCGCCCGCGCTGGCCTGTGAGCATGTCACCACGTTGTCGGTGGACGCCGGAAACGACGGGCTGTTCCCGGTTTTCGACGATGACAATGTCCGCGACGCGTGGCTGGCAGCCCAGCGGGCCATGGCTCATCCGGATCGCGCCGATACCCCGCCGCTGGCCGCTGCACGCTCGGGTAGTGCTGCCGCCCTGCGCTTCTCGGATGTGGCGGCAACCCTTCCGGAAGCCGGGGCCGGGTATCCGGACAGCGACCTCGGCATCCAATTGCGTTTGGCCGCAAGACTGCTCGCCGATGACAATCACGGCTTGCGCATAGTGCACGTGCCCATGGGTGCCGACTTCGACACCCACACCGGGCATCCGGACCGCTACGCGAAACTCATGGCGGACCTGGATGCCTCGCTGGCCGCCCTGCGCCAGGATCTCGCCGCGCGCGGCATCGCCGATCGGGTGCTGATCGCCGCCTACAGCGAGTTCGGCCGCCGCGTTCCCGACAATGGTTCCGACGGTCTCGATCACGGTGCGGCCGGCACCGCGCTGCTGCTCGGCCCCACCCGGGCGGGCGTCTTCGGTGAACTGCCGAACCTGCGCACCCTCGACTCCGACGACAACCTCCGGGCAACCGTCGATATGACCGAGTACTACGCGACCATCGCCGAGAGCTGGTTCGGCATCCCCGCCACCGAGGTGCTGCCCGGCGCCCCACGCCCGATCCCCGGGGTCGTGGCCGCATGAGCCGGGCGGAATCGGATCGGTGATGTAATGGGACAAGTGCGAGTACTGGTGTGCGAGGACGATCTCCCCCTGGGCGACGAGGTCGCCGCCGGGCTGCGGGCCGCCGGGTTCGCGGTCGATCTGGCTCGGGACTACGCCGAGGCCGATCTCAAGATCGCGGTGAATCGCTACGACTGCCTGGTCGTCGATCGGGGCCTGCCCGACGGGGACGGTTTGGATCTGGTGCGTGCGCAACGGGAGTCGGGCCGGCGCACGCCGGTGCTGATGCTCACCGCCCGTGACGCGCTGGCCGACCGCCTCGATGGCTTCGCGAACGGGGCCGACGACTATGTGGTCAAGCCCTTCGCCATGGATGAGCTCACCGCTCGGGTGCGGGCGCTGTGCCGCCGCCAGGAATTGCCCGCGTCCACGCGCACCGAGATCGGCGATCTTGTCGTGGACCGGCCGCGCCGCCGCGTACATCGCGACGGGGTGCTGCTCACCTTGACGCCCAAGGAGTTCGGCGTACTGGAAATGCTCGCGGCACGCGCCGGGTCGGTGGTGACCCGCACCGATCTCATCGAATGCTGCTGGGATGAAATGGCCGAACCGGCCTCCAATGTGGTCGATGTGGTGATGACGCAGCTGCGCCGCAAGCTCGGCGACCCGCCGATCATCGAAACGGTCCGGGGTGTCGGCTTCACGATCGCCCCGCCACCGTGAAGCTCCCGCTCGTACGACCCCGTCGCCGGACCAGGAGTACGAGTCCGACAACCCTCGCGCAGCTGCGGCGCATGCGCTGGCTGTTGACCGGGCTGTTCACGGCGCTCACCGCTGTCAGTCTGCTTGTCCTCGGAACGGTCGCGGCCTCCATCGATTCCCATTCCAGGGATCGGGCACTCGACGACAGGGTCGATCGGGTCGTCACCGGACTGGCGCGCGTGGTGGCGTGGAACGACGACGGCTCCGTCGATCTGGAAACCCTGCACGAGGACGACCTCGCGCAGGGCACCTATGGCGTCGCGGTCATGGTGCGGGATGCGGACGGGCAGTGGCGCGAGCGGTTCGGGCATCGGCGCGCGGCGTTGCCGGCGGATCTGACCGGGCCCGCCACCGACGTTGCCACCGCGGAGGAGACCGTGCTGAGCACGCTGACCGATAGCACCGGGCATCCCACCCGGGTGGCGGCGGCTCCGGTGTGGGACAACGAAACTGTCATCGGCGCAGTGGTTTTCGCGGGCGCCGACCCGTCCGCCTCGATGGCCGATCATCGCCGCCTGGTGCTGGCCCTCGAATTCGGTGGGCTGGCGCTCATCGCGCTGGCGGCGCTGGCCGGGCATCTGCTGTCCGCGGTGAGCACCCGCCCGGCGGTGCGCATGCTCGATGAGCAGGAGCGCTTCCTGTCCGACGCCTCGCACGAATTGCGGACGCCGCTGGCCACCCTGCGGCTGTATCTCGATGCGGCCCTTCGCGATCCGGACGACACCCGGCGTGCCGTGACCGATGCCCGCGACCTCACTGATCGGATGGGTCGCCTGGTCGCAGGACTACTCGCGCGCACTCGCACCGAAACCGGGCTCACTGAGCTCGATGCGGAGCGGCTGCGGCTCGACCAGCTGGTCGAGGGTGTGGTCGCCGAAGTCGGTGTGCCTGGTATCGAATTGCGTACCGAACCGACTGTGGTGCAGGCGGATCCGGATCTGCTGGCGCTGGCGGTGCGCAATCTCGTCGACAATGCGCTGGTGCACGGCGGTACCCCGGTGGAGATCACGGTCGAGGATCACGCGGTCACCGTGCGCGATCACGGTCCGGGATTGGATCCGGCGCTGGCCGATCCGTTCGAGCGCGGCGCTACCGGTGCGGGCGGCAGGCACGGCATCGGACTGTCGCTCGTGCAGTGGGTGGCCCGGGCACACTCCGGTTCGGTGGCCATTGGATCCGCGCCGGACGGCGGCACACTGGCGACCCTCGTACTGCCCGCGCCACCACAGCTCTGACCTGCTGGTGTTCCCCTTCAACCCGCCGCGAAAGCCACCGCTGCGGCGTATGGTGGCGCGCGTGAACTCCACCCGCGTCGAGTGGTTCGTGAGTGCGCCTCGCCCGAATGTCTTTCGGGCGCTCCTGGATGCGCGTTCGGTACGAACCTGGATGGTCCCCGACGGGATGACCAGCCGCATCCACGAATTCGATCCGCGCGTCGGCGGTCGTTTCCGCATCTCCCTCACCTACGACGTGCCGACCGCCGCCGGTAAGACCTCCGCGCGCACCGATACCTTCCACGGGACGTTCGTGCGGCTGGTGTCGGATGCGGAGGTGGTCCAGAACGTCGAGTTCGAGACCGACAATCCGAGCCTGAGCGGCGAAATGACCATTACCTATTCGCTCTTCGCGGTTCCCGGCGGCACCCGGGTGATCGCCCGGCACGACAATCTGCCGCCCGGGCTGGCCCCGGACGACAATGAACTCGGCTTCCGTATGTCCCTCGCCAAGCTCGCCACCCTCGCCGAACAGGCGGCAGCGGACACGCCGAAAGTCTGAGCCGGGCGCGCGCAACGGCGGCGCGATCGGCCCTCGGGTGCCTATGGTGGATTGGTATGGCGTTGCCGGGCTATCCCTACCCGTCCACGGCCGCCGAGTACGACGATCGGCGGCGGCGCGCCCGCCTGCACGAAACCAGGCTGGGGCAGGGCTGGGTCCACCGGCGGCGAACCCGGCTGCTGTTGCTGCGACTGAGCCTGATTCCGCTGCTCATGCTGGGCATCTTCGGCCAGTACATGATGCTCGACGTCGCTCCGGAGCGGGCGCGGCTGGCGCGCACCGAACCGGCCGTCGTACCCATCGCCGGGCCTTCCAGCCCGCAGGCCGCTGATACCGCCGTCTTCGATCTGGTCGGGCTGGGGGTGCTCGACGCCACCGATACCGCGCGAGCGTTGCCGTCGCTGACCGCGCTGGGGTCGGTGTGGGCGGTGCGCTACGACAATGCCGGTATCGACACCAAGGTGATCGCCGACCTCATCGTGAAGGTCACCGAGGCGGGGAAGATGCCCAATGTGGTGCTCGTCGGGCACAGCATGGGCGGGGTGATCGCGCTCGAGGTCGCCAAACATCTGCACACCGGGAGCTCACGTCGAGTGCTCGGGGTGATCCTCGATTGCACACCCGTCGACCTGCACGCCGTGCGTCCCGAAAGCCGGGACCAGGGTGAAGAAATGGAACGCTGGATGGGCTGGATCCCCGGTGCGCGCGAGAGTCGCCTACTGCGCCTGGTCGTCGAAACCTATGCGCGCCACGAGAGTTACGTCGGGGGCGGGCAGTACGGCATTCGCTGGGACCGGTTCCGGTCGGCGGTGGCTCAGGTGCTGCGCGACAAGATCTTCAATACCGACGCCGCCAGCAACGGGCTGATCGAAGCCCAGTTCAAGGCCATTGTCGCGGGCGGCGCCATCGATGACCTGCGGGCGCTGGCGAAACCCGCGGGCAGTAAACCGCGCCCGGCCATTGTCTATATCCGCCCGCACGAAGGCTGGCGCGATCCGATCGTGGACGTCGAGTACTCCCATCGGGTGCTCATCGACCAGGTCGGCGGGGTGAACGGCACGCTGATGGTGGCGTTCACCCGGAACACCGAGCATGCCAATCCCATTCAGCGGCCGGTGGAGTACAACACGCTGATCGAGCAGCAGGTGGTGCCGTTCATTCAGCTGGTGCAGCGTGAATCGCTCACTGCCGCAGCATTGTCGGAGCATTGAGCTCGGGTCAGTGCACGGTGTCGTCCGAGGCGGGGCGAATGCTGGAGGCGGGCACCAGATTCCAGCGCTCCAGCTGCACCCGGACCTGTTCGGCGGCATCGATATTCAACGGCCCGCTGGTCCACAGGGCGTAGGGCAGGTTCAGGAAGCGGGATTGAGTGACCGCGCGCAGGTTGTGGATGCCGGGCTTGGACCGCAGCAGATCCACCTTCTGCTGGAAGGACTGCGGGGGATAGTCGACGAAGACAATCGCGTCCGGATCGGCCGCGACGAGGCGCTCCCAGGAGACCGCGGTCCAGGTGTCGGCGACATCGTCGAGGGCATTGCGGGCGCCGGCCGAGTCCAGAATCGCCTGGGGCGCACCGTATTTACCGCTGGAGAAGACGGTGTCGGAGGCGCTGTCGAAGAGGAAGACGGTGGGGCGGTGCTCCGGCTGCGGTGCTGCGCGCAGGGCGGTGAGGCGTCGATCCAGATCGGCGGTGAGTTCGGTGGCGCGCTCGGTGCGGCCGGTGATCGCGCCCAGATCGGTGAGATCGGTGTGCAGCGCGGTCCAGGCGTCGGTGATGCCGCGTTCGCCATCGGGGCGGCGGCAGCTCTCGGTGAGCACGTAGGGGGCGACTCCGGCGGCGCGCAGCGAATCCGGGGTGAGGTTGCCGGCCTCCGAATAGCCGTAGTTCCAGCCGGCGACCATGACATCGGGGCGCTGCGCGAGCACCGTCTCACGCGACGGGTAGTCGGGCGCAACGGAATTCAGCCGGTTCACGGCATCGCCGTAGTGGCGGCGCAGGGTGTCGGCATCACGTTTCAGGCTCGATACCGCGACCACCTGATCCTGCGCACCGAGCGCCAGCACCGTGGAGATCAGATTGCCGTCATTGACGAACATGCGCTGGGCGGGCGACGGGAATTTGGCGTCCGCGCCGCAATTGCGAACGGTCAGATTGCCGGTCGCGGCGTGCGGAGTGCTGCAGGCCGCCAGCGCGCCCGCCAGTGCCGTGGCCGCGACGATCCGGGAGAGTTGTTTCAAGACTGTGCCTTTCGCGCGGTGATCAGCAGATGTGGCTGACCGGTGTCCGGATGCGGAACCCGAATGGCGTGCACACCGAATACGGTGTCGAGAACCTCGGTCCGCAATGCGATATCGGGTGGTTCGAGCGGATGCGCGCGGCCTTCGCGCAGTACCAGCACTCGATCGCAGTACTGGTCGGCCAGTGCCAGATCGTGCAGGCTGGTGACCACGGTGCGATCCAATCCGCGTGCCAATTCCAGCAATTGCAGCTGATGGGTGACGTCGAGATGATTGGTCGGCTCGTCGAGCAGCAGCAGCGGCGTCTCCTGCGCCAGGGCCCGCGCCAGCAGCACGCGCTGCCGCTCACCCCCGGACAGCCGGCTCACCGCCCGCCCGGCGAACCCCGCCAAATCCACACTGCGCAAGGCATCTTCGATAATCCGCTGCTCATCGGGACCGCCCCCACCCCACGGCGGCAGATACGGCGTCCGCCCGAGCGCCACCAATTCCCCGACCAGCAAATCCTCCGACGCCGACTGATCCTGCGCCACGAATCCCACCCGTCGAGCCCGCTCCCGAGCCGAAAGCCCGTGCAGTTCCTGCCCGTTCACCACGACCTGCCCCCGCACCGGCTTCACCAGCCCCGCAAGCGTCCGCAACAGCGTCGTCTTTCCACTCCCGTTGGGCCCGACAATCCCCACCGTCTCCCCAGCCCGAACAGCAAACCCCACCCCCTCCACCACAGTCCGCCGCCCAGCCGCACAAGCCAACCCCCGCACAACCAGCGCATCCCCGTCTTTCAGCGCATCCCCGTCGCTTCGCGCACGTCTGTCGGCTGGCGCCCCCCGATCAGCCTCCGCATTCCCGCCGGTGAGCATCCCCTCGTCATCCCGGCGCGTTTTTGGCCGCGATCCACCGTTATCCGTCATGCCGCACCGAATCGGTAGCGTCGCCGGCCCATGAGGATGAGAAAGGCGGGTGCGCCGATCAGGCCGGTGAGAACGCCGACCGGAATCTCGGTGGGGCGCACCAGAACCCGGGTCGCGGCATCCGCAACTACCAGAAAGAACGCACCGCAGAGTGCGGCGGCGGGCAGCAGCGCACGATGCCGCGGCCCGACGAGCAGGCGCGCGGCGTGCGGCACCACCAGACCGACGAAGCCGATCCCACCGGAGACGGCCACCAGCACGCCGACGAGCACCGCCAGCAGCACGAAGAGCGCAATCCTCATCTCGCGCACGGGAACTCCCACCGAGGCGGCGGCATCCGCACCGAGATTGAGCGCGTCCAGCCAATTGGCGGCGACCAGCAACACCACCAGACTCGCCCCGACCACACAGGCGGGCAAGAGGATTCGCGTCCAATCCGCACCCGAGAGACTGCCCAGCAGCCAGAACAGCACCGACTGCGCGGCTGCCGGCTCACTGCTGCGGAAGATGAGATAGCTGCTGAGCGCCGCGAAAGCCGAGCCGAGCACAGTCCCGGTGAGCACCAATCGCAGCGGGGTCAACCCGCCCTGCGCCATGGCGATCAGGAATACCGCAGCGGCAGCGACCAACGCCCCCGCCAGCGCCCCGGTCGACAGCGCCCACAACCCGGCCCCGGCAAAAAGCCCCGAGGTAATCACGGCCGCCGCACCGACCCCGGCCCCCGAGGAAACGCCCAGCAGATACGGGTCCGCAAGCGGGTTGCGCACCAGTGTCTGCATGGCCGCCCCCGCCACCGCGAGCCCCGCCCCGACAATCGCGGCAAGCACGGTCCGAGGCACCCGCAACTGCCACACAATCGTGTCCAGCCCCAAGTCATCAGGCGCGATACCACTGACCCGCCGATGCAATACATCAATCACCGAATGCAGCGGCACAGTCTCCGCACCGAACCCGGTAGCGACCACCATGGCACCCAGTAAAAGCCCCCCGAGCAGGGGCAAGGCAATCGAAAGCCGAGCACGACTCATCGATGAAACTCCACAGGCAATGCGCGGCCTCTCCAGAGAACTCCATGGCAGGGGAGGTCTGACTCGCACCCGAAACCACCGGACGCTCACAGTGGCGCGACCGCTCCGGATTCACACCGGATTCCCGCACCTGCCAACAACAACCCCAAACCCTACCGCCCCGCCCGATAAGCCCGATTTGCTGGTCAATCGCCACCCCAGCACCCGGCCACAGGCCCCGCCCCCACCCCGACAGCACAGCCCGCGTCATATCCAGACAGCGCCAGGAAGCGCTGCCCCATACAAAGGCGGGCTGTTCGCTCCTGCTGAGATACGCGCGTGCCACCCGTCAGCCACGGCCGGCAGGCGGCACTTGTCTCTGATGAACATCTGGAGCCCGGAAGTCGAATCAGGCTGGCCGCCCAGATTGGAGTGCAGCGCCGTGTCTTGTCCAGCAGTGCTGCACATCGGCGGAACAGCCTTCGTCTTAGTCGAACAGCCCTCACCAGCGCTGTTTGATGCGAGGTGGCGCTGTTTGGTGCAGGGCAGGGGGCTCGGCGAACGCGAGTGCCGTCTGGATCTTGCCTGCGGTCGGCGGCACAGCGTTTGTCTCAGCCGAACAGCCTTTGCAAGCGCTGTTCGATGCGTGGGCGCGCTGTTCGGTGCCGCTGCGATGGGTCGGTGGGCGTTCAGTAGGTGGCGTGCGTCGCTGATCAACTGCTGCGGCCCGGAGGTCGAGTCAGGCTGTGGCGTGCGGGCTGTTGTGGAGTGAGAGCGGCCTGGTTGAGCGCGCTCGTGTTGGCGGCACAGCGTTTGTCTCGGCCGAACAGTGCGGAGGAGTGCTGTTCGATACGTGGGCGCGCTGTTCGGTGCGGCGGTGGGGTTAGCGAACTCGGGTGCCGAGGAGGTGGCGGACGCCGCTGATGAAGAGTTGGAGGCCGAAGTCGAAGCGGGCTGTGGCGTCGGGGGTGTCGTAGAGGGGGGAGGAATCTTCGGTGAGGGCGCCTACGGAGTCCATTTGCATGCGGGATTGTTCGTCTACCGTTTGGCCTAGGACGTAGTAGAGCAGGGTGTAGGCGGAGAGGTCGGCTTCTTCTCGGGTCATTCCTGCGCGGATTGCGGCGCCTGCCAGGCGTTCTCGGCCCTTGCTGGTGGTGAGCCTGGAAGCGTATGTGGCCGAGACCAATTCGGCGCCGTCGCGGTAGGCGAGCAGGCAGGAGCGCAGGCGGTGCGCCAATTCGGTGATCTGGCCGGACCATTCATCGGCCTCGACCGGCTCCTCCATGGGTGCGAGGACGCGGTCGCCGACGGCGCCGAGCAGTGCCTGCTTATTGGGGAAGTGCCAGTACAGCGCGCCGGGCTGCACATGCAGGGAACTCGCGAGCCGCCGCATGGTCAGATCGGCGAGTCCGTACTGATCGAGGATGGCGATGGCCCCATCGACCACGTCCGTGCGGTGCAGTTGCACTGAGATTCCGACCCCTTCGTGTTCCGGCTCACGTTCCGGACTGCTAGCCTACCCTGAACACCGTTCAAGTTGCTCGGCCACACCGGCCGGATGAAGGGATTCGCGCGCATGACCCAGGCAGCCGTCAGGACCGAAGCCGCAAGTGCGGCAGGCCAAGACATTCTGACGATCGCGCGCGAGCAGGTGCTCGAGCGCGGAGTCGCACTCAATCAGGAGCAGACCCTCGAGGTGCTCCGCCTCGGTGACGATCGGCTCGAAGAGCTGCTCGCCCTCGCTCACGACGTGCGCATGAAGTGGTGCGGCCCCGAGGTCGAGGTCGAGGGCATCATCTCGCTCAAGACCGGCGGTTGCCCCGAGGACTGCCACTTCTGTTCGCAGTCCGGCCTTTTCCAGTCGCCGGTGCGCGCCGCCTGGCTCGATATCCCGAGCCTGGTCGAGGCCGCCAAGCAGACCGCCAAGTCCGGCGCGACCGAATTCTGCATCGTCGCCGCCGTGCGCGGCCCGGATGCCCGGCTCATGGCGCAGGTCGCCGCCGGCGTCGAGGCCATTCGCAACGAGGTCGACATCCAGGTCGCCTGCTCACTCGGCATGCTCAACCAGGAGCAGGTCGATCAGCTCGCCGCCATGGGTGTGCACCGCTACAACCACAATCTCGAGACCGCCAAATCGCACTTCACGAAGGTGGTCACCACGCACTCCTACGAGGAGCGCTACGACACCCTGCGTATGGTGCGCGAGGCCGGTATGGAGGTCTGCTCCGGCGGCATCCTCGGCATGGGCGAATCCCTGGAGCAGCGCGCCGAATTCGCCGTGCAGCTGGCCGAATTGGAGCCGGACGAGGTCCCGCTGAACTTCCTCAACCCGCGCCCCGGCACCCCCTTCGGCGACCTCGAGGTGTTGCCCGCCTCCGATGCGCTGCGTGCCGTCGCGGCCTTCCGTCTCGCCCTGCCGCGCACCATTCTGCGTTTCGCGGGCGGTCGCGAGATCACCCTCGGCGACCTCGGCGCCAAGCAGGGCATCCTCGGTGGCATCAATGCCGTCATCGTCGGCAATTACCTCACCACTCTGGGCCGCCCCGCCGAAGCCGATATCGATCTTCTCGGCGAGCTCAAGATGCCGATCAAGGCCCTCAACGAATCCTTCTGAGCGCAGCGAGTCATCGGAAGCCGGTACCGTACATACAGGTACCGGCGCAGCTCGTCGAGGGCTGCACTTCACAGAAGCTGAGCACTGAGGTGGTCGTGGATATAGAGGAGCGCTACAACCCCTTCACAGGCAAGCGCGTGGTGCCGGGTCTGGAAGACTCCGTCCCCGCCGCTGCCGCACTGGGTTTGGAGCCGCCGCGGTTCTGTGCGAACTGCGGCCGCCGCATGGTCGTGCAGGTGAGCCCGGACGGGTGGTGGGCCAAGTGCTCGCGCCACGGCGTGCTCGACTCCAGCAGCCTGGAACACCGCTAGTGGCAACCACATTCACCGCTGCCGAGCAGCCCGGAGTGCGCGTCGGATTTCTGATGCGCGAGGCCCGCGCGGCAGCGGTGGTCTTCGCCGCCATTGTCGCGGTGAGCGCCCTCGCGGGCGTGGTGTGGGGATTTCTGGCGCCCGCCGAACAGTTGCTCGTGGTCGATCCCGATCGCGGCGCCGCGCTGACGGGGGAGAGCGCCCACCGTTTCGACGCGGTCGCCATCTTCGTACTCATCGGGCTGGTGACGGCGGTCCTCACCGCGGCTGCCGGCTGGCGCTGGCGGCGGGCCCGCGGACCACTGCTGCTGCTCGGCCTGCTGGGCGGCTCGGCGCTGGGCTCCTCGGTCATGCGCTGGGTCGGCGAAGCGGTGGCGCAGGAGCGGCATACGCGACCGCCGCATCCGGCCGTGCACACCATCGTGGAGTTCGCGCCGACGGTCGAGGGCTGGCCCGCACTACTGGTGCAACCCTTGGTCGCGGCGCTGGTGGTGCTGATTCTGGCGGCGCTGAGCACCACCGATGATCTGGGCACCGGACATCACCTGCCATTCGGCGAGAACCCGCCGGAACCGGCCGACTTCGCGCCCGGTCAGTTCGGCTCCGACATCACCTACGGGCCCTACGACGGCACCCAGCCCTTCGGCCCGCGCGCCCCGGTGGTGCCGTTCAGTCCCTCCGACCCGGTACCGGAGACCGATCGCGCGAACTGAAAATCGCTGGAGCTTCCCGGCGATTCTCCCTACCCTGAGGTCTCGAGTTCACGACACCGCAGGGGGATCGGCCATGAAAGCCGTTTCGCACGCCGATCGTGCCCCGCAGACTCCCGAAGTGTCGGCGGAACGACCGGATCTCAGTGCCTGGCGACAGCGCCACGCACTACGGCAATCCAATGCCGCACAACCGATTCCGAGTGCGCGCACCTACCGCCGCGGCACCAAACATCGCAAGCGGGAGTGGTAGCACCTTCGCGCTCCGCGACCCCCGTCAACTCGGCGGGCGTAGCGCGGCGAATTCGTCGGTGACGCGGATTTCGGATTCGGTGAAGCGGTAGACCGCTGCCGGCCGCCCGCCCGTGCGGCCGGGAGATGTCGTCGCGCCGGTCGGTGTGATCACTCCGCGGCGGGTAAGCACCCGTTGCAGATTCGTGGTGTCCACATCGTATCCGAGTGCGGCGCAGTAGATTTCCCGCAGCGTCGACATGGTGAAGCGCTCGGGGGCCAGGGCGAACGCGATATTCGTGTAGGACATCTTCGCCGCCAGTCGATTTCGCGCATGCTCGACAATGCCGCCGTGATCGAAGGACATGTCCGGCAGCGCCGAGACCGGATGCCACCGGGTGTCCGCGGGCAGTACCGGTTCCGCGGTGAGTGGCACCAATCCCAGATACGCCGAGGCGATACGCCGGTCGCCGGGTACGCGATTCGGATCGCTGAAGACCCAGACCTGTTCCAGGTGGGTCAGCTCCCGCACATCGACCTTCTCCGCCAATTGCCGTGCGGCCGAGGCGTCGAGGTCCTCGCCGTCGCGCAGCTTGCCGCCCGGTAGTGACCAGGTGCCCTCCGCGGGGTCGAGGGCGCGTTGCCACAGCAGTACCGCCAATTCCGTGCACTGGCCGGGCGGACAGCGCACGTTATCGGCTCCTGCCGCAGTGGAAACACGCTCACCTGCACTGATGATGTCCGGAAAGCGACGAACCTGGAACACGGCGGTGAGCGTTTCGTGGATAGTGCTACGATGGGCCACGTTTTCGATTCTAAGTCGAAAACCGGTTGTATGCGAATCGGCGATGTGGCCGAGCGCATGAGAGAAGGAGCCAGCCATGGCTGCAGTAGGTGCGACGATGACGCTCACCGAGCGCATTGTGGACGGGCCCGCGGGATTCACCGGCGTCGACGCCACTCCCGAGTGGGCACAGGAGATCAAGCGACTGGCGCGCGAGCGCAACGCGACCATCCTGGCGCACAACTATCAGCTCCCCGAGATCCAGGATATTGCCGACCATGTCGGCGACTCCCTCGCGCTGTCCCGGATTGCCGCCGAAGCGACCGAGGGCACCATCGTGTTCTGCGGTGTGCACTTCATGGCCGAGACGGCGAAGATCCTCAGCCCCGAGAAGACCGTGCTCATTCCGGACCAGCGGGCCGGCTGTTCGCTGGCCGACTCCATTACCGCCGAGCAGTTGCGGGAGTGGAAGGACGAGCACCCGGACGCCATGGTGGTGTCGTATGTGAACACCACCGCCGCGGTGAAGGCGCTCACCGATATCTGCTGCACCTCGTCCAATGCCGTCGATGTGGTCGCCTCCATCGATCCGGACCGCGAGGTGCTGTTCCTGCCGGACCAGTTCCTGGGCGCGCACGTCAAGCGCATCACCGGCCGCGAGAACATGCACATCTGGATGGGCGAATGCCACGTGCACGCCGGCATCAACGGCGATGAGCTCAATGAGCAAGCCCGCACCCACCCGGACGCCGAACTCTTCGTGCACCCCGAATGCGGTTGCGCCACTTCGGCGCTGTACCTCGCGGGCGCGGGCGAGTTCCCGGCCGACCGGGTGCACATCCTGTCGACCGGCGGCATGATCGACGCCGCGAAAGCCGCGAAGTCGAAGCAGGTGTTGGTGGCGACCGAGATCGGCATGCTGCACCAGCTGCGAAAAGCAGCCCCCGGCATCGACTTCCAGGCCGTGAATGATCGCGCCTCCTGCCAGTACATGAAGATGATCACCCCGGCCGCCCTGCTCCGCTGCCTGGTGGAAAACCGCGACGAGGTGCACGTCGATCTCGAAACCGCTGCTCTGGCCCGCAATTCGGTCCAGCGCATGATCGAAATCGGCAACCCCGGCGGCGCGGAATAGCAGCGGGCTCGGGCATTCGCCGGAAAGGGTGACAGCCGTGAGTATTTCCATCGCGTGGGAGACCGAAGCGGATCTCGTGGTGGTGGGCGGCGGTGTCGCGGGTTTGACCGCGGCCCGCACCGCCTCGCTGCGGGGGCTTCGAGTGCTGACCTTGAGCAAGGGCGGAGCCACCGACACCTCTACGCAGTATGCGCAGGGCGGTATCGCCGTGGTTGCGCCGCACGGGGATTCGGTGGAATCCCATGTGCACGACACCGTGGTCGCCGGGGCCGGGCTGTGTGAGCCGGAGGCGGTGCGCTGCATTGTCGAGGGCGGCGTGGACGCGGTTGCGGCGCTGACCGATCTGGGTGCGGTATTCGATCTCGGCCGGGACGGCGAGGTTTCGCGGACCCGGGAAGGTGGGCACAGCACTCGGCGGATCATTCACGCCGGTGGTGATGCCACCGGAGCCGAGGTGCAGCGGGCCTTGAACACGGCCGGACTGCCGGTGTTGTTCGGGGCCGCCGCTGTCGAGATCGTGACCGGTCCCGACGGGGTGCGCGGTGTGATCGCCGTATCCGACAAGGGATTCGGGATCGTGCATGCGCCCGCCGTCCTGCTGGCCACCGGCGGGCTCGGACAGTTGTACGCGTGCAGCACCAATCCGCCGGGAGCCACCGCCGACGGCATCGCGCTGGCGCTGCGGGCCGGGGCCATGGTCTCGGATCTGGAGTTCCTGCAGTTCCATCCCACCGTGCTGTTCACGCCAGGTGGGCTGGGTCGGCGGCCGCTCATCAGTGAGGCGGTGCGCGGCGAGGGCGCGGTTCTGGTGGATTCCCAAGGGGATTCGGTGACCGCGGGTGTGCATCCGCGTGGTGATCTCGCGCCGCGCGATGTGGTGTCGCGCGCCATCGAGGCCCGCATGCGTGCGCTCGGCACTGACCGCGTCTACCTCGACGCCAGGGCGCTCGACGGGTTCGAGCAGCGGTTCCCGACCATTACCGCGTCCTGCCGGGCCGCGGGGATCGAACCGAGCACCGATCTCATTCCGGTCGCGCCCGCCGCGCACTTCCAGTGCGGTGGCGTTGTCACCGATACCTACGGGCGCACCATCGTTCCCGGCCTGTACGCCGCCGGTGAGGTGGCCCGCACCGGTCTGCACGGGGCCAACCGGCTCGCCTCCAACAGCCTGCTCGAGGGCCTCGTGGTCGGCGAGCGCGCCGGCGCGGCGGCGGTCGAACGGCTGGGCGCGGCCGCGCGCATCGACGCCGGAGCGCACTTCGCGGGCGTGACGGCGCTGCCTCGGGCGGATCGGAAGCTGTTGCAGGAGTTGATGACCGAGCACGCCGCGGTCGTCCGCGACGGTGACGGCCTGCGCGGTGCGGTGTTGCGGCTGGTGGGCATGCTGTCCGGCGGCGAGGCCGACGAGACCAGCGAGGCGGTGCAGGGGAATTCGGCCGCCGCGATCATCCAGGATCTCGAAGACTCCGCGCTCACGCTGACCGCACGCGCGCTGCTGCTGACAGCCTCCGCCCGCACCGAAAGCCGGGGCTGCCACACCCGTTCCGACTATCCGGACCCGCGCGACGAGCTGCGCCGCAGCACGGCAGTGCGTTTGGGCCCGGACGGTCGTCCGAAATTGGTGACCGACGGCTCCGAAACGACGCCGTCGTGGCACCGCACGAAAGAAGGAGTGTACCGATGACTCTCGACGCCGGACTCGATCGCGACGAAGTGATCGCGCTCATCCGCAGGGCTCTCGATGAGGATCTGCGCTACGGCCCCGATATCACCACGGCCGCAACGGTTCCCGCGGACGCGGTGGCCAAGGCGGCCATGGTGTCCCGCCAGCCCGGCACCGTGGCCGGACTCGATGTCGGCCTGCTGGTACTCGACGAGGTGATCGGCGCGGGCGCGTACGAGGTCACCGACCGGGTCGCCGACGGTACCCGGGTGCAGCCGGGCGACACCGTGCTGAGCCTGCTCGCGCCGACGCGCGGCCTGCTCACCGCCGAACGCACCATGCTGAATCTCGTGTGCCATTTGTCCGGAATCGCCAGCGCGACTTCGGCCTGGGTGGATGCGGTCGCCGGCACCGGGTGCCGCATTCGGGACAGCCGTAAGACCCTGCCCGGTTTGCGCGCTTTGCAGAAGTACGCGGTCCGCACCGGCGGTGGTGTCAACCACCGCATGGGGCTGGGCGATGCGGCGCTCATCAAGGACAACCATGTGGTGGCCGCCGGATCGGTTGTCAATGCCCTGCGTGCGGTCCGCGAACTGAACCCGGATATCGAGTGCGAGATCGAGGTGGACAGCCTCGAACAGCTCGATGCCGTGCTCGCCGAGGACGTGCAGCTGGTGCTGCTGGACAACTTCCCGTTGTGGGCCACCCAGGCCGCCGTGCAGCGCCGCAACGACCGCTCGCCGCAGACGAAACTCGAATCCTCGGGCGGACTTTCGCTGGAGGACGCGGCGAATTACGCGGGGACCGGCGTGGACTACCTCGCGGTCGGCGCACTCACCCACTCGGTCCGGGTACTGGACCTGGGCCTGGATATGTGAGGCGGCCCTGGATATGTGAGGCGGCTCGGCGATATGTGCGGCGGCTCAGCGGCGGAAGGTGGGCGCCTCGGCGATCCAGCCGGTACCGCCGCAGACCGAGCACCAGTTGACCGAGCCGTTCACCAGCCCGTAATCACCTCGGCCTTCGCACATCCCGCAGTACCGCCAGCCTCTGTTCGGGGCAACGGTGTCGAAGAAGATATTCAGGAACCCTTGAATCGCCATGCAGATTGCACTCCTCGCGGTGGGAATCCAAACGCAGCAAGCGTGCGGTATCTGGCTGGCGAATGTCCAGCGGTATCCAGCAGGCTTTACAAGCCGAACTCCACCGGGTCCAGGCGCAGGGCTCGGCAGGCATCCCGGACGGCGGCGATTTCCTGCGCATCGAGGTCGCCGTCGACCTTGCCGATCATGATTCCCAATTGCACTGCGGCACGGGCTTCGACGGCATTTCCGGTGGCCTCGGCGATCTGCGCCATCACATAGGCGCGGCCGAAGGCCGGATCCAAGGTGATGCGAGTGCAGTTGTCCTCGAAGAGATTTCGCAGCTCATCGGTGGGAAAGTGCTGCAGCACAGTGTCCGTGCCGATGAGCTGCGCGACCCGGGTGCGATCGGCCGGATCGATATCGCCGTCCGCGGCGGCTATCAGTGCGCAAATACCCATGGTGGCATCCCGGAAAGAGCTGCCGCGCAATTCATTTCGCTGTGCGAGCAACTGCTGCCGCCACTGCGGGGCCTGCTCCAGGCGGCTGCGAAAAACCATGACACACTCCGAAATGATCTACCGGACTCGCAAACCCCGCGTCGGTGCCCGGATTGTGCTGATGTATCGATCCGACCTTAACAGTCGATCGACAGGTAGCGACCGGGAAGTTTCCGGCGACCCGGCAGCACCGCGACCGGCAGCACCCCGGCATCCGTCAGGACGTGAGCTCGCGTTCGAGCGGCGTGCGGAAGCGGGGGATGGGCCGCACATCGCCGTACCAGGTGGTGAGGCGCGCGGCCTCGGCCTCGATCAGCGCCTGGGCATCGGAACCGACGTCTTCGAGTAGGCGCCAGACGATTTCACCGTCGGGCCGCTGCGCCCAGCCGCCGACAATGCGTCCGTCCCACCACACGGTAGGGCCGACATTGCCATTGGTGTCGAACAGGATGGGGGAGTGCGGGCCGAGGTACCACTCGCGGGACTGCCAGCCCATCGGCGTCGGGTCGAGTGCCGGGAGCAGCGCGACCCACGGCTCGGGCGCCGGTGTCGGGTCCAGATCGTCGGCGAGCACCAGACCGGTCACACCGTCCAGATCCACCTCGGCGGTGTCGAGCTGCGCGAGGGTCTTGCGGACCTCGCCCAGCGTCCACCCCGTCCACCACTTGATATCGCTCACGGGTGCTGGTCCGAAGGACCGCAACCACTTTCGCACCAGCTCCACGCGCGCCGCTTCGGCCGAGAGGGTCGGAATCCCTTCCGGCAGCCAGGATTCGATGGGCGCCCAGGTGTATTGACTACTGCTCCAACTGCCATTGGGCCGGCCGCGCACGATTCGGCCCTCCGCACCGAGCAGCAGCAGCACCCAGCTGGTGATGCTGGTCGGCTTGGCATACGGCTTGCCGGGCGCGGTATTCACCTGGGTGCGCAGCCGCGGCACCTCCTTGCCGAGCTGTGCGCCGGTGGCGCTGCCCCGCGCCAGCAGCGTGTTGTGCGTTTCCGCCTCCACCTCGCTGAGCCAGGCGGAGACATCCCCGTCGACCGCGCCGGCCTGCTCGATGTACTTCGCGTACTGCTTGCGCTGCTTGTGCGCCAGCGCGTCCGCGCAGGACGCCTGTAGTGCGGGCACCAATTCGATGGGCGCGACGAACATGGTGCGCCGCATGGCCAGCATGCGCAGCAGCGTCCGATCCTCGTACAGCGCCTTCTCCACATACCCCGGCTCACCGACCCGCCCGCGCGCGCCGATCGAGAGGAAGACCGTCGCCGGATCGGTGGCGTGCAGCACCACCAGCGACCGCACCACCTCGTTCACATCGTCGGTCCGCGCCGCGGCCGCCAGCCGATGCCGTACTCCCAGCCGAGCGCGCCGCTCGGCCGCATCCATCGAACGCATGGGCGAATCCTAGCCGCTGGGTACGACACCGGCCGCCTGTTCGGGGGCGTGTGTCCGGGTACTTCGACCGGAGCTGGAAGCTCGGCGACAGCACAGCTGTCGACTGATCCGCCGGACACCCGTCGCGGGTACCCGGAACAGCGTCGTCGGCGTGTCATGATTCGGCGATGCGAGGTCGGTATCGGAGCTACGGCGCAGTCCTCGGTGTACTCGCGGCCATGATCGTTGCGGCGCCCGCGGTTTCTGCCGAAACGGCGGACAACGTACGGGTGGCGGTACACGATGTGACGCTGACGGTCGACGGCGAACAGGCCACCGGGCGGGTGTACGAGCCGTATCGGGATGCGCCGGGCGATACCGACCCGCGCGATCTGATCGTCGCCGTGCACGGACATGCCGGTAGCGCTGCCGATTTCGCCGACTACATGAGTTCCATCGCGCGGCAGACCATGGCGCCGCTGCTGACGATGGATCAGCGTTCCGCCGTCAGCCAGTGGCGGACCGGCGAATGGAATGTGTGGGCCGGCTGGCAGGACACCGTGGCCGCCACCCAGTGGTATCGCGGCGAGCATCCCGGTATCGGGCGCACCGTGCTGTGGGGCTGGAGCCAGGGCGGATTGACCAGCGGTCTCGCCGCCGCCTATGCGCCGCCCGGCACCTACGACTACTGGGTCGACACCTTCGGTCAGGCAAGCGATTTCGTATCCTGGCTGGAGGCCGACCGGGCGGGGCCGGACCTGCGACCGCAGATCGAACGTGATGCCGGCGGCTGTACGCCGGTGCTGTGTGCGGCCGCGTACGCGGCGCGTTCACCCTCGCTGCTGGCGGGGCGAATCGCGGTGCGCCGCGCCATTCTGCTGCACGGCACCGCGGATCCGCTGGTCCCGTACAGCTCGAGCGTGGAGATGCGCGCCGCCCTGACGGCGACCGGGAAGCCGGTCACCATGTACACCATTGCCAGTGGCCGCGATCTCAGCGGCGCGGTAGTGCCCGGTGAGCACGGCCTCGGCCCGGTGTTCTTCGAATCAGGTTGTGCGGTCGAGCGACTGCTGCTCGATACCGAGCCCGAAGGGGCGAGCGACTACCTGATCGATATCGCGCACGGCATCGATACCGCACCGCCTGCTCCGCCGAACACCAAGTGCGCCTCCTGAATCGGAGATCTAGTCGGCGCTGACCGCGTCGACAATGTTCAGGCGCGCGGCGCGCAAGGCCGGGGGTATGGAGCCCAGCAGGCTCAAAGCCAGTGCGGCGACGGTGAATACGGCCAGCAGCGGCCCGGGCCGGAAGGTGACGTCGATGCCCATCATATCGGCGGCCAGCCGCGAGTAGAGGAATTGATCGGAGAGTCCGAAGAGCACGCCCAGTGCCGCGCCGGCGATGCCGATACCCGCCGCCTCCGCCAGCACCATGCGCAGGGCGAAACGGCGGCTGGAACCCACCGCGCGCAAGATGCCCAGCTCCCGACGGCGTTCCAGGAGCGCGAGAGTCAGGGTATTGAGCAGCGCCATGGCGGCGATGACGGCAACGATGACCAACATGATGCGGGACAGCACCAGCCCCTGCTGCATGGCCTTGCTGATGCCGTCGAGTGCGGCCGGTCCGGTGTAGACGTGCATATCAGGTGGCGTGACTTCCCTGATCGCCGTGGCCAATTGGTTGCGATCGGTGCCGGGTACCCCGTCGATCTGCAGGGTGCTGGCGCCCGGCCGCTCGAACCAGTCGCGCATGAGGGTCAGGCTGATGGACGCGGTGCCGGACAGCGCGGAGAAGTACGACACCGAAGCCAGTACCCGCGTGCGCTTCTCGCCGCTCGGGGTCTGCACCGTCAACTCGTCGCCAACCGAAACGTGCAGTGAGCGAGCCAGATCCCGCGAGAGCGCGACACCCTCTCCCGCCAGCAGTCGCCGCTGGGTATCGTCATCCAGCGATCGGTACATGGCGTAATTGCTGCCCTGGTCGACGCCGTAGAGCAGGGCTTTGGTCCCGGCGAAGGATGCGAATGCCAACTGTCCCTCGGTAACTCGCGCCACTCCGGGCACCGCCGCGACCCGCTGGGCCATGTCCGCGGGCAGGAGCGGTGTCGGCACCGCATCCTCGGGAGTGACGCTCACCCAGACGTCATTGTCGGCGAGCGAGGCGAAGGTATCGCGGGCCGACCGCACCACATCCGTATTCGCGCCGGTAATGGTGATGGTCATGCCGACGGCAATCGCCACCGTCATGAGCGTCGCCCACACGCGTCGTGGTGCGCGGTCGATATTCACTCCGGCCAGGACACCCGCCGAACCCAGTCGCCTGGCAGCCGCACCGGCGACAGTGACGATCGGCCCGGCCAGCGCGAAGGCCAGTGCGATCTCGGTGCCGAACGCCAAACCCAGTGCGACCGAGGCGAAGAGCCCGAGGTGCGCGCGCATGACGATCATCGTGGCCACCGCCAGTACGGCGGCCGCGACGCCCGCGAAGATCCGCAGTCGCCGCGACACCACATCCGCGGGCGAGGCTCCGACCGGTGCGAGCGCCTCCACCGGTGACACCCGGTAGATCTGCCGTGCTGCCACCGCGGTGGCAGCCACATTGGTCAGGACGGCCGCTGCGATCGCCGCCGGCACCGCGTACCAGGGCAGCAGATACTCCAGCCGCGCCTCCATCATCTGTGTGAACGCACCCGGCAACAGCCCGATCGCATAGCGCCCGACCAGCACGCCCAGCCCGGAACCGAGGAGACCGCCGAGCAGACCCAGTGCCGCGGCCTCCACCAGTACATCTCGCACAATCGTCCCCTTGCGCCCGCCGATGGCGCGCAGCATGGAGATGACCGGCCGCCGCCCCGCCAGGGCCATGCTCATGGTGTTGTAGATGAAGAACGCCGAAACCACCAGGGCGATGCCCGCGCCCATGGCGGCAATGAACTCCAGCATCACAATGCCATTGCCGGTCTGCGCCGCCCGCAGGCTCGGCGGTCCGACCAGTGCCCGTCCCGCCACCGCCGCGGTCACCGCGGAATTCAGCTGTGCCGCATCGATACCGGGTGCGGCGACGATCAGCACCGAATCCAATTCGCCGGTGCGCCCGGTGATTCGCTGAGCCAGCGGCAGTGGGGCAATGAGGTAGTGGCCGCCGTTCAATCGCTGCTGCTGCGCATCGGAGAGCACCGAGGCAATGGTGACCTGCCCCGAACCCAGGTGCACCACATCGCCTTTTGTGTACCCGGCGGACGGACCGGCCAGTACCCCGTTCGGCACACTCAGCAGCGATCCGAGCTGGTCGCCCTGGACCGCGTCCTTCAGAGTGCTGTCCAGCGCCGCGCTCGAGGCATCGACTCCGAGCACCAGCAGCTGATTGTCCTGCGGTCCGACACTCGCGCGCAGCATCGGAACAGCCGCGGCCACTCCGGGTACGGCGGCCACATCGTTTCGCACGGCTTGCGGGAACCCGGCATCGCTGACGCCCGAGATTTCCAAGGCCGCATTACCCGCCAGTCCGGCGGCGAGCTGCGCGACCGACCCGGTGAGCGATCCGGAAATGCCGATCACCGCCACCAGGAATGCGGCCGACACCGCCATTACGAACACCGATGCCACGGTGCGGCCCCAATGTGTGGCGAACTCTCGAATTGTGAGCAGCCGCAACCGATCCAGCAGCGCGATCATGAACCAAGGTTAGGTTCCGCAGACAACCCTGTCTACGATTCCGCTACTCCGTCCCAGACGCCGTGGTGCGTCAGCTCACCCGCTCTCGGATGCTGATCTGCCCATCCGTCCGTCGAATGCGAAGGTCGTGGCTGAGCTGGGCTTCGAGCCCGCGTTCCCGACCTGTCGCGAGGGTCTCGCGACGCCGGCGGCGCGGAGAGTTGAGACCGCCGGGAACAGGTTCGTGCCGACCGCGGTTGGTCGAGACGAAGGAGACCGACAGGAGGCAGTGATGACGGCACCCGTGGACCCGTCCTATCGATGGGGCGGCGACGAGCTGGATCTGGACGCGTACCTGGAGCGCATCGGATACACGGGTGAGCGCACGCCCACGCTGGCGACACTGCGCGGGCTGGTGCGGGCGCACACCACGACCATTCCGTTCGAGAATCTGGAGATCATTCTCGGTCGCGGTATACCGCTCGATCTGGAGACCTTGCAGGACAAGCTGATCCGGCGTCGCCGCGGTGGGTACTGCTACGAGAACGTGCTGCTTTTCGCTGCCGCGCTGGAGCGGATCGGATTCGAATTCACTGGTATATCAGGGCGAGTCACGATGGGTGCGGCGGGATTGCGCCCGGCCACTCATGCGCTGCTGCGTGTCACTCCGGCCGATGACGACCGGGCCTGGCTCTGCGATGTGGGCTTCGGTGCGGGGCCGCTCGAACCTGTCGAGCTCACCCCCGATCGTGGTGAAATCTCGCTCGGCGCTTGGCGTTACCGTCTCGAGCTGGGTGCCGACGCGCTCGGCGGGCAGCTGTGGACGCTGCATCAGTTCGGTCACGACGGCTGGATCGATCGGCACACGTTCAGTCCGAATCCGCAATATCGGGCCGACTACGCGGTGGGTAATCACTTCGTCTCCACTTCGCCTCGATCGCCGTTCACCACGCGCCCGTTCATCCAGCGGTTCCAGCCCGAGGTACATCACCAGATCGACGGCACCACGTGGACGACGACCTATCCGGACGGCACCGGTGAGGTTCGTGAGCTCGAGGCCGCCGAGCTTCCCAAGGTGTTGGCCGAGGTGTTCGATATCGAACTCGACGATGCCGATGCGGCGCTGCTCACTCGCGCCGAATGGCCGGCGGCGACGAAAAATCCGCCCGAAGCGACCCGAAATCAGGTGGGGGCGACACGGAACGGCTGAAATCTGTTCCCACGCGGTGGGATCGGGCACTGTGGCACAGAATTCGCTGTCATGTCATGGAAGTACTCTGAGCTGCATATTCACGTGTCCTGTCACACAGCCGTCACCTGAGTGCGGTCCAGATCTCACCGAGATCTCGCTCATATCTCACGCTGACGTCGGCGTGCTGCCTGCGGCCCGCTACACTCATGCGGGGAAACACGCGGGCAACCGCGTCGTCACAGTCACCATCGCGGAGAATTTCGGAGTAGTGCCATCGAAACCGGCCAAGTGATCGCAGGGCATTACCGCCTGGTCGAACGGATTGGTAGCGGCGGCACAGGCGTCGTCTGGCGAGCCGTCGACCAACGGCTGGAACGCTCGGTGGCGGTCAAGCAGATCATCACCCAGCCCAGTCTGTCCGAGGCGGACAAAGACATCGTGCGTCAGCGCGCGGCCCGAGAGGCCCGCAATGCCGCACGCTTTCAGCATCCGAATGCCATTGTGGTGTTCGACATTACCGAGCACGAGGGCGATCCATGCCTCGTCATGGAGTATCTGCCGTCCCAGAGTCTGGCGGTGGTGCTGTCCTCACAGGGCACCCTGCCGCTGCCTCAGGTAGCGCGCATCGGTGAGCAGGTCGCGTCGGCGCTCATTGCCGCGCACCGGGTCGGCATCGTGCATCGCGATGTGAAGCCGGGCAATATCCTGCTCGGCGACAACGGGGCGGTGAAGATCACCGACTTCGGCATCTCCAAGGCCAAGGGCGACGTCACGCTCACTGCCACCGGACTCATCTCCGGCACCGCCGCCTACCTCGCACCCGAGGTCGCGCGGGGCGCCGAGCCGAGCCCGGCCGCCGATGTCTTCGCCCTGGGCGCCACGCTCTTCCATGCGCTCGAGGGCGAACCGCCCTACGGCACCAACCCGAATCCGCTCGCACTGCTGTACGCGGCGGCCAATGGCCAGATCAGCGAGCCGCGCAATGCCGGCCCGCTCAGTGATCTGCTGCTGGCGCTGCTCAGCTTCGAGCCGGAGGACCGGCCGAGCATGACCGAGGTCCGCGACATCATGGCGGACTTCGCGGAGCTCGGACCCGAAGCCGAGGCCACCCGCGTCATGGCCGCCCGCCGTCAGAATGGGAACACGCCGCCACCGTCGAAGCCGATCGGTGCACCCCGCACCGCCCAGCAGCGCGGGAACACCCGGCAGATGGATCGCCGCTCGGCCGCCAATGCCGATATCCCGACCGGGGCCATGGCCCAGGCGCAATTGCTCGAGACTCCGCCGCCCCGGCATCCGGTGTCGGCGGGTCCGCCCACGCGTTCCAACCCCGCTCCCCAGCTCGAATCCCGGGGTCGCGGCAAACTGGTGTGGGCCGGTGTCGTCGCGGCTGTCGTTGTGGTCGCGGCCGTGGTGTTCGGCATTATGAGTTCGTCGAATTCGGATGGCCCGGGGACGGCTTCGGGCAGTACCAGCGCATCGAAGGTGTCCACTTCCACGACCACGGGCGCAGCGGCAGGAACTCTCGGGCAAACCAAGAGCGTCGGCCAGGCGACCGTGGGCGGTGGCGCCGATACGGTAGACAAGTTCTATGACTCGCTCGTCAATATGAGCTTCGCCGATGCGTGGAGCAAGCTGACTCCGGCGGCCCAGCAGGTCTACGGCAGCCAGTCGTCGTTTCAGTCCTACTGGACGGACAATCGCGTCACCCGATACGCCAGCATTACGGGAGCACGGGGCAATGACAGTGCGAATGCCGATGGTTCGGTGGACATCGCACTGGCCAACCTGACCTCCGGTGGCCAGACCAAATCGCTGACGCTGCGCGTAATCGACATCGGCGGTGGCACTTTGAAGATCGACAGCGATACCCGATAGCCTGCGCTGTACCCGACGCATTGCGCCGCACCGGAAATCCGGTGCGGTGCAACGTCGTTATCTGGGGCTGTTGTTAAACCCCTGTGGTGGTTAGCCTTCCGATATGAACGTGCGCCAGATGCTCACAGAAGAGCGCGGGGAGCTGGTCGAACTGCTCCGTTCGCTGACCGCCGAGGAATGGGAGGCGGCGTCGCTGTGCGCCGGGTGGCGGGTGCGCGACGTCGTCTGCCACTTGCAGACCGATACCGTTTCCCTGCCCAATTATCTGCTGACGGCCCTGCGGAACCCCTCTGTCGATCGGCTCAATGCGGCCCTCGTCGCGCGGTTCCAGCCGCTGCCCACCGCGGAACTGGTGGACCGGCTGGCTCAGCCCGGCGGCTGGTTTGCCCGCTACTCACCGAAGCTGGCGCTCGCCGATACCTTCATCCACCAGCAGGACATTCGCCGACCGCTCGGCCGCGAACGCAAGGTCCCGGCCGAACGCCTGGTCGTACTGCTCAGCAACCCGGACCCCTTTGTGCGGCCCGGCCGTTTCCTGAAGGGTTTGCGCTGGGAAGCCACCGATGCCGACTGGTCGCGGGGGACCGGCCCGCTGGTCCGCGGTCCCGGCGAAGCGCTCGTAGTGGCCATGGCGGGACGCGCTGCCGCCCTCGATGATCTCGAGGGTGATGGCGTGCCCGACCTTCGTAGCCGCATCGGCGCGTAGCGCGAAAACTGCCGCAGCGCAGTATTTTCCGTGCGTCAGACGCGCTGGGATTCGGCGGCGAGTCCGGCGAGTAGTTGCAGTGCGGTGGCGCTGGGGGAGTCGGCTTCGACGGTGTAGGCGACCAGGGCCTGGTCGGGATCGTCGGGGAGGCGGAAGGTTTCGAAGCTGAGGTCGACACGGCCCACGACCGGGTGGCGGTAGACGTACCGGCCGTGGGTCTTGTCCCGGAGTTCGTGGTTGTTCCACAGCCGGCGGAATTCCGGATCCGCCCGGTGCAGTTCGTCGATCAGTTCGGCGATCTCGGTGTCGCCCGGATTGCGGGCGGCGTCGAGACGCAGGTAGGCCACGACATCGGCGGCTTTGCCGGGCCAGTCCTCGTAGAGCTCGCGCATGCCTTCGTCCAGGAAGACCATGCGGGCCTTATTGCGGTCACGCGGCGCCAGCGCGGAGAAATCGGTGATGAGCGCGGCTGCCTGCCGATTCCAGGCCAGCACATTGGTGCCGCGGCCCAGGACGTAGGCGGGCATATCGCCCGCGGAGTCGAGCAGTCGCCGCAGTCCCGGCCGCACCTGCTGTTCGGCGGGCGGCTCCTCACCCGACCACGGCCGCGCCAGCCGGTAGAGGTGATCGCGCTCCACCGGATTCAAGCGCAGCGCCCGTGCCACCGCGTCCAGCACCGACTCCGAGAAGTGCAGGGTGCGGCCCTGTTCGAGCCGGACATAATGGTCGACGCTCACGCCGGCCAGCATGGCCAGCTCCTCGCGCCGCAGGCCGGGGACCCGGCGGCGGGCGCCGTGATCGATCAGCCCGACCTCCTCCGGCCGCAGCCGGGCACGGCGGGAGCGCAGGAATTCGCCGAGTTCGGCACGCCGATCGAGAGTCATGAGATCAGTATCGCGGGAACCGGCGGGGGTATTCCTGGTCGTGTCATGACCAGGCTCGCGCCGGAGGGCTTATCGGCAGGTGAGGTCCTGGTCGGGGCGGGTGCCGTCGCGGAGGAATCGTTCGGTGGCATCGTTCGCGCAGCCGATCGGGGAGGGATAGACGCCGTGGCCGCCGCTGTCGACCGCGACCATGCGGGCGCGGGCGCCGAAGGCATTACGCAGGTTCAGCGCGGCGCTGTACGGGGTGGCCGGATCACGCAGGTTCTGGATCATCAGAATGTTCGACGGGCCGTCGGCGGTGACCACGGTCCGGGGTGCGACCGGCAGCGGCCAGAAGGTGCAGGGGGACAGGTTCTCCGGCATACCGGCGGTGAGCGGGTGTGCGTCCCGGCTGGCGGTGACGGCGGCGGCGTAGTCGGAAACTACTGTGGGCCAGGCGGAGTCATTGCAGATGGTAGCGACTCCGACCGCGGTGCGCTGCTGGACGATCTGCTCCGGCGGGAGGGGCTGCGCGTCCGGCAGGGGTGCCGACGCCTCGGCCGCCTTGATCATCCGTGCCAACGCCGGGAATGCCTGATCGCTGTAGAGGCCGTCGAGCAGTAGTTGCCGCAGACCATTGCCGGTCAACTGCCCCAGTTCGGATCCCGGCCAGGGGAGCGGATTCTGGTCGAGTCTCGCTGCGAGCGTGAGGAATCGGCTGCGCACGGCCTCGGGCGTCTCGGCGGTGCGATCGGGATTGCCGGGGGCGGCCGCCCACTTCGCGAAATCGGGGAACCGATCCTCCACACCGATTGCGTAATTGGCATTCCAGCCGCGCTCGACCCGGTCCGGATTCGGATCGTCGCTGCTGTCGAGCAGGATGCGATCGGTGCGCTGCGGGAACAGTGTCGCGTACACCGAGGTCGCGTAGGTTCCGTAGGACTCGCCCCAGGCGGAGATTCGATTCTCGCCCAGCGCTTCTCGAATGCGATCGATATCGTGCGCCTCGGTGCGGGTGCTGATATTGCGCACCAGCGCCCCGCCATTATCGTTGCACGCCTTCGCGATCCGCTGGCTCCCCCCGATATTCGCCGAGATGTCGCCGTCCCCGCGTGGCCAGCCACGGAAGCGTTCGGTGACCAGGTCATCGGGTGCGATGCCGCAGTCGGCCGTGGTGCTCGACCCCATTCCGCGGGGGTCGAAGCCGATCAGATCGTAGGTATCGCGCACGGCGGCAGGAAGTTTCGAGCCGAGCTGGGTCGGCCGGTCGAGGCCCGTATTGCCGGGGCCGCCCGGAACCAGCAGCAGTGCGCCGTGCCGGGTCCCCGGATGCGCACTGCGGATGCGGGAGACGGCCAGGGTGATTCGGTCGCCGTCGGGCCGGTCGTAGTCCAGCGGCACCTGAATGGTCGTGCATTCCTGTCGAGGGTCCGGTCCGCTGCCCGGACAGGACTTCCACTCCAGCGCCGCAGCGCTCGGCGCGTTCGCCGAGGTGCAGGCCGTGAGGGTGGCAAGGACGGTGAGTGCCAACAGGATTCCGAGGCGCGGGCTGCTCTTCACTCCGCCGACGCTAGGAGCGCCGGGCACTGCTGCGCGTCACTCCACGGTGCTGCACGCGGATCACCCTGCGGTACCGGCCGCACCGCCAGCCTGGTCATGCCGTGCCCAGGCTCGCGCCGCACTGTTCAGCCCGCTTGCGGCGTACGAAAGTAGTGCTCACAGCCGGAACCGATCCGGCAGCGCGGCTCGCCGCGACGTGGTTTCGAACGGGAGTTTCGAATGAATTCAGCATCGCGCAGCGATTCCGTGGGGGGCGGCGGTCGGGCGACGGGTGGGCGCAAGACTCGTCCTTTCGGTGACACGGGCATGGATATCACCCCACTCGGCTTCGGCACCTGGGTGATCGCCGGCTCCGGGTGGCAGTACTCGTGGGGTGCTACCGATGACGCCGAATCGATTGCCGCTGTGCGGCATGCGGTTGACCGCGGCCTCAATTGGCTCGATACCGCTCCTGCCTACGGGCTCGGTCATGCCGAAACGCTCGTCGGCAAGGCGCTGGCCGATATGCCGGAGGCCGACCGGCCGTACCTGTTCACCAAGACCGGCCTGATCTGGGAGGAGGGCGATGACCGCTCCGGTCCGCCGCGCCGCATTATGCGGCCGGAAACCATTCGGGCGGAATTGCAGGCGTCGCTGCGCCGCCTGCAGGTCGAGCACATCGACCTCTACCAGGTGCACTGGCCGGATACCGGCGCGGTCTTCGTCTACGGCGGTGAGGGTGCGAGCCTGGCCGCGCCGACTCCGCTGGAGGAGTACTGGCAGGTCATGGCCGACCTCAAGAAGGAGGGCAAGGTTCGCGCCATCGGCCTGTCCAATCATGATGTGGCGGAACTGAATCGCGCCGAGGCTGTCGCCCACGTGGATGTGATCCAGCCGCCGTTCTCGGCCATCAACCGCACCGCGGCACCGGAAATCGCTTGGGCCGAGGCACATTCCACCGGCGTGATCGCCTACTCGCCGCTCCAGTCCGGTCTGCTCACGGGCGCCTTCACCGCGGACCGCAAGTTGACCGCCGACGACTGGCGTTCCGACAGCCCCGATTTCACCATCGGACTGCCAGCCAACCTGGCGCTCGTCGACGCTCTGCGACCCATTGCCGCCCGCCACGGCGTCTCCATCGCCGAAGTGGCCCTCGCCTGGGTCAACTCCTGGCCCGGCGTGACCGCCGCCATCGTCGGCGCGCGCACCATCACCCAAATCGACGGCTGGACAGGCGCTCTCACCCTGGAGCTGACCCCGGCCGATGTCGAAGAAATCGCCACGGCCATCGTCACCACCGGCGCGGGCACCGGCCCCGCCCGCCCCTGACCCAGCAGAACTGCGGGCCCCGGCAGTTTCGGGGCTCCATCCACGGTCAATCGCCGAACATCGATCGAATCAGTAGGAGAACTCTCATGACGCTGCATGTTGTCGCCGAAATCCGTGTCAAGGCCGGCCAGGAGGACCGACTCCGCACCGCGCTGGAGGCCATGATCGAGCCGACGCTGGCCGAACCCGGCTGCGTGGTCTACCAGCCCTTCGTGGATCCCAATGACGCCGCCCACATGGTCCTCGTCGAAGAGTGGAAGTCGGGCGAAGTGCTCGAAGAGCACTTCCTCGCACCCCACTTCCAGCACCTCGCCGGGGTGTTCGAGGAGATTCTCGCCGAACCCGTCACCATCAACCGCCTCGTCGCCGAGTGACCTGACCGCTCGTCAATGCGGCCGGACCTGGGGCCCGGTCGCACAGGCGATGTCGAGCATGCCCGTGACCGTGACCATGGCAAGGACGTGAGCGGGATCTTGCCGCGGAGGCCCGATGGCACCCGGTCGTCTCGGCGCGGGCCGGCCGCTGTCCAGGCTGCGGACCGCCGCGGACTGCGTCGCCGAATGCTCTGCCGAGCGGGCCGAAGCAGGTGCTCGCGGTCAGCGCGTTCGGCATCCACGAAGCCGCTGTCCGGATGTGGTGATCGGGTCACAGATCCGGCGCTCGGCAGCGCTGAAAGCCGGATCGATGGGTAGTGTCGAGCGCATGATGCGGATTCGGACGACAGTGGTGCTGGTGTGCACGCTTGTTGTTGCCGCATGGGCAGTGCTCTTTTTGACCTCGGCCGAGCCGAATTCGCTGCTGGTGCTGGGCGCGGCCGCGCTGGTCGCGCTGACCGCCACCATGCTGGCGGCTCGCGGGCCGCTGCTGCATGTCACCGTGAGCGCGGGTCCGCCGGAGTCGGCGGGCCGTCGTCGCCGGGGAGCCTTTCTGCGACAGAGCAATCCAGATGCCGCGGGGCGTCCGCGCCCGCGCGCACCGGGGGCCCTCGCGGTCTGATCGGGCTCCCTCGATCAGACCTTCCGCTGCCCCGATTCGCTCCACCCGCGGCATTCCGCGGGTGCCTCGCAGTGAGGTCCCACACTTATGCTCGATTTCATCTACTACCCCGTGTCCGCGGTCCTGTGGCTGTGGCACACGCTCTTCGCATCGATTCTCGGCATCCCCAGCGGCCCGGCCTGGGTGCTGGCCATCATCTTCCTGGTCATGACGCTGCGGGCATTGCTCATCCGCCCGTTCCTGGCGCAGCTGCAATTCCAGCGCAAGCTGGCCCTGATCGGGCCGGAGCTGAAGGAGATCCAGCGCAAGCACGCCGATGACAAGGAGAAGCAGGCCGTCGAGGTGCGAAAGCTGCAGCAGCAGCACGGCTTCAATCCGCTGCTCGGGTTCCTGCCGATGATCGGTCAGATCATGGTCTTCGTCGGCCTGTTCCATGTGCTGAATTCGTTCCACGCCGGTGTTGCCAACTATGTGTTCTCGACGGCGCAGGTGCAGTCGTTCCTGTCGGCGAGCCTGTTCGGCGCACCGCTGTCGATGAGCCTGTCCCATGCGGGCGGCGCGTTCGGTTCGGTTGCCGTGGTGGTGGTTCCCCTGCTGCTCATCGCCACGGTCGCGACCCACTTCACGGCCCGATTCTCGGTGGCGCGCCAGCGTGAGACGGCCCCGGACCAGTCGGCTCAGGTTCGGGTGATGAATACGCTGTCGATGTGGGCGTTCCCGCTCGGCACTTTGGTCACGGGCGCGCTGTGGCCGGTGGCCATTCTGCTGTACTTCGTCACCCAGAATGCCTGGACGTTTGTACAGCAACACCTGGTCTATCGCCGGTTCGATGCCGAGGAGGCCGTGCCCGCGCTGCCCGCGACACGCAGCGAATAGCCGCCGAATCCGCTGCACCGATTCCCCAGCCCTGCCGGTCAGCGCGGTGCGGCGGATAAGCGATGGCATCGACCCGATAGTCTGGTACCTGGTCGCGGGCAGTTTCGGCTGCCCGGTGCACCCCTTTGATGATCAGCACAGACAAGGACTGCAGAGCGCTATGACAAGCCGCATCGAGCTCGCCCGCGTCGATTTGCGCGGACGTACTCCCACTGCTGGTGAACTGCGTGCGGCACTGCCGCGCGGAGGCGTCGACGTGGACTCGGTGCTGCATCATGTCCGGCCGGTCGTGGAGGCCATCCGCGATCGGGGCGTCGAGGCCGCGCTGGAGTTCAGCCAGAAGTTCGACGGTGTCCAGCCCGCCTCCGTGCGTGTGCCTGCCGCCGAGCTGGACAAAGCGCTCGAAGAACTCGACCCCGCGGTACGCGCTGCCCTCGAAGTCGCCATCGAGCGCACCCGCAAGGTGCATGCCGATCAGCGGCGCACCGACAAGGTCACCCAGGTGGTGCCCGGCGGCACCGTCACCGAACGCTGGGTGCCGGTCGAGCGGGTCGGCCTGTATGTGCCGGGCGGCAATGCCGTCTACCCGTCGAGCGTGGTCATGAATGTGGTTCCCGCGCAGACCGCGGGCGTGGATTCGCTGGTGGTGGCCTCGCCGCCGCAGGCGCAGTTCGACGGACTGCCGCACCCGACGATCCTGGCGGCCGCCAAGCTGCTCGGTGTCGAGGAGGTGTGGGCGGTCGGCGGCGCGCAGGCGGTCGCACTGCTGTCCTACGGCGGCACCGATACCGATGGCGCTCAGCTGGAACCGGTCGACATGATCACCGGGCCGGGCAATATCTATGTGACCGCGGCCAAGCGGCTGTGCCGCGGGCTGGTCGGCATCGATGCCGAGGCCGGGCCCACCGAGATCGCGATCCTGGCCGATGCCACCGCCGATCCGGTGCACGTGGCCGCCGATCTGATTTCGCAGGCCGAGCACGATGTGCTGGCCGCGAGCGTGCTCGTCACCGACAGCGTCGAGCTCGCCGACGCCGTGGATGCGGCGCTGACCGCGCAGATGGCGGTCGTCAAGCACCACGATCGAGTGGCGGAAGCCCTGTCCGGCAAGCAGTCCGGCACCGTGCTCGTCGACACTATCGACCAAGGTCTGCGCGTGGTGAATGCCTACGCCGCCGAACACCTGGAGATCCAGACCGCCGACGCCTCCGCCGTTGCCGCCCGAGTGCGCAGTGCCGGAGCGGTTTTCGTCGGCGCCTGGTCGCCGGTCAGCCTCGGCGACTACTGCGCGGGCTCCAACCACGTGCTCCCGACCGCCGGCTGCGCCCGGCACTCCTCGGGTTTGAGCGTGCAGACCTTCCTGCGCGGCATCCACGTCGTCGACTACTCCGAGGCGGCCTTGAAAGACGTTGCCGCACACGTGGTCGCGCTGGCCAACGCCGAGGACCTGCCCGCACACGGGCAGGCCGTGCAGGCGCGATTCGGAGAACTGCGGTGAGTGCTGTGACCATCCCCGGATCCGCTGTCTCGCTGGATGATCTACCGCTGCGGGAGAACCTGCGCGGTAAGAGTCCCTACGGCGCACCGCAATTGACGGTGCCGGTACAGCTCAATACCAACGAGAACCCGCACCCGCCGAGCAGGGCGCTGGTCGACGATGTCGCCGAATCCGTGCGCGCCGCCGCCGCCGACCTGCACCGCTACCCGGACCGCGATGCGGTCGGCCTGCGCACCGAGCTGGCCGCCTACCTGACCCGGCAGACCGGTGTCGCGGTGGACGTATCGAACGTGTGGGCCGCCAACGGTTCCAACGAGATCCTGCAGCAGCTGCTGCAGGCCTTCGGCGGACCCGGCCGCAGCGCACTGGGTTTCGTGCCATCGTACTCGATGCACCCGATCATCTCCGAGGGCATCGACACCGAATGGGTCGAGGCCAAGCGCAACGGCGACTTCTCCCTCGATATCGACTACGCCGTCATGGTGATCGCCGAAAAGCGTCCCGATGTGGTGTTCGTGACCAGCCCCAATAATCCGACCGGGCACAGCATTCCGATCGCCGACCTGGAGCGGATTCTCGATGCCGCACCCGGCATCGTGGTGGTGGACGAGGCGTACGGGGAGTTCTCCAGCGCACCCAGCGCCATCACGCTGATCGACCGGTTCCCGGCGAAACTCGTTGTCAGCCGGACCATGTCGAAGGCCTTCGCCTTCGCGGGCGGCCGGCTCGGGTATCTCGCGGCGGCGCCTGCCGTCATCGACGCCATGCTGCTGGTGCGGTTGCCGTATCACCTGTCCGTGGTCACCCAGGCCGCGGCGCGGGCAGCACTGCGGCATGCCGACGAAACCCTCGGCAGCGTCGCGGAATTGGCGGCGCAGCGCGATCGGGTGATGGCGGCGCTGGGTGAGCTGGGCTACGACGTCATCCCGTCGGACGCCAACTTCGTGCTCTTCGGCCGCTTCGCCGACGCGCCGCGCGCCTGGCAGCACTACCTCGACGAGGGCGTGCTCATCCGCGATGTCGGTATCCCCGGATACCTGCGCACCACCATCGGCCTGGCCGCCGAGAACGACGAATTCCTGCGCGTCAGCGCGAAACTTGTTGCGACCGAAGTGGTTGCCCTGTGAGTACGGAGGCGAGCCTCCCAGTGAATACGGAAGCGAGCATGGACCGAATCGCCCGGGTGGAACGCACCACTCGTGAATCCAGCATCGTGGTCGAACTGAACCTCGACGGCACCGGTAAGACCGACATCTCCACCGGCGTCCCGTTCTACGACCACATGCTCACCGCATTCGGCCAGCACGGCAGCTTCGATCTGACCGTTGCGGCCAAGGGCGACATCGAGATCGAGGCCCACCACACCGTCGAGGACACCGCCATCGTGCTCGGCCAGGCCCTCGCGCAGGCGCTCGGCGACAAGAAGGGCATCCGCCGCTTCGGCGACTCCTTCATCCCGATGGACGAAACCCTCGCTCAGGCGATCGTCGACGTCTCCGGCCGCCCGTACTGCGTGCACACCGGGGAACCGGAACACCTGCTGCACACCGTGATTCCCTCCGCGGGCCCCGGCGCGTCCTACTCGACCGTCCTGAACCGGCACGTCTTCGAGTCGATCGCGCTCAACGCGCGCATCGCCCTGCATGTGCGGGTGCTCTACGGCCGCGACCAGCACCACATCACCGAGGCCGAATTCAAGGCCGTCGCAAGGGCTTTGCGTGCCGCCGTCGAACTCGACCCGCGCGTCACCGGTATCCCCTCCACCAAGGGGACCCTATGAGCAAGAAGCTGGCGCTGCTGGATTACGGCTCCGGCAACCTGCATTCCGCGGAACGTGCCCTGGTGCGCGCCGGTGCGGAGGTCACCGTGACCGCCGATCCCGAAATCGCCTTGAACGCAGACGGTCTCGTGGTCCCCGGCGTGGGCGCCTACGCCGCCTGCATGTCCGGCCTGCTCGGCGTCCGCGGCGATCGCATCATCGGCAAGCGCCTGGCGGGCGGTCGTCCGGTTCTCGGTATCTGTGTGGGCATGCAGATCCTGTTCGAACGCGGCGTCGAATTCGGCGTGGAGACCGCGGGCTGCGCCGAATGGCCCGGCACCGTAGAGCGTTTGGACGCCCCCGTGCTTCCGCACATGGGCTGGAACACCGTCAAGGCTCCGCAGGACAGCGTCCTGTTCGCAGGCATGGACGAAGACACCCGTTTCTACTTCGTCCACTCCTACGCCGCCCAGACCTGGGGCCTGGACGACCACGGCACCCTGGCCCCGGCCAAGCTGACCTGGGCCGAACACGGTGTCCCGTTCCTCGCGGCCGTGGAAAACGGCCCGCTGAGCGCCACCCAGTTCCACCCGGAGAAGTCCGGCGACGCCGGAGCTCAACTCCTGCGCAACTGGGTCGACTCCCTCTGACCCCCCGAAACCCCCGCCGCGAGCGGGGGTTTCGTCGTTTCGCCTACTTCGCCGCGCTGAGCACCGGCCGAGTGCCCGTCTCCCACACCGGAGTGGTTTCGACTCGGGAGAACAACCACCCGGTGCCCGTGCGTACCGCGTCGAACCGGTAGACCTCGCCGAGGGTGTAAAGCGGTGGCGTCACGGGCGTTTCCGGTGTCGGCCCGGGCGCGAAGACCGCCATGAGATTGGCGCGCACGCTCGCCGTATCACCGTGCAGATCGACGATCACGCTGCTGATGAAGTGTTGAATCCGCCGTCCGGGGGAGTGGGTTCGGGTGGCCTGTGCGATGAGGGCGGCGAGGCCGTCGGCGCGCCCGCCGGGTGTCTTGGCGGTCGCGTCGGTGGTGTAGATCGCGGCCAGTTCGTCGAAGCTGCCTTCGTCGAGGACGCGGCCGAGCCGGTCGACCAGGGCGCCGATCTCGGCGCGATCGATCAATTCCGCTAGCTGGATGTTGCTCATCAGGAGCACCTTTCAAGAGAATTATTGGTCACTCCAACGTTGGTGGCACCAACCTAACAGATTGTAGGTACCACCAACAAGTGTTGCTAGATTGCTCCCATGGACATCGCGCACGAGGGAGCCTCCGGCAGACTGCGAGCCCTGCCCACCCGCCTGGTCGGCCAGGTGGCCATCATCGCCAACCGCGCCACCGAGAAAGCCTTGGCCGACACCGGTTCTCGGCGCTACCACTACGCTCTGCTCGCCACCCTCGACGAGGCCGGACCGCTCAGCCAAGCCGAGGTCGGCCGCCGCACCGGGATCGACCGCAGTGACGTGGTGGCCGCCGTCAACGACCTGGTCGCCCGCGGCTTCCTCAACCGCACCCCCGACCCGGCCGACCGCCGCCGCAACACCCTCACCCTCACCCCCGCCGGACGAACCCACCTGCACGACCTAGACGTCCGCCTCGAAGCCGCACAATCCGAACTCCTGCCCGGCTTCTCCGCCGCCGAACGCGCCAACCTCGTCCTGACCCTCACCCGCATCCTGGAACGGCACGCCCGCAAGTGAGCGCACTGCCCGAATTGCCCAGGCCGACGGCGGAGCACGGGTTGGTAACCACTAGGATGCTCCCGTGAGTCTTGTGCTGCTACCTGCAGTCGATGTCGCCAATGGGGAGGCCGTGCGCCTGGTTCAGGGGGAGGCGGGCAGCGAAACCAGTTACGGGTCGCCGCGCGAGGCCGCTCTGGCTTGGCAGCACGACGGGGCCGAGTGGGTGCATCTGGTGGATCTGGATGCCGCCTTCGGTAAGGGTTCCAATCGGGAACTGCTGGCGCAGGTGATCGGCGAGCTCGATGTGAA
>NZ_JAODNK010000240.1 GCF_025465275.1 Nocardia sp. | reverse complement strand
AAAGGGCCACAGAACCGCAACCATCACGACCTCCTACTAGTTCGGGTCACCTGCGGTGCACCGCGTTTTCGATGCAGGCATGCTCAGTGCCTGTTGGGCAGCCGGCGTCGTCCGGTCGACACTTCTTCTGTGAGGTCCTCGTAGCCAACAGCCAACTCCGCCAACCGTTCCCACGCCTCCCGTAGCTCCCATTCGCCGGTGCCGGAAAGCTCCGCGAATGCACAGGCCGTGAACTTGGCGAGCCGATCGATCACTGCGCCGAGGCTCTCGGTGTGCAGGCGGGCACAACCCAGCGATGGCGGCAGCTGCTGAGCGACCCATAGGTTGATGTCGCCGATCAGTTCGGTTCGCCAACAGTCGATTTCGTCACGCATCGACCCGCTGGTACTCAGCAACTGCTGGTGTAGATCGGATAGATCACTGGCCCAGCGCAAGACTGGATGGTTGTCCCGAACGTCGCCGCGGCACGCGGCAAGAATCAGGCTCTTGGCAGGAAGTAGCTCCATGACCGCTCACCTCAGAAATAGACTTCTATTTTGGGCTTGCAAAACAAGAATACAACTGGACTTCTATTTCAGGAATGTATTCTGTTGTTGCTCTTGAAAGTTCGGGACCTGCTCTGATAACTCAGACAGCACCGATCGATGACCGGGCGGAGGAACAACCGCGATGACGACCCCAACGATCCAGCGACGCCGACTTGGGCTCGCCCTCAAAACCGCGCGCGAGGCCGCCGGAAAGACCCAGGACGAAGCCGCCAAGGCAATCGACTCAGCGGCCAGCAAGATCAGCCGCTTGGAGATCGGACAGAGCGGCATCAAGCTGACCGACCTCGGAATCCTGCTGAACCTGTACGGAGTCGCCGCCGAAGACGCCGCGTCCATGAAGGAACTCGCCCGCGCAGGCAGGCAACGCGGCAGATGGAGCGGGAACCGATCCATCCCGGGCTGGTTCCGCCGATACATCGACCTCGAAACCGATGCCAGCGAAATCAAGTGGTACCAACACGAAGTCGTCCCCGGCATCCTCCAGACCGAGGCCTATGTCCGCGCGATGTTGCTCAGCGGTCAACCGCGGGTCACCGATGATGAGATCGAAAAGCTGATCGAAGTTCGTCTCGAACGACAGACCGTACTCACCCAACGGCACAAGACAATCAGTGTGATCCTCAGCGAATCGGCCCTACGCCGAACGGTCGGCGATGCCGAAATCATGCGAAACCAACTGCGACACCTCGCCGAAGTCGCACAGTTGCCCCGCGTCGCCTTGCAAATCCTGCCCTTCAACGCGAAAAGCGTCGGCGACGCCTGGGCCCACTTCATCCTGCTGCGCTTCGACGACGACGCAACCTCCGACGTCGTCTATCTGGACGGCTACGCCGACGCCGATTACGTCGACCGACCCGATGCTGTCCGCGCGTACGCTCAGTTGTGGGACAGGTTGCAATCGGCCGCGCTCGGCCCGGTGGAGTCTCGCAACCTGATCCTGAAAACCGCTGAGGAGACGAAAGATTGATGAATACCACCCCCGGGCCAGCCGAGAACGGGTGGCGCAAGAGCACCTATAGCGGCAGCAACGGTGGCGCCTGCGTGGAAGTTCGATTCGACGGTGACCATGTGCGAATCCGCGACAGTAAATACACCGGAGATCCCGTGGTGCAGCCGGAGATCACCGTCGATGTAGACAGGTGGGTCGTCTTCCTCGGCCATGTGTTGCGGAGGCATCCGACCCCGCACGAATACTGTCTGCCTTCGATCCGCCTCGATAGCGCAGGCACAACTGTCCGCGACATGCACGGCACCTCACTGCGCTACACCCAAGCCGAGTGGAACGCCTTCGTCGCAGGCGTACACGCCGGTGAGTTCGACTCCAGGGACACGGCAGCGTAGATCCGGACGTAGGGAGATTCTCCAGAATCCGTCAGCCTCCTGATAGACAGGCGGCGGGGTGCTGCGCAGTACCCGATTTCTCCGAGATGTCAGGGGCGACTGCCGGTGGGGATTTCGTCGAAGTACCGGATGGACATCGGCTCGCAGGTAGACGATGTGACTCAGTGGTCCCTGTCGGCGCGGAAGATGGGCCAGCCGATGTCGGTTTCCCAGGTGTCGGGGTCAGCGCTGTTGTGGGCGTCGCGGCGGTAGTACTCGCGTAGTGGTCCGTCCACGCTGATTTCGTGGCGGGTGGCGTAGGAGCCGAGTTCGCCGTATGTGATGTCCACGCCGGCGAGGGGGCCGTGATGGGTGATGATCGCCAGTTCCGCCGGTGGGACCAGGAAGGGCTCGACACGGCCCACGGTGCGCACGGCATTGTGGACGGGGATGAATACGGTGGCCTCTCCGTGGTCGTTTTGATAGAGGCCGCTGGTGAACAGGCCGCCGCTGGGACCGGTCTGCGTCAGGTTCTCCGTGCGGACGGTGGCGTGGAGTTCGTCGAGCGCGTTCTGCCACCAGGCCAGGATGTCGTGCCGGTCGATGACTTGCCGGATGGCGACGGCCGGAGTCGCCGGGACCGTGCGGTGTTCGACGGATGCCGGGGCCGGGGGGTGCGTGAGGAGGTTGCGCAGGGAGCTGACCGCTGCCCGGGTCTGAGCCAGTTCGGTTTCGAGACGATCCAGGTGTCCGGCGATCAAGGCGTTGCGGCTTGTCGAATCCGGCGCAGCGAGTACCGCTTTCACATCGGGGATGGGCATGTCCAGGTCGCGCAGGCGGCGGATCACCTGTGCGGCGGGGATCTGATCGATCGAGTAGTAGCGGTAACCGTTGCGGGAATCGATCTGGGCCGGTTCCAGCAGGCCCACCTGGTGGTAGTGGTGCAGCGTCTTGACGCTCAGGTGCGTCATCCGGGAGAAGTCCCCGACCGTCAGTCCCACGTTCATGCTCCCAGTGTCATTCCTCCGGTTACCGGAGGGTCGAACCGCGGCGTTGTGTGTTGACCCTCCCCCTACCGGAAGGGCGAGGGTGAGCACCACGGCCGCTAGACCGGGCGGCACCGACCAAGGAGGATCACCATGACCGTCACCACCCTCACCGGAGTTCTGTCCGAGCACGTCAAAGCCGTGAATGCCTTCGACGCCGACGCCATTGTGTCGACCTTCGCCGAGGATGCCTTGGTCAACGACGCACGCCGGGAGTTCTGGGGTATCGACGCTATCCGCGAGTGGGTCGTTCGGGAGATGGTCGGGGACAAGGTCACCCTGGAAGTGACCGAGATCCTCGACCACTACGGTGACACGATCGTGCGGGCACGCTACGACGGCGAGTACGACAAGACCGGCCTGCCCGACGACCTGATCCTGACCAACTACTTCACCGTCCGCGACGGCAAAATCGTGCGCATGATCGTCATCCGCAACCAGCCGGTCGCCTGAACCGCAGCAGCAAGCCTTCGCCTACCTCATCGATGCGGAACCGGTCAATCCCGAAGGTTGACCTCAACCGTGGTTGAGGGGTCACAGTGGATGTATGACTCGATCTGCTGAATTCTGGGATTCCGTCTACGACAGCGACACCGCACCGTGGGTGATCGGGGAACCGCAGCCCGCGATCGTCGAATTGGAGCGGGCCGGGTGGATTCGCGGGCGGGTGCTCGACCCGGGAGCGGGGGCCGGGGAGCACACGATCCTGTTGACACGCTTGGGATATGACGTGCGAGGCGTTGATCTGGCACCGAATGCGGTGGCATGGGCTCGGCGGAATGCGGCGGAACAGGGTGTGCCGCAGGCTCGTTTCGATGTCGCGGATGCGCTGCGGCTGAGTGAGGCGACGGCGCTGGCGGATGATGGCGCGCCCGCGTTCGACACCATCGTGGACAGCGCGCTCTTCCACATCTTCGGGACCGATCCCGATGTCCGAGCCGAGTATGTGCGCAGCCTGCACGCCGTATGCCGCCCAGGCGGGCTCGTACACGTACTGGCCCTGTCGGACAGCGAGCCGGGGTTCGGGCCACGCATCAGTGATGCCGTGATTCGCGAATCCTTCGGCGAGGGATGGGAATTGGAGGACCTGCGCCCTGCGCGCTATCGCGGCCGCGTCACCGGCTCGGTCGCCGAGGCGGCCGTACACCTGGAGCAGCACAACGGCCGGGTCGACCTCGCCGCTTGGCTGGCTCGCATTCGCCGCGTCTAGGTCAGGCAGTGACCGGGGGCCTCAAGGGAGCCAAGCCACTGCCGGGGCGCGATCGACCGCCGGGTGATTGCGGAAGATTCGCTTAGCGTTTCGCGTGCACGGGCTGTCGTGTCGCACGGTCGGCGAATAGTATCGAACGTATGAGCGAATGCACTGCTGAGGAGCTCACCAGCTACGAGCTGGTGGAGCGGTTGCAGGCAGTGCACTCCGCGGTCGCGATGGCTCAGGCCGAAGAGGTCGCATTGACTACGCAGCTGTACCGGTTGCGCCGTTCTCAGCAGCTCGAATTCGGGGTCGCGGCGCTCTACGCTGGCGAGTCCACCGCCACTGAGATCGCTATGAATTTGCATGTGTCGCAACGCCTTGCGGACGGGCAGATCGCCCTGGGCCTCGACCTGGATGATCGGTTGCCCCTGACTCAGGAAGCATTCACCCAGGGTCGCTTGGATCTGGGGCGAGTCCGCGCCATCCACGACACCCTCATCAACGCGCCCGACGCACTGGTCACAGCCCTCGAACCCCGCATCGTCGACTACGCCCAGTCCCGCGACCCGGGCCAGGTGAAACGGGCAATCCGCAAGTGGCTCCTGGAAATCGACCCCGCCGGCCAAGCCCGACGTCGCAAGGAAGCCGAAGCCGAGCGCTACGTGAGCGTGCAAGCCGCCGACAATGGCACCACCATCCTCGACGGCGTGCTCTCTGCCGCAGGCGGTCGCACCCTGTACGAGCGGCTCCGAGAAATGGCGATCACCCAATGCTGCGGCCGCGACCCACGCACGATGAACCAGCGCCGCGCGGATGCACTGGTTGCTCTCGCTGACGGTACCGGCCACCTGTCCTGCCAGTGCACCCACCCCGACTGCCCCCGCTCCGATACTCCCGTCCACGAGCCCCGCCGCGCCCTTATCCAAGTCGGCGTCTCCGCCCAGTCACTCGCCGGCCTGGCCGACAACCCCGCCCTGCTCGCGGGTTTCGGCGCGATCGATGCCGACCTGGCCCGAACCCTCGCCCGCCATGCCACCTTCCAGATCCTCCACGAAAACACCACCGGCAATACGCCGTCCCAGGCAGGCGCAGCTTCAGCAGTAGGTGAAAATTCAGGCGCGACAGTGACGACACCGGGCACGGACTCGGCGGATAATGCTGCGGCGCAACGGTATCGGCCTGGTCTTCCTTTGGCGGCGCGGGTGCGTGCGCTCGCCGGCACCTGCCGCGCTCCCGGCTGCCAGGTCCCCGCTGCCGCTTCGGATCTGGACCACCAGCAGCGGTTCGATCATCATGCCCCGGCCTCGGGCGGCGCTACGACCGAAGAGAATCTCGGTGCTCGCTGCCGCCGCCATCACCGCCTCAAGACCTTGGCCGACAACGACCGCAACGGCTGGACAGTCATTCACCACCCGGACCGACGGATCGAATGGCGCACGCCCACCGGCGGTTCCATCACCACCACTCCTGAAGGGGCGAGATTCTTGTTCCCCCACCTCGCCATCCCGCCAACCGCCGGCAGTATTCCCCAGCCTGACCCGGTGACCCCACTCGTCAACCCTGGCCCGGCGACCAACACACTCATCGAACTGATCCACGTCTACGTCCCGCCCGGCGAGCGACGCCGCGCAATCTCTCGACGCCACAGCAATTCCAGTCCGGGCGAACCGGTCCTTGTCGGGCCCAACCTCGAAGTCCATGCAGGACATCGAGTCTCCGACAACGACGCTCCCCCTTTCTGACATATCCCCGGACGATCGCGCAACCTCATGCGCGCCTGATCACGGAACTAACCCCAGCCCGTCAGACCCGCTGAGGCCGACATGCATTGACGGAGCACGGGTTGGAATCGGGGGCTCTCGCCCTGGATCCGTCCACCCACAGCATCTACACACAACACCCACGGAGCCCCCACGATCGCGAACTATCGTGAGCCGTCATGATCAAGGTCCGCCCGATCCCAGCAGCGCTTCTCTATATCTTCGGCTCAATGCTCCTCGGCCCCACCATCTTCCTGGCCGGCTACCTCATCACCCCCGCAAACGGCGACTTCTGCGACAT
>NZ_JAODNK010000222.1 GCF_025465275.1 Nocardia sp. | reverse complement strand
CTTACCGGACCGGGCTCCACCGAGCACCAGCGTCCGAAGCGGTCGATCGGTTGATTGAGCACTGTGCGACACGTCAGCACGGTATCAACAGCACGCACTCCCCGGCCGACTAGGCACGACTGTCCGCCGATTCCTTACGAGGCGCGGGCGCCGAACCGGCGGCGGTATTCGACGGGGGCGATGCCGACAACCCGCTGGAAGTGGTGGCGCAGCAGGGCTCCGGAACCGAATCCGCAGCGGTTCGCGAGGGATTCCAGATCCAGGTCGGTGTCTTCGAGGAGCTGTTTTGCGAGCAGAATCCGCTGCCCGGTCAACCATTTCACCGGGGTGGTGCCGGTTTCGTCCGCGAAGCGGCGGGCGAAGGTGCGGGTGGACATATTGGTGCGGGCCGAGAGCGATTCGACGGTGTGCGGCAGGTCGAGGTGCTCATCCATCCAGTGCAGCGTCTCACTGAGGCTGTCGGTGCTGCACTCCACAACCGGACGCTCGATGAACTGCCGCTGCCCGCCGTCCCGCTGCGGCGGCACCACCATGCGGCGCGCAATGGCATTGGCCACCGAACTGCCGAGCTCTCGCCGCACCAGATGCAGGCAGGCATCGATCCCGGCGGCCGTGCCGGCGCTGGTGATCAGATTGCCCTCGTCCACGAACAGCACATCCGGATCGACGGTGGCCAGCGGAAACCGTTGCGCGAGTTGATCGACATACCGCCAATGCGTGGTGCACCGCCGCCCGTCCAGCAGCCCGGCCTCGCCCGCCAGAAACGCGCCGGAGCAGACGGTCAATACCGTCGCACCACGCCGCGAGGCCTCCCGGACGGCATCCACCACCCGCGCGTCGAGCAGATTCGCTGTCGAGAACGGGAACGCCGGAACCGCCACCAGATCCGCGTCCAGCAATTCGTCGAGCGCGAACTGCGGCGTCACCTGAATACCCGGCGAACTGGTGTTGAGCGGCTTCCCCGGCTCGGCTCCGCAGACCTTGAAGTCGAATTCGGGCAGCCCGTCGGCTGTCCGATCCAGCCCGAAAACCTCGCAGACCACGCCGAATTCGAACATGGCGAGCCGCTCGTTGAGTACGACCGCGACCTTCGAAAGCATGGCCTCACCCTACCTGGCTGAATCTTTGCGGACAATGTCAGAACCGCCACTGTTGGCAGTAACTGAACTAGAGAAAACTTACTGCCATGCAAGCCCTCACCGCAATCGCCGCAGCCGGATCCGCAATGACGGTCCTCGGCTATCTCACCTACGGCGCCATGGCCTGGGACACCACCGATTCAGACGACAGCGAGGCATGCAAATGACCACCATCACCTCCGCGACCGTAGATATCTCCCGCGGCGCGACCACCGAGTCCAAGGCAGCAGCCATGTTCACCCGATTCTTCGCCCTCCTGGCCGCAGCCGGGCGAGCCGTACCGTTCCACCGCGAATCCCATTGGGAGATGGTCGGATCCACCGGCATCACCGATCGTGACTACGCCCGTTCCGCGATGGAACTCCGCGCCATCGCCGGTGTGCGCGAGCATGGCTGAGACGCCGCGATGTGAATGTGCGGGTCAAGACCCCACCAATGACTGAGGCCGCCCATCGTGGGCGGCCTCACTCATTGCCTTCGAAGTGCTCTCAGATGCTGGCACCCGCAGTGACCCGCGGCTTCGGCGCACGCATCCGGCGAATCTGCGAGGCGCGCACAAACGCGTACCAGCCGAGCGAGAACTTCGAATCCGTCGAATCCGGGAAGCGCTCCAGCACCCGCTTATGCACGATGCGCCCGAGAATCACACCTTCGATGATCATGAACAGCATCATCACCAGCATGGCGAGCGTGACGATCGCCTGCAGCGCCGGCGACAGAATCATGCTCAGGATCAAAACGAGTGCAAGGGGCATGAACAAACCGAGCAGATTGCGGCGCGCATCGACGATGTCACGCACGTATCCCTTCACCGGACCCTTGTCACGCGGGAGCAGGAACTGCTCCTCGCCGGCGAGCATACGGGCGCGCCGATCCTGCACGGTGGCCTTGCGCTCGGCCGAATCCACCTTGCGCTCGGCACGGGAACCGCGCAGCGACTTACGCCGGGCGCGCGCCTCTTTCGAGGTCAGCGGCGCCGGTGCTACCGGCCCGCGACGGCGGCCTTCGGCCTCGCGCCGCTTGGGCGTAGGCCGCCCTTTAGCGGCGGTCGGGGAGCGGTCCGCGATCGTCGCCGCGGCACCGGCATCGACGGTGGAGGTGTCGGAGGTAGGGCTGGACTCGCCACGGCGGAGGAACTTCACGCCGACCAGGCTATTCGATGGCATGCCCGCCGGAAAAACCTGGTCCGCCCGTTTCGGCAGCCAGGCCGCTCAATCCCTGGACTGACGCAGGATCGGCCGCCGCGTAAGATTGGGAATAGTCGCCTGCCAGGTGGCGTTGCAAGCCACGTGCCGTGTGCCTCTCACGGGGTGAAAACAGGTCCATTAGGAGAGTTCATGACTGTGCAGAACGAGACCACCACTCATGGTGCGACTCTGACGGACGCCGCCGCCGTCAAGGCGAAGGCACTGCTGGATCAGGAGGGCCGCGACGACCTGGCGCTGCGGATCGCTGTACAGCCGGGTGGCTGTGCCGGTCTGCGCTACCAGCTCTTCTTCGACGACCGCTCCCTCGACGGTGACCTGGTTGTCGAGTTCAGCGGCGTCAAGCTCGCGGTCGACCGCATGAGCGCCCCCTACATCCAGGGCGCCTCGATCGACTTCGTCGACACCATCGAGAAGCAGGGCTTCACCATCGACAACCCCAACGCCACCGGCTCCT
>NZ_JAODNK010000135.1 GCF_025465275.1 Nocardia sp. | reverse complement strand
GTTCGTCCTGAGCCAGGATCAAACTCTCCGTTGAAGACTCTCAACCACACCCGAAGGTGTAATCAGAAGAATTAACCAGAGTCCGAAAACCATGGCAAAACAAAACGCCAGCAAAAAAGCATTTGCTGACTAAATGTCCGACCTCTCAACCGGGGGGTATGAGAAGCCGGAACCAATTAAATAATTGGCACTGACATTCATCGACACACTATTGAGTTCTCAAAGAACAGGCGCACACACCATCCGGCCGATTTAACGACCCTCCAGTGAGGCAACTTTTCCAGCCTAGCTTCTCTGTTCCAACGAGTCAAGCTCGGGTTCAGATGGGCTTTACCTGTTTGGTCAGGCGCTCCTCGTACAACCTCGTGTCCGGGTCCGCATTTCCAGCCTCTGAGCTGGGCGTTTGGCTCCCGGTCGGTGTCCGTGTCGCTCTGACCTGGAATAAGTTACGTGGCGGGAAACGCCACGTCAAATCGCCTGGTCAGGGTCCCATTGTCGCAGGTCGCGAGGGCGCGATCCGGACCTTTCGCCGACCTGGTCCACCGGAATGTGACCCAGGTCATGTCGATCGGCTCTAATCGGCCCGGCGGACGCCGGCGAAGTTCTTCTTGCCGCGACGCAATACCAACCAACGGCCGTGCAGGTAGTCGGCGTCGGACGGAGTCCATTCCAGATCCGAGACGCGTTCGTTGTTCACAGCCGCGCCACCCTCATTGACAGCACGACGCGCTGCGCCGCGGCTGTCGGAGAGTCCGGTGGCCACCAGCAGGTCCACGATCGTCGAAGTACTGGTGGACTCCGCGACCTTGCCGTCGACTGCGGCTTCGGTCAGCGCGGCCGCCATAGTCGGCTCGTTCAGGTCGCGGAGTTCACCGCGACCGAACAGTGCCTGACTCGCCAGCTGTACGGAATGGGTGTTCTCCTCGCCGTGCACGAGGGTCGTCATCTCGGCGGCAAGTCGGCGCTGCGCCTCCCGGGCGTGCGGGCGCTCGAGGGTGGCCTGCTCCAGCTCGTCCAGTTCCTCCCGCGAGAGGAAGGTGAACCAGCGCAGGTAGCGGACCACATCGGCATCGGCCGTATTCACGAAGTACTGGTACCAGGCGTAGGGGCTGGTCATCTCGGGATCGAGCCAGAGACTGCCGCCGCCGGTGGACTTGCCGAACTTCTTGCCATCGGCGGAAGTTACGAGCGGCACGGTCAAGGCGTGCACATGCTCGCTGTCGACGCGCCGGTTGAGCTCCACGCCCGCGATGATGTTGCCCCACTGATCCGAACCACCGACCTGCAGGCGGCAGCCGTGATTGCGGCGCAACTGCAGGTAGTCGTTGGCCTGCAGCAGCATGTAGGAGAACTCGGTGTAGGACATGCCGTCGCTCTCCAGGCGGCGCTTGACCGTGTCGCGGGCCAGCATGACGTTCACCGAGAAGTGTTTGCCGATATCGCGCAGGAAGGAGACCGTGCTCAGCGGCCCGGTCCAATCCATATTGTTGGCAATGATCGCGCCGGTGGGCGAATCGTCGAGATCGACGAAGCGCTCCAGCTGGGAACGGATGCGGCCCGCCCACTCGGCCACGGTGTCGGTGGAGTTCATGCTGCGCTCGCCGACGTCACGGGGATCGCCGATCAAGCCGGTCGCGCCGCCCGCGAGAACAACGGGGCGGTGGCCCGCGCGCTGAAAACGCTTGAGCGCCAACAGCGGAACCAGGTGCCCGGCGTGCAGGCTCGCGGCAGTCGGGTCGAAGCCGGCGTAGAGCGTGATCGGCCCCTTCGCCAGATCCGCACGCAGCGCGTCCAGGTCGGTGGACTGCGCGATCAATCCGCGCCAGGTCAGTTCATCGATAATGTCGCCGCTCACGTCTCCCCATCTTGCCATTCCGCCTTCCCGCAACTTTTGCGCCCGGCCTGGGTGTCGTAGTCAGTCGTGCACGCGGCCGCCGGTAGAGGAACAAAACAATTTCGGTCGTACCCGGCGAGTTCCCCGACCTAACGAAATCAGTTGTCGCCTCACCTCGCGAACAAGCCCCGTCTGCGAGGTGAGGGACGGAGAAGCGTCAATGCCGGTGTGACCGGAACGCGCCTGATCCGCCACCGAGTGTCCTCGGGGGCGGATCGGGTGTCGAAGCAATATTCAAGAGAGTCAGCGGTTGAGGAGCGCGGTGAAGGTGGCGAAGGAAGCGCGGCGCTCGTAGGCGATCCAGGCGAACATCACGGCCAGGACCAGCGGGAAGGGGGCCAGGGCGGCATCGTGCAGCAGGAAGACCTGGGTGGCGGCGGCCAGCACCGTGGTGATGGACAGGCCCGCGGCGGCCGGGCCGCTCAGGCGGGGCACCAGCAGGCCGATGCCGCCGGAGACCTCGACCACGCCGGTGAAGTAGCGGAACCATTCGCCCCAGCCGATATCGCGGAAGGACTGCACGGCATCGTGCTGGCCGACCAGCTTCGGCAGGCCCGAGGCGATGATGAAGAAGAGGCCGAAGAGGATCTGCAGGGTCCAGAGCACCCGGTTGCGGGTCTTGCTCGGGCCAGCGGTGGTGGTGGGCGAGGAGGTCTGGGCGGTGGCGGCGAGGGCAGTCATGGCGAGTTTCCTTCGGGGGCTTGCGAGTTCGGGGTCGAGCTCGGTCATACGTAGAGACGGAGCCCGTTTCGAAAACTCATCGGCGATCTCGAAAGAAGTCTTGAAGTCGATCTTTTCCCAGCTCAGCGCGTCGGCAAGGGCGAGATCGCAGCCCCTGCGGCAGATACGACGTCGTTGACGGGTCTATGTCAGCGCCGTCTTCAACGAGGTGAGGTGGACGCGGCTCGCGGTGGCGGCGATCTCGGGCTTGCGGGCGCGGATGGCTACATAGAGGTCTTCGTGCGCATGGTGGTCGGCGCCCGGGTTGGCGATCGGGCGGATGCGGAGCATGTCGATCATCGCTCGGCGCAGGCGCGGGACGAAGGCGTTGAACATCTCCAGCAGGATGTCGTTGTGTGCGGCGACGATGACTGTGCGGTGAAAGGCGGTGTCGGCGTCCACGAGTGCTTCGACGGAATCGCCGGCCTCGGCGCGGGCGGTCAGGGCGCGCAGGATATTGCGCAGGTCGGCGGGGGTGCGGCGCTGCGCGGCCAGCGCCGCACCTTCGGCCTCGATGGCAATGCGGGCCTCGATGACCGCGTCGATATCGGCGCGGCGCAGCACGGTGTCCCAGTCCTCGGCCACATCGAGTGCGGTGACGAAAACTCCTGCGCCCTGGCGGCTTTCGAGCACACCCCGACCGGCGAGTTCGCGGATGGCTTCCCGCAGCGTGGAGCGGCCGACGCCGAGCTGGGCAGCGAGCGTCGTCTCCCCGGGTAGCCGGTGTCCCAGCTCCCACTCCCCCGCTCGCAGCCGCTCGAGAAGTACTTCGGCGGCTTGCGCGGCGAGCGGGTGCCTCTGGACCTGCGACATATCCTTTTCGCCTCTCTACTTGTCTGAGGAGTGATTCCCGTTTAGTCTAAGCCACATGACTCAGGGTGTGCTGCTTCTCCTTCTCCGCCGCGGCGGGGTCTGACCGACCGGCACCCTGCCCGCGGGTTGACATGCTGCGCCGGTCTCTCTTCCGACGCGAAAGACAGCAACCATGTTCTCTTCCACAACGTGGAATCGCCAGCAGCCCTCCGCCATGCCCTCGCATCGGTATCACGATGTGTACGAACGAGTTTCGGTACCTCTGACCGATCGGCAGTGGCCGTCCAACCGGATCACCGCGGCGCCGCTGTGGGTGCCGGTCGATCTGCGGGACGGTAATCAGGCCCTGGCCGAGCCGATGGACCCGGCGCGTAAGCGGCGGTTCTTCGAAATGCTGGTGGCCATGGGCTACAAGGAGATCGAGGCCGGGTATCCCAGCGCCTCGCAGACCGACTTCGATTTCGTGCGGCTCATCGGTTCCGAGGGGCTGGCGCCGGAGGATGTCACCATTGTGGTGTTCACGCCCGCCCGCAGGGATCTGATCGAGCGGACCGTCGAATCGATTCGCGGCATCACCAATGATGTTGTCATCCATATGTACATCGCGACCGCGCCGATCTGGCGGGATGTGGTGCTCGGCGCCTCCCGCGAGCAGGTCGCGGACCTGATCACCGCCGGTGCGCGCGATATCTCGGAGCTGGCCGGAGACCTGCCGAATGTGCGGTTCCAGTTCTCCCCCGAGGTCTTCATGCTCACCGAGCCGGACTTCGTGCTGGATATCTGCGATCGGGTCACCACGGTCTGGGCGGCGACGCCGCAGCGGCCGGTGGTGCTGAACCTGCCCGCGACGGTCGAGGTGGCGACGCCGAATGTGTATGCCGATCAAATCGAGTACATGCACCGGAATCTGGCGCGGCGGGACAGCGTCATCCTGTCGGTGCATCCGCACAATGATCGCGGCACCGGTGTGGCCTGCGCGGAGCTGGCGGTGCTGGCCGGCGCGCAACGGGTGGAGGGGTGCGTGTTCGGCAATGGCGAACGCACCGGCAATGTCGATCTGGCCACGCTCGCCTTGAATCTGCATGCGCAGGGCGTGAATCCGATGATCGACTTCTCCGATATCGACGAGATCCGGCGCACGGTGGAGTACTGCACGCGGCTGCCCGTTCCTGAACGGCATCCGTATGCGGGCGATCTGGTGTACACGGCGTTCTCGGGGACACATCAGGACGCGATCAAGAAGGGGTTCGCGGAACACCGGGCGCGGGCCGAGCGGCTCGGCACGGCCGAGAGCGAAATCCCCTGGGCGATACCGTATCTGCCGATCGATCCGGCGGATGTGGGGCGCTCCTACGACGCCGTGATCCGGGTGAACTCACAGTCCGGCAAGGGCGGGATCGCGTATCTGCTGCAGGAGGAGTACGGGCTGGACCTGCCGCGGCGCATGCAGATCGACTTCGCGCGGCAGGTGCAGCGGCATACCGACAGCACCGGATCGGAGGTTTCGGCGCGCACGCTGTGGGAGCTGTTCACGCAGGCATACGCGCCGGAACCGAATGCGTTGCAGGACAATGGTGTTACCACGGACGGTTCGACTGAGGAGCTCGTACGCACGCTGGCCGAGCAGGGTTGCGTCATCGAAGTGCTGGCGTTGCACCAGCAGGCACTCGACCGCACCGGATTCGCGGCTGCGGTGGCATATCTGGAGTACCGGGACGGTCAGAGGGTGCGGTGGGCGTTCGGGATGGGCGAATCCGCGGCCCAGGCCGGGCGCGCGGCGGTGACGGCAGCCGCCGATCGCACGCAGCTGACCGTCGAGGTGTAATCGCATGATGTCGCCGCGCGGTGCGAAACGCGCGGCGGCACAGCCGGTTCCGCGACAGCGTCAGGCGCCGGCGTCGTTCTGCCCGGAGCCGCCCAGACGCTGTTCCAGTTCGGTCATGCGACGTTCGAGATCCTCGACGCGCCGCGCCATCGCGCTGGTTCTATAAGCGGATTTGACTGCGGGCGTAACGGATTCGGGCGTATCGGATTCGGGCTTCGATCCACGTATTTCGAGGATGCGGTTACGAACACGCACGGCGTCGGCGTCCATGCTGTTCAGTACCTGCGCGGCTACCCCTTCACCCTCCTCGACCAGACCTAACAGCAAGTGCTCGGTGCCGATCTCGGAATCCCCCAGCTCCTTCGCCTCGTACAGCGACAGTTCCAGCACGCGCTTCGAGCGCGGCGTGAAGGGAATGTGGCTGGACGGCTCTCGAACTCCCTGCCCGATGAGCTGCTTGATCTTGCTGCGCACGGCCTCCAGGTCCACCCCCACATCGTGGAGCGCGTGCGCGGCCACACCGTCCTGTTCGCGGATCAGGCCGAGCAGCAGATGCTCGGTGCCGATGTAATTGTGGTTGAGGAGTCTGGCTTCCTCCTGTGCCAGCACCACCACCCGGCGGGCACGGTCGGAGAATTGGTTGAACATGAGACCTCCCAGTGGAGCGACTTCCATTCCACGGTAGACCGCACTCCGCCATCGGTCGCGGAATCTGCTGTTGTGCTGCGGGTTCAGGCGGGGCGATCGAGCCGCGCGGCGCGGGGGCTGCGGCGGTAGACGGAGACGGCCGGGGAGTCCGGCAGCCACAGTCGCCAGGGCCGCTCCGCGGCGAGTCGCACGCCGACCCGTGGGCCTGCGGAAATAGCTGCGGGATCGGTGATTTCGGGAGCCAGCTCCAGGCGGATCGGGGATTGCGCGTCGAAGAGGCGGGTCCCGTAGTCGCCGAGGGTGATTCCCAGTGCGCTCCCGAGATTGCCCGGCCCCCTTGCCAGATCGGCGTCGGTCCGCGCCGCGGGTCGGCGGCCGCGAGCAATGTCGTGCCCCGCTATCACTTCACCGGCCCGGATCAGGACCGCGCCGGCGGTCCCGTCCGGCCCGCTGGTGACATTCACACAGGTGTGCATTCCGTAGCTGAGGTAGACGTACAGAATTCCGGGCGGCCCGAACATGACGGCATTGCGGGCGGTAGGGCCGGGGAACGAGTGGGCGGCGGGGTCCGGCCAGGGACCGCCCGGGTCACCCCCGTACGCCTCGACCTCGACAATGCGGATCACCACCGGCCCCGAGGAGAGGGTCGCGCCGAGCAACCGTCGCGCAGCGACCAGCGGTTCGGCAACGAGTTCCTCGGCAGGCACAGCTACCGATTGTGTCCTATGCCCACGACACGACTACAGCCACTGGGCGACCCCGTGATGACCGGAGCAGGTGCCGCGGTGGTTCTCACTGAAACTGTAGTCGCCGTCCTTGCACAGGGCGGTCGCTCCGGGCGGTGCGCTGGGGGCCTGCTGCGGCCGCGGAACGCAGTCATTGTCGACGTTTTGGTATTCGCTCGCCGTGCAGGCGGTGTGTAGCAGTGGCGCGGCGGTCGCGGGGGCTCCGAGTAGTGCCCCCGAGCCGATGAGGACCGCGGACACGCCGGCAGGACGAAACGCAGAACGCGCTTCCGATATTCGATTGTCAACTGAGATTCCTTGTACGAGAACAGGTTCCGCCGGAAGGCTGAGGCCCCCCGACTCAGGCGCAGAACACTACCGCATCGGCGGAGGGGGCCGGAGGGTTTCGCGGGCGGCCCGGGGGTGTGTAGGGGGCAGACACGTCCGTGGGGGTCCGTCTCGGGAAGGCCCCCGCCATCAGTTTGTTTTCGACCCGATTCGGCGCGGGCGGCACGATCGGGACGGGTTCGGCGGCGGCCGAACCGCAGGAACCGGCTACGGGACCGCCGACGGTGCCGCCCGATCGTTCTTCCCCGGCGTGCAGTGAGCTAGCCGCTCGTGGGGCGCAGGCCGTCGAGCTTGTCGGGATTGACCTGGAAGCGGAGGTTCTCGATGCGGCCGTCGACGACGTCGTAGGTGAGTGCGCCCACGGTGTAGTCACCGATCTTGCCGAGAATGCTCAGTTCGCCATTGACGAAGGCGGATTCGAGGTAGATGCCCGCGCTGATCGGCTTGGCCATGACGCCCAGCATCCAGCGGGCGACATGATCGGGGCCGTGCAGTGGGCGGCGCGCGGCGGTGACCTTGCCGCCGCCGTCGTTCCACAGGGTGACGTCGGGTGCGAGCAGTTCCATCAGCGCGTTCAGGTCACCGCCCTGGCAGGCGGCCATGAATTTGCCGGTGATCTCGCGCCGCGAGGCGTCATCGGCGTCGAATCGTGGTCTGCGGGACTGCACATGGGAGCGGGCGCGATGCGAGATCTGCCGCACCGTGGTCTCGGGGCGGTCCAGGAATCCGGCGATTTCGGCGTGCGAGTAGCCGAAGACTTCGCGCAGGACGAAGACGGCGCGCTCCACCGGTGTGAGGGTTTCCAGGACAACCAGCATGGCGGTCGACACGGTGTCGGCCACTTCGGTCTCCTCGGCGGCATCGGTGGTGGTGAGCAGGGGTTCGGGAAGCCATGGGCCGACATAGGTTTCTCGGGTGGCCCGGGCGGAGGTGAGGCGGTTCAGGGCGAGATTGGTGACGGTCCGGACCAGGTAGGACTTGGGGTACTCGACCGAATCACGGTCGGTGGCATGCCATTTGATCCAGGCGTCCTGCAGGACATCCTCGGCGTCGGTGACGGTGCCAAGCATTTGGTACGCCGTGCCGAACAGCAGCCGGCGGTGTTCGACGAAGGGGTCGGTCGCCGCGTCGGGCTGGGCGGTCGTGCCGCTCGCATCACTCTGGTCCTGCATGGGAAACATGTTTACCGGGCCTTGCGAATCGAATCCATCGGAGGGCCGGGATGCGCTGCCGTATCCCGGCGTCCGATTTCCATGTCATGCGGTCTTGCGGGTGGCGCGGCCGCCCTTGGACAGCTGCACCGACATGGTCATGTGCTTGCTCATCTTGAAGGTCGGCACCGGGCTGCTGCTGACCGTCTGCTTGTAGGCGACGGCGGCCCGGCCCTTGAGGTACCAGCGATTCGGGCTGTCGTCGGCATTCGTGAACTGGATGACCGCGTCCTTGCGGCCCAGGCTCACCGGCTGGTGAATGTAGCCGAAACGGAAGGGCCGCACTGCCTTTCCGCGCAGTTCACGTGCAATGGCGTCGGCGGTGTAGGCGGCGGTCGGCAGGCCGCTCTGGCAGGTGCCGTGGATCGGGCCCCAGGCCTGGGCGACGGCGGCGGCGTCACCGATGGCGTGGATCTCCGGGTGCGAGACCGAGCGCAGGGTGGCATCGGTGAGGATCAAACCGCGCGCATCGGTGGCGATACCGGCTGCGGCGGCCAGCGGCGCGACCTTCACGCCCGTGGTCCACAGCGTCAGATCCGAGGCGACGAGTTCACCGGTGCTCAGGTGCACGGCATCGGGGAGCACCTTGGTGACCTTCACTCCGACGATCCGCTGCACGCCGAGCCGGTCCAGGGCGCGGTTCAGGTGGGCGCGGGCCTTATCGCCCATCATGGCGCCGGGCTCGGCGTGGCTGACGAGGGTGACGGTGAGGCCGGGGTGGGATTCGGCGATTTCGGTCGCGGCTTCGATGCCGGTGAGTCCGCCGCCGCACACGGTGACGGTGCCGGCTGCGAGGGCCACCTCCGTCAGACGCTCCGAGAAGGCATGGGCCCGACGGGGATCGTTGAGGGTCCAGGCGTGGTGGTCGGCGCCGGGGACCCGGCTGGTATCGGTGCTACTGCCGAGCGCGTAGACCAGGGTGTCGTAGGACAGCTGCGCATTGTCGTCGAGGGTGACGATGCGGGCGGCGGTATCGATGGCGGTGGCCGCGGCCTGGTGGAATTCCACGCCCGAACCTTCCAGCAGATCCGTGATGCGGTGGTCGGCCAATTCCTGACCGGCGGCGACCTGGTGCATGCGCAGCCGCTCGGTGAACCGGGCGGACGGGTTGACCAGTGTGATGCGCACGGCCTGCTTGCGGGTGCGGCGGGCCAGCCGGATGGCGGCCAGCATGCCGGTGTAGCCCGCGCCGAGGACGACGATTTCGTGGGTGTCGGTGGTGTTCATCGCTGCGCTCCTGAGTGTGTCGCGTGGTGGTTCGGCTATGGGACAAACCAGGGCCCCGGAACGTGACAACTCGTTCGAGTGACGCCCGTCACAGCGGAATCTTCGGTCCGCGTTCCGGGTTGGAACTGGCGATGGCCGGGTCTCCGGCCTGCGAATTTCCGTCTTCGAGTGAGGTGTGATGGCCGTACAGGTCGAGATCTGGACCGATATCAACTGCCCGTTCTGCTACTTGGGCAAGGCGCGATTCGAGGAGGCGCTGCAGGCGTTCCCGCATCGTGACAGCGTCGAGGTGGTGCACCGGTCCTTCGAACTGGATCCGACGCTGCCGCACGATCACAGTGACGCTGTGGTGCCGCATATCGCGGAGAAGTACGGCATCAGCGAGGAGCAGGCCGCCGCCAATGAGCGCGGTATCGGCGCACAGGCCGAGGCGATGGGGCTGACCTATCAAATCGAGGGGCGCGATTTCGGCAGCAGCTTCGATATGCACCGACTGCTGCACTTCGCCCTGGCCCAGGGGCGGCAGGAGGCGATGCTGAATGCGTTGTACGCGGCCAATTTCGCCGAGGACGCACCGCTGTTCGGCGATGCCGAGCGCCTGGTGCGCGTCGCGGTGGGCGCCGGATTCGACGAGGCCGGGGTGCGGGCGGTGCTCGATGATTCCACCGCGTACGCCGAGGCGGTGCGCGCCGATGAGGCCGAGGCCGCGCAATTGGGTGCGCGCGGGGTGCCGTTCTTCGTGATCGATCGTAAGTACGGGGTGTCGGGCGCGCAGCCGTCCGAGGTGTTCGAGCAGGCGCTGCAGCAGGCGTGGACCGATCACGCTCCGGTGCTGCAGACGGTTGCCGAGGGTGACGTGTGCGGGCCGGACGGTTGCGCTCTGCCCGAACGCAATTGAGGTAGGCGCGGGTCAGGGGTGCGCAATGCGGGTTCGGCGCAACGCCACCAGCACGAGCACCCAGACCACCGCCACCGCTACCGCTAGACCCAGGAGGTAATTGCGGTCCAGGATGGTCGGGTTGGGAAGGGCTCCTTCCCTGCCGATCACCGGGACCGCGATGAGCACCAGGGTCACGGTGCAGACGGCGCCGCATGCCACCGGGGCCCACCAGGATTCGGGGAGCACGCGACGGGCGGCCACCCCCACGGTGGCCGCCAGCGGCGCGAATACCCCGTCGTGCAACAGGATTCCGCCCGCGAACCACAGCGCGACCGAGCGCAGGTCGGTGGGATTCATTTCCAGCAGCAGGCTGATGCCGTACCAGCCCAGCCACAGGCCGAGCGCGACCAGCAGTACTCGAATGATGGTCATGTCAGCACCTCGATGGTCGAAAGCCATTTGGTTTGCAGGACTCCGGGGCGATTCGGCGCGATGAGACGGCACGGGTAGCCGTGGTCCAGGTCCAGGTCCGCACCATTGACGCGCAGGGCGATGAGGGTGGAGGCGTCCATGGCATGCGGCTGCGGGAGCTCTGTGGTGCGGTAGAGGCCGCCCGATTCCAGAGACTCGAAACGCACATCGCCACTGCGGTATTCACCGACGGAGGCGAGCAGATCGCGCAACCGCACACCCGACCAGTGCGCCGAAGCGCTCCAGCCTTCGACACATGCGATCGGCAGCGTCGACTCCGACTGCGGGAGCGCAGCGAGATCGGCACGGCTGAACGCACGCCGCACGCCGCCCACGTCAACCATGAGCCGATAGGCCGAATCCTGCGCCCGCTCCCCCACTCCGGCGGCCGCGGCCGTGCGATTCACCGGAAGTCCCTGGGGCCCTTCGCCACTCCGCGGCGCAAGCACCGCCACCCAGCGTAGAAACGGTATCGTCTGCCCGGCCACCGCAAGCCCCGCAACGGCGGCGGCAATTCCGGCGGCGCTCAGCACAGCACGCCGAGAGACGCCCGGCTGCGCGACAGGTATCGAACCACCCCGCTGTGCGGCGACAGCCTTCGCCTTCTCTCCCCCCGATGGATCACCATGAGCAGCAGCATTTTCCGGCAGAGCGGTTGCCGGTGAGCCACCGGGCACCACAATTCGCCCCGGTGCCGGTGTTGAGCCCGGCGATGCAGGCGAGCGATCCGGTGCGGGAGGGCTTTCAGCCTCCACTACTACCTTCGAATCACTCTGCCCGGCAACGGGTTCGACAGTCGATGTCGATGACCTTGGCCTCGGCGGAACAGCGTCGTCTGGCGCTATCGCGACCGCGCGGTCCAGCGCGACGACATCGTCTCCGGCAGCGGCTGGTTCCATCACTGGCCGGGCCAGGGCTGTGCGGATGATCGGCAGTTTTACCGCCAGGTGGATGGCGAGTGCGCCGACCGCTACGTAGGACATGGCGTAGTGGGTGGTGGTGAAGAAGAATTTCCACGGATAGAACTGGGCGGTATTGAACAGGCCGGTGACCAGCTGGAAGATGACCGAGCCCACCAGCAGCGCAATGGATCCGCGTTCGAGCATGCGGAGGGGGTTGCCGATGAGTGGGCGGCTGAACAGTCTCGGGAAGACTGCCCAGAGCTTGACCAGCAGCAGCGGGATGGCGACCACGCCGGAGATCACGTGTGTGCCCTGGGTGACGCGGTAGAGCCACACCGGATGTGCGGGCCAGTAGAACCAGGTCGGCGGGTGCTGAATCCAGTGGCTGATCAGGCCGGTGAGAAAGCACAGGGTGATGGAGATCCCGAGAGCGATACCCACCCGTGCCGCCACCGCCGGACCCCGCGCGCTGGACACCTGCGACGCGATCAGGTCAGGCACGAGTAGAGCCGGCGGCTCCGGCTCTGGATCCAGCGGGGCGATGCCGCCCCGGATCTTCGACACTGTTATCTCCAATACTCAGAATCTGTTGTCGCACCGGTACATTGCCGACCGAGCTCAAGGGCACAGCCGCACGTCGGTCGCGGTGGCCGCCGACCACTTCAGCCGGGCCGAGGATCACGCGAGGCCGTACTCACACCGAGGCGAACGGCTTTACAGCAGGGCTGGGGTCGAGGCGGCGTTGATGAGGTCGAGGGTGGCGGCGAAGCGGCCGGTGGATTGAGCGGCGACGGTCAGGGCGTCGGCGTAACAGTCCACGTCGGTGAGCACCGGTAGGCGGTGTACTCGGTAACCGCAGCGGCGCAAGGCTTCCCGGGTGAGGTCGCCGGTGCGGGCCGTGGACATGGGGACGTCCACCAGCAGGCGGGCGGGGCGGGGATCGGTCAATCCCAGTGCCCACCAACCGCCGTCGGCGGCGGAGCCGAGCACGGTGTCACCGGTGGCGGCCAGCCGGGCGGCGGAACGGGCGAGCAGTTCGGGACCGGCCTGCGGGGTGTCCATGCCGATTTGCAGGACGGGCAGTCCGAAGCGGGCGGCATCGGCGTGCGCATTGGCCAGTCGCTCACCGAAAGTGTTGCCGCGCTGCTGTATTACCGTGAAATCGAGCAAGGCGGCGGCGATCGTGCCGGATTCTTCGGCCATCGCGAGATTGCCGGTCCAGGCGACCATGCGCTGCTCGGATCCGCAGGAACGCACCGAGGCGAGAGTGTCGAGCAAGGCGGCGGCCGCCAGCCGGGCGGCATCGCGGGGCGGAAGGGGCGGGGTCAGGCGGGTTTTGGCGAAGCCCGCGATGGGGGCTTTCGCGACCACGAGCAGGGTGGCGGGAATCATCGGACACTCCAGAAGTCTTTGGCGGCCCGGACAGTTCCGCGCCACGAACCGGAAACCTTGGATACGCCATGGGTTCTCGGGCGATAGGTGATGTCGTGTTCGACGAGTCGCCAGCCGGAACGGGCGGCGGCCACCAGCAATTCGAGCGGGTAACCGGAGCGCGGGTGCAGTGGGCCGAGAGCCAGCAGCCGGGCGCGGTGCACCACGCGCATGGCGGCCACATCGTGGACGGCGAGTCCGTAGCGCCGGCGCAGGCGGGCCGCGACGATCTGATTGCCGAGCCGCGCGTGCCAGGGCCAGGCCCCGGCCCGGTGCGGGCGGCGACGGCCGACGACCATATCGACATCGGGCCCGAGTTCTGCTACCAGCAGCGGTAGTTCGCGCGGGTCCATGGAGCCGTCGCCGTCCAGGACGGCCACCACTTCGGTGCGGGCGGCGGCCACGCCCGCCTGTACGGCGCTGCCGTAGCCGGGCACCGGTTCGGCGACGACGTGCGCCCCGGCGAGCCGGGCCACGGCGGCGGTGGCATCGGTGGATCCGTTGTCCACCACGATCACCCGATAGTCGCGGGGGATTGCCGAAAGTACGCCGGGCAGTGCGCCGGCCTCGTCCTTGCACGGGATCACGACGGTGACTCCCCGTTCCACCTTGGATTCGGTCACCTCTAAGACGGTAGAGCCGCGCGGGTCGAATGGACCGGTAGCGACCGGTGACAAAAGTATGACGAGAGCTGGACCGACGCTCATTCCGGTGCAAAGGCGGGGGTGACGCGGCCTAGTCTGGGATCCGTGCGGAAAGCCCCTGTGATGACCCGCCCGCGCCGTGTCGCGCGGCACGCCGATGTGTACTGCGCGGCGGCGGCCGCGGCACTGGTCGCGGTTGCCTTCCTGGTTCCGCGAATCCTCAGCGAACGCGCGCGCGGGCATCTCTATGCCGGCGCCGCGCCGATCTTCGGAAATTGGCTACCGCACGTGGGCTGGGGAACCGTTCCGGCGATCGTGCTGGCCGCACTGGTCGTACGCTACGGACCGGACCTGGCCCACCGCCTGCCCTGGCGACGCGCCCTCTTACTCACCTGGCTGACGGCCACCGCCTGGGCCTTCGCGCTCGCCATGGTCGACGGCTGGCAACGCGGTTTCGCCGGGCGGCTCACCACCGGCGACGAATACCTGCACGAGGTCGGCGGCGTCCGCGACATTCCGGCAATGCTGCGCGGATTCTCCGCCCGCATACTCGATTTCCAGCCCGACTCCTGGACCACCCACGTCTCCGGTCACCCGCCCGGCGCCCTGCTCACCTTCGTTCTCCTCGACCGAATCGGCCTCCGCGGCGGCGCCTGGGCCGCCCTGCTCTGCGTACTCGTCGGCTGCAGCGCGGCCGCCGCCGTACCGGTCGCCATCCGAGCTCTCGGCACACCGAAAAGCGCTGCCCGCCTCGGTAATTTCAGCGGGATCGGCAGCGGCGCCGACCACAGTGCGATCGGCAGCGACTCGGCCGGCTCCGACAACGGCAAGGGCAAGGGCAATGTTGCCCGCCGCAGCACGGCCGAGGGTGATCCCGGCCGAAACAACTCGAGCAATGCGGCCGGTCGCGGTTCAACCATCGGCAACTCGGCCCTCGAAATCCTCCTTGGCCGTTCGGGCGAGCGCGAGCAGGTCGAGTCCGCCGAAATTGACGGAGCGGCAAAGGAATTCGCCAGCGGCGCGGAGTCTCGGGCCCGCGCGGCGATGCCGTTCCTCGCTTTGGCACCCGCGGTCATTTGGATCGCGGTCTCGGCGGATGCGTTCTTTGCCGGCGTGACCGTGTGGGCAGTGGCCCTGCTGGCCATAGCGACTCGGCAGCGACCGCAATGGGTGCTCGCGGCGCTGGCGGCCGGAGTGCTGTTCGGGTTCGGGATGTTCCTGAGCTACGGGCTGGTCTTGATGGCGGTGCCTGCGGTGGCGGTGCTTGTGGCACGCACATTGCGGCCCGCGGTGCCTGCGCTGGTCGGTGTGCTGCTGGTCGTGGTCGCGTTCAAGGTGGCCGGGTTCTGGTGGGTGGATGGTTATCACCTTGTGGTGCAACGGTATTACCAGGGCATTGCCAGTGAGCGGCCCTACTCCTACTGGGTGTGGGCGAACCTCGCGGCGACGGTGTGCGCGGTCGGGCTCGCGCCCATGGCGGCCGTGCATCGCGTCGTACGCGGCCTTCGGCTCAGCACACTCCGGGGCCGCCCGGCCCAGCAGCCATGGGCACTACCGGAATCGCGCCCTTCGATCACGACGATCTCGGTGTCAGATGCGGGGGCTGCTACCCCCGCGGCGATACAGTCGGCGGAAAACGCCACTGTCTCAGTGACACTCACGGCGGAACGCACCGTGGACGCGGCACTCTCGAAGTCGGCTTACGCAACGGCCCCGACGATGCAGGCGGCGGCGAATGCCACGGCGACGCCGCAGCCGGTTGCGCCGAGGGCCTCGGTGATCTTGCGGGCGATATGGGATGGCGTAGTTCCCGCGATCCGGCGTTGGCAGGCCGAGGTGGATCCGGTGGCGCTACTCGCCTGTGCGGGGTTGCTGGCGGTGCTGCTGGCTGACCTCAGTGGGTTGAGTAAGGCTGAGACCGAGCGGATTTGGTTGCCGTTCGATGTGTGGGTGCTGGCCGGGGCTGCGCTGCTGCCTGCTCGCGGGGTGCGGGCTTGGCTGGCGGTGCAGGCGGTCGGCGCGTTGGTGCTCGTTCATTTCATTCTGACGAATTGGTGACTGTCATGCGCATTCTGGTGGCCGATGATGATGCTGTTGTCCGGGAAGTGGTTCGGCGATATCTGGAACGGGACGGGCTCGAGGTGATCGAGACGGAGGATGGGCCTTCGACGGCTGCGGTGCTGGCGCGCAATGACATCGATCTCGCGGTGCTGGATGTGATGATGCCGCCGCCGGACGGGATCGATCTGTGCCGGGCGGTGCGGTCTGGGCCGCGGCCTGGGACGCCGATCATTCTGCTGACGGCGCTCGGCGACGAGGACGATCGGGTGATCGGATTGCAGGCCGGGGCCGACGATTACGTGACCAAGCCATTCAGTCCGCGCGAGCTGGCGCTGCGGGTGGCCTCGGTGCTGCGGCGCGCGAATCCGCCCGTCGTCGAGGAGGAGGTGCTGCGCAGCGGTGCCGTCGAGGTGCGGCGGGCCGCGCGGGTGGTGACCATCGACGGTGCGCCGGTCGAGCTGACGGCCCGGGAGTTCGATCTGCTGATCTTCCTGCTGGCCAATCAGCGCCGAGTGTTCAGCCGCGATGAACTGCTCGCGCAGGTGTGGGGCTGGAGTTTCGGCGACCAGTCCACGGTGACCGTGCATATCAAGCGGTTGCGGGCCAAACTCGGTGCGGCGCATCGCATCGACACCGTATGGGGCCGGGGGTACGCCTGGGGCCGTATCGATGCCGAGGAGGACACGCATGCCGACTGATATGCCGGGACTGATCGGGTATGCGCTGGCCGCATCACTGCCGGTGGTGGGGCTCGGCGCGCTGCTGTTGCGCTACACCCGGAATCGCACCATGACCACGAGTATGGCTGTGCTGGTACTCATTCCGACGCTGGCCACCTTGAGCGGGGTGATCGCGGTGAGTGGGCTCATGTTCACCGCCGAATTCGAACGGTTCGCCGTGGTGCTCGGCGTGGTGACCGCCGTGACCGTACCCGCGGCCATTCTGCTCGGGCGGGCACAGGCGCGAACCACGGTGTGGGAGCGGGAAATGCTGGAGCAGGAGCGTGCCGCGGAGCGCTCCCGGCGCGAGCTGGTCGCATGGGTCAGCCATGATCTGCGGACTCCCCTGGCAGGGATTCGCGCCATGGCCGAGGCGCTGGCCGACGGCGTGGTGAACAACCCCGCCGATATCGAGCGGTACGCGAATCAGATTGTGCGCGAGAACACCCGGCTCTCCGCCATGGTGGACGACCTGTTCGAGATGTCGAAGATCAACTCGGGCGCACTGCGGCTCACGCTGGAACCGGTGGATCTGCGCGAACTCATCGACGAGGTGCTGGCCGCCAATCAGCCGACCGCAATACGTGCGCGAATCACGCTGGCCGCCAGGCAACCCGGTGACCGCATCGTGGTGGCGGGCAGCGACCAGGCTCTCAGTCGTGTGCTGACCAACCTGGTCGCCAATGCCATCGCCCACACCCCGCCGGGTGGGCGCATCGACATTTCCACCGGTACCGACGACGGTCACGCCTGGGCCCGAGTCGAAGACACCGGACCGGGTATCGCACCCACCGACCTGCCCCGCATTTTCGAGGTCGCCTACCGCGGCACCTCCGCCCGCTCCCCCGCCGCCGCCGAACTCGGCAGCAGCAGCGGCATGGGCCTGGCCATCGCCGCCGGCCTGGTCGAAGCGCACAATGGCGACATCAGCGCCGAAAACCGCGAGCAGGGCTGCCGATTCCAAGTCCGCCTCCCCCTCCTCACCGCCGGCGACGCGAACTAACCTCCGCACCACCAAGATCACCAGGAAATGGCGGCGGCATTGTTCGAGTAACCTCCGCCACCAGTTCCTGGTCGATGCCCGCCCCGACTGACACGACGACCCGGGGCGGGCGGGCGGTCCCGGCACGGGCAAGTCGCACACGCCGCCGAATGGCGCGGGTGGTCAGCGCCAGGTCGGGGCGCCGGTGCCGGAGGCAGCACGCAGGGGTGCGGTTGCGAATTCGGTGAGGCCGCAGTCCGGGTTGATGGTTGCGGCGAATCCCAGTACGCGCCTGGCCTTTTCCGGGCTGGCGACGATGTGGCGCACATCGCCGGAGCGGTATTCGCCGGTGACGACCGGGGCCTTGCCGCCGCAGGCCGCGGCCAGCACGGTGGCTACCTCGTTGATGGTGATGGGGTGGCCGGAGGCGACATTGAGGGTGGTGAAGCTGTCGAGCGGGAGTTCCAAGGCTGCCACATTGGCGGCGGCGATATCTCGAACGTGCACGAAATCCCGGGCCTGGCAGCCGTCTTCGAAGACGCGCGGGGATTCGCCCGCCTCCAGCGCCGAACGGAAGATGGCGGCGACACCGGAATACGGTGTGTCCCTGGGCATATCGTCACCGTAGACATTGTGGTAGCGCAGTGCGGTGACGGTCGAGTCGGTCGCGGTGGCCCAGGCGAGGGCGTAATGCTCCTGCGCGACCTTGCTGGCGGCGTAGAGGCTGCGCGGGCGCAGCGGTGCGTCCTCATCGATCGGAGTCCAGTCCAGTGGTTCGCCGGAGGGATCGCGGTGGTCGAAGACGCCGCGATCCAGGTCGGCCCGGGAACGCGGACCGGGTACGAAATCGGTTGCGGTGCCCCGGTATCGGCCCTCGCCGTAGACGACCATGGAGGAGGCCAGCACCAGATGGCGGCAGTGCGCCCGGTCCATGGCGGCGAGGAGAACAGCGGTGCCGAGATCATTGTGTGCGGCGTACGCGGGGGCGTCCTGGGCACTCACCCCCGCACCGACTACGGCAGCCTGATGGCAGACGGCGTCGATCCCGTGCAGGTGCGCGTCCAGCCCCTCCGGGTCGCGCACATCCACCTTATGCACGCCGGGCGGCGGGGTGGCGGCGGCGCCGTGCGCGGCCGGAAGCATGAGATCCAGGGCGATCACCTCGTGCCCGGCGTCGGCCAGCGCGCGGTGAATATGCGATCCGATGAAACCGGCTGCGCCCGTCAGCAATACCCGCATGGTCATGCCTTCCCGATATGGTTCCAGGTCATGCCGTCGATTGTGGAGGCGACGGGGCCGTTATGCCCGTTCGCCTCCGGCGTGGCGCGGATTCGTCAGCGTTTGGTCACTCTCGCGGGCGGCGCGCGACGAGAGTCGCACGGCTCAGATACTTGCCTGCGTCGCCCTCGCGAATGCTCATCAGATCGTCGGCGATGACGAGGCCGTAGCCGACCACCACCAGCACGGCGAGCTGCCCCCACGCTACCCAGGCCATACCGATCGGCGCGGTCGCCATGACCGCGACGGCGGCGATCAGCCGCACCCACGGGCGCGGCAGTCCGAGCACTCGGCGGAAGAAAGCCTGCCCGACGAAGTACAGCGCCACACCACCCGAAAGTGCCAGCGCGGCAGCCTTGCTCGCCGCTTCGTGACCGTGCGCAATGGTCATGCTGATACCGGCCGCGGTCAGAATGATGCCGACCAGCAGTAGGTAGAAGGCGTAGTCGTAGCCGGCGACGGCGGCCTGGGTGCGCTCCGCGGTGGGCAGCGCGCCGAGGGCGTGCTCACCGCGCTCGTCGTCGAGGCCGAAAAACGCCCACCACAGCACGTAGACCAGGGTCAGGCCGAGCGCGACGGTCGCGACCATCCCGACCGTGATGTCCTGTCCCGCGAGCCCGGTGCCGATGGCCACCACGGATTCGCCCAGCGCCACGATGATGACCAGGCCGTGCCGCTCGCAGAAGTGGCTGACCCGCACCACGAATCCGCCGCCGTGCACCAGATACGGCGAGAGGATCTGCACCGCGAGCGCCAGCGACCACAGCAGGTAGCGCGGCCAGCCGTGAATGCATCCGCCCGCCAGTACCAGCGCCGCCGAGAGCGCGTTGAACGGGCCGATCCGCCGAATCCCCGCCGCACCGTCCGTGCCCGAGGTCGCGAACATCAGCGTGTGCACAATATTGATCAGCACATACGCGAGCCCGAACGCCAGCCCCGAGCCGGTGAACGCACCCGGAATCGACAGCGCCAGCACGAAGAATCCGAACATGCCGATGAGCAGCCAGGTGCGCCGATTGGAGCTGTCGGGGGCCACCTCGTTGGTCAGCCAGACATATCCGGCGTACATCCACCAGATGACGCCGAACATGAGCGCCACCTGCCCGAGCGCCGCCCACCCCGGATGGTGGGTGAAGGCATGCGTCAGCTGGGTGATGGTGAAGACGAAGACGAGGTCGAAGAACAATTCCAGGGTGGAGGCCCGCAATTGGCCACCCTCGGCCGCGCTCTCCTGAGCACCGGGATTTTCGCTGGTCACGCAGCAGAGCGTAGAGGGGCACCGGCCCGTTCGGCATCCCGACCAGCCGGTTCGATACGAAGTGCCGCGCCCGGGGTCTTGCCATCCCCGGCTCTCGGGCGCACAATTCATCACGTAGTGAATTCAACACTCGATGAATTGAGGGTGACCGTGACGGCACCGAGCTCATCGCCCGCCATAGCCATCGAGCACCTCCGGGTGGATCGCGGCGGACGCCAAGTACTGCAGGACATTTCGCTGACCGTGCCGAAGGGCAGCATTACCGGGCTGCTCGGGCCGTCGGGCTGCGGCAAGACCACGCTCATGCGCAGCATGGTCGGCACCCAGCTCACCGCGGCCGGCACCGTGCGGGTGCTGGGCGACGAAGCCGGATCACCCGCGCTGCGGCGGCGGGTCGGTTATGTGACCCAGGCGCCGAGCATCTACGACGATCTGTCCGTCGCCGACAATGTCTCGTATTTCGGTGCGATGTACGGATGTTCGGCAGCTGAGGTCGAAGCCGCGATTTCGGCGGTGGGGCTCAGCGAGCATGCCGGGAATCGGGGCAATCAACTCTCCGGCGGGCAGCGGACCCGGGTATCGCTGGCGTGTGCGCTGGTATCGGATCCGGAGCTGCTCGTGCTCGATGAGCCGACCGTCGGACTGGACCCGGTGCTGCGCGCCGATCTGTGGACGCAGTTCGACGCGCTGGCGAAGCAGGGCCGCACGCTGATCGTCTCCAGTCACGTCATGGATGAGGCCGAGCACTGCGATCAACTGCTGCTCATGCGTGAGGGGCGGCTGCTGGCGCAGCTCAGTCCGGACGAATTACGCGCCGAAACCGGCGAATCCAGTCTCGAGAACGCCTTTCTCGCGCTGATCCGAATGGGAGAGAAGTCGTGACCGCCACCCTGTCGCGCCCGGCCGGGCCGAAGCCGTTGCGCTGCTATATCGCCACTACCGTGCGGATTCTGCGCCAGCTGCGCGCGGACCCTCGTACCGTGGCGATGATTCTGCTGGTACCCGCACTGCTGATGACGCTGCTGTACTTCGTGTACAAGAACTATCCGGCGATACCGGGTGCGCCGCGCCTGTTCGACCGGATCGGGATCACCATGCTCGGGGTGCTGCCGTTTGTGGTCATGTTCCTCATCACCGCGATTGCCATGCAGCGGGAACGGGTTTCGGGCACGCTGGAGCGGCTCATGACAACGCCGCTGTCGAAGCTGGATCTGCTGGGCGGTTACGGGACCGCGTTCTCCATCGCGGCGGCGGCTCAGGCGGCTATCGCGTGCGGGGTGGCGTTCTGGCTGCTGGATCTGCAGGCGGCCGGCAGTCCGCTGCTGGTGGGATTGATCGCGGTGGTCGACGCGGTGCTCGGCGTCTCGCTGGGGCTGCTGGCAAGTGCGTTCGCGCGCACCGAGTTCCAGGCCGTACAGTTCATGCCCGTGATCGTGCTGCCGCAGTTCTTCCTGTGCGGGCTGCTGGTACCGCGCGGGCAGTTGCCCGGCTGGCTGGAGGCCGTCAGTAATGTGCTGCCGCTCAGCTATGCGGTGGATGCGCTGCAGCAGGTGTCCACGCACACCGGCGTCACCGGCCTGATGTGGCGCGATCTCGCGGTTGTCGCCGGATTCGCCGCTGTCGCACTGGGTCTCGGCGCGGCGACCCTACGACGGCGCACCGCATGAGCGACGGCGGCAATGCCCGCACCGGGCGGCGGCCCGGCCAGTCCAGCACCCGGGAGGCGATTCTCGACGCCGCCCGGGTGCGGTTCGCCGAGGTGGGATTCGACCAGGCGTCGATCCGATCCATCGCCACCGCCGCGGGCGTGGATCCCGCACTGGTGCACCACTATTACGGCACCAAGCGGGAATTGTTCGCCGCCGCACTGGAATTGCCCATCGATCCGCAAGTGGTGCTGGCGCAGCTCGCCGCCGCACCGCTGGATCAATTGGGCGAGACGATAGTCCGGGCAGTGGTGGGCATCTGGGACTCCCCCATCGGCACCCCCGCCATCGCCGCGTTCCGCAGCCAGCTGGGCAGCACGGACCCCGCGCTGGCACGCACCTTCATCCTGGACGTCGTCCTCAAAGAGATTCGCACCAGGGTGGATTCACCGCCCGGCACCGGCGCCAAGCGCGCGGTCCTGGCCGCCTCCCAGCTCGCCGGGCTGATGGTCACGCGCAAGCTGCTGCGCATCGAGCCGATCGCCTCCATGTCGGTGGACGAACTCACCGCCCTCGTCGGCCCCACCTTGCAGCGCTACTTCACCGGCGATCTTCCGTAGCCGGACCCTGCGGCGGAGGCGTGCTCCAGCCCTGTTGCTGCGGTGGCGCGCTCCAGCCGTGCTGTGGGCTGCCCGGCACACCCCAACCCTGCGGTGGCCCACCAGGCGCGAATCCCCCCTGCGGGGGCACTCCGGGCGCATAGTCGCCCTGCGACGGCTGCTGCGGCACACCCCAACTCTGTGGCGGCGCACCTCCCTGAGGCGGTCCGCCCGGCGCGAACCCTCCCGGCGGAGGCGTGAATCCGGCTTGCTGGGGCACTCCGGGTAGATAGCCGCCCTGCGGCATCGGTTGCGGGGCAGCACCGTAGGGAGCGCCGGTACGGGGACCAGTCGAGGTCGCGAGCACCGTCAGTACCAGGACCACGAGTGCGACCAATCCACCTGCTACCAGCAACCAGAAGCCAGCTCCGAAGCCACCCAACGTGACAGTGTTGTTCAGTATCTGCTGGTCCACCACATCCAGGACCAACATCCCACCGGAGGCGAAACCCAGTGCGGCACCGACGGATGCCAGCGGCCGACCGAGCCGGGCCTGACCGGTGAACAAGACGATCGCGGCAATGACCGCGGTGACAGCCGAAATGACCAGTGGCACACCCTGCAATTGCGTGTCATCCGAGATCCACCACGTGGTCATGTCGAAACCGCTGAGCAGTTTGAAAAAGGAACCGGCCATCAGCAACACCGAGAACAGCTTCGACAGCAGACCCGCGGTCACATCCAGACCCGAAGGTCGCGGCTTCCTCGGCCGTCCGAAGGGGTCAAGCTGCGGTTCGTGAGCAGAAGGCGACGCGGCCAGTGCGGTGAACGAACTCGTAAGTGCGCCAACGGAGACCAGTAGAGTCACGATGAGCGCCCAGTAGCCTGGCCCCAAGGTGGCGTGCGTGTCGTCGCCGACAACCATCAGCTGCGTACCGATATCGAACGTCAGGGTCAGGCTCACTCCGACCGCCAAACCCGCCGCTGCCGCGCCCAAACCACGCACCCGCCGGCTACGCCTCCCGAGCCCGGCCAGCAGCAGTCCTGCCGCCACGATGGCCACGACCGCCGCGAGCACAAATCCGATCCCGAGTACCTGCCCGGGCGATTGCGGTCCGGGGCTCAGCTGGACAGAATTATGGAATTCCCATGGCCGCCACTGCGATGTGTAGGACGGTAGATCGATAGTCGGTTGTCCACCAGACTCGAACGTCATCAGTGTCAGAAACGACGCGACGACGAAAAGCACCGCCGCGAAACCGAGCAGCCCCGCGGTCACTCGATCCGCAACGCGCCCAGGTAACGGGGCATTCGGGACCGCTCCAGGCGGGGGCTGCACCCACTGCGGCGACTGACTACTCGAAAATCCGCCGGAGCCATACTGATTCGGATGCTGACCGGGCGGCGGAAAGGTGCTCACCACCGCACACTATGCCATCGGCCACGTCCCGGCTCGGCGCAAGTCGGCCGCCGATCCCATTGCCTGGCCACAGAACTCAGCCCTGACAAGCTAGGCGACTTAGCCCGGCGCAGGGCGCAGCAACTAGCGCCGCGACCGATGCGGCCCGGGCGGGCTCAGCCCTGGGCGATGAAGGTCAGGTGCTCTTCGTCGCTGACGTCGCGGGCCTCGTCGGCGAGCAGGACCGGGATGCCGTTGTCGACGGGGTAGGCGCGGTGCAGGCGCGGGTTGTAGAGCACGGTGGCGCCCTGGTCGTCACGGACCAGCTGCAGCGGCCCCTTGTCCTGCGGGCAGGCGAGCAGGCTGAGCAGGGTGGCGTCCAGGATTTCCTCCGACATGATCGACAACCTACCGGTCCGCCGGGGCGAGCTCAGCATCGTGGGGGCTGCGGCGGAACGAAATATGCCGATGGCCGAAGAAACTGCCGAACGCGACCAGGCCCATGACCACCACGGCGGCGGGCTTGCTCGGCGTGTGCAGTACGGAGACGGCGAATTGCAGCAGCGCCATATTCAGCACCATGCCGACCAGGTTCACGCCGACGAAGGCCACGAAGTCCCGCATCAGGTGCCCGCGCACCCGGAACACCAGGGTGCGATGCATGACGAAGGCCACCACCATGCCGACGGCGTAGGCCAGCGCCACTGAGAGCGCCGCGGCGACATCCTTGGAGACGACGCCGTCGAGCACGGTCAGCCAGACAATGGTGAGCACCATGCCCATCACCGTGTTCAGCCCGCCGACCAGGGCGAAGGCGACCTCCTGCCGCCGCACCAGGCGCAGCAGCGGCCCGGCCGGAGCGCTGTCCGGCTCCCCCGCAGCGGGCTGCCCCGGATCGATTTCGGCGCCCGGCAGAGTCACATCGCGGACCGGCCGCGTCGCCCTGCCGTCCGGCGGAGTCGCCCTGCCGTCCGGCGGAGTCGCCCTGCCATCCGGCGGAGTCGCCCTGCCGTCCGGCACGATGCCCCGGCCGTGCGCGACACCCCCGTCCGGGCCGTCGGGCACGGCGGTTCCGGAGGCGGTTATCGAGCCGTCGGTGGTGGTCACGAAATCGAGTCTACGAGTTCGCGTTTCGGGTCCGGATCAACCAGCTCCGGCAGGTCGGTATCCTCGCCGCCGTCATCACCGCGGCGACGCGTGCGGAGGTAGAGCCATTCCAGGACTCCGAGCCCGGCGAGACCGAGGGCGGCCGAGCCGATTCCGATCTTCCAGCCCGGCGGACGCCAGGTGAGTTCGAGTTCGGCATTGGACGTGCCCGCCGGGATATCCACGGCGACAAAGGACTTCGCGACCGTGGTGAACGGGATGGACTTGCCGTTCAAGGTGACCCGGTAGCCCGGCCAGCCGAGCCGGGCGAAGACGATGCGCCCACCGGACTCGGACGAGACGCGCACCTTGCTGGTGGCGTCGGTCTCCGAAATCGAGGTCGCGTCCACATTGCGGGCATCACCGATACGCCCGTCGACGGTGGAGATCAAGCCGTTGTCACGTTCGAGGACCCAGATGTACTTCTGGTGCCCGGGCGCGTCGACGAAATGCCAGCCGTCCGGCGCGGGCTGATTGCCGGCATCGGGGAACATGGCCTTCTGCAGCACGATTCGATCGATCAGCATGAGATCGGCGAGGGTGCGGCCGGTGGTCGGCTCCGGGGTGAACATGCGGCGATACGAGTCGGGGCAGACACCGCCGTCCCAGATCATGCAGAGCATTTCGCCGAAGTAGAAGTAGCCGTTGGGCGTATAGCCGTTGACGTAGTTCTGCTCCAGATCCTTGGCGTAATTGCCCCACACCAGCGACCCGTACGCGCCCTCGAGGCTCTTGTCCGCGGGCTGCACCAACCCGCGATCACCGAGCTGAAGTGTGGTGCCGCCCTGGAACTTCGGGAATGCGGCCTTGGCCTCTTCCCGGTTCGCGGGCAGGTTCCAGGACATCGGTGTGGGCTGCACGCCCAGCACCTGGAAGTAGGCGATCGGGAACATGGCGACAATGGTCAGCGCCACCGCGGCCGAGATGCCCCGGGTGCGGGCCAGCCACACCACGGTGGCGCCGAGCAGCCCCACCACGACGGCCGAGAGCACATGCCACAGCACATCGTGCGGATCGGCGGAGAAGGTGCGCACCCACAGCGCCAGGATCAGCACACCCGCCGCGATGCTGCGATTGCGCCAGCCGCGCACGGTGCCGAATCGGCCGAGCAGTACGCACACCAGCACCAGCAGTCCGAGGGCCAGCATGGGCAGTACGCGGGCAGGCCAGCGCAGCGGTCCGATGGTGCCCGGCCCGGCGGTCCACATGAGCATGATGATCGCGAACAGCGCGAGCGAGGTGAATTGCTTCCACTGCGCGCGGGCGGCATGCCAATCCACGAAGGCCAGCGCCGGGATCAGGAACCACGCGATGTAGACCATGGGCAGCGGCTGCACGTAGCCCCACCACGAGTTGAACGCGGGCAGCGTGCTCGGCAGGCTGGCATTGAGCGATTCCGACCACGGCACGGTCAGGAACTGGTCGTTATTGATCTGCGAGTTGCCTCGCCAGCTCACCTGGGCCGACAGCATGCTGGGCAGGAAGGTGATCAGACCCGCCGCGCCCGCGCAGGCGGCAGCCGCGACCAGGCGCGCGAGCGGCATCCAGGAGACGCGGCCGCGCCAGACCAGTTCACCGACCGCGACGGCGACCAGCATGATCGCCGCTTCGACCGCCGGGAAGACGTACTGCACCGAGATGGCCAGGTACAGGAAGACGAAGACCGAAATGGGCCCGCTCTTGCCGCGTGCGTAGCGAACCGAAGACGCCCACGCGTGAATCATCCACGCGGTGCCCGTCATGGCGGTGAACCAGCTGGCCTCGTCGAAGAACAGGAAGAAGCCGGTGAACGGGAACGCGACGCCCGCCACAGCGGCCCACTGTGGCCGGCTGTTGTAGGCCAAGCACACTCGGTACACGCCGAGCCCGGCGATGATCGCGAAGATCACTTTGACGATGGTCGCGTAGACCGCGAGGTTCGGCACCGAGGGCGCGATCAGATCGATCAGCAGCTGCGGCGGGTTGAAAAGCCCCGCCTCCTCATTGGTGTAGTTGCCGGACATCCACTGCTCCGGGCGCAGCAGCGGGAAGTCGCCGTTGCGGAAGGCGCGACCGAAGAACACCCATAGTCCGCTGTATTGGGATTCGGTGTCATCGGTGTAGAAGTGGCGGGCGTTGGCGAGCAGGACCGCTATGTAGCCGAGCGTCACACCGATCGCGGTGACGAAGCCCCAGCGGTACACCTCGCGCCTGGCCGAGCGCTCCTCGGGCTCGGGTCCGGTGGTCTCTGCCACCGTCGAAAATGCACTTTCCACCACGAGTTCCAGACCCTACAGGGCGTCGCGTTGGCTGGCATCAGGCTGTGCGGCAATGATGTTGTGGTGATCATCCGCTGCCCCGAAAGCTGCTACCTGCACCGTGTTAGAGTTCAGCGCGGCTCGGGCTCTGTCGTTCGGCGTGAAGTACCGGCACGCACCGTCATCGAAAGTCGATTCAGCTGATGCCGATTCCCCCCGCACACACCCCTCGGCCCCGGGCCGCTGCGAACGTCACCGCCGGTCCCTCCGGACCCGCGCGGGTGCACGCCGTGTCCGTGGTCGTACCGGTGTACCGCGGCGAGGACACCATTGCGGCGCTCGTCACCGAACTGGACAAACTGAGCGGGACGGTCACCTCGCCGGCCGGTGCGAAGTTCCAGGTGGACGAGATCATCCTGGTGCACGATCACGGTCCCGACCGCTCCGATGTGGTGCTGCAGGAACTCGAGCAGACCTACCCGCAGGTGCGCGTCGTCTGGATGAGCCGCAATTTCGGGCAGGACGCGGCGACCATCGCGGGCATGGCGGCCGCGGGCGGCGACTGGACCGTCACCATGGACGAGGACGGACAGCACGATCCGGCGTTCATCGGTGAATTCCTGGATGCGGCGATGCGGGAGCGCGCCGATCTGGTGTACTCCAAACCGATCAATACCCGGCCGCACGGCTTCCTCCGCAATATCACCTCGCGGGGCGCGAAGATCGTGCTGGCAACCCTCTTCGCCTTCCCCGATTCCACCCGGTTCGAGAGCTATCGGCTGATTCGCGGCGATATCGCGCGGCAGCTGGCACAGGTGGCATCGAACGGCGTGTATCTGGATGTGGCGCTCACCTGGGTGGTGAGCGATGTGGCGCAGGTGCCGGTGCAGTTGCGCGCCGAGGGCCGCGAGGAGTCGGGGTACAACTACCGGCGGTTGTTCTCGCTGTTCTGGAAAATGGTGCTGTGCAGCGGAACTCGCGGCCTGCGGCTGGTGAGCATGCTGGGGGTGACGATCGCGCTCGCGGGCGGTGTAATGGCCGCGTGGGTGGTCTATCACGCGCTCACCGACAGCGGCGACGATCCGCAGGGCTGGGCCTCGCTCATGACGGTGCTGCTGCTGGTGTCCGGCGCGCTCCTGTTCTCGCTCGGCCTGATTGCCGAGTACCTCGGTGTGGCGCTACACGTGCTCGTGGGCAAACCGCTGTATTTGACGGTAGATTCGCCGACACCGCGCCCGGCTGAGCAGGCGCACAAGGATTTCCGGTACAGCAACGCAGGAACGAGGGGGATCGACCCGGGTGAGCACTGACCGCATCATCTTCAGCCGTCCGTTCCGCGCCACGCGCGAATTGGCGAATGTGGAGGCCGTGCTGTCCTCCGATCACAGCCACGGCGACGGCCCGTTCACCGCGTCGGCCACCGCGAAACTGCGCGACATCACCTCCGCGCCGTACGCACTGCTGACCACCTCGTGCACGCACGCACTCGAAATGGCCGGGCTGCTACTGGAACTCGGACCCGACGACGAAGTGATCGTCCCGAGCTTCGCCTTCACCTCCACGGCGACGTCGATGGCATTGCGCGGGGCGACAGTCGTTTTCGCCGATATAGATCTCGAAACCGGCAATCTGGACCCGGAGTCGGTGGCCGCGGCCATTACCCCGCGCACCAAGGCCGTGGTGATCATTCACTACGGCGGCGTAGCGGCGGATATGGAAGGGCTGCAACAGCTCGCGGACGCGCACGGCGTCGCGCTCATCGAGGACAATGCGCACGGCCTGGGCGGGCATTGGCGCGGCCGGCCGCTGGGCACCATCGGCACCGTCGGCGCGCTGAGTTTCCACGATACGAAGAATGTGCACTGCGGCGAGGGCGGCGCACTGCTGCTCACCGATGAAATCCTCATGGCGCGTGCGGAAATCGTACGGGAGAAGGGAACTGACCGAGCGCGGTTCCTGCGGGGCGCGGTGGACAAGTATTCATGGCAGGACATCGGGTCCAGCTATCTGCCCAGTGAACTCAATGCCGCGGTTCTGGATGCGCAGTTGTCGGAGTTCGACACCATTCAGGCCAATCGGCACCGGGTATGGGACTCATACGCCGCCGCTCTTCCGGAGTGGGCGGGTCGCAATGACGTCCGGCTGATGACAGTCCCCGACGACCGCGACCACACCGCACACCTGTACTTCCTCCGCGTACCCACCGAGGCGCGGCGCGATGACCTCATCAAACACCTGGGCGCCCAGGGGATCTCGGCCCCGTTCCATTACATTCCGCTGGATTCCAGCCCAGCCGGCCTGAAACTCGGCCGCACACCGACCCCGTGTGTCCGTAGTGCGGAATTCTCCGGGACCATTGTGCGCCTGCCGCTCTGGCCTGGGCTCACGGAGGAACAGATTGCGCGAGTTGTCGAGGGCGTCACCAGCTTCACTGTCTAAAAGATAAAGACTGAAGATTCTGAATAGCCTTGTATCACAATGGAATTGACCTTTCCGGGTCTGTTTTCCAGCGGTAGAATAGAGGCATGGAATCAAGGGGAGAATCCGCAATCGCGACCGGTGCGCAAGCGCTGGTCGCGGCGGTCGACACCCTCACCGCGCTGTCGTTGATTCCGGTGTCGGACACCGACATCGTGACCTTGATGCAGCAGATCGAAACCAGCACCCGCCGGTTGGCGTCGGTGACCCAGGACCTGATCGTGCAAGCCTGCACCCGCTCCCTGCCCACCCGCAACGGTTCCGCCAGCCCGGCCCTGTATTTGCAAGCGGTGCTGCATATTTCGCACGCGGATGCGATCAACCGGTGGCGTGCGGCGGAAGATCTCGCGGTGTGGCATCGCGTCGGCGACGAGGCCGATCCGGCCCCGGTCCTGCCGTGCGCCGCCCAGGCCTTGGACGAGGGGGCGATCTCCCTCGATCATGTACGAGTGATCCGCCAGGTCATGAACCGGTTGCCCGGCAAGGTCGCTCCCGAAGCTCGCGCCTACGCCGAACAACAACTCGCTCAGCAGGCCCGTGCCTTGGATCCGACACAGTTGCCCAGGATCGGGGAGAGGGTCCTGGGATTCCTCGACCCCGACGGCACGCTCACCGAGGACACCGACCGGCAACGCTTGCGCTCCGCGAGTGTGAGTCCGCAACGCTACGACCTGATGTCCACCCTCACCGTCGAGCTGACCCCCGACGCGCGCTCAGCGTTCGACGCCGTCATGGCCAAACTCGCCCGCCCGGGCATGTGCAACCCCGCTGACAAGGAAAGCCCGTGGGCCGACGACGGTGAGCTGCCCCGGGACCTGGTGGAGGCGTGCGCGGCCCGGGACGAGCGCACCAAGGTACAACGCCAGCACGATGCGTTGCTGGCGGTGCTGCACCCGGACTTCAACCCCGCCAAGCTGGGATCGCATCGCGGCCTGCCGGTGGCGACGATCCTGACGATGAGCATCGAGGACCTCGAACGCGCCGCGGGGGTGGCCACCACGGCCACCGGTGGCCAGGTGCCGGTGGCGGACGCGGTGAAGTTGGTGGCTCGCCGTTCGAAGACGTTCGTGCTGGTGAAGAACAAGGACGGCATGCCGTTGCACATCGGTGAGGCCCGGTTGGCGAATCCGGCACAACGGTTGGCGTTGATCGCGACCGAACGCGGCTGCACCCGCCCGGGCTGCACGGCACCGTCGAGCATGTGCGCGGTGCATCATGTGACCGAGTTCAGCAAGGGCGGCAAAACCGACATCGAAAACCTCACCCTGGCGTGCGATCACTGCCATGCCCTGGTCAAGGACGGCCCGCGCGGCTGGACAACGATCAAACTGGGTCAGGAGTCAGACTTCCCGGGCCGCACCGCCTGGATCGCCCCGGCGCATGTCGACCCGACCCGGGCTCCGCAGATCAACCACCTCCATCACCCCGGTGAGATGCTGACCGCCGCCCCACCATCGGTGCGGACCCGCAGTTTCTGTAATCCGGTGCGCCCGCAACCGGTTCAGGACCGGATCGCCCGCCGGACCTCCACACCCTCACCGCGACAATAGGTCCCCCACCCCCCGTGGCACCGACAGGTTGATCCTGTCGGTGCTAGAGGTCGTTGCCCGGCGTGGTTCGTCCGTTTCACCGCACCCTGCGGGATTGGTTCGCCCCGCCGGACCGCAATACCCCACCGCGACCAGAGGATTCCCGACCCCCGGGTGCCACCGACAGATTCACCCTGACGGTGGCACAGGCCGTGGCCCGGCCTGGCTCTTCCGTCTCACCGCACCCCTCCGGAACTGGTCCGCCCCGCCGGACCGCAATACCCTGCCGCGACAATAGATCCCCCGGCCCCCGGTGCCACCGACAGATTCGTCCGGCC
>NZ_JAODNK010000129.1 GCF_025465275.1 Nocardia sp. | reverse complement strand
CGACAGCGCGCTCGTTGATCTCGTCGAGGATGGCATCGGCGGCCTCGCGGTCCAGGGTGTAGTCACCATCGGTCAGCTTGCGCTCGGACCAGGTGTCAGGAACCTGCTTGATCAGTACGACGATGTTAGGCATGGGTCTTCGTCGACCTCCTGTTCTGAATGGCACGGGTGTGGCGGTCGCACGATCGACTGGCCGTACGTCCACAAGTAGCTCGCGATGGAGATTACCCTACGTTAAGTTACTCACCGGTAACTTAGGCTGTGATCTTCTCCATCGGCCGATCCGGCTGCTGCTGTGATATGGGCAACCGCTAACGTCGATCCAATGAGCGAGGCCGTGATACCCACCGAAAACCACACCGATCCCCTGCCTTTGACCGGTGAACGGACGGTGCCCGGAATCGACGAGGAGAACTACTGGTTCCGCCGGCACGAAATCGCCTATGTGCGTTTGCTGGAACGCTGCGCCGGTAAGACCGTGCTGGAAGCCGGATCCGGAGAAGGCTACGGCGCCAATATGATCGCCGGTGTTGCCGCGCGGGTGATCGGCCTCGACTACGACGACAGCGCCGTGGCGCATGTGCGTTCCAAGTACCCGGCCGTGGAAATGATCCAGGGCAATCTGGCAGCACTGCCGCTCGAGGACGAATCCGTCGATGTCGTGGTGAATTTCCAGGTCATCGAACATCTTTGGGATCAGGCGCAGTTCGTCCGCGAATGCCTGCGGGTGCTGAAGCCGGGCGGCAAGCTGCTGATCAGCACGCCGAACCGGATCACCTTCTCCCCCGGCCGCGATACCCCGCTCAACCCGTTCCACACCCGCGAGCTCAATGCCGCCGAACTCAGCGAACTCTGTGTCGAGGCCGGTTTCCAGGTGGAACTGATGGCGGGCGTCTTCCACGGCGCGGCCTTGGTCGCACTGGACGAGAAATGGGGCGGCTCGATCATCGACGCGCAGATCGAGCGTGCGCTCGCGGGCGAGCCGTGGCCCGCCGATCTGACCGCTGATGTCGCCGCCGTGCGCATCGACGATTTCGAGCTGCTCGCGGATTCCGCCTCGGATATCGATGCCAGCCTCGATCTGGTCGCCATCGCGGTGAAACCGTGAGTCGCAAGCAATCTCAGGCGGTGCCGGGCCAGTTCACGCTGGTCCTGCACTCGCATCTGCCGTGGCTGGCGCATCACGGGCGCTGGCCGGTCGGCGAGGAGTGGCTGTACCAATCCTGGGCGGCGTCTTACCTTCCCGTCGCCAAGGTACTGAGAACCCTTGCCGCCGAAGGACGTTCGCACCTGCTGAGCCTGGGCATCACGCCGGTGCTCGCGGCGCAGCTCGATGATCCGCACAGCCTCTCGGCCATGCACCACTGGCTGGGCAATTGGCGGCTGCGGGCCGACGAGGCGTCCATGTCGGGGAATGTGGCGCTGGGCAGCCACGAACATCGGCTGGCCACCGAGGCCATCAATGATTTCGAAACCCGCTGGCGGCACGGCGGGTCTCCGGTGTGGCGCGAGCTCATCGATGCCGAGGCCATCGAATTGCTGGGCGGGCCGCTGGCGCATCCGTTCCAGCCGCTGCTGGACGAACGGCTGCGCAGTTACCAGCTCCGCGAGGGGCTGGCCGACGCGCAGCAGCGCTGGGGCACGACACCCACCGGAATCTGGGCGCCCGAATGCGGTTTCACGCCCGGAATGGAACAGGGTTATGCCGTCGCCGGTGTGACTCATTTCATGGTGGACGGTCCGGCACTGCGCGGCGACACCACCCTCGGACGGCCGGTGTGGGATTCCGATGTGGTGGCTTTCGGACGCGACCTGCAGGTCAGTTATCGGGTGTGGTCGCCGAAATCCGGGTATCCGGGGCATGCCGCCTACCGTGATTTCCATCACTACGATCACGCCACCGGTCTCAAACCGTCGCGGGTGACCGGCAAGACCGTCGAGGGTGCGGACAAGGCTCCTTACGATCCGGAGCTCGCCGCCACGGCTGTGCGGCAGGATGTCGCCGACTTCGTGGCGACCGTGCGCGAACGGCTCATCTCCGAGTCCGCGCGAATCGGCCGGGGGGCCCTGGTCGTAGCCGCATTCGACACCGAACTCTTCGGGCACTGGTGGCACGAGGGACCGCAGTGGCTGGAGCAGGTGCTGCGCGCGCTGCCCGAAGCGGGCATCACCGTCGGCACGCTCGCCGATGCCCGCGCCAATGGATATGTCGGAGAATCCGTGCAGCTCAGCGACTCGTCCTGGGGTTCGGGCAAGGATTGGCGGGTGTGGGCCGGCGATCAGGTTTCCGATCTGGTCGAGCTCAATGCCGAAATCGTCCGGCTGGCGCTGGACACCCTGGACAAGCTGCACGTCGAAACCGGTTCCGGCAGTGGCGAATACGCGGTCGGCGGCCTGCGCAACCGGGTCGCCGATCAGCTGCTGCGCGAAGCGATCCTGACCGTCTCCAGCGACTGGGCGTTCATGGTGTCGAAGGATTCGGCCGCCGGCTACGCACGTGACCGAGCCCATGAACACGCCCACGCGGTGCGCGAGATCGCGGCCGCGGTCGCCGGTGGACAACTCGCCAAAGCAGAGCAGTTGGCGGCAGGATGGTACGCGGCCGACGGATTCTTCCCAGCGCTCGATGCGCGCCGGCTCGGCCCCGCCTCAGAAGGACCCCAATGAAGATCTTGATGGTGTCGTGGGAGTACCCACCCGTCGTAGTCGGTGGGCTGGGCCGCCACGTCCATCACCTGGCCACGGAGCTGGCCGCCGCCGGACACGAAGTGGTCGTGCTGGCCCGGCGCCCCATGGGCAGCGATGCCACCACGCACCCGACGCACTCGTTCATCGAGGACGGGGTGCTGGTGGTCGCGGTCGCCGAGGACCCGCCCTGCTTCGATTTCGGCGAGGACATGCTGGCCTGGACGCTGGCCATGGGCCATGCCATGGTGCGGGCCGGTATCGCGCTCAACAAGCCGGGCATCGGCGAAGGCTGGACGCCGGATGTGGTGCATGCGCACGACTGGCTGGTCGCACATCCGGGCATCACCCTGGCCGAGCACTACGACGTGCCGCTGGTTTCGACCATTCACGCCACCGAGGCCGGACGGCACAGCGGCTGGGTCTCCGGCCGGGTGAACAAGCAGGTGCATTCGGTCGAGTGGTGGCTGGCGCACGATTCCGATGCGCTCATCACCTGTTCGGCATCCATGAAGGATGAGGTCGAGCGGCTCTACACGCCGGAGCGGACGCCGGTCACGGTGATTCGCAATGGCATCGACGTGAGCTCCTGGACCTTCCGCGAACGCGCGCCCCGCTCGGGTCCGCCGCGGCTGCTGTATGTCGGCCGGCTCGAATACGAGAAGGGTGTGCAGGACGCGATCGCCGCGCTCCCGCGCATCCGCAAGGCGCATCCGGGTGCGACCCTCACCATTGCCGGTATCGGCACCCAGATCGATTGGCTGCGTGAGCGCGCCCGCGCCCACCGTGTCGCGCGCGCGGTGAATTTTGTCGGTCGACTGGACCATACGGATCTGCTCGGCTGGCTGCACAGCGCCGACGCCATTGTGCTGCCCAGCCGCTACGAGCCCTTCGGCATCGTGGCCCTGGAAGCCGCCGCCGCGGGTACTCCCCTGGTCACCTCCACCGCCGGTGGTCTCGGCGACCTGGTGACCGACGGCGTCACCGGCGCGTCCTTCGAGCCCGCCGATGTGAACGGCATCGTCGATGCGGTCCGCACCGTGCTCGACGATCCCGCCGCCGCGCAGGATCGCGCCTGGGCCGCCCGCGAACGCCTCACCGCCGATTTCGCCTGGGATGTGGTGGCACAGGAGACCGCACTGGTCTACCAGTCCGCCAAGCGCGGCGTCCGCAATCCGATGGGTCGCCCGGTCATTGTGGAACGTCCACTGCCTGAACGGGATCCGAACCAGCCGTACTGAAGCAACACGCCGAACCAATAGCGGTTCGTAGGGCACACCCTTTTGCCTTGAATTAGAACGTGTTCTAATTCAAGGGTGGGTGCATACGTCACGGGCCATACCGATCCGGCGTTTGAGGCGGTCCGCGAAGTCTTCGAATCGAGCTTCGCGGACGGGCAGAATGTCGGCTGCGCGGTCGCGGTGTACGTGCGGGGCCGACCTGTGGTCGACCTGTGGGGCGGCATCGCGGACTCCCGGACCGGGAGAGCGTGGGAAAGAGATACGCCCTGTATTGCCTTCTCGTGCACAAAGGCTGTCACCGCGACGGCCGCGCTCATGGTCGCCGCGGAACACGGCATCGCGATGGAAGATCCGGTGGCCCGGTGGTGGACCGAATACGGCTGCGCCGGAAAGGAATCCACGGCCACTGCGGATCTGCTGACTCATCGCGCAGGCGTGCCCGCCTTCGATCGGGCGATCGATGCGACCGCAGCCGCCGATGCGGCGGGAATGGCGGCGCTGCTGGCCGCGCAGGCCCCGGAGTGGGCGCCCGGCACTCAGCACGGTTATCACGCACTGACTTTCGGCTGGCTCGTCGGTGAATTGGTTCGGCGCCATACCGATTCGACCGTAGGCGAGTTCACGCACCGGCGGATCTCCCCGAATCTGCATATCGGTGCGGATGCGGACGTCTGCGCGCGAGCGGCACGCTCGGAGTTCCCGCCCGCAGAACAGCAGATATGGCAGGACGAACCGGAGGGCATCGACGCCGCCACTGTCGCCCGAATGTCGGTGGCCTATCGCGATCCGCAATCGATGGTCTTGCGCGCCGTCGCAAACCCGTTCGGCTCCTACAACAATCCCGCGGTACTGGCAGGTGGCTGGCCCGCCACCGGCCTGGTCACGACGGCCCGTGCGCTGGCCGGGTTCTATCGCGCACTGGTGCAGGGCCGATTGCTGCCTCCGAGCCTGCTGCGGGACGCAACTCGCGAACGCGCCCGCGGTACCGACGCCGTGCTCGCGTTGGAGAGCGCCTACGGCCTCGGGTACATGCTGCCGTCGCAGAACTTCATCGTCCCGGAGTCGGCGCGCGCCACCGTATTCGGCCATCCGGGTGCGGGCGGATCGGTCGGTCTCGGCGATTTGGAGAATCAGGTCGCGTTCGCCTTCATTCCCAATCTGCGCCGCGACTGGCTTGCCGGCGACCGCCGCGCGTACCGGCTCATCGAGGCCGTGTACGCGGCGCTGTGAGATCGGTTGGCTCCAGTGACCTTTCACTGGGGTTCACCGGCGGGCAGGCTGATACCACTTGCCCACCACCAGTTTCGAGAGCCAGCCGAAGAGGACGAAGACTGCTACGCCCAGAAGTGAGGCGATGATGATGGCGGCGAAAAGTTGGGGGGATTGCAGGCGGGCGCGGTAGGTGTCGATGAGGACGCCGATGCCGGGTTGGCCTTGTTTGAAGAAGACGTCGCCGACGATGGCGCCTACGACCGAGAGACCGGCGGAGATGCGCAGGCCCGCGAAGATCGCGGGCATGGCGGCGGGGAAGTCGAGTTTGCGCAGGCGGGTGAGGGTTCGGGTGTGGTGCAGGGCGAACAGGTCTCGGTGGGCGGCGTCCACGGACTTCAGGCCGAAGACGGTGTTGGAGACGATCGGGAACAGGGCGATGAGGACGCAGACCAGGACTCGGGCATTGAAGCCGAAGCCGAACCAGAAGCCGATCAGCGGGACCAGGGCCAGAATCGGGATGCACTGCAGGACAACCGCGTAGGGGAAAAGTGCGGTTTCGGCCCAGCGGAACTGGGACATGAGCGTCGCCCAGGCGATGCCGAGGACCGCGGCGATGGCCAGGCCGGTGAGGGCGACAACGGTGGTGCGGCCCAGGGCATCCCACATCTGATCGGAGTGAGTTCCGAAGATGCCCTGGGTGAGCACCTGCTGCGGGGGCGGCATGAGAAAGCGGCGGGACGGGGCCAGGACCGCGTAGGTGATGAGGTACCAGCAGCCGAGCAGCGCCGACAGGACGGCCACCGGTGCGAGCACTCGGGAGGGGCGCTTCATCTGTGTCCTCCTCGGAGCAGATCGCTGATGTGCGCGGCTATTTCATTGAATTCGGGGGTGAATCGCAGCGCACGCTCGCGGGGGTGATCGAATGGGATGGGGATATCCGCGAGGACCCGGCCCGGTCGGCCGGACATGACTACGACGCGGGTGGAGAGGTAGACCGCTTCGGCGACCGAGTGGGTGACGAACAGCCCGGCGAATCGCCTGTCCGCGAACAGCTTTGCGGTCTCGTCATTGAGGTGTTCGCGGGTGATCTCGTCCAATGCGCCGAACGGTTCGTCGAAGAGGAACAGTTCGGGGTCCGAGGTGAGGGCGCGGGCCACAGAGACTCGCATGCGCATGCCGCCGGAAAGCATGTGCGGCAGGTGATCCGCGAATCCGGTGAGGCTCACGCTGTCGATGGCGCGGTCCGCTCGGCTATTACGGTCGGCGCGGTCGAGCTTGTCGAGTTCGCCGGGCAGTGCGACATTCTGGCGGACCGTCCGCCAGGGCAGCAGGGTGGCGTCCTGGAAGACGAATCCGATGCGGCGGGCCTCGATCCGCGCGTGACCGGCGGTGAGGGATTGCAGTCCGGCCGCTACCCGCAGCAGCGTGGATTTTCCGCAGCCGGACGGGCCGACGATACTGACGAATTCGCCTGCGCGGACGGTCAAATCGACCTGTTCGAGTGCGGGGGTGCCGTTTCCGAACACCACCGCCGCCTGATCGAACCCGACGAGTTCCGGTCCGAGATCGGCCCGGACACGCTGCATAGTGGTCATGGCCTGGACCTCACTTGGTCAATCCGATTGTGGGATCGATGAATTCATTGGTGGCGAGCAGGGCGGGGGTGAGCGTGCCCGCCATGGAGACGCCGCCCGAGGCGAAGATCGGCTTGGTGATGTCGAGGATCTCGGCGACGCGGGCTTGGTCGAAATCGCCTATCGCAGAGCCTGTTCCATTGCCCACGATGCCGTCGGCCAACATGGACTTCACCGCGAACTCGGCATTGTCCTCGTCGTAGGCCCAGCCCGTGTTGTAGGCCGAGACCGCGTCGACGATGACCTTGTTCGCGGCGTCCGGCGAGCCGAGGAAGTCGACCTGGCTGCGCTGCAGGACCGGGACGAGCTTCTTCAGGCAGGCCGATTCGCTCGCCAGATCACCGGTGCGCACAGCAACGGTCGACTTGTAGGTGGGGAAGCCCGCGTCGGCCACGAGTTGGTAGGCCACCGGCTTGTTCCACGCCTGCACCTGGTGCTCGTACACGTACGGCTCGGTGCTGGAGAAGCCCTGCTGTGCCGCTTTCCCGCCTGCCGCAACAAAATACGAGGGTGTGCCGTCGTAGCTGGAATCGACCTGGCCCTTGTCGAGAATGCCGGAGCCGGTCAGATAGTCCATGTACGCCTCGCCCTGGAAGTACAGCACCTTCGCCTTGGCGGCCTTGAGATCGGCGATGGTTTTGACCTGCGGGTAGGTGGCAGGATCCCACATGATCATCTGCGGGCTCTTGACCATGGGCGCGAAGACGCTGGTGACCGGCGCGGAGGACGAGGTGGACACCGCCTGTTCGGTGTCGACCGAGCCGAGCATGATGTCGTGGTCCTGATACATGCGGGACATGACCGGCTGGAAGCCGATTGCCGGTCCGCCCGCGCGGATTTCGATATCCACGCCGGTGTACTCACCGTGCGAGAAGAGCGGACCGCTGACCGATTTGCTCCCGGCGTCGATCTTCGGGTGCGCGCTGACCAGATTGTAGAGAAAGCCGAACTCCGACTCCGGATTCCAGCCGCTCTGCACGACGATCTTGGCCGGGCAGACGTCCTTCAGGTTCACCGAGCCGATGGGCCCACTGAATCCGGAAGCCGCGGTGCTGTCGGAAGAAGAGGAACACGCGGCCAGTGAGCCGACCGCAGCCAGGGCCAGGGCGGCGGCGCCTGCCCGGCTCCACCACGCGGTCATCGGACCTGCTCCACAGTCTGTGCGAGCGCGGCAATCTCGGCGGTCGCGGCAACCTCTGCAGCTGCAGCAGTCTGTGCGGTTGGGGCAGTCTGTGCGGTTGGGGCAGTCTGTTCAGTCTCGGCGCTCGCAGCAGTCTCAGCGGACGCCGCCGTCTGGGCGGGCGCGGCGGAATCGGTGAGGCTGTAGGACCAGCCGCTGTTGGGAAGCTGGGTGGAGAGCGTGACCTCGTCTTCCACCTCATCATCGGATTTGCCCTGTGCGAGAAGTCGATACGGGTCGACGCGGCGTTTGAATTCGGCCTCGGCCTGCGCCCACGGCTTCATTCCGCTGGCGAGCAGTGTCGGCGTGTGCGTATTCGCGATCACCAGCCCGGCCTCTTGCAGGCGGCGGGTGACCTCTGCCAGATGCTCCTGGCTCTGGAAGTCCCACACCGGAGATCCCTGCGCGGACAGTCCGCCGTCGAACCGCTTCATCTCCACATGGGTCGGGCCCAGATCGGCGAACTCCTCACAGACCTTCATGATCGACTCGTAGAGACCGTCCTGCGGGTACAGCGCCAGCAGGCCGATGAGGCTGCGGTTCTTGCGCTGGAAGTGCATCATCGAATGGCCCCACGTGTATTCGTAGAGCGGGAGCCGGTACGGGCCTGCCTCCTCATCGGATCGGTTGCGGAGCTCGCCGCCATTGTCGGCCACCAGATCCGCCACATTGGGCATGCTCTGCTCGGCGGCCATCATGAGCACCATCGAATGCCCCTCCGGGACGAACCTCGCCAGGTCGGGGTAGAGCGTGGGCAGCGGATGTTGTTGCGGCGAAACCACTTTCTTCAGCACGCCCTCGCTCTTGCAGACGTCGATGGAGAAGCGGACGGCCTGGGCGAATTCGGGGAAGGAAATGATCAGCTCCTGCCATTTCCAGGCCGGCGCGGTCGGCAATTCCACCTCGGTGATGATGCCGGTGGCGCCGTACGCGTGATGCGCGATATTGACGTCGTCGCCGATCAGCTCGATCAGCTGCGGCTCCTCCTCCACCGTCATGACCTCGATGCCGGTGATATTGCCGCGATCGCGCAGAATCCCCCACTGGCAGCTGCCGATTCCGGCGTGGCCGCCCGCGACATAGCCGCCGATGGTGGCCTTGCGGGTGGTGGAGGGATGCATGCGCAATTCCCACCCGGTGGGGCGGATCTCGGCGTCGATATCGGTGATGATCGTGCCGCACAGGGCCCGGACCGTGCCGAACTTCTGGCCGACGACGCCCACGATGCCGGTGACATCGATGACCGCGCCGCCGGTCAGCGGAACGCCCTGGCCGAACTGGCCGGTGCCGCCGCCCCGGATGGTGATCGGAATGCGATGGCGCGCACAGGAAGCCACGACGGTGCGCAGTTCGTCCTTGGATATGGGAGCGATGTAGATGTCGGCGAGCAGCCCGCGCAGGACCTCGCGCAGCAACGGGCTCTGTGCGAAGCGGTCACGGCTCTTGGCGCGCAGTATGCGCTCGTCCACCGAATGCTCGATCTCACCCAGATCGGCGACAAGACTCTCGATCGGTGAGAAGTCGACGGATGCGGACATGGTTGTTCTCCTTCTTCCTGGCGGGAATGGTTCAGACGGCGCTGTACAGACGGGAAACCCGTGCACCGCAGTCTTTTTCGAGGACCCGGTCGCGATCGGCGGTGCCGCCGCTGACGCGCTGACCGCCGACGTACACATCGGTGATGTCGGCGGCCGACAGTGTGAGCACCGCGAACGGCCACAGTTCGGCGGCCGGCAGGTGGGTGTAGGGCGCCGGCGGATCGCAGACCACAAAATCGGCGGCCTTGCCGACTTCGAGACTGCCTGCGAGATCATCAACGCCGAGCACGGCGGCGCTGTCGAGGGTGTGCATGCGCAGCACCGTGCGGGCATCGAGCACGGCCGGGTCCTGTGCCGCGGCGCGCAGCAGGTAGAGGCCGGTGCGCATGTTCTGGAAGGGATCCGCGGTATCGGCGCTGGCCTGACCGTCGACGCCCATGCCGATCCGCAGACCGGCGGCGCGATAGCCCGGGATATCGGCGATCCCGGAGCCGAGCCGGCCGTTGGAGAGCGGATTCCAGACCATGGCGGCGCCGGCGCGGGCGGCGGTATCACGAATATGCGGGGTGGTGTGGATGAAGTGGGCGAAGACGGTGTCGGGGCCGAGGCGATCGGCGGTCACCAGGTCCTCGAACGAATGCTGTTGTTCGGCAGCCACTGCCGGGTCTTCGAGATAGTGCGCGTGCAGGCCGAGACCGAGCTCGCGCAGGATTTCGCTCTCGCGGCGCATCTGCGCGACGCTGTGCAGGGCGGTGGTGTTCACCGAGATCGCGGGCACACGGTGCCGATCCTCGGCGATGAGATGCATGAATTTGTCCAGCTCGCTGAGGCGTTCGTCGGCCGAAAGCCACAGCGGCGGCGAGAACGAATACACTGTCCGCTGCGGCCCGTCGAGGGCCGCCTGCCACTGCTCGGCGGGACCACCGCCGAACTCGTGAGTGTGGTTGCACACCAGGGTGATTCCGTGGCGCAGCAGATCGTGCTGGCCATGCCTGGTGAAGGCGTACATATCACCCGATTCCATGGCCGCGCCGAATCGCTTGTGCAGCTTGCCGATCCAGCCCATGGTCGAGCAGCCGTCGGCGACGCCGCGGAAGACGCTCTGCCACAGGTGGCTGTGTGCGGAGACAAATCCCGGGAAGACCAGGGCGCCGCCGAGATCGACGACGGCCTCGTGCTCGGACCGCGGCTGGTAATCGCCCGCGCCGGTCTCGATGAGGATGCCCGCCTCGTCGGCCACGAAGTAGCCGCGGTAGGGATCCAGGCTTTCGTCGTGCACCGGAAAGACGACGGCGTCGGTGAACACCGTGCGATGGGTCATCTGCTGCCTCCGATCCCTGGATGCCAAAACGTTTCAGCACCCGTGCGAAACAGCTTGCGCGCCGCAGATTTCGCCGGCGTGAACACGCTTTACGACCGTGTTGCAAAAACGTTTTGGCAGAGCGTGTAGCATCGAGCAGCGAGTTGATCAGCGCATTGAGGTGAGGAGACAGGGTGGCCGGTTCCCGACCCACCATTCGCGATGTCGCGGGAGCCGCCGGAGTATCGGTCGCCACCGTCTCGCATGCCCTGAACGGCAAGGGCCGCATCGACAGCCGCACCCGGGAACGCATTCAGCAGATCGCCGCCGACCTCGGCTATCAGGCCGATCCCCGGGCCCGCGCGCTGCGCACCGGCGCGGGCAATACCCTCGCCATTGTCGCCTCGCTCATGTCCGATGAGAGCGCCGATCGCGACAGCCGGCTCGACTGGTACATGCGCACCGCCGTCGCCGCGGCCGCCGAAAGCCTTGTACAGGGGTATGCCCTAACCCTCGTTCCGCCTTCGGATCAACAGAATTGGGTGCAGAACCTCACCGTGGACGGCGTCCTGCTCGTCGATCCCGATCCCGACGACGGACTGGTCACCGCGCTCATCGACCGCGGGCTACCCGTGGTGCTGATCAGTGGGGATACCGAAAGACAGGACGTGGCAACGGTTTCACTGGATCGTGGCAGCGCCGTGGAGTGCGCAATGAGTCATTTCCTGGCACGCGGATACACCCGCCCCGCGCTCATCGTCGACTCCAGCCGGCGCCAGACCGCCGCCGGGACGCACCGCGCATTCCTGGATTGGTGTGCACGCCAGGGCATTCCGCCACGAGTCGGAATCGCCGACGCAGGTGACGCGCGCGTCGCAGCCGGACACCAGGCCGCCACCGATCTCCTGCAACGCTTCCCCGACACCGACTGTGTCTATGCCCCACTCGATTCGATCGCCCGCGGCGTCTCGACAGTACTCACCGCAACAGGCCGCAACATCGCATTGATAACCGCCGACGGCATGATCGCCCGGCTGAGCCACCCCCCGCTCACCGCCGTGAACACCAAACGCGAAGACCAGGCCGTCGCCGCCACCCGCCTGCTCATCACCCAGATCCGCACCGGAATCCGACCGCCCTCAGAGGTTTTCACCGCAGACCTCATTGTCCGCGACTGAGCAGGCACCGACCATGTCCGCCGGACGTGTTTCGCCGACCTGCACCGTGGAGGTGCTGTCCGCCGAGTCCTGAACCATCAACCACCGAGGATCCAGCGGCGGCCGGGCGAGGCGGCACCGTCAGTTGAACGGACAGCCCGGGTTCGGTGCGTCTTCGGAGAGCGGGCTACCGGTGGGCAGCACATAGAGCACATCGAGAATCTGCGGCTCGGCGCCCAGGTTGCGTTCGATGTGGATATTGCCCGTGCCTGCCCGCTCGACGAAGGTGGTTCCCGGGCCGCCGGTCATATCCGATTCGCAGGTCGCGTCGAAGTGGCTCATCTGCCCCTGCCGCAGCACCGCGTACAGGGTGCCGTCATGGTAGTGCCAGCCGGTGGAACCGCCTGGGGCGATGGTGATTTCGCGCAGAATGTAATCGGTGCCGCCGACGGTGGTGCGCGTCAGAATCACCCCGGTGACGCCGTCGGGCGGGGTGGCCTGCGCGATGCCCGCGATCGAACCGATCAGGGCGAGCGCGGCCAGACCGGCAAAGGCACTGCGGAGACCGATATTCACCGCCACAGCGTAATCCGGGCCCGGTGCTACCCGAGCTTCTTCAAGGTCTTCTGCACGGTCAGGAAAGTGCGGGTGGTGATGTCCTTCCCGTACTTCTTCTCCAGCCACTGCATGAAATTCGTGGTATTCGGATTGGTATTGTCGATGACCGACAGGATGGCCGCCGAGGGCTTGTCATAACCGAGCACGCGCACCGTCTCCTCCGTATTCGCACCGGGCGGGCCCGCCTCGGGGTCCTTGACGAACGTCACCGTCAGATACGTTTCCCGGCAATGGGTCAGCCCCGTGAACGGGTCGGTATCGACCAGCGCCTGCAACTGCTCACGACTGCGAATCAAAGTCCCGCCACCGATACCGAGCTCCGCCTGCAACGCCTGCTGAATCCGATCCTCCAGCGTAGCCATATCGGTCTCATCGCTGGAAAACACCAGATTCCCGCTGGACAGCAACGTACTCACCTCCCCGAACCCCAGCCCCTCGAATACGCCGCGCAACTTGTCGTTCTTCATATTCGGGTTGGCGGGCATGATCCCGCGCAGGAAGGCGGCATAGCGACTCATGCCGCCGACCGTACCGGGCGGATACGACAATGGCCGGGCATCCGAGCCCGGCCATTCGTCATCGGCGCTGCGCTCAGGGATACAGCGCTATGCGGTGACGCCGTTCTTTTTGCGTTCGATGTCGGCGAGGGCGGCCATGTGGGCGGCGCGGGCTTCGGCGGCGGCGTCCCAGGCGTCCTTGCGGTTCTTGACTACTCGGGCGGGGGCGCCGACTGCGATGCCGTAGTCGGGGACTTCGCCCTTTACTACAGCGTGGGCGCCCAGGACGCAGCCGCGGCCTACGCGGGTGCTGCGCAGGACGGTGACCTTGGCGGCGATCCAGGTGTCGGGGCCGATGCGGACGGGGGACTTCACGATGCCCTGGTCTTTGATGGGCAGGTTGATGTCGTCGGTGACGTGGTCGAAATCGCAGATGTAGCACCAGTCGGCGACCAGGGTGGATTCGCCGATTTCGATATCGAGGTAGGTGTTGACGACATTGTCCTTGCCGAAGACCACCTTGTCGCCGATGCGCAGCGAACCCTCGTGGCAGCGAATGGCATTGCCGTCACCGATGTGGACCCAGCGGCCGATCTCCAGGCGGGCCAGGTCCGGAGTGCAGTGCACCTCGACATTGCGGCCCAGGAAGACCATGCCGCGCAGCACGATGTGCGGGTTGGCCATCTTGAACTTCCACAGCCGGTAGTACCGCACGATGTACCAGGGCGTGTAGGCCCGATTGGCGAGCACCCACTTGGCCGAGGCCACGGTCAGGAAACGCGCCTGCTCCGGATCCTGGCGACGCGACCCGCGCCAACGCGCACTCAACGGCGCGCCCCACATGCTCGTCACGAACGACTCCTGTATTCCGCTGGGCCGGTCCACCGCCCCGATCGGGCAGGGCAATCTCAGCTCCCCACCATATGACTTCCCTCATACGCCTGCTGACGCGGGGATTACAACTCACGCCGAGCGGGCTCCGCCGGGCCGTGCCACACAGCCCATCAAATCATCCGCCGCATACGCCAGCGGCGTGCAAGGCGGGTGCAAGCGGGGTTCGGGAGGGTGAGGTTGCACGGTTCGTGTAGCTGTAGAGCCCTATTGGGAGATTGAGGCCTTGGTTATGTTGCGAATTGCCATCATCGGTGCGGGGCTGGGTGGACTCTGCGTGGGTCAGGGGCTGCGTAAGCACGGGATCGCGTTCGATATCTACGAGAAGGATCCGAGCCCGAGTAGCCGGACGCAGGGCTATCGCATTCGGATCGACGAGACCGGACAACGCAGTCTCGAACAGTGCCTGCCCGCGGATCAGTACGAATTGTTCCGGGCAACCTGCGCGGTCGCGACGACCGGCGGGCAGTTCATCGACCAGGAGATGAACGAGATCGCTGGGCGCGCGGTCGAGACCTGGCGGCCTTCGGAATTGGAGGACGCGCAGGCCGAGGAGGCGCCGGGTGATCTGAGCGCGAATCGGCTGACGCTGCGTGAGGTACTGCTGCACGGGATTGCCGACCGTGTGCACTTCGGCAAGGCCCTGAGCCATGTCACCGAGACCGATGACGGCGTGACCGTGCACTTCGAGGACGGCAGCACCACGGTCGCGGATGTGGTGGTCGCCGCGGACGGGGTCAATTCGGTCATCCGCCGCCAGCGGCTGCCGCACGCCGAACCGGCCGACACCGGTGCGGTCTGCCTCTACGGCACGACGATCCTCACGGGTGCGCTGGGCGACACCATCCCCGTCGACCTGCTGACCGGAACCTCGGTCGTCTTCGCCGACGGCTTTGTGGCCGTGCTCGACTCGATGACCTTCCGGCAATCCCTTTTCACGCCCGAGAACGGGCTGACGCCGGTCCCCGACTACCTGTACTGGGCCGTTTTCGGGCCGCGTACTCGATTGGGACTCGACGCCGACGGCGATCCGGATCAGGATGCGCTCGCCGTCATCGAACAGGCGACCCGCGACTGGCATCCCGCGCTGCGCGAAATCTTCGCCAACACCGACCGAAACACCGTGGCCGCCATGACCGTTCGCACCGCGGCCGCGCCGGAACTCCGGCCGGCCGGTCGCGTGACACTGCTCGGCGATGCCATTCATGTGATGAGTCCGGCGGCCGGGCTCGGGGCGAACACCGCGCTGCGGGACGCCGCGACACTCACCGATGCGCTGGCCGCGGCGCAGGGCGATCTGATTGCCGCTGTGGCCTCCTACGAGGCCCAGATGCGGGCGTACGCGGCCGAGGCGATTACCGCATCCCTGGCCGGCACCGCCGTACTGGCATCGAACGCCTGATTCGAATCCACGGAAACCGCTGGAGCACGGCCTGTGTGGATCCCGGCCAAATACGTGCCGGGATGACGGAAGGTCAGTGCGCGCCGTGACCATCCATGCCGGGCATCTCCATGCCCGGCATGTTCGTCTCACCCATGCCCGGCATATCCATCTGCATCGGTGCGGGCTGCTGGCCCGGGGCCAGGACGAGGAATTGGCCCATCATGCCCTGGTCTTCGTGCAACAGCAGGTGGCAGTGATACATGTACGGATAAGTCGGGTCGCTGTGGCCGGCGAAGCGCATGGCGAGCAGGTAGGTGGGGCCGGGGGTGGTGTAGACGGTGTCCTTCCAGCCGGCGAGTTCCGGGGGCGGGGCCTGGCCGTCGATGGAGATGACCTGGAATTGGACGTCGTGGACGTGGAAGTTGTGCGGCCAGTTGTCACTATTGCGGACCGACCAGACCTCGGTGGTGTCCACGGGGATGGTCATGTCGATGCGGTTCATATCCATGCGCTGGTTGTTGATCATGTGCCAGCGCAGGTCGAAGGTGCGGGTCGCGGGAGTGCCGGGGGCGACCAGGGCGGGGAGGGCGACCAGCGAAGCGGGTAGGGGTGCAGCGGGTTTCAGCTTCTGATCCGGCTCCAGACTCAGGATGTCGAAGGTGTCGTCGAAGCCGAAGGCGGTGGCCTTGCTGATGCCGGCGCGCTGTTCGATCGGCAGGGAACGCAGGGTGACGGGTTCTCCCCCGCGCAGGCTCACGACGATTTCGACACGCTCACCGGGGCTGATCTGGATGGCGTGCAAGGGAACCGGCGCGGTGAGCAGGCCGCCGTCGCTGGCGACAATTTGGAATTCGCGGTTGTCGGAGAACGCCAGGCGGTAGATGCGGCCGGAGGAACCATTGAGAATGCGCAGGCGCACCCGCTCGGTGCGGACGGGAAGATGCGCTCCGGCAATGCCATTGGTGAGGATGGTCTTGCCGAGCAGGCCGATATCGGACGGATCGGATTCGTCCAGTGCGCCTTCGGGAGTGAGGCGGCGGTCCTGGATGATGAGCGGAATATCGTCCACGCCATATTCTTTGGGCAGATCCAGAGCCGACGACTCGTCGTCTATGAGGAATATGCCCGCGAGTCCGCGATAGACGTGCTTCTCGGTGGCTCCATGCGGATGCGGGTGGTACCAGAGCGTCGCGGCCGGCTGATCCACGGTCCAGCTGGGCTGCCAGGTGCCGCCGGGCTGGATGGTCTGATGCGGGCCGCCGTCGCAGCTGGCGGGGACGTGCATGCCGTGCCAGTGCACGGTCGTCGCCTCCGGCAGCGCATTGTGCACGGTGAAGGCCACCGTCTCACCGCGCTTCGCGCGCAGCGTCGGGCCGAGGATGGAGCCGTTGAATCCCCAGGTGGGCGTGGACTTTCCGGCGAGGATCTCGGTATTGCCCGCCTGCGCCCGCAGGCTGAAGCGGCGAATACCGTCGGAGCCCACCGTGGACGGGGCCGGCGGCGGGATCGGCAACGGTCGCGAACCGGCGACCGCGGGGCTCGAGGACCCGGACCGGGTGCAACCAGCGGTGAGAGCCACCGATGCCACGGCGAATCCGGTGAGAAAGCCTCGTCTCGAGACCACAGCGCACTCCTTCGATCGATACCCCTCCAGCTTCGTTTGCCGACCGGTTGCTTTCGCTCCTCCGAAAGGTCCGAGACCGGTCCGGTCCGCTCCTCCCAGCGGAGGAGGCGGAGCCGATCGAAACGTGCTAACCAGCGGTTTTACCGGCGCGCCCAGCCCTCCCCCGGACCGTGCCGCAGTCCTCGTCCCCTACCGTGGGGGCGTGAACGAGATCCGGACGCGGCAGCACTTGGAGACGGTGGTGCGCTGCCTGCCGCTGGTTCTGGTCCCACTGCTGCTGGCGGCGAGCACCTTTCCCGGGGAGTACCGGGTGCCGTGGGTTTACTGGGTATTGGCCATGGCCGCGAGCCTGGTGTTCGCGCTCGGAGCCAGGTGGCCGCTGACAACCTCGATCGCGATGTCGGCGCTGGCGATCCCCATGTTCCGGATTCCCGCGTGGGGACTGTCGGGGCTGGTGCCGTTCCTCGGGGCGATCGCACTGGTGGATGTCGTGCGCCGCACACATCGCACCGCGGCCGTAGTGCTCGCCACCGTGTGCTGGGCCGCCGCGGTGGCGTTCGGGCGCTGGAGTCAGCACGATCCCACGCTGTCACGGGCGTCGCTGATTCTCGAGGTGAGCACCTATGTCGGGCTGCCGCTGCTGCTCGGGCTGTATCTGCGCGGGCAACGCCAGTTGGCGGCCAATCTGGCCCTGCGCGCCGCCGATGCCGAAAACCGGCGCGCCGAAGCCGAACAGCGCACGCGATTGGTCGAACGCGGCGCGCTGGCACGGGAATTGCACGATCTCGTCGCGCACCATATGGCCTCGATCGTGCTGCGCATCGGCGTCGCACGGCATGTGGTGGCCGAGGCCGATCCACGGGTGCGCGCGGTGCTGGACGATGTGCACGGCACCGCCTCGGACGCGCTCACCGATATTCGGCGGCTGCTGACCGCGCTGCGGGATCCGGCGCTCGGTGAAGTCGCACTGGTGGATTCGGACGCGGCGCGCACCGAGATCGAGGCGGCGGTCGAGCGGGTGAAGGCGGCCGGGTTCGAAGTCACCGCCGAAATCCGTACCGGGGTGGACGGATTGGATGCCATCGGGCGGCTCACGCTGCTGCGGCTGGTGCAGGAATCGCTGACCAATGTCATGAAGCACGCACAGCCCGGTGTGCCCGTCCTGCTCACCATCGACGGCGAGGACGGCGGTATAGCGGTGCGGGTGCGCAGTGCCGCAGCCGACCGAGCCGCGAATCCGCCGACCGGGCACGGCATTATCGGCATGCGCGAACGGGTGGAACTCGCGGGCGGCCGAGTCACCGCCGGCGCCACCGGCTCGGAGTGGATTGTCGATGCCTGGCTGCCGAACGGGGAGAACCGCGAATGATCACCGTATTGCTGGTCGACGATCAGCGGCTGGTGCGCGCCGGACTGCGCATGCTCATCGAATCCACCGATGATCTGAGCGTGGTCGGCGAGGCCGCCAATGGGGTCGAGGCCATTCGCCTCGCGGCCGAACTCGCGCCCACGCTGATTCTGATGGATCTGCGCATGCCCGGTTTGGACGGAGTCGCCGCGACGGAGGCCATTGTGCGCGCCGGTTCCCGCGCGAACATTCTGGTGCTCACCACCTTCGATGACGACGATCATCTGTTCCCCGCGCTGGCGGCGGGCGCGACCGGATACCTCGTCAAGGACACCGAACCCGCCGATCTGCTGACCGCCATCCGGCGCACCGCCGAGGGCGACATGCTGTTCTCCCCACCGCTGCTGCGGCGCTTGGTCGATCGGGTCGTCACCACCCGGGAGGCGGCGGAACCCGTTCCCGTGCAAGCGGATCTGACGCCGCGCGAGCAGGAGGTGCTGGTGCTGGTCGGCGACGGGTTCAGCAATCAGGAGATCGCCGACGCTCTGCATCTGGGCGTCACCACCGTCAAAACCCATATCGGCAATCTCATGGAGAAGACCGGTTGCGACAACCGGGTGCGGCTCGCCGTGTACGCGCATCGAACCGCCCGGACCCCACCGCGATAGCGCATCCCGAAACCCCGCCTCGTTATGCCCGCAGACGCGCTCCGCACCCTGGACGCCCGCCCGCCGGGACGCGCGAATCGGTGCTCCGCACGGGGTATCGGTCCCGGCCGCAGGCGTCGAAAGTAGGCTGTGCTCCGGCTGCGTCAGCCCCACCACTTAGCTGCATCAGCCACCACGGCATACGAGAGACTCCGTACTGGCAGAAGGGACACCAGCAGGTGCGAAGCGGCAGGCGGCAGACCGGACGTGACCAGCGGGGACCGCGCATCGGTCATACCCGGAATCGTCGTGCACCGTCCTGGGTGCGGCCGTTCTCGCGGGTCTTCGCGCTGGCGGCCGTCGGCGTGCTCGCGCTGAGCGCCTGCGGCAGCACCACGGTCGACGACATCAAGGTCGGATCGGGCCAGGGCTGGCCGGTCGCCTTCCACGATGCCCGCAATAGTGCGACGAGTCCGGTCACCGGATCCCGGGCGCTGACGCTGAGCTGGTCGCGGCCGGTCGGCGGCCCGCTGGCACAGCCGGCCATGATCGGCCCGGAGGGGCAGGTGATCGTGACCACGCGTACCGATTCCTGCGATATCTTCGCGTTCCTCATGCCGACCGGGCGCAAGCGGTTCTGTAATCCCATGGGGATCAGCGCCATCCAGGGCGGGTCGGCCGTGGACGGCGCCACCAATGTCTATGTCGGCGACGACGGCGGTGTGAACGCGTTCAATAATCTCGGACAGCCGCGCTGGCGTACCGCGGCCGCCGGTGTGCCGGTGTCGGTGCAGTTCACCGGTGACGGAAATGTGCTGTCGGTGACCCAGTTGGGGCAGATCGATGTGCTGAGCCGGCAGACCGGCGATCGCCAGGTCTCCACCTTCCAGCTGCTCGGCGAACCCGATTTCCTGGCCCACCCGGATCTGCCCCGGCCGCCGGACTTCTCCGGCCTCGACGACTGCGCCACCGGCGGGCCACAGTGCCCGGTCGCGAATGTGTCAGCGGTGGACGAGAAGTCGGGGCGGTTCTACGCCACCGTCTGGCGGCCCGGTGAGGGCACCGCAGATCTTGTCGCACTGACCTACAGCGGTAAGGAAATCCGGCGCGACTGGAGCGCCGAAATGCTCACCGGCGGCAGCGCCACCAGCCCCACGCTCTCCCCCGACGGCTCCACCCTCTATGTGGGCGACAACAGCAATCGGCTGTTGGCCGTGGACACTTCGAACGGCCGCACCAAATGGGTTCAGGACCTTGGCTTCCCGGCCCGCGGCGCGATATCCGCCGCCGACGGACTGCTCATCCCCGCCGGTGACGACGGCCATCTGATGGCCATCCGAGACAAGGGCGACGGCGCCGAAATCGCCTGGGAGCGCAAAGATCTCACCCTGCGCGGCCACCCCGTCCAAACCGCCGGCGATACCGGCTACACCGTCGCCCCCATCGGCGACAACCTCAACCTGGTCACCTTCGACACCCACTCCGGCGCGACGGTCGACTCCCACGAACTCCCCGGCGCCCAGGGCACCACCGCCGGCACCACCATCGGCCCCGACGGCCAGATCGTCGTCGCCACCCGCATCGGCGAACTGTTCGTCTTCAAGCCCACCAAGAAGTAGGCACACGGCAGGAGATTCGGCCCTCGGAGGAATCCGGGGGCCGAACTGCGTTGCGAGGCCCGCTATTCGGGGCGAATCGAGTCCAGTCGGGTGGCAGCGCGCCCCAGTAGGTCCGCCAAGGTCTTGCGTTCGGCGGTGGTGAATTCGTCGGCTAGGGCGCGTTCGACTCGGACTGCTCGCTTGTCGGCGTCTCGGAGGGTTTTCTCTCCGGCGTCGGTGAGGCGGGTTTCCAAGACGTTCTTGTGCCAGGCGTGGGGAGTACGCGTGATGAGGGCGCGGTCTTGGAGGTTGGCCAGGATGGTGTTCATGGTGGGTGGGGTGACGCCGCATTCGCGGGCCAGGGCGGCGGCGGAGATGCCGGGGTTCGAGCTCAGGACGAAGAGAGCGGCGTATTGGGGGACGGTGACGCCTGCTGGTTTGAGGGCGGGGTTCTTTGCGCCCTGGAGTGACTGTTCGGCGCGCTTGATGTAGGAACCCAGGCGCTCGGAGGCAGGCATCGACGTCACAGGGTGCATGGTAATCGACTCTTCCGATCATTCGTGTGTTGACGAGCATTAGAACTCTAATATATGTTCGTGTTCGCACTAAAGTGTTACCTCTATCGATCCGTATCGGAAGGCCCGCCCATGTTCCGCCTGACACGACTCCGCTTCGCCGCACCCGTCGCAGCGGCACTGCTGCTCGCATTGGCGGCCTGCTCGAATGACACGGATGCTGCCGCTCCTGCCGCGACCACACCGGCCGTACACATCAGCACCGCCTACGAGCTGCCCGATGCGCAGGCGTACCCCGAAAGCATTGCGGCAGATGGGCGCAGCGGGGCGATCTACCTCAGTTCCTTCCTCGACGGTGCGGTCTACCGGGCCACGCCCGGCAAGCAGCAGGCCGAGGTCTTCCTGCCCGCCGGTGCGGACGGACGGCAGACCGCCAACGGGGTGAAGGTCGATGCCGCCGGGCGACTGTGGGTCATCGACCACACGCACGGAGTCGCGGTGTACGACACCGGGACTCGTGCGCTGATCGCCCGCTTCGATGTGCGGGAGGCGCAGCCGTTCGTGAACGATCTGGCCATCACCGCGGATGGCACCGTGTACCTGACCGACAGCGTGCGGCCGGTGATCTATCGCATCACCCCGCAGCAGTTCGGTGACGCCGTCGCACACGGGGGCCGTGCCGAACTGTCCACATTCAGCGATCTAGGTCCCGCGAAAGATGCTGCCGCACAGAATGCCACCGCTCTCAATGGCCTCGTCGTCGACTCGACGGGCCGCTATCTACTCGCCGTCGATATGCCCAATGGCGACCTGTATCGGGTCGCACTGGACGGACAGCAGTCGATCCGCAAGGTGACGCTGCACGGCGGGAGCATGGTGGACGGCGACGGGCTGGAATTGCGCGGCGACACACTCTGGGTGGTGCACAACAAGAGTGATGCCATCAGCCGCTGGCGCATCACCGATGACGGCGCGACTGCCGAACTCCAGCAGCGTGTCACGGATCCGGCGCTGGACATCCCCACGTCCATCGTGCACGTCGGCGACCGTGCACTGGTGGCCATCTCCCAGTTCGACAAGAACGGGCCCTACGGCGCCGGCACCCCCGGACCCTTCACCGTGGCCGCCGTCGACGGCATCTAGCGGCGAATCAGGGTGTGGCGCAGAGGAAGACCGTGGCCGCACTGCCGATGCGGGTGACAACGAGCGTGTGCGGCTGCCTACCGCGCGGCTTGAGCCGCGCACGCAGCGCATCCGGGTCGAGATCCACGCCACGGGTGAGGATTTCGAGCGGACCGCACTCGCGGCGGTGCAGCTCGGCGCGTAACGGCTTCTCCCGGAACTCCATTCGGTCGAGAATGCGGAAGCCACGCACGCCCTCGGGGACGAAGTCACCGGTCAAATAAGCGATGCGCGGATCCAGTTGCCACAGACCGTGTTTCGCGGCGTAGTGACGAACCAGACCGGCACGGACGATCGCCCCGTCCGGATCCACGATGAATTTCCCCGGCTCCTGCTCGGGAATCTCGTCCGGATCGGCGTCGGTCAGAACCTCGGGGCCACGGGTGGAGGACAGCACACTGGCCCGGCGAGTCACACCGGACTCCGCCAGACCCGGCGACCACAGGCACGCCTCCCGCACCGCACCGTCGAGCGAGGCCACCTCGATCTCCCCCGCCCAGCCCAGCCTGTCGAAATCCAGTCCGGGCGCACACTTCACGGCCAGATCACGACCCGCATAGGCGGACAGCAAATCCGGCAGCGGCGGTTGCAGTTTCGCCGGATCGTGGGTCCGGCGGCCGTCGGCCCGGCGGGCAGGATCGGCGATCACCACCTCGGCGGTACTGCACGGCCGCAGGGCATCTGCCTTGGCCAGCAGCACATTTCGCGATCCGGAAAGATTGTGTGCGGCGATGTCGAGACGGACGGCATCGAGATCGCTGCCGATCACCGCCGGGCAGACCCGCGCCAATTCAGCGAGTTCCGCACCGATGGAACAGGTTACGTCGTGGACGGTCCGACCGGCCAGACGAGCAGCACGGTGCCGGGCCACGGCCGAGGGCGTCGCCTGCTGGAGCGCGTCATCGGTGAAAAGCCACTCCCCCGCCCCGGCCAATTTGGCGGTGGCACGGCGGCGCAGCCGGACGGTCTCGACCAAGGCCGCGGTCCGATCACCGTGCGTGCGGCGGACCTTGTCCAGGTCCGCCAGCAGCGAGGCGGGAGTGAGCGCGAAGGCGCCGACCTCGGTCAGCGCAGCCGTCGCGGCCGCGCTGCCCAGGTAGGCGATATCGTCACGAGAGAAGGCGTAGCCCACTCGGTTCGGGTGCTTACTTGGCCGAGTTGCCGGGCTTCACACCGGTGATCATGGCGTTGTAGAAGAACTGGCGCGGCACGACGTGGCGCATGACCTTCTCGTCCAGCCAGCTCAGGCCCAGCCACGCCTTGTACTGCGCCATCCGGTAGCGGACGGTCAGCTTCTCCTCCGGCACGGCGGCCTCGAAGGTACGCACCGGCCAGCCCCAGAGGGCGGCGGCGAATTCCTCGGTCTCGGCCTTGACCTCGACCGCACCCGCGCTGCGAGCCATCGACTCCAGCTCGGAGGGGTCGAAGGTGTGCAGATCGACAACGGCCTCGAGTGCGGCGGCGCGGGAGGACTCGTCCAGCTCCGACTGCGGGCGACGCCAATCGGACAGGAACGGCAGCTTGGTGATCTCGGTGGTCACCTTCCAGGTGGCCTGGCCCAGGCGGCGAGCGTAGATATTGCCGATGGTGGTCGGCTCGCCCGCGAAGACGAAACGGCCGCCGGGCTTGAGCACGCGCAGGCATTCCTTGAGCGCCAGTTCCACATCGGGAATGTGGTGCAGCACCGCGTGACCGACAACAAGGTCGAAGGTGTCGTCCTCGTACGGGATGGTCTCGGCGTCCGCGACACGGCCGTCCACATCCAGGCCCAGGTTCTGGCCATTGCGGGTGGCGACCTTGACCATGCCCGGAGACAGGTCGGTCACCGAACCCCGCTCGGCGACCCCGCCCTGCATGAGGTTCAGCAGGAAGAAGCCGGTGCCGCAACCGAGTTCGAGAGCCCGCTCGTACGGCAGCTGCGCATCCGGCACGACCGCGTCGAAGCGGCCGCGCGCGTACTCGATACAACGCTCGTCATAGGAGATGGACCATTTGTCGTCATAGGTCTCCGCTTCCCAGTCGTGGTAGAGGACCTGCGCGAGCTTGTTGTCGGAATACGCGGCCTGGACCTGCGCCTCGGTGGCGTGCGGGTTGGGCGCGGGGTCTTCAGGACGAACGGTCATAACAGGGCAGCCTAATGAACGCCCCGGTGGGGCCGCTTATCGGCCCACGAATCGGGCCGCGCCCGGGCCGTCCGCCAAATAAGAACTTGTTCCAACCTGCTGATCTTCGGTGCCGAACAGCGCAACCCATTCGGTACGAGCACGATCGTGGCCGTGCGTTCCGGCCTCGAAGACGCGCTTCGCAGCGGCGAGCGCGAGGGCCGGGCTGCCGGTGAACTGCCGGGCCCAGCGCAGCGCCGCCTGAAACACATCGTCGGGGGCGACCACCTCGTCGACCAGGCCGATCTTCGCGGCTTCCTTCGCATCCACGAAGCGGCCGCTGTAGACCAGATCCTTCGCCTGCGAGGGGCCGACGAGCAGACTCAGCCGGCGAATCCCGGCGACCGGAATCAGTCCGGCCTTGATCTGCGGCAGGCCCAGTTTCACATTGTCGCCGACAATGCGGCGGTCGGCGCCTAGAGCCAGCTCCAGTCCCGCGCCCAGCGCATAGCCGCTGATGGCCGCGACGGTCGGCTGCGGAAGCTTGGCCAGGCTGCTCAGCGCCGCCTGCAGATCCGCGACAACGGCCTGCGCCTGCTCCGGCGTGAACCGGGCCAGTTCGGCCATTTCGTCGCCGGCCGAGAACACGCGCTCATCGCCGTAGACGACAACCGCCGCAATGGACGGGTCCGCCGCGATCTCCTCGGCGGCGGACTGAACCTCCAGGGCCACCTGTAGATCGATCAGATTCATCGGCGGGCGAGCGATCCGGAGGACCGCAACGCCCTCCGCCACACCCCGGTCCACGGTTACGAATTCGGCCACGGGCGTCACCCTAGCGGGGTGTAGCAGGGGGCTACACCCCCGCTTCCCGTACTACCCGCCGGTCAGTAATTCGACGGTGGTCTCGAATGCCTCGTCCACCCGGGTGTGATCGCCGGTGGTGATGAGGTCGAGCTGCAGACCCCGGATCTGCGCGAGTATGAAAGTAGCTGTGCGGGAAGTGGTTTCGGCGGGCCAGTGGTAGCGCACCAGTTCGCGCTCGATGACCGTGAGCCAATCGGTGACCAGCCGGGAGGCCGGGTGATCAGGGGTGCGGGCGGCGGTGGCCACCAGTTCGAACAGGATCAGGAACTGGCGCTGTTCGCGTGGCCGGCACAGATGCCGCCACGCGGCGCGCAGCAGGTCGGCGGCGGAATCGACACGGCGAATCTCCTCCGACAGCAGTCGCTGCTCGAAATCGGTCCGAATGCTGTCGAGGATTTCGACCAGCAGCGCGTCCTTGGTGTCGAAGTGCCGGATCAGGGTGGCGTGACTGACCCCGAGGGCCTGGGCGACCGGGCGCAGGGAGAGATCGTGGATGCCGTTGTCGAGAACGTATTCGGTGGCGGCGGCCAGCAGTTCCGGACGGCGATGCTGAAATCGCAGCGTTCGGCCGTCGATCTTCTTCACAGTCACCGCGGGCAGCTTATCGGGTCCACGCATGGCGAAATTTTACCGTTCCGAGCGGTTACGTAACCGACCGGTACGGCTATTCTTCGGAGGTGCGGGTCGAATCGGTGACCCGGCGTGAGGAGGCAACGATGAGGTTCGACGAGTACCGCGCCCATGACGCGGTCGGATTGGCCGAGCTGGTCGCTCGCGGCGAAGTGCATGCGGCCGAGCTACTGGAGCTCGCGCTCGATCGATGCGCCGAAGTCGCTCCGGTGCTCAATCCGGTGAGCCTGCTGATGCCGGAGGTCGGCAAGGAACTCGCCGAGCGGCCCAGCGCGGGACCGCTCGCGGGCGTGCCGTTCCTCATCAAAGATCTGGGCCAGGACTACGCCGGATACCCGACCTCCGGGGGAACCGGACCGCTGCGCGCGGTGCGCGCCGAGCGGCACAGCATCGCCGTCGAGCGCTGGCTCGAGGCCGGTCTGGTGATCTTCGGCAAAACGACCACACCGGAATTCGGCAGCAAGGCCATCACCGAGACGGGGACATTCGGGGCGACTCGAAATCCGTGGGATCCGAACCGCACCCCGGGCGGGTCCTCGGGCGGTTCGGCAGCCTCGGTCGCCGCGGGCATCGTCCCCGTGGCCGGAGCCAGCGATGGCGGCGGATCCATTCGAATCCCGGCCGGCTGCACCGGCCTGTTCGGTCTCAAGGCGGGCCGCGGGCTGGTGACGAGCGGGCCACTGGTCGGCGATCCACTGTTCGGCGCGGTCTCGGAGGGCGTCATCTCGCGCAGTGTGCGCGATACCGCGGTCATGCTCGACATTCTGAGCCCGCCGGACCCGGGCGGTCCGTTCGTGGTCGCGCGCCCCGATCGCCCCTTCCGCGAGGCCGTCACCGAGCCGCCGCGCCGACTGCGCATCGGCTTCACGCATGAATCTCCCCAGGGCACACCGGTCGATGCCGAAGCGGTGCGGGCGGTCGAGGACATGGCGCACATGCTCGAAAGCCTGGGTCACACAGTCGAACCCGCCGCACCAGTGATCGATGGCAAGCAGTTGGCGCTGGACTTCATGACCGTTTGGACCGCCTCGGCGGCGGCCGAACTCGCACACGCCTGCCGGATCACGGGGGCCTCCCCCGCCGATTTCGATATCGACACCCAGGTGCTCGCGGCGGTCGGCCGTGCGGTCTCCGCCACGGATCTGATGACGGCGCATGCGCGCTGGAACACCTACACCCGATCCCTCGGCGAATTCCACTCGACCTACGATCTGCTGCTGACCCCGACCCTGGCCGAACCTGCGCTGCGCATCGGACAGAACCGCACCCCCGTTATCGCGGACATACTGCTGCCGCCGCTGCTGCGGCTCGGTGCGGGAAAGCTGCTGTCCCGCACCGCCTTCTATGTCGACCTGATCACCGCGAATCTGTCGGCCGTGCCGTTCACACAGCTGGCCAATATCACCGGGCGTCCGGCGATGAGCGTCCCCAGCTACTGGACCGACGCGGGCCTGCCCCTGGGCACCCAGTTCGTCGGCCCACCGTCCAGTGAATACCTGCTCCTGCAGCTGGCGGCCGAGATCGAGAGCGCCCGTCCGTGGTTCGACCGTGTCCCGGCAGACAGCCTGCTGCAGAAGTCGCGCTAGGAAGGTGGGCCGGGCACGAATTCACGGGCCGATCGGGCGCCGACGCCGCCTCGGACACCGACATCACGCGGCACCGCACTCATGTCGGTGCCGGTCTCCGGCCCGTGGCGGCGGTCCTGACGGCTGTCGCTACTCGGGGCGCTGGGAGCCGCGGAGGCGGGTGTTCGCGGGGAGGTCGGCGAAGTAGCGGTCGGCGAGGGGGAAGGCCAGGGCCGGGTGACCGCCCGGGTTGTAGATGGGCATGATCGGGTCGATGGTGCGGGTGGCCGCGAGAATCTCTGCGGTCGAAGCGAATTCGCGGAGGGCGTCGAGCTGGGTCCAGGTCGGGGGCAGCAGCACGTCCAGGCCCTCCTGCCAGCGGGCGATCGCTTCGGCGGGGGTGGACCAGGTGACCACGTCGGCCTCGGAGGTGGCGCCGTCGGCGAGCTGACCTTCCGGGAGCACCGCCACGAAGAAGCGGGTGTCGTAGCGGCGCGGCTCGACTTCGGGGGTGATCCAGTTGTCCCATGGGCGCAGCAGATCGGCACGCAGGACCAGGTTTTCGCGGGTGAGGAATTCGGCGAAGGACAGTTCGCGGCGTTCCAGCTGCCCGCGCGCCTCGGCGTAGATCGAGGTGTCGGAGACGACCGTGCCGGCGGTCGGACCGGCGAGCAGGACGCCGCACTCCTCGAAGGTTTCCCGCACGGCGGCGCAGACCAGGGTCTGGGCGCGCGCGGCATCGGTGCCGAAACGCTCGGCCCACCAGGCGGGTTCGGGTCCGGCCCAGTCGAGGGTGACGGCGGCATCGGAGCGGTCCACGCCGCCGCCGGGGAATACCGTCATCCCGGCGGCGAAGGCCATTTCGACCACGCGGCGCTGCAGGAACACCTCGGGCCCGCGCGCTCCGTCGCGCACCAGCATTACCGTGGAGGCGTCCTTCACAGGCGCGAAGGCAGGCTGAGAATCGGGCTGGGCAACGCTCCATCGTCCTGCGCTTGTCTCACTCACATTTCGCACCCTAACGGTTGCTAGGGCACGGCGACAGAACCCGGTCCGGTATCAGTCCGTCAGGTGCACCGAACCGGTGCGAGTTTCGATGGCCGGAGCCGCCGCGGTATCGGAATGACGGGACCAGGTGCCCTGCACCTTGCCGGTGCGGTAGTCCTGCACCTGGCTGACCACCGCGCCACTCCCCTCCTCGGTCCAGGTAACCAGGAAGACGCCGGTGTCGAGTGGCTCGACAACAACAGGCGAGGTGGTCTTGCGGCCGGTATCGGCGGCGATATAGGTAATGGTGTGGCCGTCGTCGGCAAAGGTCGCGGTCCCACCCGAACCGCTGTCATAGCTCAGCAGCACACTCTTGCCGTGCAAATCCGCCGGCAGGCTGGTAGCGCTCATGCCCACGGCGGATTCGGAGGCCGAAACCTTGTGCGGCGGCGCCGGATCGGCGACACAACCGGCTGCGGACAGTGCGACGGCCACGAGCGCCACGACACCGGGTAAGCGACCCATCCCCTGCTCCCTCCGTCCGCGGTGGAACCGCCCGCGCCACCGCCCCATGCCGAATATTCGCCATAATTCGACAAATATTCGGCTATTGCGCCTCCATGCCAGATCAGTTCGATACTGATAGCGTTGCCGATAGTTTGCCCGTCGAATACAAACGATGCAACGGCAGCACGCGGAAAACGTGTGCGGATACGGAAATTCAGCAGTTGCGACAGGTGATCAGCGGTTGCGGTGCCGTCCGAAACGCTGGGCGCGGCGCGCGAAATAGCGGCCGTCGATCCGATCCAGCGCAATCGATTGGCGGAACGCGTCACTCAGATTCTCGGCGGTGAGGACATCCTCGAGCAGGCCCTGCGCCACCACACTGCCCTCATTGAGCAGCATGCCGTGCGTGAAACCGGGCGGGATCTCCTCCACGTGATGGGTGACCAGCACGGTCGCGGGGGCGTCCGCATCGGCGGCAAGATCGCCGAGGCGCTCGACCAATTCCTCGCGGCCGCCCAGGTCCAGGCCCGCCGCGGGCTCGTCCAGCAGCAGCAGTTCCGGATCGGTCATGAGTGCCCGCGCGATCAGCACCCGCTTGCGCTCGCCCTCCGACAGCGTGCCGTAGGTGCGATCGGAAAGATGTTCGGCGCCCAGGCTTTCCAGAATGTCCACGGCGCGGTCGGTATCGATCTCGTCGTACTGTTCGCGCCAGCGGCCCATGACCGCATAGCCGGCCGACACCACCAGATCGGCGACCTTCTCATCGATCGGCACCCTGCCCGCCACCGCGGCGGACGAAATTCCGATGCGCGGGCGGAGCTCGTTGATATCGACCTTGCCGAGCGTCTCGCCGAGCAGATTGGCCTGTCCCGACGTCGGATACATCTCGGCGGCGGCCATGCGCAGCAGTGAGGTCTTGCCGGCGCCGTTGGGGCCGAGCACAACCCAGCGTTCGTCGAGTTCCACCTGCCAGGTGACCGGTCCGACGAGCGTATGGCCCGAGCGTCGGACGGTCACATCGTTGAAGTCGATGAGCAGATCGGGATCCGGTTGCGGCACGGGGTCCATCTTGGACCACCGCCCCACTCGCGCGTCAACGTGGTGGAAAAACGCGATGCGTGTCACCCTCTCCGGCGCGCGGCCCGAGCGTGAATTCATCGGCGCGACGGTCGAATTCCGTCGCGCCCGGGGTTAGCTCGGGTTCCTTGCGGCCGCGCTTGCCGCTACCCGATCGAAACATGCGTGCCAAGAGCAGTGCCGCCGGGACCGACAGCACAACCCACACGATGAGAATCACCAGCAGTGTCGTCATATCCGTGTTTCCTCCCGAGGAAACTCGTGCACCGAATCCTTCTCCTGCCGCTCGGCTAAGTCGATACCCGCAGCACACATATGCCAGCACCGACCGAACGGTCCACGGCGTGGACACCCTCCTAGTTCAGCAGCCCCGCACCATCCATTGGGCCTTCAACGCGCCGGGACCGCAATCACCGTCATCGAACCGGGGGCCACCTCGGTGAACCCGGCATCGCGGACCGCGACCGCCGTACCCTCGGCCACCCGCTGCTGTAGCGCTGCCCAGAGATCACGATCGGCGTCGGCTACATTGCATCGGAAACCGCGCTCGGCCCAGGCGTGCGCCTGTTGCACCGGCATCGCACCGGCCAACAGCATGCTGGCATGCCCGACCTGCGCAGCGGCCTTACCTACAGTCATACCCAATTTCGAATCCACCCATAGCGTGGGAAATCCGGGTGTGATCAATTCCGGTTCCTCGGAAGCTAATTCGGTGCCGCTGATCTGCAGGCGTTTTATGCGCGGATCGATATCGCCGACCGGGCCCGGTACCAGTGCCCGCGCCTGCGCACCCGCGAATTCGACAGTCACCCCGTCGACCTCCTGCGCGGCCAGCCACTGCGCACCGCGCGCCCGCCGCGCCACCTTCCGAATCCGCGACCGCTTCCAGGTGAGATACCGCTCCTCCCACTCACCCTCCGGTCCGACCCGCTGGTCCAGGCACAGCGCGACCACCGCGGTCGCGGCCGCCGCCAGCAGCGCATTACGCCGCGGCGGATCAGCTTTCGGAATGTGCAGCACCATCTGCATGGCCTGCACGAGCGCCGGATCCTCCGGGTCTCCCCCACCCCCGTATCCCCGCGCCAGCTCCGCATGCCGCGCCGCGAACCCGGCATCGATCGTGGACTCAACGCTTGACACCGGCACCCACTCCTCACACCCGACAACTCCAAACCAGCGTAACCACACCCCGAACGCCGCCCGCCGCACCGAACCAACACGATCGTCAACACCCTCGGCAGTCATCTCCCGGCATGAGCCCTCGCCATCCCGGCATGGTTTTGGCCGGGATCCACACAGGCAGCGCGCCATGGGTTTCGGTGGATCCCGACCAAAAGCACGCCGGGACGACGGGTTCAGCCGACACCGGCATGGCGCGAGTGCGCCTCGTTGCTACGTGACTGTGAGGTTCAGGGCGAAGGTTTCGGCCGGCGGTACGCCCTGCTCCCAGGAGCGGCGGTATTCGAGAAGCAGGCGGGTGGCGCCGGGGGCGGTGGCGGTGAATTTCCAGGTGGACTGGCCGCCCACGCCGGCCATACCGTCGGGGCTCGGGTCCTGCTGGTATTCCGCGCCGCCGTTCTCCTTGACGGTGTTCTGGTCCAATTCGGCCAGCTGCCAGGCGAATCCGGTGGTGGGGTTGGCCGCCAGCTCCACCTCGAGGCCCTGGCCGACCTGCAGCGGGATGTCCTTGCCGTCGGCGTCCTTGCCCACGGTGACGGGGGCGGGCGCCGGGTTGGCGGCGGAGCTGGTGGTGGTCGCGGCGACCTCGTTCGGATTGTTGCTGCCGCAGCCGGCCAGCGCCAGACCCAGCATCACAACCGCCAGTGGTGTGCGCACCCGCACGGACAGCCTCCCATCGTCGTGGCCGAAGTATCCGACCACGCTACCGACGGCAGTGCCGCGGACGGCGCAGGCGCCCGGCCCGCGCGCCGAGCCGGGCGGGCGACAGCACGCGGCGGACCCGGCTTCACGCCGCCGAACCAGCGCGGCAGCAGCACCCGGCGAACCCTGTCCTCACGCCGCCGAACTAGCGGGGCAGCGGTACCCGGCGGATGCCACCGTCGCGGGCGTCGGCGGCCTCGAGTTCGGCGCGGGTGACACCGAGGATGAAGAGCACGGCATCCAGGAACGGGTGTGAGAGTGCGGTATCGGCGACCTCGCGCAGCGCGGGCTTGGCATTGAACGCGATGCCCAGTCCCGCGGCATTGAGCATGTCGATATCGTTCGCGCCGTCGCCGACCGCGACGGTCTGCTCCATGGCGACCCCGGTCTCGGCGGCGAAGCGGCGCAGCGCAACGGCTTTCGCGGCCCGGTCCACGATCTCACCGACAACACGACCGGTGAGCTTGCCGTCGATCACCTCGAGGGTGTTGGCCTGCACAAAATCCAATTCCAGTTCGTGCGCGAGGGGTTCGATGACCTGGCGGAAACCGCCGGACACCACACCGCAGCGGAAACCGATGCGGCGCAAAGTGCGAATGGTGGTGCGGGCGCCCGGGGTCAGCTCGATCTGCTCGGCGACCTCGTCGATGACGGAGGCATCCAGCCCCGCGAGGGTGGCGACACGCTGGCGCAGCGATTCCGCGAAGTCGATCTCACCGCGCATGGCGGCCTCGGTGACGGCGCGCACCTCGTCCTCGACACCGGCGTGCGCCGCCAGCATTTCGATGACCTCGCCCTGAATCAGCGTGGAGTCCACATCGAACACGATGAGCCGCTTGGACCGTCGCGCCAGGCCGGCACGCTCGACCGCGATATCCACGCTCTCCTTGGCAGCCACGACCGCCAGCATGGTGCGCAGCGAGGTCTCGGTATCCACCTCCGAGTCCGGCACGGTGACCATGAGTTCCAGACCGGTCACCGGGTAATCCGCGATACCGCGAATGGAGTCGATATTGACGCGCTGCGCGGCGAGCTTGCGCGACATGACGCTGAAGGCGCGCGCGGTGACCGGGCTGCCCAGCACCACGATCGCATGCGTGGACAGACGTGCGCCCGCGACGGAGTTCGCACCGATCTCCACATCGACATTCATACCGACGCTGGCCATGGCGTCCTCGAGCTGATCCTGCAGCGCTTCGGGATCGGTGGGACATGACACCAGCACGCCCAGGGTGAGGCGGCCGCGGATGACGACCTGCTCGACATCCAGCAGGCTGACGGCGTTATTGGACAATGCCGCGAGAAGTACCGACGTCACGCCCGGTTTGTCGGGTCCAGTGACCGTGACCAGAACCGTCGTGTCGGACGTACTCAATCCAGAACTCCGTTCCTCGCAAACACCACCACCCGCGCATGGGGGCGTGCTCATTCTGTCAGGCGAATCGGCCCCGGTTCGCGCCGCCCGCCGTCACGGGCATCACAGTGCGGCGGCGGCCCCTCCAGATACGGCAGCTCCCGTTCCAGCGCGGCCAACGACCCGGCGATCTCCGAATACGCGAACGGCGGCTGTCGTGAGACAGCCGCCGTTCGTATTGCTCAGCTGAGGCTAGTGGGAAGCCTTCTCCAGCTCGGTCACATTGTGGGACTTGGTGCCCCAGCCGACATGGGCCTCGGCGCGCATGCGCTCGACCATGTGCGGGTAGTGCAGTTCGAACGCGGGACGCTCGGAGCGGATGCGCGGCAGCTCGTAGAAGTTGTGCCGCGGCGGCGGGCAGGAGGTCGCCCACTCCAGGGAGTTGCCGTAGCCCCACGGATCGTCCACGGTCACGACCTCGCCGTAGCGGTAGGACTTGAAGACGTTCCAGATGAACGGCAGCATCGACGAACCCAGGATGAAGGCACCGATCGTGGAGATGGTGTTCAGGGTCGTGAAGCCGTCGGTCGGCAGGTAGTCGGCGTAGCGGCGCGGCATACCTTCGTTACCCAGCCAGTGCTGGACGAGGAAGGTGGTGTGGAAGCCGACGAAGGTGGCCCAGAAGTGCCACTTGCCCAGCCGCTCGTCCATCATGCGGCCGGTGATCTTCGGGAACCAGAAGTAGATACCGGCGAAGGTCGCGAACACGATGGTGCCGAACAGCACGTAGTGGAAGTGCGCCACGACGAAATAGCTGTCGGAGACATGGAAGTCGACCGGCGGGGCGGCCAGGATGACGCCCGACAGACCACCGAAGAGGAAGGTCACCAGGAAGCCGATGGACCACAGCATGGGCGTTTCGAAGGTCAGCTGACCCCGCCACATGGTGCCGATCCAGTTGAAGAACTTCACACCGGTCGGAACCGCGATGAGGAACGTCATGAACGAGAAGTACGGCAGCAGCACGGCGCCGGTGGCGTACATGTGGTGCGCCCACACGGCGATGGACAGCGCGGCGATACCGAGCGTGGCGTAGACCAGCGTGGTGTAACCGAAGATCGGCTTGCGGCTGAAGACCGGGAAGATCTCCGAGACTATGCCGAAGAACGGCAAGGCGATGATGTACACCTCCGGGTGACCGAAGTACCAGAACAAGTGCTGATAGAGCAGCGCACCGCCGTTCGCCGGGTCATAGATATGACCACCCAGGTGACGGTCGTACGCCAGGCCGAAGAGCGCCGCGGTGAGCAGCGGGAAGGCCAGCAGCACAAGCACACTGGTGACGGCGATGTTCCAGGTGAAGATCGGCATGCGGAACATGGTCATACCGGGGCAGCGCAGGCAGACCACGGTGGTCAGCATGTTCACGCCACCGAGGATGGTGCCCAGGCCGGAGACGGCCAGACCCAGAATCCACAGGTCGGCGCCGACGCCCGGGGAGTGCACGATGTCCGACAGCGGGGTGTAGGCGGTCCAGCCGAAGTCGGCCGCGCCGCCGGGGGTCACGAAGCCCGCGGTGGCCATGGTGCCGCCGAACAGGTACAGCCAGTAGCTGAAGGCGTTCAGTCGCGGGAACGCCACGTCCGGTGCGCCGATCTGCAGCGGCAGCACGATATTGGCGAAGCCGAACACGATCGCGGTGGCGTAGAAGAGCAGCATGATCGTGCCGTGCATGGTGAACAGCTGGTTGAACTGCTCCGGCGACAGGAACTGCATGCCCGGTCGGGCGAGCTCGGCGCGCATCAGCAGCGCCATGAGGCCACCGATGAGGAAGAAGGACATGGCGGTCACGAGGTACATGACGCCGAGAACCTTCGGGTCCGTCGTGGTGACCATCTTGTAGATAAACGAACCCTTCGGACCCACACGTTGCGGGTATGGCCGAGCCGCTTCCACTTCACGGACTGGCTGTGGCTCTACGGCAGTCACTCTTCCTCCTGAACAGGTGCCTTCTGGTCGTTCGTACGCGGTGCTCCGGCGTCCGGTTCGACGCATGACGAACGACGGGGGGCGTAGCGCTCCAAGGATCGTAAACCGTGCTCTCACACCGGTCGCGGGCAGCTCCTACTCTGTGTCGTAATTGGGTGTCGCGGTCGCCGGATGTACGCTGCCTGCCATGCCGGTGCGCGAGTCCGCTTCCACCCGAAACACGTTCGCCTCCACCCTTACCCCCGCGCAGCGTTTGCGCACCTGGGGCGCGGTTCTGGCCGCGGCAGCGGTGCTACCGGCGGGGTTGCTCGCAGGCTGCAGTAAAGGGTCCGACGACGCCGAGAGCGCGATCGTGAAGACCACCACGAGCATCGCTGGTGCGGGCGTGGTGGGACTGGAGCGCGATACCCGGACGGCGTGCGCGCTGCCGAGTTCACCTGACGCGACCTCCGGAACCCGGACGATCACGCATGCGGAGGGCACCTCCGAGGTGCCGGCCGATCCGAAACGCGTGGTCGTGCTCTCCACGGCGGCGCTGGACGGCGTCTGCGCGCTGGGGTTGTGGGAGCGAGTGGTCGGCGCCGCAACGATTTCCGGGCCGACGCCGCAGCCCGCCTACCTGGGCACGGGCATCTCCGAAGTTCCCGGCGTGGGTGCGGTCGGCAGCCCCGATCCGGCGAAAGTCGCTGCGCTGAAACCGGATCTGATTATCGGCGCGGCCACGGACGGACCCGAATACGACGCCATGAAGGCCATCGCCCCCACCGTGCTGGTGGGCGCGGACAATGGCTGGCAGGCGCAGTTCAGTGCGATCGGCGAGGCGCTGGATCGCAAGACCGCGGCCGCCAAGGCGCTGGACGACTACCGCACCGCTGCCCGCGATGCCGGAAACTCGCAGGCGGCCAACCTTTCTCAGGCGTCCATCGTGCGCTTCGACGCGAAATCCATGCAGGTGCAAGGTGGTAACAGCTTCGCCGGGCAGGTGCTCGGCGATGCCGGTGTCCAGCGGCCGCAGTCGCAGCGCGGTGATTCGTTCGAGGTGGCCAGCCTGGGCGCCGAGGCCGACCGCAATAAGGTCGAGGGCGACATCATCTACGTGATGTTCGACGGTCCGGACGGCCTGAAGTACGGCGAATCGGTGATGCACAGCGACAATTGGAAGTCGCTGAGCGTCATCGGCGACAATCGCGACTTCGTGGTGGAGGACACCATCTGGCACGGCTCCGGCATAACCGCCGCGCGGGCGCTGCTCGACGATATGCGCAAGTCCCTCAACGGATATGCCACAGGTTAAGGGCGGCTCCAGACATAAGAACGGCTGCTCTTGGTTCGCGAGAAATCGCAAACCAAGAGCAGCCGTCTCAGATATGGGCCGTGACAACTGATTTCGTGAGTTCGAGGTAACTCATCGGGTACCCCCGAAATCGGTATCACGCCTGACCGCCACCATGCATGCACAACGGTCCACGGCACTCAGCCGGGCGCTGAAGGTTCGGGGAGGCGGATCAGAATTCCCAGTCTTCGTCCTCGGTGTTCACAGCCTTGCCGATGACGTAGCTGGAACCCGAGCCGGAGAAGAAGTCGTGGTTCTCGTCGGCATTGGGCGAGAGCGCCGACAGGATCGCCGGGTTCACGTCGCACTCGTCCTTCGGGAACAGGCCCTCGTAGCCGAGGTTCATCAGCGCCTTGTTGGCGTTGTAGCGCAGGAACTTCTTGACGTCCTCGGTCAGGCCGACCTCGTCGTAGAGATCCTGGGTGTACTCGACCTCGTTCTCGTACAGCTCGAACAGCAGCTCGAAGGTGTAGGACTTGAGCTCGTCGCGCTCGGCCTCGGACCTGAGCTCGAGGCCCTTCTGGTACTTGTAACCGATGTAGTAGCCGTGCACGGCCTCATCGCGAATGATCAGGCGGATCATATCGGCGGTATTGGTGAGCTTGGCCCGCGAGGACCAGTGCATCGGCAGGTAGAAGCCGGAGTAGAACAGGAAGCTCTCCAGCAGGGTGGAGGCCACCTTGCGCTTGAGCGGATCCTCGCCGTTGTAGTAGCCGAGCACGATTTCGGCCTTGCGCTGCAGGTTCCGATTCTCCTCGGACCAGCGGAAGGCTTCGTCGATCTCCTTGGAGGAGCACAGCGTCGAGAAGATCTGGCTGTAGCTCTTGGCGTGCACCGACTCCATGAAGGCGATATTGGTGTAGACCGCTTCTTCGTGCGGGGTCAGCGCATCCGGGATGAGACTGACCGCACCGACGGTGCCCTGGATGGTGTCCAGCAGGGTGAGGCCGGTGAAGACCCGCATGGTCAGCTGCTTCTCGCTGGGGGTCAGCGTCGCCCACGACGGAATGTCATTGGAAACCGGCACCTTTTCCGGCAACCAGAAGTTGCCCGTGAGTCGATCCCAGACCTCCGCATCCTTCTCGTCAAGCACGCGGTTCCAGTTGATCGCCGATACCCGATCGATCAGTTTCACGCCTGTTCACTCACCCTTCCCAGCACACCGGCCCGTTCCAGACTTCCTTAACCTGAACACTACTACTGGTGGCGGACATCATCGGCCAGCACAAGACCTTGTGTCTTCTCGCTGTGCTGCGAGAATGCCGAAAAGCGTGTGGCCGGGCACTCCGGTGACCGCAAATCCGCAGTCGTGCAATCGGTCACAGCAGGTCGCAGTGGCGGTGCCGGCCGCCCTGCGCGCGGTTTGCCGATCAGATGCCCAGCACCAATTTCGCGGTCATGAAGTAGATGACCAGTCCGGTCGCGTCGACCATCGTGGTGACCATCGGGGCCGAGATCACCGCGGGATCGATATGAAGCTTCTTGGCGAGCAGCGGCATGGTGCCGCCGATGGTGGCCGCCCAGGCGCAGATGATAACCAGCGTAATGGCCACCACCACAGCGATTTTGGTGCCCACGAAGATGGTCCCGATCACCATGCCGACACAGGCCAGCATGGCGCCCAGTACCAGACCGACCCGGCATTCCCGCCAGACCACTTTGACCAGATCCGAGACCCGCACCTCGCCGACCGCCAGCGCACGCACACAGGTCGTCGCGGCCTGCGCGCCGGCATTGCCGCCCGCGCCGATGAGCAATGGAATGAACAGCGCCAGATGCGCTGCCTGTTCGAGCGTCGGCTCGAAGAAGTCGGTCACCGTGACCGTCAGCGTCGCGGCCACCAGCAGCAGCATCAGCCACAGGGCGCGGTAGCGGGCGAGCTGGAACACCCCGGCCGCCATGTAGTGACCGGCCCAGGGCGTGGTACCCGCCTGCCGGGCCACATCCTCGGAGTCGGCGGCCTCGATGACCTCGATGGCATCGTCGATGGTGAGCAGGCCGACCAGGCGGTCCTCGCTGTCGACCACCGGCAGGTTGATCAGGTTGGCACCCTGCATGAGCCGAGCCGCCTCTTCCGCGGAATCGGTGGCGCGGGCGAAAGCCGGTTCGGACACGACCAGATCGGAGATCATGGCGTCCGGGGAGCTCAGCACCAGCTCGCGTAGCTCCACCACGCCGATGAGGCGGCGGCCGGCGTCCACTACCGGCAGCGTGTAGACGGTCTCGGCGTTCGCGCCTTCGGTGCGTACCATCTGCAACGCCTGAATCACCGGCAGATTCCGTGGCAGCGCAATGACTTCCGGCGTCATAAAGAGCCCGACAGAGCCCTCCGGGTAGCCGAGCAGCGCGGCCGTCATACGGCGCTCACGCGGGCTCAGTCCGGCGAGGACCTTCTTCGCCACCTTGGCCGGCGCCTCGCGCAGCATCCGGGCGCGGTCATCGGGATCCATCTCCTCGACCAGTTCACGGAAGCTCTGATCGCGCATTCCGGTGAGGATCTGCTGCTGATCTACCGGCTCCAGCTCCTCGAACACATCCAGGGCGCGGTCCTTGTCGAGCAGGCGGAAGGCCATGCCCGCCGAGACGGCGTCCATCCGGGCCAGTTCGTCCGCGATGACGTGGGGCGGATGGTTGTCCAGCCACTCGAGGGTAGCCGCGACGTGATGGCAATCGGCGATGTCGCGCAGCGAATCGCCCTCGGAACGCAGTGAATCACGGCCGGTGGAGCGGGGATCGAGCATGGCGTCACCAACTTCCGGCAGCACGGAAAGCGGGGCGGGCAGCGTCGAAACGACGGGCAGATCAGTCTGCGTCATGGCGGAACCTCAGCCGAAAGGCAAGTAAAGAGGGTGAACGGATGGATACCGAGTCACACCGCGAGGCACCGACCCCGCTACCACAGAACTATCGGCAGATCCGGGAGTCAGCGCCGCGCGGCCTTCGACTAGGGGGCTCGCCACGCATGCGACCCACCTCCTCGAAACCGTCCTGCACCGAAAAAAAGTAACCCGCCGCCAGCGGGTTAGGAGAAGCTCCCCTGTGCAGGGTACCGCTGATGGTGGTGCCCGCCCACCAGGTTCCGGCGACGGCCAGTGCGTCAACCAGACCTCGACCCGGGAGGGGGGTACCGTGAGAGGCTCGGATGCGGCTGATTCGCGCAGGCGGCCCGGTCTATCATTTTCCGATAATTTCCCCCTAATACGTGTGTTCTGCGCGTTGGGCACCCGTTCGACATGCCTTACTGTCTGGCTCTGTGCGTGTTTTGGTGTTGGAGGACGATCAGCAACTCAGTCATGAGGTAACCGCCGGGTTGCGATCGGCAGGGTTCGCGGTGGACTTCGCGTTCGACATCGCCGACGCCGATTTCAAGATCGCCAT
>NZ_JAODNK010000120.1 GCF_025465275.1 Nocardia sp. | reverse complement strand
TTCTGTGCCGAAACGGGTCGGTGCACCTGGGTTACTTGCATCGGGGAAAGGGTTGGTCTGCGAGAGGGCGCGAGCAAAGCTCGAGATGGCCGTGCTGGGCACGTCAGGAGACGTACCCGATTTACCTTCCGCGGTTGGGAGGGAATACCTGCGGTTCCAGCTCGGTCGACCGGCTGTGGTGCCGTTCTCGAGACAAAACACGAAAGATCAAAGATTGAAAATTGATGGGTTGCTTGGTCTTTGGCGGGATCGGTATGTGGTCACGATCAGGTTGGCTTGTGGATTAGGCGTCCGCCTATGACCGTGTGGGTGGGCTCCAGGTCGTGTAATTGGTCGGCGGGGGCGGTGGTTGGGTCGATGTTCCACACTGTTAGGTCTGCCAGGCGGCCTGGGGTCAGGGCGCCTCGTGAGTCCGATTCGCCTAGGAAGACAACCGGGTTGGTGGTGTGTAGGGCGATTGCTTCGGCGACGGTGATGGCGTGCTCCGGGCCTCGTACTCCGGTTACCGTCTGCCGTGTGACCATGCCCCAGACCGAGCGCATCGCGCCGTAGCGGCCAACGGGGTAGTCCGAGCCACCGGTGACGAGTGCCCCTTGATCGAGCCAGCCGCGGGCGGGGAAGAGTGCATCGACCCGCTCCGGTCCCCAGTAGGTGTCTTCGATGCGGGCGACATCGTGCAGTAGCGGCTGTTGGATGGTCACGGGGATGCCCATTTGCACTGCACGCGAACGTAGTTCGGCATCGGCTAGGCCGCCGTGTTCCATGACGAGCGATCCGGCGGGCAGGTCGGGGTAACGGCGTTGCAGCTCGGCGTACACATCCAGCAAGGTCTCTATGGCGCGGTCACCGTAGGCGTGTGTCCCGATCTTCCAGCCCCGCAACAGAACTCGATCCATTGCGGCGATGAGCACCTCGGGCTTCCAGGTCAGGTACCCGAAGAAGCTGTGGTCGCAGGCGTAGGGCTCGCGGGTGGCTCCGGCTTCGATACCGCCGTCCAGGCCGAACTTCACACCCCATACCGACAGCCACGGATCGGACCGGTCACGCCACGGCTCGAGCCGGTCCAGCAGCTCGTCGACGCTTTCGACGGTCGAATAGCCCAGGGCCGAGGCCATGGCCCGGACCCGCACATTGAGGGCGCCCGCTTCCATGGCGGTGCGCAGTATGGCCAGATCGTCGACCGGAACCATGGCATCGCGCACCAGGCCGATGCCCTTGGCGGCGTAGTCCAGGCTGGCGGCCCGCAGTCCCTCTACCCGCTGTTCGGCAGTGGCTGCGGGGAGCAGTCGCGCTACCAGCGGAATGGCGTTGTCCTGTACCAACCCGGTCAGTCGGCCGTCGGCGGCACGGCCGAGGTGGCCACCAGCGGGATCCGGGGTTTCCGGGGTAATTCCGGCCAGCTCCAGCGCGAGGTTGTTGACCACCACATTGTGGCCGCCGCGCATGAGGAACACCGGGTGCTTGTCGGTGGCGGTGTCGAGCTCGTCGGCAGTGGGGAAGCGCCGCTCCGGCAGATTGATCTCCTGCCAGTTGGCGGTGGTGCGAATCCACTGGCCGGGCGAGGTCTGCTGGGCGCGCTCACGGATCAGATCGAGCAGCTGCGGAATATCCTTCGCCAGGTGGACGGGCACATCGTGGGCGCTGTTTCCGGCGATGATCAGGTGGGTGTGGGTGTCGTCGAAGGTCGGCAGCACCGTCGCCTCCGGCCGGTCGATCACCACCGTCTCCGGGCCGATCCAGTCGCCGAGACCCTGCGGGTCCGGGGAGACCGCCACGATCCGGTCACCCATGATCGCGATCGCCCGCTGCACGGATTGCCCCGGGACCAGCGTGCGCACGGCTCCCGCACGAATCACCAGGTCGGCATTGTCATTCGACATGATCCACTCCTTCGCCTCGCCCTCCGAGCGTATACAGCCGATCAGCTCGGCCGGAGGGTGCGGGCGAAGTGGAGCGGGTCGGCGGTGACGCCGACCCGCTTGCCACTTCTTTCAGGTCCGATCGGCCCTAGCCCGAGGGCGACCGGAGTGCCTCAGCCGCGCAGCGCCGAGGCGAAGATGCCCGGGATCTTGGCCCAGCTCGGGCTGGCCGCGAAGTACGTCAGGCGGCGGCCGGTGGTGACGCCCGTGCGGTTGGTGACAAACCAGGGCGGCACCGGGGCAAGGGTCAGTTCGCCGTTCACGAGCGAGCGCGGAGACGGGCGGAAGGGGCCGCGCACAATGGTGCGTTCCGGATCGTCGATCAGTAAGGCGTTGTGCACCACGCCGATTCCACTCTGCACATTGTCGAGTGTGTGCCCGGGGAAGGCGCCCCAACTGGCCAGGGCGGTGAGGTAGCCGACGGCCGTCCAGGCATTGATGCCGATGGTGCCGTAGCGCAATCCCGTTACCGCCGAGTCGAATTCCGCGCCCAGCGACTTGATTGTCGCGGGGTGGGCAATGATGTTCGCGCCCAGCGTGCCTTCGAACTTCTCATTGGCGGCCCGCACCGCCTGCCGCAGGAAATCGGCTCCAGCGCCGGGCAATTCGATGACACCGAAGACCGGCGCGAAGTACTCGACATTCAGCGCTTCCTCCGCCTCGTCGGCTTGCAGGCCGAAGATCAGGGTCCGCTCGCCGCCGCTCCCGACGGCCTCCGCATCGGGGTAGGCGGTGCGCGCCGCACTCACCCGAGCAGCCGAGCCCGGGTAGTAATCGGTGCGAACAGGGGCCTGCTGGAACGCTTCTCGGACCGCAGCCAGGAATTCGGCCTTCTGCGCCCAGTCCGAGCTGATGACCGCGACCTGCGAGGCCACACAGTTGTAGCCGTTATTGTGCAGGCGCTGCGTGGCCAGATGCGCGGCCTGGAACTTCAGATCGGCCTTCGACCACTTGCCCGGCACCACAATGGTCGGCGAGATGCCGCCGAGTTCACTGGTGATCGGCTTGTCGATGAGCGGAGTGCCGGCGGCCTTACGCTGCACGCCCTCCGCGCCGGTACCGAACACGATGGCGTCGTGGGTGATAGAGCTGCCCGTCATGTGCACGGCGGCAATATCGGGGTGGTCGACCAACTCCTTCCCGACCTCCGATCCCCCGGTCAGAATGCGGACGAAGCCGCGTTCGATGGCCGGGGCGAAGATCTTCTCGAGGACCGGCAGCAGCGGATCGGTCACCGGATTCACCTTCAGCACCGCCACCCGGTTGTAGGCGAACAGCTGATAGAGCACGTCCAGTGGCGCGATGGAGAAAATGTTCCCCGCGCCCAGCACCACGCCGACACCATTGGTCTGCTCCGGGTTACGCTGCGCCAGTCCAGCTTTGGCACGCACAGTGCTCGCATCCACACCCGGCTTGGTCCACACCTCCGCGGTGAAACCATTGAGCAGCAGCCAATCGAAGATGCCGTGCGGCAATACCTTGACCGCCGAACGGTTTTCGGGCGCTGCGGCAATGGTGAAACCGTCGACCGGACTGCGCCCGGCCTCCAGCGCGGCAAGGCTCCCCGCCAGCGCACTGGTAGCGGTCAGCAGCGGATACGGCCCACTCATCCATTCCTCGCCGAGCAGCGGCGAATCGGCGGGCAGTCCCTTGATGCCCGCCGCGATCCGCACCCACTCCTCGGCATTCGCCTCGGTCAGCGCATGGATCTGATCCAGCAGTGCGCGGCGTCCGGACAGCGGCGTGCGGGACCATTCGTCTTCACCCGCACGCAGTGCCTTGACGGCCTCTTCGATGGTGTCCGTTGTTGCACTCATTTCTGCACTCCCGCAGTCGAATCGGCGTCTTCGAGGATCATCGCGGCGGCCTTCTCCGCGATCATGATGGTGGGCGCATTGGTATTGCCCCGGGTCACGCTGGGCATGACCGAGGCGTCGGCAATCCGCAGGCCGTCGATGCCGAGCACCCGCAGTCGGCTGTCCACCACCGACCCGATGGCACACGACGAGGTCGGGTGATAGAGCGTCTGCGCGGTGCGCTGGGCATAGGTCAGCAGCTCCGCATCCGAATCACCTTCCGGCACAGTGAAATCCCCGGTACGAACGGCCTGCAGCGCCGGCTGGCTCGCAATGTCGAGGCCGATCCGCAGGCCCGCCAGCAGGCTGGCCCGGTCCGACTCGGTGGCGAGGTAGTTGTGCAGAATGCGCGGCGCGGTGTCCGGTGCCGCCGAACGCAGGGTGACCCGGCCACGACTGGTCGGCTTCAAAACACAGGAACCAATGGCGAACCCGTGCGCGACCGCCGCCCCGAGGCCCTCATCGTAGAACAGCACCGGCGCCTGATGGAACTGCACATCCGGGCCCGCGAGACCGGTTCTGGTCTCGAAGAATCCGCCCGTCTCACCGACATTGGAGGTCAGCGGCCCCCTGCCCTCGCCCTGCAGCAGCGCCAGATTCTCCGGCGTCAGCGCGGTCATGAGCGATTCCTGCTCGGTCAGGTAGTTCAGCATGACCATGAGGTGGTCCTGCAATCCCTCGCCGACCGGAAGCTCGTGCTGCACCTCGATCTGGAAGGGCAGCAATTGATCTGCGGGTCCGACACCCGACAGCAGCAGGAGCTGGGGCGTCCCGTACGCGCCCGCCGCCAGCACCACCTCACGCTCGGCGCGAATCTCCTCGAGCTCCGCGCCCCGGCTGATCTGCACGCCGACCGCGCGGCCGCCGTCGAGAATCACCCTGTGCGCCAGCGCATCCGTGATGATCGTGAGATTCGGCCGGGTGGCGGCGGGATGCAGGTAGGCCACGGCGGCACTGCACCGCATGCCATTGCGCTGCGTCACCTGGTAGCGGCCGACACCCAGCTGAGTGGCGCCGTTGAAATCGTCATTGCGCTGGTAACCCGCCTGCTCGGCGGCCTCCAGGAAGGCATCACCGAGCGGATTGAGCGAGCGACCCTCCGCCACCGTCAGCGGTCCGCCGACACCGTGATAGGCGTCCTTGCCACGCTCATTGTCCTCGGCCACTTGGAAATACGGCAGCACATCCTGGTACCCCCAGCCCTGCGCGCCGCCGGCGGCCCACTCGTCGTAGTCGACCCGATTGCCGCGAATGTAGATCATGGCGTTCATCGAGCTGGAGCCGCCGAGCATCTTGCCGCGTGGCAGATACGCGCGCCGGCCGAGCAGTCCCGGCTCCGGTTCGGTATCCAGATCCCAGTCCCAGCGGCTTTTGAACAGCGAGCCGAAGGCGGCGGGGATATGAATCTCGTCGGCGGTATCGGCGCCGCCCGCCTCGATCAGCGCCACGGTGACATCGGGATTCTCGGACAGTCTCGCGGCCAGCACCGACCCTGCGGATCCGGCTCCGACGACAACGTAGTCGTACATGCTCGAACTTCTTTCCTCGCTCCGATGCCCCCGACAACACTGTGGCCTGGGTCACTACCGACTTCGATCGTGCCGCCCCGGGACCGCCGGCCACCATGGGCGGGAGTTTCCAATAGCCGGGTGTGCGACTGTGCTCGAGCACAACCCGAATCGACCACCTGGGCACTAAAATCAGTCCATGTCGGTCGTGATCCGCCCTGAACTGGACCATTCGACTGTGCTCGCGCAGCGCCTGCTCGCCCGGCTGGAGGAGCTCACCGCCGAATTGGTGGTGCACATTCGCGCCGGGGATCACGCCTATGCCGAAGCCACACAGCTCACCGACGACCAACTCACGAATTCGGTGCGTGACAATGTCGCGTCCGTACTCACGCAGCTGGCCGGGTCCGGGCAGGTGTCACTGACCGCCGCTGCGGCAGCCGGACGACTCAAGGCCGAACAGGGCGTGCCGCTGGCCGCACTGCTGCACGCCTATCGGCTGTGCGGGCGACTCATCTGGGATCGGCTACTCGACGAGGTGGGCGAGGGATCGCGAGAATCGTTGCCGCACCTGGCCTCCGAGGTGTGGAAGATTATCGACGAGTACTCGAGTGCGGCCGCCGAGGCCTACAGCGGGCATGTCGCCGACCGGGCACGCCGCGATCGCGAGGAGCGGCGGCTGATGCTGCGCTCCCTGCTGGACGGCAATATCGACAGCAACGCACTATGGGAAGTGGCGCGCCACCTGCAACTTCCGCATTCCGGAACCTTTGTGGTGGTCAGCGCGGAGCTCGCAACCCGGGGGATCTCGGCCCTCGAAGGCATCGAAACCCATTTGGCCGCAAGGTATATCAACTCCATCTGGCTCACCGAGCTGGATGCGCAGATCGGCCTGCTCAGTCTGACCGCCGCCCGCTCGGTCACCGCGCTCCCCACCATGCTGCGGGCGTCCGCCACCGGGCGCATCGGGCTGAGCCGTCCCTTCACCACTCCCGCCGAGGCCGTGGCCGCTCTTCGCGAGGCCGAATTGGCCTGCCACTGCACCGAACCCGGAACGGTCGCGGTCACCACCTACGGCGATACGGCCATCCCGCTGTTCATCGCGCACGCACCGAATGCCGGACAGGAACTGGCCCAGCACATTCTGGGGCCCATCCTCGATCTCCCCGATCCGCAGGAACGAGCCACCCTGCTCGACACCCTGGACATGTGGTTCGAATGCAATGGTTCGAGCACCGCCGTCGCGACCCGGCTGCACTACCACCGCAACACCATTCATCACCGGCTGCGCCGCATCCAGGAACTCACCGGGCGCGACTACACCGACCCCAAGCACACCGCCGAGCTCTACCTGGCCCTGCGCGCCACCCGCCTGCTAGCCACCCCTGCTCGGTAGCAGACGGACAGGCAAGCCCGAGCCACGACTAGTCGGCGGGTTCCTGCTGAGTGGTGCAGTGGATGCCGCCACCGCCCGCGGCAATGGCATCGATATTGATCCGCACGACCTCCCTGCCGGGGAACAGCCGGTCCAGCGTTGCCTTGGCCGCCGAGTCGGTGTCCGAATCCCCGAATTCGGGAGCGATGCGCGCAATCGAACACAGGTTGACTATCCTGGTCAGCGATGCGGCGGTGGGGCTCGCCGCTCCGATCGAACCGGAACAATTCCGGCGGTCGGAACAACCGCGGCACGGTCGCCGCCAACAGTCCCTACCCATGGAACACCTGCGGGTGGCTGAGGTAGGAGACCTGTGTGACCAGTGAGCGGACCGAGAAGGATGGAACTCCTTTCTCACCGATCGATTCCGATGTCGATCTTCATACCTCCGGGCAGCGGCAGGAACTCTCCGCAACACACGGCTTGGTACTGGCGGTGATCGCGGCAGGCGGCGCGCTCGGAGCCTTGGCCCGGTTCGGGCTGGCGCAGGTGTGGCCGACACCGGCCGGCGGATTTCCGTGGGCCACCTTCGTCACCAATGTGATCGGATGCTTCCTGATCGGTGTGCTCATGGTGGTGATCACCGATATTCGCAAAGCCCACCCGCTGACCCGCCCGTTCCTGGGCGTGGGCATTCTCGGCGGTTTCACCACCTTCTCGACCTATGCCAATGAGACGCGGGCCCTGATACAGCCGGGCACGGTCGCACTCGCGTTCACCTATCTGGCAGCCACATTGTTGTGCGCACTACTGGCAGCGCTGGCCGCCATGCGCCTGACCCGCGGCCTGCACGCGGCTGCACTCCGTCGCATGGAGGTCGCCAAGTGACCGCCCTACTCGTAGTACTCGGCGCCATAGTCGGTGCGCCGTTGCGCTACCTCACCGATCGCGCGGTTCAGACTCGGCACGACAGCCTTTTCCCGTGGGGCACCTTCACGGTCAATCTCATCGGCTGCCTGGTGCTGGGCGGAATTACCGGGGCTGCTGTCTCGTCGCCGGTCTTCGCGCTCATCGGCACCGGCTTCTGCGGTGCGCTGACCACCTACAGCACCTTCAGTTATGAAACGGTCCGTTTGGCCGAGCAGCGCGCGTACCTCTACGCCGCACTCAATGTCAGCGTCAGCGTGATCGCGGGGCTGGGCGCAACCCTTTTGGCCTACACCACCGCACAGGCGTTGCTCTGATTTCAAGAACCGCCGCATAACTGTCTGAGTCAATTATGTTGCGTACCAGGTGATTCGCGCCGGAGACTTTATGTGATTCACGCCTCCTTGGCAATGGTTCGGCGAATTGTTCTATGCCACAACTTGTATGGCTAACGGCCAGGGCTGGCCAATGTAACCTACTGGTCAGTAGCCTAAGAGCTACCGCCCTGGGTATGGGCGTGCAGATCTGCCCGTCAGCGCGGCCGGGCATCGGGTAGCACAAGGTAGAGGGACAGTCTTGGATCAGTCGGTTGTACCGGTCATCCGCCGAGCCACCGAGCACGACATCGACGACATCGCGCGAATCATCTGCAGGGCGTTCGCGACCGATGACCCGATCGAGGAGTACGTCTTCCCCGACGAAACGGACCGGCACCGCAGGTCACCGCGCATGCTGCGCTTGATGATCCGGTACCGCTTCCTGCCGGCGGACGGCGCAGCGGTCGCCACCGTCGACGGCAAGGTGGTGGGCGCACTGCTCTGGTATCCGGCGGGATACCGCAAATCACTCTGGCGGGAAGCGGTTTCGGGGCCGCTGCTGCTGTGGGCCATGGGTGCGGGGACCACTCGGGGCATGCATGTGGACGAGGCGATTGCCGAGGTCCGGCCCACCGAAGGACATCACTTCATGGTGTACCTCGGCGCGGATCCGGCGGTACAGCGCGCCGGAGTGGGGCGCAAGCTCGTCACATGGCTCAACGCACTGGCCGATCAGCAGTCGGACACGGTCGGCGGGATTTGTAAGGACGGCAATATCGCCTATTACACCGCCTTCGGCTACGACGTCATTCGCCAGGTCCGTATCGGGAGTATCGGACCTGAGATGAATTTCATGCTGCGGCAGCCTGTTCCGGCGCCCTGAGCGCGCCGGACCGGCGACAGCCTTCTCGGGGGGGAATCACCAGTTCAATCTTTTGCCGAGGAGTCGTAGTGTCTGACATTGCCATTGTCGGAATCGGGTGCCGATACGCGGGTGGTATCGATTCACCGGAATCCTTCTGGGACTTCATCATCAACAAGGGCGACGGCGTCGTCGACATTCCGGCCACGCGCTGGGACTACCGCCGTTACTACGACCCGGACCGGCGTACGCCCGGTCGCATGTACACCAAGCGGGGCGCCTTCATGACCGGCGACCCTTGGGCTTTCGATCCCGACTTCTTCGGGATCTCGCCGCGTGAGGCCGCATCCATGGATCCGCAGCAGCGGCTCATTCTGGAGGTCGCCTGGGAGGCGCTCGACGATGCGGGCATCGCGGGACACATTGCCGGGACGTCGATCGGCGTCTATATCGGTGCGTTCACCCTCGATCAACTCGCGGTCTCCAATACCACCGAGGCTTTGCCGTACGTGGATATGCACACCGCAGCAGGTGCGTCGTACACCATGCTGTCGAACCGAATCGCGTTCGCGCTCAATCTGGTCGGCCCCGCACTGACGGTGGACACGGCCTGCTCGTCGTCACTGGTCGCGCTGCACCTCGCCTGTCAGGCGCTGCAGAACGGCGACTGCAGGGTCGCCATGGCGGGCGGCGTCACCATGCTGCTGCAGCCGGAAGCCTTCGTCACCATGTGCAAGGGCGGCTTCCTCGCGACCGATGGTCGCAGCAAGCCCTTCGACGCGGCGGCGGACGGCTACGGGCGCGGCGAGGGCTCCGGCATGGTCGTGCTCAAGAAGCTGGAAGATGCTGAGCGCGACGGAGATCGGGTCTACGCGGTCATCAAGGCGACCGGCTCCAATCAGGACGGTCGCACCACCGCGATAACCGTCCCCAATGCCGATCTGCAGGAGGCTCTGGCCAAGACGGTGACAGTGCGGGCGGGCATCGCACCGCACGAGGTCACCTATGTGGAGGCGCACGGCACCGGCACCCCGGTCGGCGATCCGCTCGAATTGCGTGCTATCGGAAGGGCTTACGGCCAGGTCGAGGGCCGTACCACGCCGGTCGGCGTGGGCTCGGTGAAGGGGCAGCTCGGTCATACCGAGGCCGCCTCGGGCATTGCCAGCATCATCAAATCGGCGCTGGCCATTTCCAAGCGCACCATCGCACCGCAGGGCTGGCTCGATACCCCCAATCCCGATATTCCGTTCGACGAGCTGGGCATCAAGCTGCAGCTGGAGGCGGAAACGGTCGGCCCCGAGATCGAGCGAATGACCGTCGCGGTCAATGGCTTCGGTTACGGCGGCACCAATGCGCACGCCATCCTGCAGGAATACCTGCCGGCCGCCGATGCGGTGCGGCAGCCCAGGCACTTCGGCGTACTGCCGCTCTCGGCGCGCACCGATCAGGCCGCGCGGGATCTGGCACGCGGCTTCGCCGAGCTGATCGCCGACGGCGCGGATCCGGGACGGCTGGCCGAGGCAGCGTGGACGCGCCGTCAGCACCACCAGTTCCGGACCGGTCTGACCTTCGCCGACGACACCGAATTGGTGCACGCACTCATCGAATTCGCCAATGGCAGCGGCCGCGCCGCGACCAAGGTGATCCCGCGCAAGGTCGCCGAACCGGTCTTCGTCTTCACCGGCATGGGCCCGCAGTGGTGGGGGATGGGGCGCGAATTGCTCGCGGCCGGTGGTACTTTCGCCGCCGAGGCGGCGCGTATCGATGCGGTGTTCCAGGAGATCTCCGGCTGGTCCATCATCGAGGAACTGCAGCGGCCAGAGGAGGAATCACGGGTCACCACGACCGCGATCGCCCAGCCCGCCAACTTCCTGGTGCAGGTGGCGCTGTTCGCCATGCTCGAGGAGCTGGGTATCCGCCCGGCCGCCGTGGTCGGGCACAGTGTGGGCGAGGTGTCGGCGGCCTATGTCACCGGCATGCTCTCGCTGCACGATGCGCTGCTGGTCAGCTACCATCGCGCCCGGTTGCAGGCGACCACCGCCGGTTCCGGCGGCATGCTCGCGGTCGGCCTGCCCCGCAGTGCCGCACAGGAATTGATCGACGGCGATGAGCTGGTCGATATCGCGGCCGTCAACAGCCCGAGCGCCGTCACGCTCGCGGGTGCGGTGGAGCGACTCGACGCCATTGCCGAAAGTCTCACCGAGCAAGGTATTTTCGCGCGCCGACTACAGGTCGAGGTGCCCTACCACAGCTACCTCATGGAGCCGATTCTCGACGAATTGCGCACCGTGCTGGCCGATTTGAAGCTGTCTGACCCGACACTGCCGCTGCTGTCCACCGTCACCGGGCAGACGGTCACCGCGGGTGACTGGGACGCCGAATACTGGTGCTCGAATGTGCGCCGCCCCGTTCGCTTCGCCGATGCGATCACCGCCCTGGTCGGCACCGGCAGCCGGGTGTTCCTGGAGGTCGGACCGCATCCGGTGCTGGGTGCGAACATTCGCGAAATCCTCATCGGCGTGGATGAAACCGGCACCACCGTTGCCACGCTGGATCGCAAACAGGCCGATGCCGACAGCATTCGGCAGACCATCGCCGGGCTCTACAGCGCGGGCGTACTGGATATCGGCGCGCTGTTCGGGGACCTCGTCACCCCGCACATCGAGCTGCCCCGCTACCCCTGGCAGCGCACTCATCTGCGCCATGAGCTGGCGATCTTCCAGCAGCTGCAGCACGGAACACCCGGCGTGTACTCGATGCTCGGTGATCCGGATCTGAACAATGCGACCACCTCGTGGCGGATTCAGCTCAGCGTCGGGGCCTACCCCTGGCTCGAGGATCACGTGGTCGGCGGTGCCCGAATCCTGCCCGGCGCGGCCTATTTGGATGCGGCACTGAGTGCGGCTGCGCTGCGTACCGAATCCACCCGGGTTGCGGTCGAACAGGTGCGTTTCCTGGCACCGCTGATCATCGACGATGGCACGGCTCCGACACTCGAGCTTCATGTGGAAGAGACGACCCGGCGCTTCACGATTCGCTCGCGCGCCAAGGCCGATGCGCTCTGGACCACCAATGCCACCGGCAGGCTGGTCGAGGGCACCTTCGAACCGACCACGGTGACCCTGCCGGATGTCGATGAGATGCACGCCGTCGACCCGGCCGCGTTCTACGCCGGATTGGCCGCGCGCGGACTGCAATACGGCCCGGCCTTCCAGCGCACCACCTCGATCCGGATCTCCGGCTCGACCGTGCTGGCCACGCTCGACGGCACCATCGCCACCGATTCCGGGCATCTGGCACACCCCGCTGTGGTGGATGCGGCGCTGCAGAGCGTTGCCGCACTGCTCGCGGGCACCGGCGGTACGGAGGACGGGGCCATGGTCCCGGTCGGCGTGGCCGAGGTCCGGGCCTTCGGGATCATTCCCGATCAGGTGACCGTGGTGGCCCGTCTGGATACCAGTGCGGCCCCGGTCGCCGATATCGATCTGCTCGACGCCCAGCAGCGGGTCGTGCTGCAGATCATCGGTATGCGTTTCGGTTCCATCGCACCGGGTCGCGGTGCGCTGCAACGGATGACGGACTTCTTCTACGAAGACCGCTGGGAAATGCGCGAGCCGGTGGACCGCAGCGGACTGCCCAGCGCGGAGGCGGCGTTCACGGTCGTCTTCGACCTCGGGACGCAGCCGAGCGCACGCGCCGCGGAGATCGCCGGACTGGGCCGGGGCGAAACCCTCGTGCTGGGCGAGCCGAGCCGCGAGGATCTGGAAACCCTTGTCCGCGAACGCCTCGAAGCCGCGATTACGCACGAGGGCGTGGAACGCTTGCACGTGGTGCTGGTCGCCGGTACCGAATACGACGACCTCGACAATCTGTGGACACTGCGCCGGGTGGCCGTCGCCTTCGAGGCATTCTTCGAGGACTGGGTTGTGCGGCGCGGTGTGGAAGTGCCGATCATGGGCGACGGTTCCATGCACGTCACCCTGATCACCGAGCACGCCTTCGCGCATCCGCACGAGGAGGCCGCGCCCGATCCGGTGCATGCCGCGCTGCTGGGCGCCCGCCGGGTGCTGCTGAACGAGCAGCCGCGGTTGCGCTGGCGGCTGGTCGACCTCGAATCCGAGGTCACGACAAAGGAACTCGCGGCCGAGCTGGCCATTGCGGGCGCGTTCACCTACGACCACTCCGATGAGGTGTTCCTGCGCAACGGCTTGCGCTGGGTCACCGTGGTCGACGCCTCTCTGCAGGGCCGGATCGACGGCCTGGACGAGGCGGTGCCGCTGACGGATCCGGAGGCCAACTTCACCCTGGAGCTGCCGAAGTCGCGGGTACTGTCCCGCCTCGGCTGGCGGCGTTGCGACCGCCAGGCGCCGGGACCGAACGATGTGGAGGTCCGGCTGCGGGCCATCGGCCTCAACTTCAAGGACCCGCTGAAGGTGCTCGGCGTGCTCGGCGAGGAGGAGCTGGCGGGCACCGCCTTCGGCCTCGTTCCGGGCATGGAGGGTGACGGCGTCATCGTCCGAATCGGTTCGGACGTCACCGATCTCGCGGTCGGCGACAAGGTCATCATGTCCTCCAAGGGCATGTTCGGCCGCTTCCACACCACCGATCGCGGCCTCGTCACCCAGGTGCCCGAGGAGCATCAGCCCGGATACTGCACCAGCGATACGGCTTTCGCGACCGCGGAGCACGCACTGCTGGGGCTCTCGCACCTGCAGCCCGGTGAGGTGGTGCTGGTGCACGGCGCGGCCGGCGGCGTCGGCTCGGCGGCGGTGCAGATCGCCAAGCTGCACAAGGCGATTGTCATCGGCACGGCCAGCACCGACGAACGGCGCGAGTACGTGCTCGAACAGGGCGCCGATCATGTACTCGATTCCCGTTCGCTGAATTTCGCCGACGATGTGCTCGCACTCACCGGCGGCACCGGCGCGGATATCGTGATCAGCACCGCACCCGGGGAGATCCTGCGCCGGAACTTCCAGGCGGTGGCCGAATTCGGCCGCATCGTGGAGATCGGCAAGGCCGATATCTACGGCGGCGGCGTGCTGGACCTGCGCTTCTTCGACAAGAACATCTCCTACCACTCCTTCGATCTGGACCGCATGTTCGCGCTGCGCCGGGTCGAATCGGTGGAGCGGATGAAGCGGGTCGAGGCGTCACTGGCCTCGGGCCACTACAAGCGACTGCCGTTCACGCTGTACGACACCGACGATGTGGTCCGGGCATTCGAAGATGTCGCGCGCTCCACCCAGATCGGGCGGATCGCGGTCAGCCTGGATTCCGCAGCGCCACTGGTGCGTCCGCAGATTCCGAAGGTCACCGTCGATCCGGACGCGCAGTACCTGATCACCGGTGGTTTCGGCGCGTTCGGCCTGGCGATCGGGCGCTGGCTGGTCGGGCTTGGTGCACGGCATCTGACCCTGCTGGGCCGCAGCGGCGCCACCACCGACGCGAGCCGCAATCAGCTCGCGGCGTGGGAACACCAGGGCGTGCAGGTGATTTCCGAGCGAGCCGATGTCACCGATTACGAGGCCATGGCCGCGGTGGTCGGGCGCGCCCACTCCCCCGAGCATCCGCTGCGGGGTGTCTTCCACACCGCCGGTGTTGTCGACGACAAGCGCATTACGGTCATGGACCGGGACAGCCTCGCCACGGTGTATCGCCCCAAGATCGAGGGCGCGCGGGCGCTGCGCAACGGTATCGCCCTGGCCGGGGCCGAACTGGACCTGTTCGTGCTGTTCTCCTCCGGCAGTGCGATTTTCGGTGGTGTCGGGCAATACTCGTACACCGCGGCGAATCTCGCGCTGCAGTCCATTGCCGATGTGGTCGCCCGGGACGGCGGCAAGGTGCTGGCCGTCGGCTGGGGACACATGTCCGGCGGCGGTATGGCCGAGGCCGAGGAGAATCTGGCGCGGTACCTGCGCAATACCGGATTCGACTCCGTCGATATGGACGAGGGCACCGAATTCCTGGAGCGGGCACTGGAACTCGGCCTGCACCACCAGGTCGCCATGATTCCGGTGGACTGGAGCAAGGTATCGGCCACCGCGCCGTTCTTCGCCATGACCGGCCGCGTCGAAGCACAGATCGCGGCTGCGGCCGAAGACGATTCGGCCGCATCACAATTGGTGGCCGCGCTGCGCGCGCTCGATGAGCAGAAGCGCGGAGATGTGGTGGCGCACATGCTCGCCGAGCAATTGGCGGTGGTCATGGGCGTGGACGCGGACTCCATCGATCTGACCGTGCCGGTGCCGGAACTCGGACTCGATTCGCTCATGGCGGTCGAATTCGGCGCACTGGTGGGCAAGACCCTCGGCATCGACCTGATCTCGCTGAAACTGGGGCGTACCTTCACGCTGCAGCAGGCGGGAACTCGCGCTGCCGAAATCCTGATCGGTGCATCCGGCGATGCGGTGCCCGCAGCAGTGGAGGTGACGGCATGAGTGAATCCGCACGCGATCTGGCCCGGAAGCTACTGGCGGGCACCGGGAATGGCGGTGGCACCGCCACCATGCAGGCCCCGGCGCCCCGGCCGGTCAGCGCTCCGGCACGGCCGGTGCGCGGTCCCGGCCGCCAGTTCGCCGACCATCCCGAGGTGGCGGCAACGGTGGCCAAACAGGCGGCCATCACCGCCATCAGCGCACAGTCGGGGCTGGTGAATCCGCTGTTCCTGGCTCGAACCGGCCCGAACGACACGGTGATTCACGCCGATGACCGCGATCTGGTCAATTTCAGCGCCTACAACTACCTGGGCCTCTCGCACCATCCGCAGGTGATCCAGGCGGCCAAGGACGCCCTGGACCAGTACGGCGCTTCGGCCTCGGCCAGCCGGATCGTCGCCGGGGAGATCCCGCTCTACGGCGAGCTGGAGCAGCGGCTGGCGGGCATCTACGACGTCGGCGATGCCATGGTCACGACCAGCGGCTACCTCACCAATGCCGGTGTCATCGGCTTCCTGCTCGGTGAGGGTGATGTCGCCATCTGCGATTCGCTGATCCACGGCAGCGTGGTCTCCGGCACGCAGTGGGCCGGCTGCCGCCGAATCAACTTCCGGCACAACGATCCCGAATCGCTGCGCTCGGTGCTGCGCATGTCGCGCGGCGGATTCGATCGGGCGCTGGTGGTGCTCGAGGGCCACTACAGCATGGACGGCACCGTGGGCCGGGTCGCCGAATTGGCGGCTGTGGCACGGGAATTCGACTGTGCCGTAATGGTGGACGAGGCGCACTCGTTCGGTGTGTTCGGCGAGCGCGGCCACGGCATTCGCGAGTACTACGGTATGGCCGGCGCGGAGGTCGATATCTGGATGGGCACGCTCTCCAAGGCGCTGGGCAGCTGCGGCGGCTTCATTGCCGCCGATGCCGACCTCATCGGGGCCATGAAGGCCGCCGCACCGGGTGTGGCCATGCTCACCGGCGGTCCCGCACCGTCGACCATTGCCGCGGCTCTTGCGGGGCTGGAAGTGCTGGAGGCGGAACCGCAGCGGGTGGCCAGGCTGTGGGACAACACCCGGTTGTTCGATTCGCTCCTGCGGGAACGCGGACTCAATCTGGGCGAGTCGCAGGGCACGCCGATCTTCCCGGTGATCGTGCCGGGCGAGATTCGCGCCGGGTTCGTCTCCGGCGTACTGCTGCAGCGCGGGGTGTACGCCGGAGCCATCTCGGCCCCGGCGGTCCCGGTCGGCAAGGAGCGCCTGCGCTTCTTCATGACCTCGGAACACACGCGGCAGCAACTGGTCTCGACGGCGGACCTGCTCGCCGAGACCGTTGCCATGGCCGATCAGCTGCCCGAAACGGCAGCGGTCGGGTAGGGGCTCGGCCACTGCGGAGGATCCCCCACTTCTGCTGACGAACGGGTGGTGCTACGTTAAACGGAGGGTGTTACTCCGGTTAACGTAGCACGGGCCACCCGCTCGACCCGGAAGGAGGCCGTGCCAATGGTGGCACTGGATCTCGATGCACCAGTGGGTGTTTCGCAGGAAGGCACCGGCGTCCTCGACCGCACGCGCGCGGCCGTACACGGGCGCGGACGCGAAGCCGTGGTGCAACTGGTGGTGATCACCGTCGGATACCTGACCTATCGAATCGGCCGCATGATGGCCGCCGACGAGCAGGACCACGCACTCGCCAATGCCCGCACCCTGCTGAACTGGGAACATCGCCTGCAAATGCCGCACGAAACGGCGGTGCAGGCGATTTTCGTGCACCACGGTTTCCTCGCGGTCCCGGCCAATTTCTATTACGCCACCGCACATTTCGCGGTGGCGGTGGGCGCACTGCTGTGGCTGTGGACCTTCCGCCCCATGTACTACCGGGTCACCCGCAATCTCATGGTGGCCGTGACCGGCGCCGCACTGGCCCTGCACATGCTCATCCCCCTCGCGCCGCCGCGCATGCTGCCCGAAGACGGATTTGTCGACCTGGCCGCGAAATACGGTCAATCCGTCTACGGCCCACCCGATACCGACACCCTCTCCAACCAGTACGCCGCCATGCCCTCCCTGCACGTCGGCTGGGCACTCCTGCTGGCCATGGGCCTCATCGCCGCCACCCGCACGCCCTGGCGCTGGCTACTCCTACTGCACCCCCTCATCACCACCCTGGTCGTAGTCGGCACCGGCAACCACTACTGGGCCGACGTCATAGTCGCCGTCGCCCTGCTCGCCATCGCGGCGCTCATCCACCCGCCCGTGCTCCCCGGCCGTCGCCGGGAATACCTGACGTAGCACGGGAATTCGCCGGCGCTCCCAGCGACTTTTCCTTCACCCTCCGGCACCGGTGTCGTACACTGTCTGAGACGGTTGACGCCGCCCAGGCAATGTAGCCGGAGGAGAAGGCATGTCCAAATTCCAGAACAAGCTGGTCATTGTGACCGGCGCGGGGAGTGGCATCGGCCGCGCCACCGCAGCGTGTTTCGCCGCCGCAGGCGCGCGAGTCGTGGTGAGCGATATCAATAAGGACAGCGCGCAGACCACGGTCGATACGATCACCGAGGCAGGCGGTCAGGCGCACTCGCACGCCGTCGACGTGTCCGACGCGGACGCCATGGAACAGTTCGCGGCCGATGTGTACGCCGCGCACGGCACGCCCACGGTGCTGGTCAACAATGCCGGATACACCACGGCCGGGCCGTTTCTCGGGCACTCCGCCCAGGACTGGGACCGGATCATGGGGGTCAACTTCTGGGGACTCGTCTACGGCAGCAGGCTTTTCGGGCGTCAGATGGTCGATGACGGGCAGGGTGGGCGCATTCTCAATGTGACCTCGCCCGCCGCGGTCATCCCGATTCCGCTCAGCACGCCGTACTGCACCAGCAAGGCCGCCGCGCAGATGCTCACCGAATGCCTGCGACTGGAGTTCGCGGGCACCAAAGTCGGTGTGACCGCGGTACTTCCGGCATTCATCAATACCGGGTTCTATCCTTCTGCTCAGGTGGTCGGCTTCGATACCGAGATGAGCGACCGGGTCCGGAACATCTCGGTGGCGGCCGCGCGGCTGGTCGCGCGCGCGCCGGAGACGGTGGGGCGCAATATCGTTCGCATCGCCGCCGGCAACGCCGCCATCGCGCCGACACCGTTCGAATCACGCATCGCCTGCACCGCGGCCCGGCTCTCGCCGACCGGCGCCCGCCTCGCGGCTCGATTCATGGACACCCGGCAGCTGGTCGATCTGGTGACACGGTTCGTGCCGGATGCGGCGCTGCGGCGCATAGATGATGTGCTGGAACGCCTGGTACCCGAGGAGACAGTGCGATGAAACCCTTCCATCCAGAAGTCGCCGTAGTCACCGGCGCGGGCAGCGGAATCGGGCGCGGAATCGCCAAGGCGCTGGCCGAGGCGGGCGCGGTGGTTGTGGTTGCCGATATCAACTACACGACAGCCGAAGACACGGTGGCGGTGATTCGCGCCAACGGCGGTGCGGCCCACGCGTACGCACTCGATGTCTCCGATACCCCGGCGCTGGAGGCCTTCGCCGAGCAGGTCCGCGATACCCACGGCGTGCCCGATGTGGTGGTGAACAATGCCGGAATCCTGGTCGGCGGACCGTTTCTCGACATTCCGCTGGCGGATCTGCGCCGCATTATCGACATCAATATGATGGCGATGATTCACGGCTGCCGGGTCTTCGGCGCTCAGATGGCCGACCGCGGGACCGGTGGGCAGCTGGTGAACATTGCCTCGATGGCCGCCTTCGCACCCGCCCGGCTCGCCACTCCGTACAGCATCGGCAAGTACGCGGTGAAGCATTTCAGCGAGACGCTGCGGGCCGAACTGGCCGGCCGGGGCATCGGGGTGACCGTGGTCTGCCCGGGCCTGATCGCGACCAATCTGGGGGCGACCGCCACGGTGGCCACCGTCAGCGAGGAACAGCTCTCGATCGGAAAGCAGGCGATCGTCAAGGGCATGACGCTGCTCGGCATGGACCCGGACAAGGCGGGCCGCAAGATCGTCGACGCCGCACGCCGGAATCAGGCGGTGCTGCCGCTGCGCCCCGAGTCCTGGATCAGCTACCGCGTGGCCCGTTTCTTCCCCGGCACTACCAGGACGGTCATGCGGTTAGCGACCGGCCCGGAGATCGAATGGATCGGCCGCTTCCTCATCGATCAGCCGGTGGTGCTGCGCCTGGCCGAACAGCTCGCCGAACGCATGCCACAACGCGGCGGTCTGCAAACCTACTGGGAGGCGCCGCAGAACCCGTCCGAAATGAGAGGATCTCCCTCGACCGTATGACAGAAAGCCGGTGGTGAAGACGATGGCGTCAACTGCAGTGAAGTCACGGGCCCGGATCGGTGATCTCCTCACCGTGCAGGGCCGGCCCATCCACGTCCGCCAGGACGGCCCCACCGACGGGAAGCCCGTCCTGCTGCTGCACGGGTTCGAGGGATCTGTGCACTGGTGGGACGCGGTCACCCCGCTGCTCGCCGACACCTACCGGGTCATTCGCGTGGACCTGCTCGGATTCGGCTGCACCGGCGGCGATTACGGCTTCGACCAGGAGGGGCAGGGCAGCATGCTGGCGGCCCTGCTCACCGAACTCGGCGTCGCGAATGTCGCCGTGGTCGGGCATTCCTGGGGTGCGGATGCCGCCCTGGCCGTGGCCGCCCGCTCCCCACGCATCAGCGAGATCGTTGTACTCGACCAGGCACCGGACCTGAGTTACCTGAATGTCCCGGCCGCTACACCGCTGCTGACCCTCGGCCCCATTGCCCGCCTTTTGCAGCGCTTCGCGCCCGAACCTATTGTTCGCCAGGCTCTTCGCGCCGGCTTCGCGCCGAAGTTCGACCTGGCCAGGGCCACACCCTCGGTCCATCAGATGTTCCTGGACCACCAGGCCATGTCCTGGCGCGCCTACCGCGCGGTGAGCACCGATCGCCGGAAAGCCTTGGCCGCCAATCCCCTGGACCGCCAGATCCGCCGCCTCGCCCTCCCCGCCCTCGTCATTCACGGCCGCCTCGACGGTATGTACGACTGGGCCGTCACCCGGGATCGCTACACGGCCGCCGGCGCTCGCTTCGAACTCATCGACTCCGCAGGTCACAGCCCCAATGTCGAAACACCCGCCGCCTTCACCGCCCACCTGCGCGACTTCCTCGCCGCACCGGCGGCTCCCTCCCCTGCCAGCGACTGACTGATACCGCTCACCGAACCGCCTCCTTCCTCGAAGGGGGCGGTTTGTTACATGGCCGTCAAAGTTGGTGCAGGCAACCGCAACACGTGGATCGTATACAAAACATGTTGTGTTTCACGCTAGCGAGGGACTGCACCATGAGCGCTACGGACAAGTCGATCAGTGAATCTCCGACGGGAGAGTACGAGCACGAGCCGGTTCCGGCGGCCGCGAGGCGCAGCCTGCTCTCGGTGTCGGCAGTGTGGGCCGGGTTTCCGATGTGCCTGGGCAATGCGGTTTTCGGCGGGCTAATCGTATACAACCAGGGGATGATGCGGGGGTTCTGGGCCATCCTGCTCGGGAATCTGCTGCTGTTCGGATACGTGGGCACACTGAGCTGGATCGCGGGCAATAGCGGGCGGAACTTCTCGCTGCAGACCGAGGCGGCATTCGGGCGACGCGGGCGCGCGGTGGTGGTCGGGTTCCTGGCCACCGTGGTCATCGGGTGGTTCTCGTATCAGGTCGGGCTGACCGGAACGACCCTGCAGAGCGTATTCGGGTGGAATCCGCTGTGGGGCGGGCTATTGGGTGCGGTCGTATACATCGTCATCACCGCGCTGGGTATCCGGGCGCTGTCGGTGATCGGGATGATCGGCATGCCGCTGTTCCTCGTCATGGCCGGGGTGGCACTGTATTTCGGCCTCGACAAGGGCGGACAGTCACTGTCGCACGCACTCTCGTACTCGGGGGCGGGCCACGGGCTCGGATTCTGGGCCTGCGTGGGCATTGTGATCGCGGGATTCGCCGACTCCGGCACCATGACAGCGGATTTCACCCGATGGGCCAAGGACGGCCGCTCCGGTGTGGTGGCCGCCGCCTCCGCATTCCCCTTCGCGAACACCATCGCATTCCTGATCGGCGGACTGGTGGTGGCCATCGGCGGGGCCGATGATCCCGCATCGAACGGCGGCGCCTTCCTCGGTCTGCTCACCGGGCACGGCGGGCTGATGACCGGGCTGGCAGTGCTTTTCGTGCTGGCGAATCTGGGTTCCGTTGCCGCGCACTGCTTGTACAACGGTGCGGTGGGCTGGTCGGGACTCACGCCGTTGCGCATGCGGACACTCGCGGTGCTGCTCGGCACGGTGGGTGCGTTCGTGGCGCTGACCGGCATCTGGAGTCACATTGTGAACTGGCTGCAGCTGCTGGGCGTGATCGTGCCGCCGATCGGCGCGGTATTGATCGTCGGGCAGGTGCTGTCGAAGCGGGTGAAACCCCTTGTCGTGGCGGGAGTTCAGCCGATCGCGTTCGCGGCGTGGGCGATCGGCGCGCTGGCCGCCGCCATCGCCCACTATCAGCTCCCGGGGTCGGTGGATGCCGTGGTCGGCTTCGTGGTCGGCGCGCTGGTGCAGGCGGGACTGACCTTCGCACGGACGGTTCCGGCGGCTGCGTCCGCGGAACCGGCTGTCGAAATCGCCGCGGCCTGAGCGGGACAGCGGATGCGAACATCCGAGCGTAACGAGCTCTGCTACCTGTCCGCCACCGAGATCGTCGGCCGCATCACCCGGCGCGAAGTGTCCCCGGTGGAAGTCCTGGATGCCACGCTGGATCGCATGCAGGAGGTGGAGCCGACCCTGCATGCCTTCTGCACGCCGACCCCGGATCTGGCTCGCGCACAGGCGATTCGGCTGGCCGATGCGCTGGCCCGAGGGGAAGCCGCAGGACCGCTGGCCGGAGTGCCGATGGGCATCAAGGATCTGCTGTCCACGGCGGGCATGCGGACCACCTCGGGCTCCTGGATCTATCGCGACTTCGTGCCGGACGAGGACGATATCGTGGTCGAGCGCAGCCTGGCGGCCGGCGCCCTCTGCGTGGGAAAGACCAACACTTCCGAATTCGGTTACAGCGCAACGGGACAGAACATGCTGTTCCCGACCACCCGCAATCCGTGGAATCCGGCACTCACCCCGGGTGGTTCGAGCGCCGGATCGGCGGCGGCGGTCGCGGCCGGGATCGTCCCGATGGCGCTGGGCAGTGACGGCGGATGCTCGGTGCGCATACCGGCGGCGCTCTGCGGGTTGGTCGGCATCAAGCCCTCCATGGGCCGGGTGCCGGTCTATCCGGGCTGCCGGGACGAACGGCTGCCCGGCGTATCCGGTTGGGAGAGTTTGGAACACATCGGGCCCATTACCCGGACCGTGGGCGATGCGGCCCTGCTGCTGTCGGTGCTCGCCGGACCCGATCCGCGTGATCGGCACTCCATTCCGTGCGGGGATATCGACTGGATCGGCGCGGCCCGCGCCGGCGAAAGGGACGGCGCCGTAGCCGGATTGCGCGTCGGATACAGCCCCGATCTCGGGTACCTGGCGGTGGATCCGGAGGTGCGCGCAGTGGTCGACCGGGCCGTGCACGAGCTGCTCGAGCAACAACTCGGCTGCCACGTCGAAACGGTCGTGCCCGGCTGGTCTGATCCGGCTGCGGCCTTCTCCGCCCTCATCGTCGCCGAAACCGACCTCACGGGCATGCGGCGCCTGATCGACGAGCACGGCGAGCACATGTCTCCACATCTGGTGGCGTGGATGCGCGAGGACTGGACCGCACAGCATTTCACCGATGCGAACATCATCCGCAAAACTTTGGTTAACGCCATGGCCAGACTCATGAGCCGTATCGACGTGCTGGTCACCCCGACCTCCGCTGTCCCGGCCTTCCCGGTAGGCAGTCGAGGACCGACCGAGATCGACGGCCGCCCGGTCTCCGACTCAGCCTGGATCGGCTTCAATTACCCGGCCAATCTGACCGGTCAGCCCGCCGCGAGCATCCCCGCCGGATGGACCGGCAGCGGTCTGCCGGTGGGCCTGCAGATCATCGGCCGCCACCTCGACGATGCCACCGTACTGCGCCTGGCGGCGGCCATCGAGCGCGTCGCGCCCTGGTCCCAGCACCGGCCCCCGGGCTGAGAACGGGGCGTAGGCTGACTTGGACCTGCATGAAAATCGACCAGCCAACCTCTACAGAAGGACGGCCGATGTTCAAACAGTCCGACCTGTCGACGCTCATTGCCGCCACGCCGGGGCGCGGAGTCTCGATATATCTACCCACGCACAGCAGCGGGCCGGAGACGCGGCAAGACCCGATCCGGCTCCGCAATCTGCTTACCGAGGCGCACAGCCGGTTGCTCGCGGCGGGTGCCGGTAAATCCGAAGCAGAAAGTTTGCTGGCTCCCGGGCACACGCTCATCGAGGATGAGCGGTTCTGGCGGTATCAAGATCAGGGGCTGGCGCTCTTCCTCGGAGCCGACGGCTCGCAGTATCACTTCACGGTGCCGCTGACCTTCACCGAGCAGGTACACCTCGAGCCCGGTTTCTATGTGAAGCCGCTACTGCCGCTGCTGGCCGCTGACGGCGAATTCGCGGTGCTCACCATGACAGCCGACGGCGCGGCCTTCTACGGTGGCTCCAAATTCGCATTGACGCAGGAGCGGGATGCCCTGCTGCCGGCCGGACCGACCGACAATCTCGACGACGATAATCAGAACCGCGTGCTGGCCAGCCCTACCGCCCGGCCGCATATCGGCGGCAAGGCCACCACGAGCACCCAGGTCTACGGCGAAACCCCGACCGACTGGCGCAAAACCGCCCTCGACGAATGGGTCGGCAAGGTGGCCTCGGCCGTCGATCGCCGCCTGGCCGACCGCGCGATCCCCCTGGTGGTGGTCGCCGATCCGGAGCTCACCGGGCAGTTCAAGAAGCGAACGACCTTGGGCCCCTTGCTTGCCGGCACGGTCGACACCAATCCCGCGGCACTCGTCAATGGCAAACTGCACGCCACCACCTATGGCGTGGTGCGACCACACTTCGAGGCCAGTCAGCGCGCCGCCCTCGAACGGGCCGCGCAATTGCTCGCGGACGGCCCCACCCGGGTGGCGGTCACCATCGGCGAGGTGGTGCGGGCGGCCTTCCAGGGCCGGGTCGACACGCTGCTGCTCACCGCGGGTGCGGTGGAGTGGGGCCGCTTCGACGAAATGGCCGATGCCGTCGAAACCCATTCGGAGCCGGGCACATCGGTGATCGACCTGACCGAGTACGCGACGGTGAAGACCCTGGAGAACAAGGGCTCGGTCTACATGCTCGAGCCCGAGGACCTCACCGCTCTCTTCAAGAGCTCGGTCGCGCCGGCCTCCATCGCGGTCCTGCGCTACTGATCACGCTGCGTTTTGATCAAGACCGGTGAGCGCTGCTTGCACTTTCGATAGCCAGAGGTACGCTCGGAAATGAGTCCGCTCATTTACTGAAGGCAATCCGGAGGTGTCGCTTGAGTGCGCCAGAGCAAGTGACACCGGCCGGACGCCGCGTCCGGGGCATGCTCGACAAACAGGAACGCATCTTCGAGGCCGCCGCCGCGCTGTTCGCCGAACACGGGTTCGCGCAGGTGACCACGCAGCAGATCTCCGATCGCGCGGATATCGCCGCGGGGACGCTGTTCCGCTATGCCTCGTCCAAGGGCGAGCTGCTGCTCATGGTCTACAACGCGGATTTCCGGGCCGCTCTCGAACTCGTGGAGCGCCGGGCGCGGGCCTATACCGAGCCGGCGGAGGCGGTCATCGAGATCGTCAGCCCGACCGTGCGAGCGGCCGGGCGCAATGCCGAGAACACGGTCGCCTATCAGCGAGAGTTGCTGTTCGGCTCGCCCACCGAGAAATACCGGGCCGAGGGCCTGGCCCTGGTCGCGCGCCTGGAGGCCATGGTCGCCGAGCGACTGGCCGGCGCCGCCCGGGCACGCGGACTCGATTCCGAACTGCTGGAAGAACATTCGCGATTGGCGGGGCGCAGTGTTTTCGCCGTGCTGCACCTGGCGCTGGCGCGACCGGCGACCGGCGCGCATCCGGAGTACGACCCGCTCGCGGACCTGCGAGCCCAAATCGGCCAAATAGTCGCCGGATTCTTCGCTGCGCTACCCGCGGCGACCGGTGACGCCCTGGAGAGGAGCACACATTGACCATCGATATCCGCAAGGTGACGGTTCTGGGGACGGGGGTCCTGGGTTCGCAGATCGCCTTCCAGACCGCGTTCAGCGGATTCGAAGTCACCGCCTACGACATCAATGACGAGGCGCTCAATGCCGCCCGCGAGCGGTTCGTCAAACTCTCGGAGATCTACAAGACCCAGGTGGCCGGCGGCGGTGACGGCAAGGCCGAGAAGGCCGCCGCGGGCATTACCCTCCGGTCCGATCTCGAACAGGCGGTGGCGGATGCCGATCTGGTGATCGAGGCGGTGCCCGAGGTGCTCAGTATCAAGCAGGACACCTATACCAAGCTCGGCAAATTCGCGCCGGAGCGCACCATTTTCGCCACCAACTCCTCCACTCTGCTGCCCAGCGCCATGGCCGAATTCACCGGCCGCCCGGACCGCTTCCTGGCGCTGCACTTCGCAAATCAGGTGTGGCAGTTCAATACCGCCGAGGTCATGGGCACGCCGGAGACCGACCCCAAGGTGTATCAGGCGGTCGTCGACTTCGCCGGCGCCATCGGCATGGTGCCGATCGAGCTGCGCAAGGAGAAGGCCGGCTACGTACTCAATTCGCTGCTGGTGCCGTTGCTCAATGCCGCCATGGGGCTGAGCTCGGGCGGTTACGCCGAACCGGACGCGGTCGACAAGACCTGGCGCATTGCCACCGGTGCGCCGCTGGGCCCGTTCCAGATTCTCGATGTCATCGGGCTGACCACGCCGTACAACATCCTCGTCAATGGCGACGACAGCGCCAAGCAGCTCGCGAAGTGGTTGCAGGACAACTACATCAGCCAGGGCAAGCTCGGGATCGCCAGTGGTGAGGGCTTTTACAAGTACGCCTCGTAAGTCGTTCCACCGCAACCAGTTCGCATCCGCTTCAGGAATAGGAGTCATATGTATTACAGCAATGGCAACTACGAAGCTTTCGCGCGGCCGCGCAAACCCGCAGGGGTCGACAAGAAGACGGCCTGGTTCGTCGGGTCCGGGCTGGCCTCGCTGTCCGGAGCGGCCTTCCTCATTCGCGACGGGCAGCTGCCGGGCAGCAAGATCACCATTCTGGAGGAGCTGAAGCTGCCGGGCGGTGCGCTCGACGGCATCAAGAAACCGAAGAAGGGCTTCGTCATTCGCGGCGGACGCGAAATGGAGAACCACTTCGAATGCCTGTGGGATCTGTACCGAACCATCCCCTCCATGGAGGTGGAGGGCAGCGTCCTGGACGAATTCTATTGGCTCAACAAGGATGATCCGAATTCCTCGCTGCAGCGCGCCACCGTCGATCGCGGTCAGGACGCGCATACCGACGGCCTCTTCACGCTGAACGAGAAGGCGCAGAAGGACATCATCAAAATCTTCCTGGCGAGCCGGGAAGAGATGGAGGACAAGCGCATCGACGAGGTCTTCTCCAAAGACTTCTTCGCGAGCAACTTCTGGATGTACTGGCGCACCATGTTCGCCTTCGAGGAGTGGCACAGCGCCCTGGAGATGAAGCTGTACCTGCACCGCTTCATCCATCACATCGGCGGCCTGCCGGACTTCTCGGCGCTGAAGTTCACCAAGTACAACCAGTACGAATCACTGGTGCTGCCGCTCTACCAGTGGTTGCTCGAGCAGGGCGTGACCTTCAAATTCGATACCACGGTCACCGATGTCGACTTCGATCTGAGCGCGAAACGCAAGCAGGCCAAGCGAATCCACTGGGTGTCCGAAGGCGCCCGGGGCGGCGTGGATCTGGGCGAGAACGATCTGCTGCTCATGACCATAGGCTCGCTCACCGAAAACTCCGACGAGGGTGACCAGCACACCCCGGCGAAGCTGAACACCGGCCCCGCACCCGCCTGGGATCTGTGGCGGACGCTGGCGGCCAAGGATCCGGCCTTCGGGCGACCGGACGTCTTCGCCGGCGATATCCAGAAGACCAAATGGGAATCGGCCACCGTCACCACGCTGGATCAGCGTATCCCCGAATACATTCAGAAGATCTGTAAGCGAGATCCGTTCAGCGGCAAGGTCGTCACCGGCGGCATCGTCACCGCCAAGGATTCCAGCTGGCTGCTCAGCTGGACGGTCAACCGCCAGCCGCACTTCAAGCAGCAGCCCAAGGATCAGATCGTCATCTGGGTCTATTCACTGTTCGTGGACGTCACCGGCGACTACGTGAAGAAGACCATGCAGGAGTGCACGGGCGAGGAAATCACCCAGGAGTGGCTGTACCACATGGGTGTTCCGGTCGACGATATTGCGGAACTCGCCGCGAATGCCGGTACCTGCGTCCCCTGCATGATGCCGTACGTGACCTCGTTCTTCATGCCGCGCAAGGCCGGTGACCGCCCGCAGGTGGTGCCGGAGGGGTCGGTGAACTTCGCGTTCATCGGCCAGTTCTCGGAGACCAGCCGCGACTGCATCTTCACCACCGAGTACTCGGTGCGCACCGGTATGGAGGCCGCGTATCAGCTGCTCGATATCGAACGTGGGGTGCCGGAGGTCTTCGCCTCCACCTACGACGTGCGTTCGCTCTTGGCGGCCACCAGCCGGCTACGCGACGGTGAGGCCATCGATCTACCCGGACCGCAGATTCTGCGCAAGCGCTTGATGAAGCGCCTCGACGGCACCGAAATCGGTGAACTGCTCACGGAATTCGGGCTGATCGACAAGTAACGAGGGGGCGGGCGGGCCTGTGTGCGGTCAGTGCACGCAGGTCCGCCACACCTCGGCCGCCTCGAGCAGCCGGGTGCGGACCAGATCGACGTGCGGACGGGACTGGCCGCCCACCCGGCGCGCGAGATACACGGTATTGATCGGGGAGTCTTCGGGATCCAGCAGTGTGACGATCCCGCCCGCCTCGAGTTCGCGGGCGCACAGATAGCGCGGCAGCACGCTCACGCCCGCCCCCGCGACCACGGCGGCGAGCACCGCGCGCAGATCCGGAATGACAAGGGCGGCTTCGGCTTCCAGCCGGGTATCGAAGACGTGCCGCCAATAACGGCGCACGATAGGCAGATCCGGCGCATAGCTGATCAGCGGAATGCCGGCGAGGTCGTTGACCCGCAGCCGCGCCACGTCCACTGCGGCCGCCACCTGCGGCGCGGCGACGAGCACGAACTCCTCATCGGCGAGCGGTTCCGCGAGTACGGTCCGGCCGCGCGGGCGAATGGTGGACAGCACCAGGTCGAGCTTGCCGAGCCGCAGGTCCGCCAGCAGATCATCGGCCAGACCCGTGGTGATGGTGAATCGGATGCCCTGCGCGACGAGCGGAGCCAGGGAGGGCAGCGTCAGCGCCGCCAGCATTTCGGCGGGACCGCCGAGCAGCACCGGCGGCTCCTGAGTGTGCTCGGCCGGGGCATCGCCGACCACGATTTCGAGGGCGTCGAACGGCCCGGCCACCCGGGCCGCGAGATCGTGGGCGGCGGCGGTCGGGGTGACGCCGCGCGGCAGGCGTTCGAACAGCGGACGGCCGAGGCGGCGTTCGAGCGCCTGTAGCTGGGTTGTCACGGTGGGCTGGGACAGGCCCACCTGACCGGCGCCCGCGGTAATGGATCCGGCCCTATAGACGGCCAGAAACGTGCGGAGCTGCGTCAAGTCCACAGATCCATCGGCCTGTCTATGTCTCATATAGGCGAGTCTATTGGTCAGCTGATATTTCGGCACCTACGGTGGGTGCTGCGACAACCTGACATTCTGCATACACAGTGTCAGTTCATCCACAGACACAAGGAGCATCATGGCCAAGGTCCTGTTCGTCATGACCGGCGTCGACTACTGGACGCTGGCCGACGGCACCAAGCACCCCACCGGGTACTGGGCCGAAGAGTTCGCCGCACCATACGAGGCCATCAAGGCCGCCGGGCATGAGATCGTGGTGGCCACCCCGGGCGCAGTGGCGCCGACCGTCGACGGCGGCAGCCTGGCTCCCGGAGCCAACGGCGGCCCCGAGGGTGCTGAGAAGATCGCCGAAACCCTGCGCAAGGCAACCGAATTGACGCACCCCGTCGACATCGCCGCGGTCGACCTTGCCGATTACGACGCGGTCTACTACCCGGGCGGCCACGGTCCGATGGAGGATCTCGCCGTCAGCGCCGCCTCCGGGCAGCTGCTCAATGCCGCACTGGCTTCGGGCAAGCCGCTCGGCGTGGTCTGCCACGGCCCGGCCGCTCTGCTGGCCACGGTGGATGCCGACGGCAACTCCCCGTTCGCGGGATACCGGGTCGCCGCCTTCAGCAATGCCGAGGAGACCCAGGCCGGACTCGCCGACAAGGCCAAGTGGTTGCTGCAGGACCGGCTCCTCGCGCTCGGCGTGGACTACAGCGAGGGCGAGCCGTGGGCCCCGCACGTGGTGGTGGACCGCAATCTGTACACCGGCCAGAACCCCGCTTCATCGGCGCCGCTGGCGGCGGAGTTGCTGAAGGCGCTCTGAGGCCGTGCCCGACCGGACCGCCGACGTACTCGACGCCACCCTGCGCTGCCTGCTGCGCTACGGGGCGCGGCGCACGACCATGGACGATATCGCCGCGGAGACAGGCGTTTCCCGGTCGGCGGTCTATCAGTACGTGCGCAATAAAGACGATGCCGTGCGGCGGCTGGCCGAACGACTGCACGATCGCGCCCTGACGGACGCGCACGCTGCCGTCGCCGCACCGATTCCACTCGCGGACAAGGTATTCGGCATTGTCACCGCCAAGGCCACCCTGGCCTCCGGTGTTTTCGCCGAATCTCCGCATGCCGCAGAACTTCTCGGCGAGCAGGCGCGGCTGTGCGGTGATATCTGCCGCAGCTTCACCGATGATCTGCGCGAACTGCTCACCGGCGTGCTCACCGATGCGGGCGTCGCACAGCCCGCCGATGCCGCGCAGATCGTGCTGGCCGCGGCCATCGGACTGCTCGCGGCCGACCGGCCGGACCTCCTGCGCAGCGCGACCGAGACCATTCTCGGCGGCCTCGGCGCAATCGGCGCACATTCCAGTGAAACCTTCTGAAGGAGAACAGCAATGACCGTATCCAGCCGCGAATGGCGTTTGATCGCCCGCCCGATCGGCGAGCCGAAGCCCTCCGATTTCGAGCTCGCCACTGTGACGCTGCCCGAGCCCGCTCCGGGTCAGGTGCTGGTCCGCAATGACTGGCTGTCGGTGGATCCGTACATGCGCGGCCGCATGAACGATGTCGAATCCTATATTCCGCCTTTCGGTTTGGGTGAAGCCATGACCGGCGGCGCGGTCGGCACCGTGGTGGCCTCCGCCGCGGAGACCGTCCCGGTCGGCACGGTGGTGAGCCACTTCTACGGCTGGCGCGAGTACGCGCTCGTCGATGCCGCGGGTGCGCAGGTGCTGAATACCGAAATCGCTTCGCCGCAGTCCTATCTGGGCGTGCTCGGCACTACCGGTCTGACCGCGTACGCCGGGCTCACCGAGGTCGCACCGGTGCGCGAGGGCGATATCGTCTTCATTTCGGGCGCGGCAGGCGCGGTCGGTTCCGTTGCCGGGCAGATCGCCAAGCGACTGGGCGCGGCCAAGGTCATCGGCTCCGCCGGTGGGCCGGAGAAGGCCGCTCGGCTGCTCGAGGAATTCGGCTACGACATCGCGATCGATTACCGCAAGGGCGATCTCGCCGGGCAGCTGGCCGCGGCCGCGCCCGAGGGCATCGACGTCTACTTCGACAATGTCGGCGGCGATCACCTCGACGCCGCCCTGGCCACCATGAACCTGCGCGGCCGTATCGCCTTGTGCGGGGCCATCTCCGTGTACAACGACACCGAGCTGCCGCCCGGACCGCGCCATCTGGTGCTGGCCATCGGCAAGCGGATCAATCTGCTCGGCATGAATGTCACCGATCACCTGCACCAGGCGCCGGAGTGGATCGGCAAGGCGGCCGGCTGGCTCGCCGATGGTTCGCTGCGCACCGAGGAGACGGTTGTGGACGGCATCGATCAGACCCTCGATGCCTTCACCGCTCTGATGAACGGCGCCAATACCGGCAAGATGCTGGTTCGCCTGTCACACAGCGAATAAGAGGCGGGCCTGTCGGCGCGACAACGCTTCGCGCTGGTTCAGGTCACCACAACCATGGCGAGACAATCAATGGCGATTGTCTCGCCATGGTTGTGTGCGCTGAACAGTGAATACAACCGATTCACGCGGACATGAGCTATAGCAACAGCTGGTCAGCACGTCTCGCAGCGAGACACTTCTTGCCAGTCGATTCGCCACCGGAAACCGTGTGGCAGCACAGGTTCCCGACTTCGGAGTGGCATTAGCGCTTCCCTCGCCTGAAGACGTGGGATTTCACGCTCAGGCCGCACCCGAACCTGCCCCCCGAGGGAGGTGATCCGACTGTCTGACATCCTCAACACGTGTGTGGCCGCGCTCTGCCACAGCCAGAATCACTCTGGCGGCGTTCCGATCCCGACCTGCGGTGAACCCGCATCTGTCACATCGGAAAGTTCGTTCCCCGAGTTCGAGTCGCTGCTTGGCTCTCGCGAAACAACTCGAACACGCCCGCGCATCGGTGAGGAGCTTGCTGAGCTTGCCGAATGTCGGTTTGTTCCCCAACTTTTGTTGATTGACAGCCTCGTTCCACACAATTCCGCAGCGATGCCACTCGGTCAGCAGAGCAGCCTCCGCTGTGCGGCCCGGCCGCAAGCGAAAGCTGTACCGCACCACCTCATCCACGCCCGATAACCTAGCCGAGACCATCGACAGAAATTGGGACGGAATGCGCTCACTCCCCCTACGCATCTCCTGACTCGAAGGGCCCGCCACATGACGACTCAGTCCCCCGAAGCCCTGGTCACCGCATTCTGCGCCGAATGGCTCAGCGGCACACCGGAATCCATCGCCGAGTATTTCGCCGAGGATGCCGTCTACCACAACATCCCGATGCAGCCGCTGCTAGGCAAGGCCGCCATTCTCGATTTCCTGCGCGGCTTCATCGGCGCGTTCGGCGGCATCGACTTCGGCATCCACCACCAGTCCGCCCTCGGGAATGTGGTGCTCAATGAGCGCACCGACCGTTTCACCCTCGGCGACAAGCACATCGAGCTCCCCGTCATGGGAATCTTCGAGATCGTCGACGGCAAGATCACCGCCTGGCGCGACTACTTCGATATGGCGCAGTTCGCGCAACTCAGCCAGGCCGGATAGCCCGCGCACGAGGCCCGGTCGGCCCGGGCCTCGGCGTATTCGCCCTACTTGTTGTGGGCGCGGAGCTGGTACAGCCCTTCGGTTTCCGCGACGACCACACCATTGGCGTCGGTGACGACGGCCTTCAGGCTGAAGTCGGACTTGCCCTTGAGGTCCGCCTCTTCGGCGACGCGCGCGATCTCCTCGTCCGACATGGTGGCCACGGCCGTCACATCGGTGGCGGCGGGCCTGCGGAAGAAGATGTGCAGGTCCTTGACCAGTGGGTAGTACTTCGAGGTATCGAAGCTGGCGAGCGCGAGCGCCCCGCCCAGCACCTCGGCGACGGTGAAGAGCACACCGGCGTACATGACGCCGAAGTGATTGCCATTGCCCTCGACCGGAACCTTGGTGGAGGCGTAACCGGGCCGCACCTCGGTCGCCTGGACACCCATCTTGTGCGCGATCGGAACCGTGAACTCGAGCGCGCTGTTCACGATTTCATGCAGCGGCGGGGTGGCGTCGTTCGCCATGCGGACCTCCCTGTCTCACTTACTGGCGCTATGCCAACACGCCAGATCATCGTTCGAAAGGGGCGGGTCGCGCAAGTCTGCGGGCACCTGCCACCTGTTCGACCCCGTGAGTCCGGCCACATCTCAGCAAATCCGACTGGTCGGACTCCTAAGATGCATCTTGTGTCTATGACGTATTCATCTGCCGAGCGGGCCTACCGCGAGGTCAAGGAACGCATCCTGAGCGGGGAACTTCCCGGGGGCGAACTGATCAGCGAGGGCGAGATCGCGACCACGCTCGGCACCTCGCGGACGCCGGTGCGGGAAGCCTTTCTCCGGCTGGAGACCGAAGGCTGGATGAAGCTGTATCCCAAGCGGGGCGCGCTCATCGTGCCCGTGCCCTCACACGAGGCCGAGGACGTCACACAGGCTCGATATGTCGTGGAGACGGGCGCGGTGCGCATGCTGGCAGAAATCGACCGGTCGAGCCTCATGACCACGCTGCGGGCCTCCCTCGAGCGCCAGCAGGCACTGGCCACCGCCGGAGACCTCGACGAGTTCGCGGTCATCGATGCCGATTTCCATCGCGAATATGTGGTGGCCGCCGGCAATCCGCTGCTCGCCGGCTTCTACGACTCCCTGCGCGAACGTCAGCGGCGCATGAACAGCGTCGCGCTGCGGCACGGCCCGATCGAGACCGCACGCATCATTGCCCAGCACCAGGGTCTGGCCGACCTCATCGAGGCCGGAGACACCGCCGGATTCGCCACCGCCCTCGCCGACCACCTGATGGCCGTGCACGGCGTGACGTTGCGAGGCCTGTGATGGCAACCTCGACCTCCACAGGCGCACTGACCGCCTCAGCCGCAACCGCTTCGGCGCACGACACCACCGCCCTCGCCACCGTTCGAGCGGCCGCCATCACGCCTGTCGCCGTCAACCATCCAATGGATGCCCACGACCAGAAGTCGAGAGGCCTGTGACGGCAACCTCGACCTCTGCTGTCGACCTGACCGATGCCGCCGCACCATCTTCCGCACACTACTCAGGCGCTGACTCCGGTCGAGCCGCCGCCGGACCGCTGTCGTCGAGTCGCGCGTGGTTGAGCGTGGCCGGCACGATCTTCGCGATTGCCTGGGGCGGAAACGAATTCACGCCGCTGCTGGTCATGTACAAGCGAGACGGGTTGCCGGTCACCACCGTCGACCTGCTGCTGTTCGAGTATGTGCTGGGGATCGTGCCCGCGCTGCTGATCGGCGGTCCGCTGTCGGATCGCTTCGGGCGACGGCTGCTCATGCGCCCGGCGCCGCTGATCGCTGCGGCCGGATCACTGCTGCTGGCATTCGGATCATCTTCTGTACCAATGCTTTCCGCCGGGCGCGTGCTGTGCGGCGTCGCGCTCGGGCTGGCCATGGCGGTCGGCAGCAGCTGGCTCAAGGAGCTCTCGCAGCCGCCGTTCGCACCCGAAACCGCCTCCGGCACCGGCGCACGGCGCTCCGCCATGAGCCTCACCGGTGGATTCGGTGTGGGAGCGGGTGTCGCCGGTGTGCTCGCCCAGTGGGGGCCTTGGCCCGACACCCTGCCGTATCTGATCAATGCCGGCCTCTGCCTGGCCGCCGCGGTATGGCTGGCCCGCGCACCGGAAACGACTGTGCCGCAGCAGACTACGGCCCGACTCATCGACGATCTGAAGGTTCCGGTCGGCGCGCACCGGCGCTTCCGGCTGGTGGCCCTGCCGATCGCGCTGTGGCTGTTCGCCTGTTCCGCAACGGCGTACGCCATCATGCCGACCCTCATGATGCCCAAGGTGCACGGCGCACCCATCGCCTTCTCGGCGCTGATCACCGTCATCACCCTCGGCTGCGGCTTCGCCATCCAATCGGTGGCACGCAAACTGGACCGGCCCGGCACGATTCGGCTTCCGGTGCTGGCACTCGCCCTGATCATCGCCGGAATGGCGCTGGCCGCAGTGACTTCCGGTGCACTGACGCTGTGGCTGACCATCGCCACCGCGATCATCCTCGGTCTGGGCTTCGGTATCGGCCTCGTCGCCGGACTACTGGAGATCGAGCGCATGTCCCGCCCCGACGACCTCGCCGGCCTGACCGCCGTCTTCTATGCAGTCAGCTACCTCGGCTTCGGTTTCCCGGCGGTCATGGCCATGCTGCACGACGGCACCGGTGTCGGGTACCCCGCCATGTTCACCATTCTCGCGATCGCCGCCGCAGGCTGTCTCGGCCTCATCGCCCGCTGCCGCCGCGGCTGACCCTTTCGGAGATTGCGCCACGAGCCTTACAGTCGGTGCATATGCAGTAGGCGCGCAGGCATAGGCGCTGGAGTGGAGTGGTCACCGTGGACCTGTGGGCTGATCTACCAGTTCTGGGTGCACACCGAGACCATCGGGAAAATGCCGCGATGGTTCGAGTTCGTCTTCGATACGCCCTCGCATCACCGGGTGCATCACGCCAGCGATGCGGAGTACCTGGACCGTAATTACGGCGGCATCTTCATCCTGTGGGACCGTATGTTCGGCACCTTCCGCGCCGAAACCTTCCGGCCCACCTACGGTTTGACCAAGAATATCGAAAGCACCAGCGTATTCACGCTGCAGTACTACGAATTCGGCGCGCTCTGGCGAGACCTGCGCTCCAGCAGGCGGATGCGGGACTGGGCCGGTTATACGTTCGGCCCACCCGGCTGGCGGCCGGGTGACAGGTGGGTGTCGAAGAAGGCGAAGATGCGGGACCAGGCGTCGCGGGTGGCGTCCTCGTCGTAGCCGAGGCCGGTGACGCGCAGCAGCGGCTGGCTCGGATGATTGTCCGCGAAGGAGTGCCCGACACCGGAATAGGTCTTCACGTCGTGATCGACCCCGAGTTCGGTCAGTCTGCGTTCGAGCTTGGGACCACCGCCGATATTCATCGGATCGCGCGCACCGTAGCTGGCGACCACAGGACACGAGCCACGCAGAATCTCGTCGTACTTGGGACGGCCCGCGGGATAGAACGGGGCCGCTGCGTCGAATCCCCGGGGCGCCACCAGCAGTGCGAACCCACCACCGAGACAGAAGCCGACGATCGCGACTTTGCCGGTGCACTGGGGATCGCTCGCGAGCCGGTCGCGGGCGGCGAGAATATCGCGAGTGGTGCTGCCCTCGCCTCTGGACATGAGCTCCCGGATCATGCCCGGCACGCAGCGAACCCGGCCGCGGGCGAACAGGTCCGGGGCGAGGGCGAGATAGCCGTTGTCGGCAAGCATGCGACCGGTCTCACGCATGGCCGTGCCGATGCCGAGCATGTCGTGCAGGACGACCACACCCGGCCACGGCCCCTCCCCCGACGGCGTCGCCAGATCGGCGTCGATGGGTCCGTCGGGCGCGTTCAGCTGCGTAGAGCTCATCGGCGAGCTCCCTCCCCTAGGTGTGCGAACACGGGATGATCTCTGCCGCAGCATTTTAGCCAGTCTGAGACAACTTCCGCTCAGCTTTCGATGGGCAGCCCCGCCTCCGTCCAATCCTCAATGCCCTCACGGTATTTGCGGACATTGGTGTAGCCCAGCCGCTCCAGTTTGGTGGCGACATTCTGGCTATTGGCGCATGCGGCATTCGAGCAGTACGTGACGATTGCTGTCGCCCGATCAGGAAGCAGCTGAGGCGCACTGCTTTCCACCTCGGCTTCGATCAGCGCGAGCGCGCCGGGCAGATGCGCCTTGGCGTAGTACTCGCCGCCGAGCGCATCCAGGACGATCACCGATCCGGCCTCGATCTCCTTGGCCAGCTCGTCGCGAGTGATCAACGTGGTCATGAGTTTTCCTTCCGAACAAAACTATGTGCGTGTGCACGCTACTACTTATGTGCGGGCGCACGCAACAAGTTAGGCTGGGTGATGTGCCGCACCCCCCGAACCGAACCCACCCGGCCGTCTCCGCCTGGGCCGCGCTGCTGCAGGTGCACGCCAAGCTGGTGCCCGAACTCGACGCGGAGTTGCGCCGCGCCACCGGACTACCGCTGAGCTGGTACGACGTCCTACTGGAACTCGATGGACCGCAACGCCTGCGCATGAGCGATCTCGGAGAACGCGTGGTGCTCAGCCGCACTCGGGTGAGCAGGCTGATTACCGAAATGGAGTCACACGGCCTGGTGCGGCGGGAATCCAATCCCGACGACGGGCGCTCCGCCTTCGTGAGCATTACCGAGAACGGGCGCAAGCGCTTCCGCGAAGCGGCACCGCACTATCTCGCGGGCATCGACCGGCGGTTCGGTGGCAGGCTCGATACCGGTGAACTCGACGCCGTCGCGGCGGCGCTGCGCAAGGTGCTCGACCCCGTCGACCTGCCGGCCCCGGTCACACCCCCGAATTAGGCGCGCCCAGCGTCGAAAGGTTGCCCAACCGGCGGTGAGCGGGAACAGTGGTTTGCGGCATTCGCGGTATTCGCAGACCAAGATCAAACGGAGGAGTCACTCGTGCGCTTCGGCCATTTCATTCCCCAGGGCTGGCGGCTCGACCTGGTCGGCATCGACCCGGCGCAGCAGTGGGGCGTGATGCGTGACCTCGCCCAGCGTGCCGATGCGACGGAGGCCTGGGAGTCGGTCTGGGTGTATGACCACTTCCACACCGTGCCGGAGCCCACCGAGGAGGCCACCCACGAGGCGTGGACCCTTATGTCGGCCTTCGCCGCCACCACCTCGCGGATTCGGCTGGGGCAGATGTGCACCGCCATCAGCTACCGCAATCCGGCCTATCTGGCCAAGGTCGCGGCGACCGTGGACCTGATCTCCGGCGGACGCCTCGAAATGGGCATCGGCGGCGGCTGGTACGAGCACGAATGGCGCGCCTACGGTTACGGATTCCCGCCCGCCGGTGAGCGTCTGGGCCGACTGGACGAGGGTGTGCAGATCTTCAAGCAGGCCTGGACCAAGGGTTCCGTCACGCTCGACGGTAAGCACTACCAGGTCGACGGCGCCATCGTCCGCCCACTTCCGGTGCAGGAGGACGGTATTCCGATCTGGATCGCCGGCGGTGGCGAGAAGGTGACGCTGCGCATTGCGGCGAAGTACGCGCAGTACACCAACTTCTCCGGTGAGCCGGAGGAGTTCGCGCACAAGTCCGAACTACTGCGCGGCCACTGTGCCGCTGTCGGCACCGATTTCGATGCCATCACCCGCAGCTCGAACTTCAATACGATCGTGGGCGCCACCGAGGCCGAGGTGCAGGATCGCCTCGCCGCCCTGCAGGATCGCTTCACTCCGATCCTCGGGGCCGAGACGGCGAAGGGGCACGTGGACAACCTCTTCCGCAACAGCCCCGCAGTCGGCACACCCGAGCAGATTATCGAAAAGCTCAGCCGCACCCGCGATCTCGGCCTCTCCTACGCCATCCACTACTTCCCCGAACTGGCCTACGACACCTCGAGCATCGAACTGTTCGAGCGAGAGGTGATCCCCGCACTGCGCTGACGGCGATCGCCCGGTCGTCCGCCTCGTCATCCCGGAGGTCCATCGTCATCCGGCATGCTTTTGGCCGGGATCCACTGCTACCGTGTGGATTCCGGCCAGGCAATGATCAGCGCGGGACGGTCACCGGATCGGTGCAGCTGGCCACGGCGTCGACCAGCGAGCAGGGCTGCGGGTTGTGGGTCGGGCGATAGTCGGCCGGGACGCCGCCATTGTGCGTGATGGCGGTGTAGGCCGGGACCGCGTCGGTGGGCTGACGCGTCAGACTGGGATCGGTCAGCACATCGACGGTGTAGAGGCCGAATCGCGGTGTGTAGGAACCCCATTCGTAATTGTCGGTGAGGCTCCAGTAGTTGTAGCCCATCACGTTCATGCCATCGGCCTTGGCGCGCTGGATCCAGTAGATGGTGTCGCGCAGGTCATCGCCGCGGGTGTAGCCGTCGGCACGCGGCTTACCGTTCTCGGTGGGCATGCCGTTCTCGACGATATAGAGCGGCTTGCCGGGGAACTGACGCGAATAGTGCTGCAGGGCATAGTAGATGCCCTCCGGCTGCAACGGGTTGTTCCACAGCTGGCTGAAGTTCTGCACCAATGAGGTGAGGGTGTCAGGCGACAGACCGTAGTAGTAGTCGATGCCGACAAAATCGATCTTCGCCGCGATCTTGTCGATGAACGGCTTGTTGATCACATCCTCGCCACCCGGAATGTAGGCGACATTGCTGGTCACCATGGCGCCGGGCTGAACCTGGTGGATGTGGTCGTAGATGGCATTGTGCGCCTGCGCGATTCGGTCCTGCATACCCGGCACGTCGGTGGCCGGAAGCCCACCGTGGCGCAGTTCGTTGAGCCCGTAGAAGGTGGGCTCGTTGAAGGTCACCCACAGCGGATTGTCGTGCGCGTAGCGGTCGACGACGGTGCGGGCATTGGCCAGCCAATCATCGACCATGCCGGGGTTGTGCCAGCCGCCGCGATCGACCTCCCAGCCCGGGAACACCCAGTGGTCCAGGGTGATCATGGGCCGCATACCGGCGGCGGTGATCTTCGCGATCACATTGTCGTAGAAGCGGAGTCCGTCCTCGGACCACACGCCGGGCTGCGGCTGTACCCGCGCCCACTCGATGCTGATCCGGTACACCTTCACGCCGAGCCCGGCGGCCAGATCGATATCGGAGGCGTAGCGATCGAAGAAGTCGACCGAGTCCCGGTACGGGTCATCGGTCTTGCCCTGCGCCACGTACCGGGACCAGTTGCTGTCGGGCGCGTGGCCCTCGGACTGGAAGCCGGAGGCCGCCACGCCCCAGAGGAAGTCGGGCCCGAGCGGTGCGACCTGCGTGGGCGCCTCCGGTCGGGCATAGGCCCCAGGCGTGCCCAAGACGAGGGTGGCGGCGACGAGAGCTGCGGGAACAAGAGCACGGGGACGGAATCGCATCTGGACCGGTTTCTCCTTCGCTGTTCGCGGCGATGGCCGCATTGAAAACCGTACATCGCTCGGTTTTGGGGTGCAAGAAGGGCACGGGCGAGCCCTAGACTCGATCCGTGGCGAAACGGGGGCCCTACGGCAAGGGCATCGAACGACGGGAGCAGATTCTCGAAGCAGCACTGCGCACCATTGCGGAGCGCGGCTTCCTGGCCACCTCCGTCGCCGAGCTGGCCGAGGCGGTGGGATTGAGCCAGGGCGGGCTGCTGCACTACTTCGGATCCAAGGAAGAGCTCTTCGTCGCCGTCCTGCGCAAGCGCGACGAGGCCGGCATGGTCGCGCTGCGCGCCCTCGAACCGGCGGCCTATATCGCGGTGATTCGGCGAAATGCCCAGGTGCCCGGCCTGATCGAGCTCTTCACGCATATGCAGGCGGCCGCGGCCGATCCGCGCCATCCGGCCCATGCCTACATGAAGGAACGGTATCGCCGAGGCACCGAGGCGTTTTCGCAGGCCCTGCGCGAAATGCAGGCGGCCGGGGTGCTGCCCGCCCACGTCGACGCCGATGCCGCCGCCACCACCTTCTTCGCGCTCGCCGACGGATTGCAATCGCGCTGGTTGATCGACCCGAGCCTCGATATGGTCGCGCATCTGGAGTTGGTGTGGCGCAACGTCATCGGAGTCTGATACAGGACTGACCACTCAGCCGATCCAGGCCGCCACGGCGAGGAACGCGCAGGTCAGCACGAAGAGAATCACCATGAGCGGTACCACGAACTTCACGTAGCGGTCGTAGCGCACCTTCGCCAGGGCGATACCACCGGTCACGACGGCCGTGGTGGGTGTGACCAGATTCGCCCAGCCCGACGCCGACTGCCAGGCCGTAACCACCAGGGAGCGCGGCACATTCGCGAAATCGGCGAGCGGCGCCATGATCGGCATGGCGAGCGTGGCATGGCCGGACGTGGAGGGGATCAGGAATGCCAGCGGGATGTTCACGAGGAATACCGCGACCGCGAACACCGCCGAGGAGGTGCCGGTCACCACACCCTCCAGCGCATGCAGCACGGTGCTGGTGATCTGGGTGTTGTTCATGATCACGGTGACGCCGCGCGCGAGCACGATCACGATGCCGGCACCCACGAAGTCGCCGAAACCCTTGCCGATCGCCTCGGACATCTTGCCCTCGCCCAGCCCGCCGATCAGGCCCACCACCACTGCGCCGACCAGGAACAGCGCGGTGAGCTCCGGGAAGTACCAATCCAATTCCCACGAAAAGGATTTCGCGTCCGGACCATTGATCACGGTCGCCCACGGAATGATGGCGAAGATCATGAACGCGAAGGTGAGCCCGACCATCCACAGCACCGCGACCTGACGGCGGGTCATCGGATCCGGTTCGTGCTCTTCGGCTTTCACCTCGCGGTCGCCCGGCAGCCAGCCCGACCAGGACTTGTCCGGGTCCGTCTTGACCCGGCGCGCGTACCAGAGCACGTACCCCACCGTGACCGTGGTGAGCACCACCAGCATGGCCAGGCGCAGCACAATGCCGTCGCCGATCGGCACCCCGGCGGCGGAGGAGGCGGTACCGGTCGCGAAAGGATTGACGGTCGAGCACATTACGCCGACGCCGGCACCGCAGATGATCGCGCCGACGGCGGTCATGCGGTCGTAGCCGAGTGCCAGCATCAGGGGCACCAGTAGCGCGTAGAAGCCCAGGGTCTCCTCGGCAAAGCCCTCCACCGTGCCTGCGACGGCGAAGACCACCATGATGCCGACGATGAGCAGGAAGGACCTGCTGCGCAGCTTGTAGGCCAGTCGCCCGATGCCGCTGTCCAGCGCGCCGGTCGCGAAGGCGACGGTGATGAACGCGCCCACGGCCAGCACGAACAGGAACACCGCGGCCGCGCCGTACAGCGATCCGGACATGTCGGGCGCGACCTGGCCGGTCTTCGGATCTTGAATACCGTAGAGACCATTGATCGGCGCGAGGAACAGATCCCGTAGTCGCGCGGTGAAGGCCTTCGCACCCTCGATCCGGTGATACGACCCGGCGATGGTGTGCCCCTTGTCATCCACCTGGTACGCGCCGGGCGGAATCACGAAGGCCGCCAGCCACACCGCGACGGTGACGCCGGCGAGGATCGTATAGGTGGAGGGAAAGCCCCGCTTCTTCTTGTGCTGAGCGGGTTTCGGGCCGGGCGCCGGATCGGCGGTCACCGTGGTTTCGCTCATTTGCGCATCCTGTTCGCGAACAGTTGGAAGAATTCCGCTTCCGCGAGCGCCACATTGGCCAGTTCGCTCAGTAGTACGCGCTCGTTGAAGCCGTGCATATTGCAGTTGGAATCCTCGGCGCCGATCATGATCACCTCGGAGGCCGGATTGGCCGCGGCCATCGAATTGGTGAGCGGGATGGAGCCGCCCATGGCCGAATCGACCACCTCGGTATTCCACGCCTTGCCCATGGCCTCACGCATGGCGGCGTAGGCGGGACCGGTTGTGCCCGCCGCGAATCCGGATCCGACATCCCCGCCGGTGACCGTCAATTCGATCCCGTACGGCTTGACCTTCTTCAGATGCTCGATGACCGCGCGCTGCCCCTCGGCCGGATCCTGTTCGGGATGCACGCGCACGTTCAGATAGGCCTTGGCGTACGGAATCACCGCGGATGCAGCGGTTTTCACCGGCGGTGCGTCGAGTCCGATAACCGTGATGGCGGGCCCGTACCAGATGCGCTCGCCGATCGGGCCGGTGCCGAGCAGCGGCATTCCCGGTGCCATGCCGGTGATTTCGGCGAATTCCTGCTCGGTGTAATTCGCTCCGGTCCACTTGTCCCGGCGCAGACCCTGGACCGCGACATTACCGTCGGCATCGTGCAGCGTGGCCAGTCCGGCCATGAGCGCGAGCAGCGCATCCGGTGCCGCACCGCCGAATTGGCCGGAGTGCACCGGGGCCGCGAGCGTGCGGACCTCGACGAAGACATCGGCCACGCCGCGCAGTGCGGTCACCAGGGTGGGGGTGCCCGCGCGAATATTGCCGGCATCGCAGATGAGCAGGGCATCGGCTTGGAACAGCTCCGGCTTCTCGGCCGGGTAGTCGTCGAAGCCCGAGCCGAACTCCTCCTGGCCCTCGATGACGAGGGTGATGCCGACCGGCGGCTTACCGCCGTAGGCCCGCAGTGCGCCGATATGCGCGACCACATTGGATTTGCAGTCGGCCGCGCCGCGACCGTAGATCGCGCCTTCCTTCTCGGTCGGGGTGAAAGGCGGTGTGTTCCAGAGACTTTCATCGCCGGAGGGCTGCACGTCGTAATGCCCGTAGAGCAGGACGGTCGGTGCGCCCGGCGGAGGTGGAATGCGGCCGTAGATGACCGGGGAGGTATCCGGCAGATTCAGCACCTGAATATCGCCGACACCGGACTTCCGCAATTCATCGGCAATGAGATCGTGCGCGCGCTGCACGTTCTCCTCGGGATAGTCGGGGAAGGCGATGGAGGGAATGGCGACCAGCTGTTTCAGTAGATCTTTCAGCTCGGGCATCAGGTCGCCGACAGTGCTTCGCAGGTCCTGGCGCAAGTCCATCCCGCTATAAAACCACCCCGGCCAGCCGTTTCAGCGAATCTGCGGTGAGTTTCCCGCGACGGAAATTCGGGCCGGCCGGGCCTGGTGTCAGGTCCGGGTGGGCAGCGGCCGCAGCGGTACCGACGCGGGATCGGAAAGTACGGTGCGCCTGGCGAATTCGATCGCGCCGAGCAACATGGCGTCCTCCCCCAGTACTGCCGGGGCAATGGTCAACTGCAGTCCCGGGGCCAGGACACGGCGACCGGCGAGCTGCTCGTCGATGGTCGGAGCCAGCCAGGGAAACCAGTGCGCGAGCAGGCCGCCCAGCACAATCTCGTCGACATCGAGCAAGGCGGTGACCGACAGGATCACCACACCCAGCGCCTGCCCGGCGGTCCGGACCGCCGCGACGGCCTGTTCGTCACCGGCACGCAGCGCCTCGATCAGCCGAGTCGAGGCCGCGTGCAAGCCCTCTCGAATCAGCAGTTCACCGAGGCCTGCGGCGGTGAGGACCGCCTCGGGTCCGGCGTAGAGCACCAGACATGCGCGCGCACCGCAGACGCACGGCGGACCGTCGAGCGCGACCGGCATATGCCCGGGTTCACCGGCGATACCGTGACTGCCGATTTGAATGCGACCATCCAGCACCACCCCGCCGCCGATACCCGTACCCGCCTCGATGAGCACCAGTCCGCGCCGTCGCGGCCGGGCGTGATACTCCGCGAACGCCGCCGCATTGCCGTCATTGATCACATCCACCGGGCAGTCCATGCCCGGCAGCCGCCCGGCCACCAGCGCACCGAGCCGAACCGGTTGCAGCCAGCCGAAATCCGGGGCCATCACCACGGTCTGCGCGGCATCGTCGCGCACCGGACCGGCCATCGCGATCACCACGCGCACAAGCACGGAATCCACGGCGGCGGTCTCCGCACCCGCTCCGCGCGCTGGCTCGGAAACGGCGATCGCTCCCAAGGCGGCATCGGCCGAGTGCGCGGTGTCGCGCTCCCCTGCGCGCTTCGCAGCGGCAAACCGGTCGTTCGTCGTGAGGGTGGCGTGTTCGGCGCGGTGCACTGCTGCGGCCACCGCATCGGCCATGGCTTCGGGTGTGCCGGGGGCGCAGTTGTGCAGGGCGGTCTCACGCCACAAGACCGCACCCGCGAGATCCGCGACCACCACGCGCAGCTGCTCGGAGCTGATCTGCACCGCCACCGACAGCGCTCGCCGGGGTGCGAGCCGCAGCGGGCGTCCGGGGCGTCCGCGGCCGCCGCTGCGCAGTGCGTCGTCCTCACGCACCAGGCCGCGCTCCACCAGATCGCCGGCCAGTGCCGTGACCGAGCCGTGCGCGAGTCCGGTGGCCGTCGCGACCTCGGTGCGCGCACAGGGACCGTGCGCGGCGATATGCCGCAGCACCAGCCCGAGATTGCGGCGGCGAACTGCGGCGGAGTCGCTCGGTGAGGCAGCGGCGGCGTCGCTCGGTGAGACTGCGGCGGAGTCGCTCGGTGAGACTGCGGCGGAGTCGCTCGGACTGCCCGTGTGTGCATGGTCCACGAGTCGACATTATGCTGGCCATGATTTATTTCAACCATTGACTTATATTCGGGACCAGAGGTTAGCCATGCCAGCACCGCAGCTCGGACGCCGCTCACTACTGCTGGGAGCGGGTGTACTGGCCCTGGCCACCGCGTGTTCGACCACAAAATCCGAGAGCAAGGGCGACTCGGGCACGGTCACCACCACCTACGGTCCCGTCAGTGGCGTACACCGCGATACCGGCACCGCGTACCTGGGCATCCCGTACGCCCAGCCGCCCGTGGGCGATCTACGATTCGCCGCGCCGGTGCCGCCCACCCCGTGGCGCGACGTCCGCGATTGCACCGAATACGGACCCACAGCGCAGCGCAAATCTCTCACCGAGGTGACCGCCATCCCCGAGCCCAGCATTCCGGGTGACGGCGTCCTGAACCTCAATGTGTTCACCCCCAACCCCGGCAAGGACACCAAACTGCCTGTGCTGGTGTGGATTCACGGCGGCGGCTTCGTCGCCGGCAGTGCGGCCAGTCCCTGGTACGACGGCGCCGCGTTCAATCGCGACGGCGTGATCGTGGTGTCCGTCGGTTACCGGCTCGGCATCGAGGGCTTCATGCATGTGGAGGGCGCACCCGATAATCGCGGGGTCCTGGACTGGATTGCCGCGTTGACCTGGGTGCGTGACAATATCGCGGCCTTCGGCGGCGATCCGGGCAAGGTGACCGTCGCGGGTCAGTCCGCCGGTGGCGGCGCGGTGTGGGCGCTCATGGCCGCACCCTCCGCGCAAGGCCTTTTCCACGCGGGCATTTCGGAGTCGGGCGCGCTCTCGCAGCCCAATGCCCGAGCGGACGGATTGGCCGTCGCAGAGCTGTTCACCAAGCGCACCGGGCTCCCGGCGACCGCCGCCGCGCTGCACGACCTCACCGGCAGTCAGATCCAGGATCTCGAGGACAAACTACGCGCCGTCGGTCCCGGCAGCGAGACGGTGCCCGCGCTCGGCCTGGCACCTTTCGTGGACGGCACCCTCATCCCGCTGTCCTCGACGGATCTGCTGAAATCCGGTGGCGCAACCAATGTTCCGCTGCTGCTCGGCTTCACCCGCGACGAATTCAACGGTATGACCCGCGACCAGCCGATCACCGATGCCGCCCTCCCCACCGCCTTCGCCGCCATGGGCTTGCCCGCCACCGATATCGACGGCTTCCGCGCCGCCTACCCCGGCGATGCCGCCCCCCAACTCCTCGGCCAAGCGCAGAGCGATCTACTGCTCCGCGCCCCCGCCTACCGCGTCGCCGAGGACCGCGCCGGCCGCAATCAGCCCACCTGGCTCTACGAATTCACCTGGGAATCAACGGCTCCCGAGTACACGGGCAGTTCCTTCCACTGCCTGGACGTGCCCTTCGCCTTCGACTGCCTGCGTGCCCAGGGTGTCACCGCCGTAGCCGGCGACAATCCGCCGCAAGCGCTCGCCGATGCCATCCACAAGAGCTGGGTCTCCTTCGTCACCACCTCCGATCCCGGCTCGACCTGGCCCCGGTACACGCTCGACAAGCGCGAAACCATGATCTGGTCGGATTCTCCCCGCGTTCAAACCGACCCGTTCGCAGCTCAGCGCGCGCTCTGGCTCCGCTGACCGCAGCGTGACCGGCGGAATAACACCGTTCGCTGTTTGAAATGGCAAACTGGGGGCTACTACTCCGAATGCAGAGTGTGTCGAGACGGACGGACGGTTCCAGATGCTCGAGTTTCGCAGGTGGGTAGTACCTGCCGCAGTGGTCGCCACGATGGGGCTGTCAGCAGTCCCGGGCGCGGAAGCGCAGGCCGATCCCGGCGATACGCAGGCAGCACTGGGCGGCGGGTCCGGGATTGTGCTGGGCCGCTCCACCAAGTGCAGTTTGACGGCGATCGGGTACGACGGGGCCGGGCGACTGGTCGGATTCACCGCCGGGCACTGCGGTGCTGCCGGTGCCGCGGTGTCGGGGGAACAGTTCCCCGACGCGGGGGTGGTCGGCCGGGTCGCCAGCTCCGATCAGCAACTCGACTACGCCGTAATCGAATTCGATTCCAATGCTGTTGTGCCGATGAGCTCCGTCGGCGGCACCACCATCGCCGGCTTGGGCGGCGTGCCTTCCGCCTGGGATACGGTGTGCCAGAACGGCCGTACCAGCGGCCGGGCGTGCGGAGTCGTATGGTCCTCCGGCCCAGGCGGATTCATCGATCAGGCCTGCTCCAGCTACGGCGATTCCGGCGGCCCGCTGACCGTCGACGATCGCCTGGTGGGCCTGGTCTCCAGCGTTCTCATCAGCGATACCCGGGCGCTCCGCTTCAGCTGTACCTCGTCGGCGAACCCCGTGCACTCCCCCGTGGTCGCGGTGTCCTGGGACGCCATCCGCTCGGCCGTCGACGCGGACAACGGTGTGGGCGCGGGCTTCCAGCCGGTCTGATACTCCGTCGCACGGAATCGCCTATCCGATAAGCACATCCAGCGTGTGATCGATGTCCGCCTCCGTGTTGTACAGGTGGCACGCCAGCCGCAGTCGACCCGCGCGTATTGCTCCCACGATCCCGGCCGCGCCCAGGCGCTCCAACGCCTCGGGCGTGGCCGCGACTGAAACAATGGCCGAATTCCCCTCGGGCAGACCGAGTCCCGTGCGCAGGCGATTGGTGAGCGCGACATTGTGCCGCCGGATATTCTCGATCCCGATGGACTGCACCAGTTCCAGGGCCGGCACCTGCCCGAGCCATGCGGACCACACCGGTGACACATCGAACCGGCGCGCGTCCGTGGCCAGCCCCAGCGACGGTTCGTAGACCGACGTCCACGGATTGTCTCCGGCGTACCAGCCCGCGGCGAGTGGCCGCAGGGTGTCCAGCGCCGCATCCGTCCCGGCGAGGAAGGCGGTGCCCTTCGGGCCCAGCAACCATTTGAAGCCCACGCTCACAATCCAGTCGGCTCCGGTGTCCCGCACCGGAAACCAGCCCGCGGCCTGACTCACGTCGAGGAGCACCCGGGCCCCGGACGCGTGCGCGGCGTCGACTACCGCGGGCACATCCAGCACGCTCCCGTCGGCCGACTGAACCACGGAGGCGGCCAGCACCGCGTCGCCGGGACGGACCGCATCGGCCAGTTCGCGCAGCGGCACCGTACGAACCTCGAGGTCCCGCCGCGCCAGGAAAGGCCAGCGCACCGAGGTGAATTCACCTTCGGGCACAATCACTTTCGCGCCCGGTGGCAGGCTCTCCGCCACCAGGCCGACCAGCGGAGAGACCTGCGCGCCGATCGCGACCTGCCGGGCCTCGAACCCGATCAGCTCACCGAATGCGACCCGGCAGGCATGGACGGCCGAATCAACGGCCACACTGTCGAATTCGCCGGTCACCCGCTGCCGCTCGGCCGCCTCGACCGCAGCCGCGACCGACTTCGGGGTCAGGCCGTGGCCGGCCGCATTGAGAAAGATCACCGAGGGCGCGAACGCCTCCCGGACAGTGGCCGCGAACGGCGCCGGAGTGCGAGCGATCGTCATGACGCCATTCTGCGAGCCGCACGACGGGCGGGAAAGATCCACCTGGTCCGAAACTGGCTTGTTTCCGGCCTAGCCGGAGTCGGGCGTCAATCCCAGGATCGCGGCCACCGTAGCAGCGCCGTACGCGCGACTGGCAGTGCGCGGGCGTTCGGCCGGAAAGTTGGAACGGTGCACGACCTGCACGTTTCCTGCCAGCCGCACCGTGGTATTCGCCTCGGTCGCAATGCAATTGCCACCGGCCTTGGCAGTGAGATCGACGACGACCGCACCTGCGGTCAGCGCATCGAGGGCGGCTTGATCTATCAGGAGAGGCGCGGCATTGCCGCGATGTCCGGCCGCGCAGATGATCAGCTCCGGGTCGGTGTCGGAGATGAAGCCGGCAATCACGGCCGGATCCGGCTGCAAGAGGAATCCGCCCGCACCGGACTCGATCGCCGCGGCCTCCTGCTCGGCTCGGCTACCGATGGCCGTGGGCGGCTGGTCATCCTGGGCCACCGCCGCCGCGATGGCCGCGAGTCCGGCGTGGCCGCAGCCGACGATCAATGCCCTGACCCGGCGCTGCCGCACCCGCTCGGGCAATAGCGCACGGCCCGTGCGGTACGCGACATCACCGGCGATTCGACTCATGGCCGATAGCGGATCCGGCTGTGTCGAGCCGTCCACGGACGGAATGCGCTCGAAGGCAATCGATCTCACGCCGCGGTCATCCAGTGCGACGATCCGGGCCTGCCGATGGATCGGATCCTGGAAGCCCATCAGCGACTGCCCCGGGCGCAATGGCATCGAATCCAAGTTGTACACAGGGGGTTTCACCCAGGCGACAACGTCGGCCGCGAACACCTGTTCCGGCCCCGGCACGATCGAGGCTCCGGCGTCCCGGTAGGCCGCATCGGTGAAGTCAGCGGACCAGCCCGCGCCCTGTTCCACCAGCACATGCACTTCTCGGCGCGACAACTCCGCCACATCGTCGGGTGTCAGCGCCACGCGCAATTCGTGTGCGGCTGTCTCCCGTGGCACTCCGACGATCATGATGCGACGGGGATGGCGGGAATTCGGCGCTCCAGCAAGGCATCTCCGTAGGACATGCCGGCGCGCAGGCGTCCGAGCAGATATTCCATCCGGTCGAAGAGCTCACGGAGCAGCCGGGGAGCGTCCTCTTCCTGCCCGGCCCCATAGCGCGGCGCCACCACATTGAGCCGTACTCCCAGCCGCCGGGAACCGGTGCGATCCAAAGCGACGCAGTCGATTCCGGCCAGGGTGAGTAGCAGATCCTCCAGCTCCGAACTGGTGCGCACGCCCGCGGCGGCCATCAGTCCGGGCTCGAATTCGACGGTGAGGAACATGCCCTGCCGACTGCCCAGCGGGCGTAGGAGTGCGGCGCCGAAGCGGGCATTGACCGCGCTCAGCAGTTCACATGCCACGTCGACCTGAGCGCGCAGCAGCATGCGGTTGCGCACCAGCAGCTCGTCCGAGGTGTGCTCGATGGTGGCCCGGGCCAGATGGGTGGTCTCCCGCTGGAACGACACCTGCAACCGGGCCCGGATCTCGTCCAGCCACGCGGTATTTCCGGTGCAGGCCGCACCCAGCTTGCACGGCCCGAATGCGTTGTAGGCCTTGGAGTTGCCGGTGATGCTGAGTACGCGATCATAGAGCCGCACCGGGCCGTCGGGGGTGGGCACGGACAGGGCGGCGATCGGCAGATGGTCGTCCACCAGCAGATCGAACGACATATCGCAGATGATCGGCACCTCGGCGGCGACCAGTACGCGACCGATCTCCGTCAGTTCCGCGACGGTGTACTCCGCGACCACCGGATTACCGGGCAGCGTCAGCATGACACCGCACAGATTCCCTTGGCGCGCATGCTCTTCCAGGCAACGTTCGAGCGCAGCCGGATCCACCTTGAACGAATCATCCGCGGTCGCCGGGCTCGACACCATACGCAGGCCGTACTTGGCGACGTGCACGCTGGCGCTCTTGTAGTAGCCCTCCGGGCACACCAGTACCCCGCCCGGGCGGGCGATGGTAGCGATCGCCTCCTCCAGCAGGACGGTGCTCGAGTACGGGCACACAATGACTTCGCCCGGATCGACCCGGACTCCAGGCACGCCCGGAGCCGGTGCGGACAAGCGCTGAAAAAGCTGCTCCGCCGCCAGTTTCCGGAGAATCAGGGGCTGCCGTTTGTCATAGAGCACCCCGTCCCGATACTCGTCCGGCTGAGTGCGGGTCATGACCTCGAGCCATGCCGTGTTCAAGGCCGCGACGGTGTCATCGTCCATTTGCAGTCCGGTCTCGCCGTGATAGGCGTCGATGACACCGCGATAGGTCCGGCCCCCGGTGCCGGGGAACCAGGGCTCCGCACCGAGGTAGACGCGGGCGAACTTCTTGCGCTCATCCGAGCGGTTCGTCATGCGCACCGGATCCGGGCACAGCACGGCTGCGGTATCGGTCACCGGGGCGCGCCTTCGACCGAATCGACCATGCCGTTGTTCCACGCCTGCGTCAGTGCTTCTCGGAATGCCGTGCGACAGTCTTCTTCCCCGAGTCGCTGGAACCGTGCCAACTCCGGCTGCGCCATGACCTCGTTGACCACAAGCGCCATTCCGGAGCTCGTGAGTGCGTAGAGCTTGTCGAACCTGCTCTGCGCGAACCGCACATCGTGCTTGAGCGCGGAGAAGCGGGTCGCGACGCGCTCGCGGCGGGCGTAGTCGTATTCGCCTGTGGTCACATAACTCTCGTCCACGATGAGCATGCTCTGCGCATTGCTGGCGTGCAGCCGGTTGACCAGGACGGTCTCCACCCCGGCCTTGACCTGCTGCCAGATCTTGTCCTCGTAGGCCACCACATCCGCGATCTCGTCCAGGACATAGAGCCGGCGGACCACGATCCCGCCGGCGGCCAATCGCAGAATGGCGCTGTGGTACTCGTCGCCCAGGTCGCCACCGATGGTGCCGAGGTCCGCGGTGTGGATGGCGCAGACAGCCCGGGACGCGCGACCCAGCACCGTGAGCCAGTCATTGATGGTGTTCCACTCCCACACCGTCGCGCTGCCCGAAGGTATCTGTGTCAAAACCTCTTCGGCGCGCTCGAGTTGCCGTTCGGCGATATCGCGCAGCGGTGCGACCTCATCGCGCGCGGCGGCGGCATCGACGAGGCTCTGGGCGATCGCCAGTACCCGCTCGACCGCCGCCGGGTCCTTGCCCAGCAGGATATTGAACCGCATGCGGAGATCGCTATTGGCGACGTCGGCCTCGGTTTCATTGCCCGTGGTGGGCAGCCGCTCGCCCAGCACCGAGCTCAACCGCTCGCGTAGCGCGAGAGGCGGTATGCGAGTGCCGTTTTCGATCTGCTGTACCAGGCTGCGCGAGCAGCCCACCTGTTCGGCGAGCTGCAATTGCGTGAGATCGCGTTCCTTGCGGAGTCGCCGGACCAGCTTGCCGACCTGCTCGCCGTCCGCGGCGGAGCGAGACATGCGGTGTCTCCCATCGTGTTGCCGTGCTGCTGAGCCCACACGTGCCATGCGGCACCCATCCTAAGCACGATGTGTCATGTGTGCCACGCAAGTCGAGAGAGTTTTCGATTTGCAGTCTTGCAAAGATCGAAACCGCCTCCGGCAGCAAATACTTCAACGCCGAACGGCAGTCATCTGTGCCCTGATTCCGGGCCGGCCTCCCTTGAATCCAGGCGATCACGCGTATTACTGAGCACATCGTAGATATTTACTGATCTCAGTGACACTTTACAAGCAAATTACGATTTGAAATATCTCTATCCAGCACCGAAACTCGCTTCTACTCAAACGTGTCATCACCTAGCATTGGGGCACAGTCACTTTCGAACAGAGCTCCGACCGCACCGCCCGCAGTCGCAACCGAGTGACTGCAGCTCCCCCGAGGAGGTGTTCGCACCCATGGCCCTCGCACTCACCACGTGGTTGATCACCAGTGATGTGACTCCCGAAATCGCGCTCCGGTCAACTACTTCCGAAGACGAATGGGTTCTGACCTGGCTGCCGGATCGCAGCCTCACCCTCGAACAGGCCGTCAGCGGCATGGTGCTCGACGAGATCCTGAGCGATCCGGAACTCGCCGACGGCGAGGCGGCGCTCGAACTGGCCGCCTTCCGGGCAGCGGAACTGGGCGTCACGCTCCGGGAAGTCGTTGTCCAGCTATCGATTCGGATCGCACAGCGCGATCTGGCTCGCAATCGGCAGAACGTGTGCATCCCGGCGCCCCACGCAGAGGGCTCAACCGACACCTCTGCGGCCGGGCACGATCACGGCCACTCGCGCCAGTGCCGCTGCCGACCACAGACAGCCGCCGGTAGGACCTGATCGGCCCTACCGGCGGCTGGCGGGTACTCGAAGTCCGCTCAGGCGGAGCGGGATTCGGCCGGTACGCCCACGGCCTTGCGGGTGCCGCGGCGGAAGCGCAGGATGCCGTCCTCGATGGCGCCCTTGCGCAGCATGGTGCGGTCGCGGAAGTAGTTGTTGATGACCAGCCACGGGCCGCGGGTGCCCTGGCGGGGCATGACGCTGTCGCCGCGCTGGATGTAGCCGGAGGTCAGTGCGCCGCCCATGAGCGAGGCTTCGGAGCGGTCGCCTTCCTCGGGAATCGCCACCACCTCGGTGTAGCCCTCGGCCTTCATATGGTTGAGCAGGCGGCAGAAGTACTCGGCGGCCAGGTCGGCCTTCAGGGTCCAGGAGGCATTGGTGTAGCCCAGGACGACCATGAGGTTGGGGACATTGCTGAGCAATGCGCCCTTGTACGCCACCAGGTCTCGGGTCTGCAGGCTCTCACCGTCCACCTCGAGGGTGGCGCCGCCCAGCATCTGTACCTGGAGGCCGGTCGCACTCACGATGATGTCGGCGGGCAGCTCCTCACCGGACTTCAGGCGAATGCCGGTCTCGGTGAAGGTGTCGATGTGATCGGTGGCAATGGAGGCCTTGCCGCTGCGCAGCACCTTGAACAGGTCGCCATTGGGCACCACGCACAGCCGCTGATCCCATGGGTTGTACGACGGGGTGAAGTGCCGCATATCGATTCCGGAACCGATCTGCGCGCGCACCATGGCGAGCATCAGCTTGCGCGATGCCGCCGGATTGGTGCGCGAGAGCTGGTAGCTGGCCCGCTGCAGCGCGATATTGCGGGCCCGGCCGGCCCTGTAGGCAATGGCGGCAGGCACTTTCGCGAACTTCAGGCCCACGGCGACCGGGTCGTTGGCGGGCAGCGCGGCAATGTAGGTGGGCGAACGCTGCAGCATGGTGACATGCGCGGCGGTATCGCTCATGGCGGGAATCAGCGTGATGGCGGTCGCGCCACTGCCGATGACCACCACGCGCTTACCCGCGTAGTCGAGATCCTCGGGCCAGTGCTGCGGGTGCACGATCTGGCCGGTGAACTTCTCCTCGCCGGGGAACTCGGGCCGGTAGCCCTTGTCGTAGTCGTAGTAACCGGTGCATCCGACCAGGAAGTTGGCGGTGTAGGTCTCGGCCTGGCCGGTGCGCTCGTCGAGCGCCTCGACGGTCCAGACGCCGGCTTCGCTGTTCCAGCTCGCGGTGGTCATCTTGCGACCGAAGCGAATGTGGTCGGTGACGCCGTATTCGGCGGCGGTGTCCTCGACGTACTGGCGAATATGCGGGCCGTCGGCCAGGACCTTGGTACCGATCCAGGGCCGGAAGCCGTAGCCGAAGGTGTACATATCGGAGTCCGAGCGAATGCCCGGGTATTTGAACAGGTCCCAGGTACCGCCGATCGCGGTGCGACGCTCGAGAATCAGGTAGCTACGACCCGTGTTCTCCCTGGTCAGATGGCAGGCCATGCCGATTCCGGACAGGCCCGCGCCGATGATCAGTACGTCGACATGCCGCGTCATTGAGGTACCCGTTTCGTCTGTTCTCGCCCCGGGCTCCGTCGTCCGAGTGCCACGAGTTTACGTGTTATCGAGAGTAACGTCTACTCTGCCCGGGTGCGGTCCGGTTCCGAGCGATACCGCGTGGTCGAACCGCCGATGCCGAGCACCTTCCAGACCGTCTTCGACACCGGATTCATCAGGCCGATGCGCTTGGCCAGCGCCCGCACATCACCGAAGTAGCCCGCGAAGGTCTCCTTGGAGTCGGATGATCCGAAGAACACCTCCTTGCGCACCTGCGCCGGAATGTCGAACTCCCGGAAGAACGCGCGCGGCGGAATGATGATCGCCCGCCCGCCGATCCACATGATGATCGGGAAGGCCAGCGAGAGCACCAGCTTCTCGAGCGGATTCGTCTGCGGCACATGGTGTTCGAGGAACTCGTGCGCGAACGAGATATGCCGCGCCTCCTCGGCGATATGAATCGCCATGACACCGCGCATGATCGGATGCACCTGCTCGCCGGCGCGCAGGATGGACTTCTGAATGTGGTCGATCGGCTCCTCGCCCGACAGCACGGCCATGAAGAACAGATTCGGGAAGATCGACGCCAGCGGCGGCACCACATAGGTGAGCCGCTTGAGAATCGGCCCCATCCCCGGCACGTCGATCCCGATGCGGTTCACCGTCTCCTGGAACATCAGGGTGTGATTGCACTCCTCGATGACCTCGTGGGTGCAGTACCGGAACTCCGGATCACCATTGGCCAGTTTGAACGTGTGCTGCACCATGCCGCCGATGAGCAGGGTCTCGAACTGCAGGCCGACCTTGAAGATATTGGCCTGCCGCCACAGCCCGATCTCGATCTTGCGAGCGTCGGACAGGGCCCGATACCAGGGATGCCGGGCGAACATATCCCCGGATTCGGGGAGAATCCAGCGGCGGTCGTGCGCATCCACCGCGAAATCCGGGCTGTCCCAATCGATATCGGTGAAAGGATCGAAGTGCTTGTCGACCGAGCCCTGCGATAGCAACAACACCTTCTCGGCATACTGCTGTGCGAGTTCGACCGCGGGATCGGCTTTTACGGTTGCTGACGCCATTGTCAGAGCCTCTCGGGAGTGACTTAATTAACTGTATCTCATGGTTACACCTATATTGGCAGGCCGTCAACAGCAGGGGCCGCTTCGGCAACTCCCTGCAACGCATCGGGAATCACGGCGATAGATGCACGAGCACATAGGCTGAGACCATGCTGGACACCCTCATCCTGGGCATGCTGAGCCTGCGCCCGCTCTCGGGCTACGACCTGGGCAAGTGGATGGACGGACCGGGACGCTTCATCGGCTATCGGGTCTCGCTGCCGCAGGTGTATCGCACGCTGGGCAAACTCGTCGATCGCGGACTGGTCGAATTCGAGGTGGACGCCCGGGCCGGTAAGCCCGACGCCAAGGTGTATCGGCTGACGTCAGCCGGTCGGCAGGCGTATCTCGACTGGGCGAACAGCCCGTACGAGCCGGCGCCGCGGCCGATGGACCCCGACTTCATGCTGCGGTTCATGTTCGCCGGAATGCTCGGGCGCGGCACTGCGATCGAGGTGCTGCGCACCGAGCTCGACTATCGGCTCGCCCAGGTGCGCACTCCGACCCGGGTCGATGAGCTGAAGGGTGCGCTCGCACCCATCAGCGAGATTGACGCGGGCTGGGCCGCCGAGGTCATGCGGGCGGCACACGAGCAGGGGCGGGCCTCGACCGCCTCCTATATCGGCTGGCTCCAGGTCACCCTCGCCGATTTCGAGAATCGCCCCGAGACCTGATTCACGCCGTGCGGAGCACCGCCTGCGAGTACAGGGTGAAGGCGCGGCGGCTGATGTTCCTGTGCATGAGCTACTTCCGGTCCTCGTTCGGGGCGCAGCGCAGAGTGGGATGCCGGACCGGATCGAGGGCATTGAGCACCAGATCCACGGATCGGGGATCGGTGGACTCGACGATATGGCCCGCGTGATCATCGGGGCAGCCTTCCTGGAGCAGGATATTGCTGACGCCAGGAGCTTCGATGAAGGCCGAGGTGTAGGGCGTCACCAGCTCGTCGTCGCGACTGGCGATCATGGTGTAGCGCACGCCGGGAGCAACCATCGGACGGCTGTTGAGCCTGGTCAGATATGCGGAACCGGCGAGCATATCGGTCAGCGCGGAGGTGTTCGGCGGTACGACCGGGGCGACCAGCGGCGCGATATCGACCCCGGCCACAGTCTTGCCGACACCGTATTGCGGACCGCTGACGGCAACCACCGCGCGCACCGGATTCACCGGGCGGGCAGCGAGTTCCAGGCTCACCGCCCGGGCGATCAACGCACCCTGCGATTTGCCGACCACATCGATGGAACTCGCGCCGTTCAGCTCGGTGATGCGGTCCACCGCTGCGGTGAAGTAGTCAGCCGAGACCGAAATCGGTTGCTGCGAGTCGTATTCGAGGCCGTAGACGCAGCGGCCGTCATCGAGCAGGGCCTGCCGTACGGGGCCGAGGCTCTTCTCCACAGAGGCATCGGTGCCGTGGATGAGCAGGACCGGCGCATCGACCTGGGCCGTGCAGGCGGTGAGAGTGTCCAGCGGTGTGGCGGACGACGGGGCCGCGGCAGCCGTACCCGCCTGGGTGAAGCCGGCAATCGCCAGTACGGCGGTGATGCCCGCAATGGTGCGCACGAGATGTTCCTCCTGGGCAGGGATGTGTGTAGGCACATATTCGACTGAGGTTCCCGGCGATGCTACCCGAAGAAACTTAACAGTTTATATATACCCACACACATATATCAAGGATAACCGCTACGACCAGAACGTCGGGTGCAACCCCCAGGCTTCGAATTCCGCCGCCACACACTCGCGCAGGGCATCCCTGGTCGGGAAGCGGTCCGGGTCCGCACCGGTAACGGCCAGGGTGACGGTGTCGCCGTCGCTGGACCAGGACATATTGAGCCCGACCTCCACGCGGCGGAATAGTTCGGTGTCGTTGGTGCAGACCACCGGGCGCATGAGCACCGAGCGGGCGCGCACATCGCCGAGGGTGGCGACCGCCCGGCCGGTCTCGCCGAGATTGGTGCACAGGCATTCGGGGGCTTTGGCGGTGCGGGAGAAGCGGTCGAGCACAAAACGCGGCAGCATCATCTGCACCGGCTGGAGGTGTTGCAGCGCAGGGGTGGTGGCCGGATCGGCGTACGCGCGGGCGGCCTGTTTCACGGCCACGCGCACCTCGGCGAGATCGGTGAGCTCACCGGCGCGGTAGAGCACGGCGATGGGCAGGCCGGTGGTGGCATTGCCGCGCGGATCACCGGGCACCCGCATGGAGTGCGGGATGTCGACGCGAACGGTCGATCCGTCGGTAATCCGGCCGGAGCGGCCGAGCATGCCGACGGCAACGCCGATCATCAGGCCGTTCGCGGTGCCGTCGTGCATGACGGCGACCGAATGCCATTCGGGCAGGCCGACTTCGACGACGAGGTCCGCCGCGGAGTGCCGCTCGGACAGCGGGAGCACCGGCTCGGCGGGGCGCGGGTTCCGCGCGGGTTCCCGCACGGCGCGGGTGGCCACCGCCGCGCGCACTCCCTGTGCCGCCGCCCGCAATTGGCCGATGGCGTCGCCGATATGCCTGCGGTACAACCCGATCCGCGGTGTGCCGCCGACCAATCCGCCCGAGCTCGCCTCGGTATCGAGCGGCGCACCGATATCGAGCCGGTGCATGGCATCGCCGACCGCGTAGAGCACCGCGCCGCCGTCCGCGCCGACATGGGAGGTGACCAGGGACAGCAGCATGCCGCCGGTGCTGGTCGGAGCAGCCGAGAGCCGCCAGACCCGGCCGGTGCGCGGATCGAAATCCACCTGGCTCTGCGCGAAGAACCAATCCAGCACACCGTTTTCGGCGACCGGCTCGGTCTGGTGGGCCAGCGGGATGGACTCGGCGGCGGGCACCCACCACGGACGGGCGAACGGCACCGCCGTCGTCCGCACCCGACGGGCCAGGAAACCGCGTGCCAGATGAGCGTGGAATCGTTGCAGCACGGCGGGATGCACGGGTTGGTCGAAGCGCCAGGCCAGCTGGTTGACCAGTGCGTTCCCGTAAAGATCGTGCAGTTTCAGGAACAGGTCGTCATCAGCGGTGAGGCGGTTCATGCGAACCGGGGCGGCCACATCGGGCGAGGCGGTGCGCAGACGAGCGGGAGCGGTGGGAGCGACCATGAGGGGTTCCTCCGTTTCAGCGATTACGCAGAGTGCGAACGGTCAAGGGTGCGAAGACGATCGCAACGAGGAGCGCGGCCAGTACCGACCAGACGAGGTCGGATCCGGCGTGCCCGGTATCGGCGAGAGTGCGCACCGCCGCTACCAGATGCGAGACGGGGTTGTAGTCGGAGACATGCCGCAGCCAGGCGGGCATGGACTGCACCGGCACCAGGGCATTGGAGGCGAAGCTCAGGAAGGTCAGCACCAGCATGGACATGCCCTGAACCGCTGCCGGGCGGGCCACGGTCACGCCGATGAAGGCGAAGATCCAGCTCAGAGCCGTGGTCGCGAGCACCACCAGCAGGGCACCGGCGATCAGGCCACCGGGGTGTTCCGGCCGGTAGCCCATGCCGAATCCGACGATCAGCACCATGAGCGCGGCGATCACGTATCTCGTTGCACCGGAGACCAGCGCACCGGTGACCGGAGCTGATCGGGCGATCGGCATGGAGACGAAGCGATCGAAGACGCCGGAGCGAATGTCCTCCGACAGCTGTACGCCGGTCGCCACCGAGGAGGTGAGCACGATCTGCACCAGTACGCCCGGCACCAGGGTGGGCAGGTACGCGTGCAGGCTGCCGGCAATGGCGGTGCCGAAGACGCTGCCGAACAGCAGCGGTCCGATAATGGGCAGCAGGACAGCGTCGTACAGCAATTGCGGACTGTGCCGGAAGGTCAGCATGCCGCGCTTGGCCATGGTCAGCGACTGCCGCAGGGCCGCACCGGGTCCGATGTGGACAACAGTGGGACGGCGTTCGATGCGCGGCGCTGGAACGGTCGGCGCCGGTGCTTCGGTGAGGACGGTCATGAGAGAGCCCTCCTGTCTGTCGAATGCTGGGTGAGGGCGAGGAAGACCGAATTCAGATCCGGGCGGTCCACGGCGAAACCGCGTAGCCGGATACCGCTGGTGCGGCAGGCCGTGAGCACATCGGCCGCACTGTCGATGTCCCGCAGGGGAACTGTGAGCGTGGCCGGTGTATCCCCGTGCAGCGGAGTGACTCCGGTAATGCGTTCCACGGCCGCATCGGCCAGCGGGCGCTGGGCCGCCTCGACGAGGTCGATGCGCAGCATCTCCTCACCGAGCGACGACTTGAGTTCGCTCGCAGTGCCTTCCGCCACCACTGTCCCGTGATCGATGACGGCGATGCGATCGGCGAGCGCATCGGCCTCCTCCAGGTACTGGGTGGTCAGCATGATGGTCGCGCCGCGATCGACCAGTCCGCGCACCACCGTCCACATGCGCTCGCGGGTGTGCGGATCGAGTCCGGTCGTCGGCTCGTCCAGGAAGATCAAGGGCGGCAGCGTGATCAGCGTGGCCGCCAGATCCAGGCGGCGGCGCATACCGCCGGAGAAGGTGGCCACTCGCCGCTTGGCGGCGGCGGTCAGCTCGAACTCCTCGAGCAGTTCGTCCGCTCGGCGGGAGGCGGCGCGCCGGGTCAATCCGAGCAATTGGCCGAACAGCCGCAGGTTTTCGAGCGCGGTGAGATTCTCGTCCACCGCGGCGTACTGGCCGGTGAGCCCGATCATGGAGCGCACCGCGGTCGCCTGCCGCACCACATCGTGCCCGAAGACCTGCGCGTTGCCGCTATCCGGCCGCAGCAGGGTGGCGAGCATGCGCACCACGGTCGTCTTGCCCGCGCCATTGGGGCCGAGCAGTGCGAATACCGAGCCGGCGGCGACCCGCAGGTCCACCGCGTCCACCGCGGTGAGCGAGCCGAAAGTCTTGCCCAGCGCCTGGGTTTCGATGGCATTCTCGACGCTCATCGGTCACCTCCGATCTTGAGGATGGTCATCGGACTCGACGGCAGCGATGCCGAACGAGCCGGTGGCGCAAGGGATTCGACGGCAGTCGCGGCCCGGGCCACGCCGTCGTCACGAAACCGCATGCCGTAGGCAGAAGCCCGCAGCATGACGGCCGGGTCGGTGGCTCGAATCAGCAGCTGCTCCAGCCGATCCGCGGTCAATTCCGCGAAGAGCAGGGTGGCGCCGAGACCGAGCGTCTCGAGTTGGCGGCCCCAGAACGGCTGATCGGCCTGGACCGAGCAGATCACCGAGGGGACGCCCGCCCGCAGCGCCGCTGCCGTGGTTCCGGCGCCACCGTGGTGGATCGCCACCGCGCACAGCGGGAGAACCGCCCGATGGTCGAGCTGGGCGACAACCGCTACCTCGGAACTGATGTCCGCGCGGAACATGCCGCCCGCCAGCAGCAGACGCTTGCCCTGCCGGCGGCATACGTCCCGGACCATGCGCTCCACTTCGCGCGGATCGGTCATGTGCATCGAACCGAATCCGGCGTAGACGGGTGCGTCGCCCGCCCGCAGCCACTGCGCCAGCTCACCGTCCGGGAGCGCCGAGGCTCCGCTCACGTCCGGAACCACCGGGAAGCCGGTGATCGGGGCACCGGCGAGCTCGACATCGAGCCCGGGAAACAGCTCCACGTCGTACGCCTGAACAGCCGTACGCACCAACGGCTTCGGATCGGCCTCGCCGCGGCGCAGCGCTGTGATTTCGGGAGCGAGGGCCCAGGCGCGGGTTCTGGTCAGCGCCCGCCAGCCCAGGAGGTTGATCACCCCCGGAAGTCGCCGGCCCCATGCGGCGGGCACAACCGGAACAGCGCGGTTCGGCAGGATCGGGAAGAAGTGCATCGCCGCCAAGGGGAGGCCTCGTTGCCTCGCGACCTCGGCGGCGACTTCCTCACATGCCATGCCGGTGACGAGCAGGTCCGTGTCACTGGCAATTTCCAGTAGGTCCCGTGCGGCCTCGGCGAATCCGCGCCGTTGCAGATCCAGTAGGGCATGTACCCGCTCGATCGGGTTCCAATCGGCGAAGCGGTGGTCGGTGTGCTGCGCTCGCAGCAACTCCGCGCTGTCGAGGCCGAACGGCTCGGCTGAAACCCCGTGCGAGGCAGCGAACTCGACCAGATTCGGCGACACCGCCACCGTCACCCGGTGCCCCCGGTTCGCCAGCTCCCGGCCGAGCAGTACGCCCGGTTGTGCGTCACCCCGGCTGCCGGCGAATGCGAGTAGCACCTTCATGGGTCAGCCCTGCGCCGGAGCCGAAACCAGTTGCGGCACCGGAGCATTGCCGACCACCGGCGTACGGTCGTTCACGACATGAGAGGACGGCACCCTGCTGACATCCGGTACAGCGGGGATAACGAAGTCTCTTATGGCGCGAGTGAATTCACCGAGGAAGCGATCCATCTCCGCGGTGGGGAAGGCCGCGGGGAAGCGCGTGGAGAGTCGCAGTCCGTCGGCGGCGCGGACCACCCAGAAGAAGACCTCGTCACCTGAATAGGACTCGGCCCGTAGGGTGTGGCCGCGCAGGGATTCGACGAGTTCGTAATCGGGCAGGACGCGGATATCGAGGAATGAGATCCCGAATCGCGGGTGATCGGTGCAGTTCAGCAGTTCCAGGGCGCGAGTCCAGGTGGCGTCATTGGCTACCTTGGTTCGGCGCAGCTCCGTGCGAGTCGTTTCCAGCGCACTGTCGAGATCCAGATCCGGTGCGAGCGTGAGGTCGAGGGGGACGACATTCACGAACCAGCCCATGGATTCGAGCCATTGCAGATCCGGCCGGGTGGCGATCGGCATGATCGCCCGCATGGAGATGTAGCCGAAGGTGCGGCGGTAGGCGATGGCCAGTGCGGTGAAGATGGCCACGGACAGCCGGTGCCCGCGCGCCGCCACCGCCATCTCGATATGTTCGAGCTCGCTGAGCGACAAGAGCTTTCGCGAGATGCTGGTCTGCGGCAACGCCGAGGACGTAGTGCATCCGGGTGCGATGACGGGTTCGAATCGCGGCAGCATGCCGCCGGACCCGTCCAGGAACTTCCGCCACAATCGGACGGACTCGCACTGCGGGGTGAGCGCGGCGGCGGTATTGCGTTCCAGTGCCGCGAAGTCCGCCGCGCTGCCGAAGGTGGCCGATTCCCGCGCCGGTTCGCCGCGCACGACCGACCGGTAGAGCGTGCGCAGTTCGAGAATGACGATGGCCTGCGAATACGCGTCCATGACCGAATGGTCGGCGGCGACCAGCACGGTGAAGTCGGCGGTCTCGGTGTGCTCGACGGTGGCGAGCAGGCAATGCGGCCACACCAGTGGGGAGAGCCGCAATTCCAGTGCGTCGCAGAGGTACTCGCTGATCACCTCGGGTGCGGTGATGCCGGGCACCGGCAGATCGGCGACGGTGACGGCCGCGGCGTCGCAGACCAGTCGTCGCGGTTCGGGATCGGCGCGGGTTTCGAGGGTGGTGCGCAAGCCCTCGTGCCGGGCGTGCCACAGTCGCACGGTCTCCCGCCATTGTTCGGCGTGGAACGGCGCGTCCATTTCGAAGATGGTGCCGATCCAGCGGCCACGGCCGGGCCGGGGGTCATCGGCATCGGTCTCCTGGCAGTGCCGGACATGCACGCTGGTGAGCGGCCGTTCATCCGGCATCCACTCATGGCCGGGGGCGAGCTCGGGGTGCCAGAGGGTCAATGCGCCGGGGCGCAAAGCAAATTCGGACAGGTGTGTGTATTCCATATCGACGTCCCTCATCGAATTTCATGCCAAGCGGTAGGGCCGTACAGATTTCGTAAAATCTCGCCCTTTAATTCACGCTGCGGCGAATTGGAAGCTATTAGCGACCGGAGGAGCCTGCGCCGGCTGCGGCGCTCCCGGAACCAAGTGCCTGTGCGAGCGTGCCGCCCGCCTGTGCGGATCCGCTCGCGGCACCACTGCCGGTGCCGAGCAGACCGAGGACCGAGCCGGGTCCGGGAAACAATCCCGCGAATGATCCGGCCGCGCCACTGCCGGTACCCAGGGCTCCGAGCACGCCGGATGCCGTGGAACTGCCGGTACCCGCGGCGGCACTGCCCGTGCCGAGCTGCGGTAGGACGGATTGTGCGGTGCTCGAGCTGCCCGCATCGGCGGGAGGCGAGACATCGCCTCCCGCCGGTGCGGCGGTAGCCAGGGCAGGCGCGATGAATGTCAGTGCGGCGCCGGTGAATACGGCAGCGGCACGAATGACGAAGGGTGCTTTCATGTGGCCTGAAATCCTTTCGAACCTTCACCAGTTGGAGCTGTGCGCCAGAAATGGCGACTCGGCTGACAAACAGAGTGGGAAGTGCGGCGGCAACGCTGCCGAGAATGGCGCCTCTGAAACGGGCGCGAACCAAGAACATCACCGAAATTCGATCACCGCAACATACAGGCGCGCTAACAGTTGGTTAACGAATTGTTCTCGAGCCTTTCACTGTGCTCCACACCACTGAACTGTGAAATTGGTCCCTCATTCACTTTCACTGTTTTCAGCGCGCGGAATTAGAAAAACGGAAGCACAATCCCGCCGTGACCCGGCAGGGCCCGTCACGAGGTTGACCATTACCGCCATTCTTCAACCGTCTGGGACACTTGGGGCGCGAACTCTGGCACCGTTGTCCGCACCCCATCTCGACGAGGAGATTCCCAGTGCCGCAACCTCTTCTGACCCAGCGCATCGGCGACCGCGTGCGCACCTCCCCCGCCCCGATCCGGCTGGCCTGGAACGCGCGCGTCCGGCTGCACAGCGGAATCGAACAACTCATCACCGGAGTCCAACACCTGCACTACAACTTTCGAGATACCGTCGCCTGGCCGTTCCTCGGCCGCCGCGGCGTGAGCGAGGACCGGCTCGAGTCCGCCCGAGCCCTGCACCACCGTGTCTTCGACCGCCTCTACGACTCCGCCCGCACCGCCCACTGGTACGTCTGATCGATCACACTGCGCCGCGATGCGGACCCGGACCAGGTGCGATCAGCTGTGTGTCAGTTCGCAATCGAGGGCCATTGTGTTGTACGCCACTCTCCGTTATCCTGCTCTGAGACCAGCTGGTTTCACAACATTCGGCTGGGATAGGGACGGAAGGACCTCGATGATGAGGGTTTTGGCACCGCGGCACGCCGTGGCGACAGTGCTGGCCGCGGCAACCGTGTTCGCTGGTTCGTGGGGTGCGACGGCAGCGGCCGATGAGGCCGCGCCCGTGCCCGCGGCGACTGCTCAGAATGTGTACGGCGGTATGGGGACGCATCCGGTGGCGACTTCGGTGCGGACGAATCCGTGCCAGGAGTCCATCGCCGGGATGCTCCAGCACATTGCCGTGCACCTGTTCGGCAATACCGACGATATGACCTGTACGCAGGCGTTTCCGAACGGGCTCGAATCGCCCGCCGGCGTGAACACCTATTATCCGGCCGATATCGCCGACCTGGGTAGTGCGCCGCTCATCGTGTTCACGGGCGGGATCGATGCCAATCCCGGTATGTACGACCGGCTGGTGCGGCAGTGGGTGAGCAATGGCTTCGTCGTGACGGTGCCCTACGAGTGGTTCAACTCGCTGGCCTATGTGCCCGCCGCCGGGCTGGCCGTGGCGATCGGGGCCGATCGGGATCCGAATTCGCCGCTGTTCACTCGAATCGATCTGTCGCGCACCATCTTTGCCGGGCATTCCGCCGGCGGCGGTGCGGCGCAGCAGATTGCCACCCTGCTGCCGCCGGTGGCATCGGCGATCGATCCCACCTTGAGGGTGGCGGGCGTGCTGGCCATCGAGCCCGGGCCGGTGGCGGTCGGTGCGCTCTTCAACGCCCCGACGCTGTACCTCACCGGCTACAACGATTTTGTGGTGCCGGACTTCGCATGGGTGCGGTGGTGGCAGTACAACGTGACATTCAATGCGCCGGCGTGGATTGCGAATGCCCGTGGTGTCAGCCATTTCTCGCCGGTCGACGGGATCGAGAACTACCGGTCTGCGGGTACTGCCGTGGCTTGGCTGCGGTATGTGGCCTTCGGGGATGAGACCGCGAAGCATTTCTTCGTCGGACCCGATTGGTCGCTGCCCAGTGACACAACGTATTTCAGTGTAGAACGCAATGCGCTGGCGAACACGCTTCAGTGAATCACTGTCTCGAATAACGCTTTTCGATAAGGACCTTTCATGAGTACTCGCCGACGCTGGATGGGCGGTGTCGGTGCAGCCCTCACCATCGCCGCATACACGCTCGTCTCCCCCATCGCCGCAGCCGATTCGGCCGTGAACAGCTGCGCCGATCCCGCGGGTGCAGATGCCTTCGCGCGCAGTGATCCGGCGGCGTCGGGCATCGATCCCGCCGCGCTGTCCGATGCCATCGACTTCGGTTCCAGCAAGGGCGCTTACACCATTCAAGTGTATCGGCACGGCTGCCTGGTGGGCGATCGCACCGGCACCGGCAATCTGCCGGTGCCACTGGCCAGCGCCACCAAGGGCGTCGCATCGGTGGCCATCGGCCGGGCCATCAGCATGGGCTACTTCGGCCTCGATGATCCGCTCGGAAAGTTCTTTCCCCAGGCCGATCCCGCGCACGCGGCGCTGACTGTGCGCCAGGTCCTCAATCAGACGACCGGCCTGCGGTTCAGCTGGGCGGCCGACATTGCCGGCATTGCCACCGACGAAGTGCTCCAAAACCTGGAAGCGCCTTTCGCTTTCGAACCCGGCACCACCTTCCAGTACAGCCAGGCCGTGCTGGCACTGCTCCCCAAGATCGTGGAAATCACCACCGGCATGGATTTCCAGGACTTCGTGCAGCGAGAACTTATGTCCCCCTTGGGCATCGACCGCGCCAACTGGATCTGGCTCCGCGATCGCAGCGGCAATACCGCGGTCAATGGCGGCATGGCCATGCGCGCGGACGATATCGCCCGCCTCGGCCGGCTCATGCTCGACAACGGTCGCTGGGGTGACCGGCAATTGATCGACCCCGACTACATTCGCCAGGCACAGCAGCCCACCGCGGCCAATGGCGGCTACGGATTCCTCTTCTGGCTCAATGCCGGTGACTCCTACAAGACCGCCACGGTCCCCACCGCCAAGGTCTTCGACCACGCCATGTTCCCCGGCGCGCCGCGTGACCTGTATTCCTTTGTGGGCGCACTGGGCCAGTTCGTCGCCATCATCCCCAGCCGCGACATGGTCATCGTCCGACTGGGCGTGCCCGCAGGCATCGACCCGAACAATGTGCAGACATCCCTCGCCGCCGAATCCAACCCGGACAACAAGGAATTCCTGCGCCGCGTCACCGCATCGGTCTCCGACGTCCCCGCCGAACCCTACGACGAGCCCTATCACTACAACGACAATTTCGGCCCGGTGATCGGCAGCCTGGACGACCTCGCCTTCTGGACCGACCCCGCCCAGGTAGCCCAAATCCTACTGGGCACAGGCCCGTACGCCTCCGGCAACTGCAATATCCTCTGGTGCAACGGCAAACTCGTTCCCCAGGACATCTTCGCCGCCACCCTGGACACCAGCGCCCAACTGGCCGCCGCTCTCCTGGCCCTCAACCACGGCCAGCGCTAGCCCGCCACGATCCGATCCCACAATCCGCAAGTCTTATTCGCGAGCATTCGCCGGTCGCTGCCCCTACCATCCGGGCCCATGGCACTCACCGAACAAGACCGCCGCGAAATCGCCGACCTCATATCCCTGCACGGCCACCTGATGGACGCGGGCGAACTAGACCGAATGACCGAACTCTTCACCCCCGACATCACCTACGACGTCACCGATTTCGGCTACGGCTCCCTCCACGGAATCGAAGCCATCCACGCCGCCGCCCTCGCCGCCGGTGACGCCAACCCGGTCGGCCACCACGTCACCAATATCATTATCACCGAATCCGATGACCGAATCCTGGTGCAGTCCAAGGGAATCGGCATCCAGGCCGACGGCACCGCAGGCAGCGTCGTCTACCACGACACCGTCACCCACCACCCCGAAGGCTGGCGCATCAGCTACCGAAAGGTGATCGCCCGCCGAGTCCCCCTCGGCGGCCGATAGCCCGGCACCCCCTCGCCTGAAGAAGCCACACAGCCCGTGTCCGCACCCAACAGCACCGATAAAGGCTGCTAGACGCGGACGCAGGCTGTTCGGCGCGGCAAGGGCTGTTCGGTGCGGACACAGGCTGTTCGTGCGGACGCGAGCTGTACGGCGCGGACACAAGCTGTACGGCGCTGGCGAGGCTGTTCGGTGCGGGAGGGGCGGTCAGGAGTAGATGGCTGCTACCTCGGGGGCGTACTTCTCCAGGACTACTGCGCGCTTCAGGGAGAGTTTGGGGGTTAGTTCGCCGGTTTCCTGGGTCCAGTCGGCAGCGAGGATGCGGATCTTTTTGATGGACTCGGCTTTTGAGACCTTGGTGTTGGAATCGGCTACTGCGGCTTCGACTTCCGCTACCAGCGCGGGGTTGGTGGTGAGGGCTTCGATGGTTACGTCGGCGG
>NZ_JAODNK010000111.1 GCF_025465275.1 Nocardia sp. | reverse complement strand
TGAAGCAGACCGTGCCCTTCGACCGAATGGCCGGTGCCGGTTACGGATTGGGGCTCATCCACCAGCCCAGTCCCTGCGGCAAAGAGGTGTGGGGACACGGCGGCAGCATTCCGGGCTTCGAAACCCGCAATGGCGTCGCGACCGGCGGCGCCGCCGTCACGGTCACCGTGAACCAGTTGCCGACCGATGAGGCGACGGCCGCCGCCGTCTCCAAGGTGCTCGATACCGCGCTCTGTGAAGGATGAGAGAACCAGCCATGCGCCGCACACACGCACTCGCTTTTGCCGCCCTCGCCGTCGTTGCCGCTGCCACCGCGGTGACCGGCGCGGTGATCACCGATCGGGCCTGGGCCGCCGATCCGGCCGCCCTCGACCGGTTCTACAGTCAGCGCCCGGAGTGGAAACCCTGTGACAATCCGAAGCTGGACGCCGCCAAGGCCCAGTGTGCCGATATCACCGTGCCGCTGAATTATGCTGAGCCACAGGGTAAGACGATCACCGTCGCGATCTCCCGCATCTCCGCCACCGACCCGGCGCAGCGGCACGGGGTCATGCTCTCCAATGCCGGCGGCCCGGGCGGTCCGGGCCTGGACTTCATGGTGGATGTCGGCGCGGCCATGACCCCCGATGTGCGCGCTCGCTACGACCTCATCGGCATGGACCCACGCGGCGTCGGGCGCTCGACCCCGGTGAACTGCAAGTGGCCCCGCGGCTTCGGCCTGCAATCCGCTGGTATCGATGCCGAGGCCTACGCCGAAACTGTTGCGACACAGGCCGATCTCGCGCTGCGCTGCGCCACCACCGAGGGTGATTGGCTGCGGCACATCACAACTCGCAATACTGCCCGCGATATGGACGTCATTCGCGGCGCACTCGGGGAGGAGAAGGTCAGCTACTACGGCACCTCGTACGGCACCTACCTGGGCTCGGTCTTCACTCAGATGTTCCCGCAGCGCAGCGATCGCATCGTGCTGGACAGCGCGGTCGATCCCGCGCGCTACGGTGCGGTCCAGATGACGCAGGACATGGGCCCGGCGAACGAGGCCGCCCTCGACGCCTGGGCGGACTGGACCGCCGCGCACAATGGCGACTACCGCCTCGGCAGCACCCGGGATCAAGTGCGCGCCACCGTGGTCGATCTGATTCGCCGTGCGGCCGAAAAACCACTCCGGGTCGGTGAATTCGATGTCGATCAGCACGATCTGCCCATGCTGCTGTTCGCCGGACTGGACGATCCGCGGCAGCATCAGCAAGTCGCGGAACAGGTGCGACTGCTCGCCGACGCAGCCGCCGGCCGCGCGGTACAGCCCGACGAAGGCACCACCAAAGCCCTCGCCTACATGGTGCGCGCCATCCCGTCGGACGGTTCGGCGCAAATGGCGATCATGTGCGGTGACGTCGCCGCACCCCGCGATCCGGCCTGGTACTGGCGCAATATCGAAGCTGCACGCGCCACGCAGCCGGTCTTCGGCGCCTTCACCAACAACATCACCCCGTGCGCATTCTGGGCGCCCCCCATCGAAGCGCCCACGGTGGTGAACAATTCGGTCCCCACCCTGATCGTGCAATCCACCGGCGACACCCGCACCACCTACTCGAACGCCGAGGGCATGCACCGCGCCCTGACGGCTTCCCGCATGGTGACCCTCGACAACGTGGCGATCCACTGGATCTTCGGCCGCTACCCCAACACCTGCGTGTATTCCGCGGTCAACACCTACCTCCGAGACGGCACCCTCCCCACGACCGACCTCACCTGCCAAAAGGACTGACCCCCTGGGCATTCGATCACCAGGAACTGATGGCGGCATAACTCGAGAATCCCCCGCCACCAGTTCCTGATGATCATGAAACCCGTCCCCGGAGATGCCTCGGGTAGTAGCCCGAACTGGAAGCGCCGAGTGGGCTCTGGTGGTGGAGGTTGGGGGCGTGTCGCCACCACCAGGGCCCGGTGATCGATTGACCAGGTGCTCAGCGGCCGTATTGGGTGCGGTCTCGGTACATGCGGCGCTGGTCTTTGTTGATTTGTTTCCAGGCGCGCTGGCGTTCGGCGCGCAGGCGGGTGTCGGAGCGGGCGGCCATCCAATCGTTTTCTCGGGTCAGTTTGCGGTAGCTGTCGAGGCGGCGCTGGGGGAGGGCGCCTGCTTCGATGGCTGCCAGGATTGCGCAGCCGGGCTCCCGGTGGTGGGAGCAGTCGGCGAAACGGCAGGTGGCGGCCAGGGATTCGATATCGCTGAAGGTGCGGCCGAGGCCCTCGGCGGCTTCCCAGAGGCCGATGGAGCGGAGGCCGGGGGTGTCGATGAGGGTGCCGCCGGTGGGGAGTGGGCGGAGTTCGCGGTGCACCGTGGTGTGGCGGCCGCGCTTATCGCCTTCACGAACCTCGTTGGTGGCGAACACCTCCGAGCCGAGCAGGGCATTGGCGAGCGTGGATTTGCCCGCACCGGACGGGCCGAGGAGGGCGACGGTGCCGTCCAGGACGGCGGTCAGTACCTCCATGCCGAGACCGGTGGCGGCGCTCACCGCGAGCACCGTGACGCCGGGTGCGACGGCGCGCACCTCGTCGAGCGAAAGATCCGGAGCCAGTTCGGCTTTCGTCAGCACAACCACGGGTTGCGCACCGGATTCCCAGGCCAGCGCGAGCATGCGCTCGATGCGCCCGAGATCCACATCCCCGTCACCGGGCGTGCAGATCAGCACCACATCGACATTCGCGGCGAGGACCTGATCGGCCGAGCGGGTACGGGAATCGGAATGCCCCGAAACCGCGGCCCGCACGATGGCGGTACGCCGCGGCAACAGTTGCCGCACCACCGCATTGTTCAGCATCCCGCGAGTGGCGGGCAGCTGCCCCGAGTCACTGCCGAGAGCGACCCAGTCGCCCGTGCACAAGCCGTTGACCTCGGAATCCGAGCGTGGGAGGCGGGCCCGCACGATGACGGCGGCAGCCTGGTCGGGCAGCCGGGTACCCGAGATCGGTACGGCCACATCGCATTCGCTGCGATCCATGCGGATGACCCGCGCCGGAATCAGCGAATTACCGAGCAGCGGAAGGTATTCGGCGGCCACGGAAGCGGTCCAGCCGTAGGGAGCGAGCAGGTCGAAATCGACCACAGACATGAGAGAAGAGTCCTTCGACGGGCTGAGCCCCTTCGAGGACTCAGCGCGGGAAATTCGAGGTGGGTACGCGCGGGGCGCCGGTTCGATCGAACGAACCTCGCGCAGGCACGACAATCCGTGCTGCAGTCACGTAATCCACCTCCTCTTCTTTCCCCGGGCGATCACCGAAGTGATCGCGGCGCCGAACAAGAACGGCACAACCCTCTCAGGCCGGCCGCCTCGGCGCAATCGATTTTCCGACCAGCGCGTTCGCCGTCAGGACGGAGTCTTGCCCGGCGCACTGGCCTCGGGCTTGCGGAACTGTTCCCGCCGCCCGAGCCGCTGCAGCCGCAGCCACTCCATGAACCCCTGCGGGTCCTTCTGCTGCAACAGGAAGTACCACCCGAAGCGAGCCAGCTCCTGCGGCAACAGCTTTCGCATACCCGGCTGCGACATCAGGTACCCGCGATTGCGGTAGGTGAAGTACCGCTTCACCGGATCGTCGGGATACTGCGTGTGCATGCGCCCACCCAGAATCGGCTTGAACTCCTCCGACCCGTTCGGATGCAGGTAGGCGGTCTGCAAACAGGTGCCGAACGGCAGCCCCGAGCGCACCAGCCGCCGGTGTACCTCCACCTCGTCGCCGCGCACGAACAGCCGCAGATCGGGTACGCCGATAATGTCCACGGCCTGCGCGGACACCAGCGCGCCATTGAACAGCGAGGCGATGCCCGGCAGGAAATCCTCGTCGCCGAGCTCGGACCGCAGCCGCCGCCACACCACACCGCGGCGCAGCGGGAAGGCCAGCTTGTCCGGATCGTCGATATCGGCGACCACCGGCGACACCTCGACCAGCTGATGCCGCTTGGCGCAATCGAACAGCGTGGCAAGCACTTCCGGCCCGTCCGGGCGGCCGTCGTCATCGGCCAGCCACACCCAGTCCGCGCCCATGCTCAGCGCGTGCAGCATGCCGAGCGCGAAACCGCCCGCGCCGCCGAGATTGTGTTCCGAACCCAGATAGGTGGATTCGATGGGCTGATTGCGCACCAGATCGCCGACCTCGGACTCGTTGCCGTTGTCGATGACGATGAGATGGTCGACCGGCCGCGTCTGGGTGGAGAGCACCTTCAGCGATTCGGCCAGCAGTTCCCTGCGTTTATGGGTGACGACAATGGCGACGATGCGAGCATCGTCGCGGAAGTTGGGGGTGGTCTGGTCCACGGGGCTTTCTGGTCGCTCGCTGCGCTCGCTCATGCGGGATTCCGTTCCGGTTCACGTTCCAAATCCCGCAGCACCTGTGCCACGTGATCGCCCGCCTCCGGGCCTTCGTACGCGCGCACCACTTCTTCGATGCCGCCGTGCATGCGTACCTGTCCATGATCGATCCACATAGCCGAATCGCACAGCTGGGCCAGAAATTCATTGGAATGGCTGGCGAAAACCAGCAAACCGGACCGAGAGACCAATTCCTGCAGGCGAATCCGCGCCTTCTTCATGAATTCCGCGTCGACCGCGCCGATGCCCTCGTCCAGCAGCAGGATCTCCGGGTCGATGGAGGTGACCACGCCCATGGCCAAACGTACTCGCATACCGGTGGAGTAGGTGCGCAGCGGCATCGCCAAATAGTCGCCCAATTCAGTGAATTCGGCGATTTCGTCGATCTTGGCGAGCATCTGCTTCCGCGTCTGCCCGAGGAACAGGCCGCGAATGACGATGTTGTCGTAGCCGGAGACCTCCGGATCCATGCCGACACCCAGATCGAACACCGGGGCCACCCGGCCGCGAATCCGCGCGGTACCGCGGGTCGGCTCGTAGATGCCCGAAAGCAGCCGCAGCAGCGTCGATTTGCCCGCGCCGTTGTGGCCGACCAGGCCGACACGGTCGCCTTCCTTCAGCGACAGCGTGATATCGCGTAGCGCCTCGACCACCACCACATCGGATTGATTGCGCCCGATGGCGCCACCCGCCGACCCCAGGACCGCCTTCTTCAGCGACCGGGATTTGGCGTCGAAGATCGGGAACTCGACCCACGCGTTCTGGGTTTCGATACTCACATTGTCGGTCATGGAGCCTTCACACCCAGTAGGGGACGCGGGAACGGAACTTCTTCATAGCCAGTATCGCGACGATCCAGCCGACGACGGTGATGGCCACCACGATCAGCCAGCTGTGCAGGTGGATCGGATCACCCAGCAGCGGTGCGCGCACGATTTCCAGGTAGTGGAAGGTGGGGATGATCTCCGCCAGCTTCGCGCGATCGCTCGCGTCGCCATTGAGGGCCGAGGGCTTCCACATGACCGGAGTCAGCACGAACAGCATCATCGTGGTGCTACCCAGAATCGGCGCGAGATCGCGGTACCGGGTGCTGAAGATGCCGAACACGATCGTCACCCACAGCGCGTTCATGAACAGCAGCAGCAGTCCCGGAATCGCCAGCAGTACCGACCAGTGCAGATGCCGCCAGATGCTGAACGCGACCAGCATCACCACATAGATGATCAGGTTGTGCGCGAAGAACAGGAACTGCCGCCACACCAAGCGATAGACGTGCACGCTCAGTGCCGACGGCAGCTGTTTGATCAGTCCCTCGTTGGCGATGAAGACATCCGAGCCTTCGAGGATGCTGGCATTGATCACATTCCAGACGATCAAGCCGACCGTCACGTAGGGCAGATACGAACTCAGTGACTGCCCGAACAATGTGGCGTAGAGCACACCCATCGCGGCCGCCTGCAAACCCGTGGCGATGGTGATCCAGAACGGGCCGAGCACCGAGCGGCGATAGCGCTGCTTGATGTCCTGCCACCCGAGCGCGAGCCATAGCTCACGCTGGGAGAATCCGTCGCGGAAGTCCTTGAAGGCGCGACCGAAGGACTGGGAGTCCGACACTAGCGGCACCGGTTCATTGTCCGGGCGCACTTCGATCGTCGCCGAGTCGGGGGGAGCAGCAGCAGGCACAGCACCCGACCCTAGCTCAGTACCTTTTGCCTCCGCTTCGCTACGGCGGGGTCGCGGCCCTGTTACCCGGTTCTTCCCTCCCTCCGCGCTCCTCCGCTGCGCTCCCCCGCGCTCCACTCAGTCCAGAACCGGGCGGGCCACGACCTCGGAGTTGGTGTGATCGAGGGTCGTGGAGGAGTTTGGTTTTCGGGCTGGGCAGAGCATTTCAGAGGTATTGGCCGCCGCTCGCGGAGCCATGCTGGCCGCGCGGATCGCTGGCCGTCGAGCCGGGCGGCAGCTGCCGCATCTGCTCGAGTTGTGCGCGGGCTGCCATCTGCTGGGCGAACAGTGCGGTCTGGATGCCGTGGAAGAGACCTTCCAGCCAACCGACCAGCTGCGCCTGGGCAATTCGCAGTTCCGCATCGGACGGAATGACGTCATCGCTGAACGGCAGGGCGAGGCGCTCGAGCTCTTCGCGGAGTTCGGGCGCGAGACCCTGTTCGAGTTCGCGAATGGACGTCCTGTGGATGTCTCGCAGCCGGGTGCGGCTGGCGTCGTCGAGCGGCGCGTGCCGGACTTCCTCGAGCAGCTGTTTGATCATGGTGCCGATGCGCATGACCTTTGCGGGCTGTTCCACCATGTCGGCGAGTGATTCGTCCTGCTCGCCCGATTCGTCGGAATTAGCCGCACCGACAACCTGTCCGGTGAACTCGACAGGGTCACCGCCCACCTGCACGGCGGCTGGAATCATCAGTGGCTTGCCCTCGGGGCCGATCACGACAATGGATTCCGGCGCCCCATCCGATTGCGTCATGCCCCCATCATGTCCCGTCATCGTCGGCGGCGCTAAGCGGCACCCACCCAAACACCGCACACCGTTACGCCGACTTGCCCTCTGCCTTTAGAGTGGCCAGCATGACTTACGACGTCGCACGGGTTCGGGGCCTCATACCTGGCCTGGGCGACGGCTGGATCCACCTGGACCCGCAAGCAGGCATGTTGGTTCCGGATTCGGTATCGCGGGCCGTATCAACGGGTTTCCGGACCTCCGCCTTCTCGCACACCAATCGGCACGGCGCCGCCAAGCGCAGCGCCGCCATTCTGGAGGCGGCCCGCGAGGCGGTCGCGGATCTGGTCGGCGGTGATCCGGCGGGCGTGGTGCTCGGCCCGGATCGCGCGGTACTGCTGGCCTGGCTGTCCGAATCGCTGAGCTCCCGGCTGGGTCTGGGCACCGGGATCGTGCTGTCGCGCCTGGATGACGAAGCGAATGTCGCGCCGTGGCTGCGCATCGCCAATCGCTATGGCGCGCATGTGCGCTGGGCCGAAGTGGAGATCGAGACCTGCGAAATGCCGGCCTGGCAGTTCGAGGAACTCATCGGTCCCACCGCTCGATTGGTCGCATTGACGGCCGCCTCGCCCATTGTCGGCTCCGCACCCGCCGTGCGAGTGGCAGCCGACCGCGTGCACGAAGTCGGCGGTCTGCTGGTCGCCGACTGCTTCGGCGCCGCGCCCTACGCGCTCATCGATATCGACGAACTCAATGCCGATGTCATCGCTTTGAGCGCACCCGCCTGGGGCGGCCCGCAGATCGGTGCGCTGGTCTTCCGCGATCCCGCGTTCCTGGACCGCATTCCGTCCATGTCGCTGAATCCGTATGCCAAGGGGGCCGAACGACTCGAGGTCGGCGGCCACCAGTACGCACTGCTGGCGGGGCTCGCCACCTCCATCGACTTCCTGGCCGGACTCGACGAACGCGCCACCGGCACCCGCCGCGAACGCCTCGAAATGTCCATCACCTCACTGCAGGACTACCACGATCAGCTCTTCGAACATCTGATGTCGGTGCTCGACCAGATCCCGAACCTGACCGTCATCGGCCGTGCCTCGACCCGCATTCCGACGGTGAGTTTCACCATCTCCGGTATGCAGGCCGAAAAGGTCTCCGCCAAGCTGGCCGATGCCCGCATCGGCACCCTCAGCGGATCGCACGGCGGCAGCCGGCTGCTCGATGCGCTCGGCGTCAATGACGAGGGCGGGGCCGTCACCATCGGCCTCGCGCCGTATACGACGAAATTCGAGATCGATCAGCTGGGCCGGGCTCTTACCGCCCTCGACACGTAGTTCTCCGGGGTTATTCGATCCGCAGGATGACTTTGCCGACCGAATCGGCGGAGTCCAGCAGCCGGTGCGCCTGCGCCACATCGGAAATGGGCAGTTCGGCCGAAACCACCGGAACGACGGTGCCTTCGGCGATCATCGGCCACAGGTGCTTCCGCAGCTCGGTAATGATCTCGGCCTTGGAGCCGTGGCCGTGCGCGGGGCGGCGGCGCAGATTGGTGGCATGAATCGTGCCGCGTTTGGCAAGCAGCGCAGCGAGATTCAGTTCGGCCTTCACACCGCCCTGCATACCGATGATGACCAGTTGGCCGTCCTCGGCGAGCGCCTCCACATTGCGTTCCAGGTAGGCCGCGCCCATATTGTCGAAAATGATGTCCGCGCCGGGATATTCGCTGTGGATCACGGTCACGAAATCGTGCTCGCGGTAATTGATCAGCACCGTCGCGCCCAGTTCCCGGCAGCGCTCCAGTTTCTCCTGCGACCCGGCCGTCACCGCGACCCGAGCGCCCAGCGCCCGGCCCACCTGAATGGCGTGCGTGCCGATTCCGCTACCGCCGCCGTGAATCAGCAGCAAATGCCCGCTGCGCAGGCCCGCCCGCATCACCAGATTCGACCAGACCGTGGCCGCGACCTCCGGAAGCGCCGCTGCCGCAGCCACATCCAGGTCCTCGGGCACCGGCAGCACCTGGGTTTCGGGCACCAGCACCCGCTCGGCATAACCGCCGCCGGAGAGCAATGCGCAAACCTGGTCGCCCTGATGCCAATCCCGCACACCCGGGCCGACCGCCGCGATCACGCCGGAGCATTCGAGGCCGAGCGTCTCACTCGCTCCGGGCGGCGGGGGATAGAAGCCCTGGCGTTGCATCAGGTCCGCGCGGTTCACCCCCGCGGCCACCACCTCGATCAATACTTCGCCCGGTCCGGGCGCGGGCAGGTCGGGTACCTGCGCCCATTTCATGACATCGGGCTCACCGAATCCGTCGAGTGTCACCGCATACATGAAACCGAGCGTACGGCCCGTGCTCAACGATTACTGTCAGGCCAGGCTCGGCGGGGACACAGCATCCTGTCAGCTTCTCCGGTCATCGTGGAGTGACCACTTCGAAAAGGGAGAAACCATGATCGGCATACTGACCGCCGTGGGCGCGCTGACCATCTTCACCGCAATGGCAATTTCCGGCTTTGTCGCCGCCGAGTCGCCGCGAGCGCTGGTGCGTGTCCGCAACCGCTAGAACGGCAACGATTCCGCCGTAAGTTACGCGCCGGGAAAGAACTTCCGACCCCGCCCGCACCCTGGGTGTTGGTACTAGCGTTTGCCGAATGAGCAGTTTCGTCGATTTCCAGAACGAGATCTATCTTTCCGGACTCGCAGGCATCGTCCCTTCGCTACCGATGACGGCGGCGGGACTCGAAGCACGGGCCCGGGAAGAACTGGAACCGGCGGCCTTCGCCTATGTGGCCGGCAGCGCCTCGGCCGAACGCACCGCGGCAGCCAATCTGCACGCCTTCGAGAAATACCGGCTCATGCCCCGCATGCTGCGCGGCACCAGCGGGCCCGGCGCCCGCGATCTGTCGGTGGAAGTGCTCGGAACCCATTTGGCCGCACCCGTTCTCACCGCACCCATCGGTGTGCTCGGCCTGCTGCACGAGCGCGGCGAGACCGTGGTCGCGGAGGTGACCCGGGAGCTCGGCATCGGCATGGTGCTCTCCACCGCGGGCTCCTCCACCATCGAGGAGGCCGGCGCCCTGGCCGGCGACTGGTGGTACCAGCTCTACTGGCCCAACGATCCGGAACTGGCCCGCTCCTTCGTCGAGCGCGCCGAAAAGGCCGGCGCCAAGGCCATTGTCGTCACCATCGATACGCCCGCCCTCGGCTGGCGGCCGCGGGATCTGGCACTCGGGCACCTGCCGTTCCTGCACGGCAAAGGCATGGCCAACTACCTCTCCGATCCGGTGTTCCGCGCGAAACTGGCCGTGCCGCCGGAGGAGAGCGAAGAGGCCATGCGGGCGGCCGTCCTCACCTGGCTCGGGCTCTTCGGCAATCACGGTCTGCGGCCCGCCGATATCGCGCGACTGCGGGACTGGACCGAATTGCCCATCGCGGTCAAGGGCGTCGTGCACCCCGATGACGCGCGCCAATGTGTGGACGCGGGCGCGGATGCGGTGATCGTGAGCAATCACGGCGGCCGTCAGGTGGACGGCGCCATCGCCTCGCTCGACGCACTGCCCACCATTGTCGCGACCGTCGGAGATCGCGCCGATGTGCTCTTCGACTCCGGCATCCGCACCGGCTCCGACATCATGATCGCGCTCTCGCTCGGCGCCAAGGCCGTGCTGTACGGCCGCCCCTGGGCCTACGGCCTGGGCCTGGCGGGCCGGGACGGCGTACGGCACGCCCTGCGCTCGCTGCTCGCGGATTTCGATGCGGCCATGGGACTTTCGGGCTGCACCACACTCGATGACCTGAGCCGCACCATGATCTCCTCCTACCGTATCTAATTGCCTCCGCTTCGCTGCGGCGGGTCTGTGTCTATTTGCCGCCGCTTCGCTGCGGCGGGTTCGCGGCCCTGGAGTCTCGTTCTTCCCTCCTTCCGCTCCTCCGCTTCGCTCCCCCGCTCCAGTCAGTCCAGAACGAGACGGGCCGCGAACCATAAGGGTTTTCCTCGGCGGCTGGTTCGGCAGCTCGCTTGGGGACGCGGGCGCTTGGATAGACTGACTCGGTGGCAGTCGAAGCCGGGGGTCGCCTGGCGGTCGAACCGAGATGGCTCACTCCGGAACAGCAACGCGCGTGGCGGGCCTATATGGACGGCTCCCAGCGCTTGATGGCCGACCTCAATCGGCAATTGCAACGTGACAGCGCGCTGTCCTTCGCCGACTATCGCATTCTCGTGAAACTCTCCGAGGCGCCCGGCCGGTCCCTGCGCATGAGCGATCTCGCGGACGGCGTGTTCTCCTCCCGCAGCCGCCTCACCCATCAGATCCGCCGCCTCGAGGGCCAGCGCGTGGTCCGCCGCACCGCCTGCGAGGACGACGGTCGCGGCGTGCTCGCACAGCTCACCGATGAGGGCATGCGCCGGTTGCGCGCCGCCGCCCCCGGTCACGTCGCCGCCGTCCGCCACTATTTCGTCGACCTGTTCACGCCGCAGCAGCTCGCCGCTGTCGCCGCCGTCATGGAACTGGTCAACCTGGCCTCCGATCACCGCTCCGACTAGCCCCGCCGGGCGCATCCGCTACGATCAGTGCCCTGGAAGCGTGGCAGAGCGGCCGAATGCATCCGCCTTGAAAGCGGACGTCGTGAAAGCGACCGGGGGTTCAAATCCCTCCGCTTCCGCTGGAAAACCAGAGGTGGGCACCGGCTTTCGAGCCGGTGCCCACCGCTGTACGCAGCGGTGACCCTCGAAATGTGGCGCGACTCACCGTTGGCCGGACTCGCTGAGCGCGTGACCTTGCCCCCGGCCGGCTTCTGGCAGGATCGGTGCTGTGGTTCGCCGCCGTGGAGTACGGCGTCGCCTTGCCGGCGCCTTCGCCAGCGCCGCACTGTTCGCCGGTGCGGCGGTGTTGACGCCGCCGCTGTCCCTCGCGCAACCGCCGGTCGACTCCGGCTCCAATGAAGAGTCGCCGCCCGCAGTCGATCCCGTGCATCCGCTGCACGCGGCCATCGCGCAGATCGAGAATGTGGGTGACCGCCTGCTGCGCGTCTCCGTCGCCTCACCCGCCATGGGACGCATCGTTGACGTGCAGGTGCTGGTGCCCGCCAAGCGCGACACCCCACGCCCCACCCTCTACTTGCTCGACGGGCGCAGCGCCGCACCCGATGTGAACAACTGGGCCGTCAAAGGCGGCGCGCTGAAGTTCTTCGCCGACAAGAACGTGAATGTGGTCTTCACCCTCGGCGGGCCCGCCAGCTACTACACCGACTGGCTGCACGCCGATCCCAAGCTCGGCACCAATCGCTGGGAAACCTTCCTCACCCGGGAACTGCCGCCGCTGCTCGACTCACGCTTCGAGGGCAACGGTATGAACGGCCTTACGGGCGTCTCCATGGGCGCTGAGGGCGCGATGATGCTCGCGGTGCGTCATCCGGACCTCTACCGGGCGATCGGGGCGCACAGCGGCTGCTACGCAATGAGTTCCGACTTCGGCCAGGCCCAGGCGCGCGCCGTGGTCGGCACCTTCGGCGGCGATCCGGACAATATGTTCGGGCCGTCCGACAATCCGCAGTGGGCCGAACACGATGTGGTGAATCACGCGGAAGCGTTGCGCGGCAAGGCCATCTACCTGTCCTCCGGCAGCGGCATCCCCGGTGAGCACGACGGTCCCGGGAATCCGGACGCGCGCAGCGCCATTCTGTTCGGCGGACCACTCGAGGCCGGCGCGGACATGTGCACCCGTCAGCTCGCCGACCGCCTCGGTCAGCTCGGCATTCCGGCGGTGGTGGACCGCCGCCTCACCGGAACGCACTCGTGGCCCTACTGGGCCGACGAATTACCGCGCTCCTGGCAGACCCTGGCCGACGGACTCGGCATCGGCTGAGGCGCGGCCCCGTTCGAAATCGACTGTGGCTCAGCCCAGGAAGCGGGCGAGGGTCTCCGGTGCGGTCGCGAAGCTCAGGAAGAGATCGTTCTCGTGCGGGTCGCCCGCGGTGACCCGCACACCGTCGGCGCCGTAGGGGCGGATGAGCACGCCCGCTTCGGCGCTCGCCGCGCCGTACTCGGCGCTGCGGGCGCCCAGCGGCAGCCATACGAAGTTCGATGAGCTGACCGGCACCAGGTAACCCGCCGCGAGCAGCGCGTCCCGCATGCGATCACGTTCCGCCACAACGGCGTCCGTGCGCTCCAGCAGTTCGTGCCGCGCCTCCAGCGAGGCGATCGCCGCGGCCTGCGCCACCCGGTTCACGCTGAACGGGATATGCACCTTCATGAGTGCGGTGATGACCCGCGGATCGCCGACCGCGTACCCGACGCGCAACCCGGCCAGCCCGTACGCCTTCGAGAAGGTGCGCAGCACAAGCACATTCGGGCGGTCGCGGCCCAGCTCCACACCGTTCGGGTGATCGTCGAGGCGCATGTACTCGTAGTAGGCCTCGTCCAGCACCACCAGCACGTCCGTCGGCACGGCATCCAGGAAGCGGGTGATGGCCGCCGCCCCGAGCGCGGTACCGGTCGGATTGTTGGGATTGCAGACGATCACCACGCGGGTATTCGGCGTCACCGCCGCCGCGAGTGCGTCCAGATCATGGGCGTACTCGCCGTCCAGCGACACCTGCACGGCCTTGGCCCCGGCCACCTGGGCGACGATCGGGTACGCCTCGAACGAACGCCACGCGAACAGCACCTCATCGGTGGGTGCGAGGCAGGTGATCTGCACCAGCTCCTGGCAGATCGCGACACTGCCGCAACCGGCCGCCACATTAGCCACCTCGACGCCGTGGAATTCCGCGATGGCGGTACGCAATTCGATCGCCGAGTTATCCGGATACCGGTTCACCAGCTCCGCGGCCTCGGCAATGGCCTTGGCTACCGAGGGCAGCGGTGGGAAGGTGGTCTCATTGCTGGCCAGCTTCACCACGCCGGGCTGGTTGCGGCCGGCCACGTAGGCCGGGATGGCATCGAGGTCCGGACGGATGTGCGCGCTCACAGCTCCAGCCTATGTCCCGGCCGAATCGGCCCCGTCCGGTGGTGCCGTACTCGGAAAATCTCCGGGCCGGAGGCCTCCGGCAAACATTAATCCCGAAGTTACCTTGCGCAACTACTCTGGCTGCATGGCGGGCATTTTCCGAGATCTTGCGCCTGTGCACGAGAAGACCAAAGTTCCTCTCATAGTGATCGAACCGGACGGTCACGCACGCGGCGGCATCGTGGTGTTGCACGAATCACGCGAGTTCACCGACCCACTGCTGGAACTCATGCGGTCATTGGCCGACGACGGCTGGACCGTCGTCGCCCCCGACCTGTTCCATCGAGCCAACGGCGTGGTTCCCGACAAAGTGTTCGGCGCGGACCTTTTCGAAGACTTCGACGCCTGTTTCGACTGGCTGACCGGCCGCGGTGTCTTCCGCGACTGCGTCGGCGTGCTCGGCTTCGACTCGGCGGGCACCGCTGCGGCCCTGGTGGCCACCGATCGCCGGATCGGTGCTGCCGTCAGTGTGGCCGCGCCCGGCATCGAAACCGCGCTCACCCCACAGGCTGTCGCGCTCATCGCCGCCGCCCCGGATCTGAAGGCGCCGTGGCTGGGCCTGTTCGGTGCGGACGATCCGCGCACGCCGCCGGACCACATCGATCGCCTGCGTGATGCCGCGGCCCGCGCCGTTGTCGCCACCCTCGTGGTCAGCTACCCGGGGCTGCACCACCGCCCCGACCATCCCGGCTTCGAACCGGCCGATCTCGATGACGCCTTCACCCTCGACGCACGCACCCGGATCTTCGATTGGTTCGACAGTCACCTACGTTGACCAGCCGTTTTGTCTATTGGTCGACTGCTGTGTAATCTTTCATCCCGGCGGTTCGAAAGGACCGGCGCCCTCGTAAGAGAAGGCTCCAGGAGGCGTGCCAGAGCGGCCGAATGGGACTCACTGCTAATGAGTTGTCCCTTCACGGGGACCGGAGGTTCAAATCCTCTCG
>NZ_JAODNK010000182.1 GCF_025465275.1 Nocardia sp. | reverse complement strand
GCACACGCCACCCCAGTATTTCTGCTCGACGATTGCTGTTCGCAGGCCGAGTTGAGCGGCGCGGATCGCGGCGACGTAACCGCCGGGACCAGCGCCGAGAACGACGACATCGTAGTGGGAAGTCACGCCCCCGAGCCTAGCTCTTCCGCCTCCCCGAATCTTTAGCGGGCAGTTGGGAGCCATATCAGCTGGCAACCCGTGCCGGCGGTCGGGTGCGCCCTGAGTTTCGGGGGTACCCCCGGAGTTACCCCGATCCTTGCGAGATCAGGAATTACGCTCCAGCCTGCCCGGTTTCGAAGCGGCTGATGAGGCCGTCGCGGACGGTGAAGCGCCAGGCCGTGCGCATGCTCCCCCACCGGTCATTGCTGTAGTCGGCGACGAATTCGGTGGGGCTGGTGGTGGATTCGACACTCATGCGGGCATTGGTGGCGAAGATCTCCGAATCGGTCCATTGAGCGAGATTCCGCTCATTGCCGTCATCGGACATGCTGGCGTCTTCGCTCAAGGTTTCGAAAAAGGTATCGGAATCGTGCGCATTGATAGCGTCGACGAATTTCTGCACCGTGCGATCGAGCTGCGTCATTGTTCATCCCTTTCAGCTTCAGGAATGGCAGGAGCAGGGCAAACACCGCTTTCGAGTCTAGCGGCGCAGCTCAATCGCGCCAGACCTGCTGCGCTACTCGCGCGAAATTTCCGCCGAATACGGCCGCGCGCTCGGCGGCGGAGAAGCCGCGACCGGCGAGCACCTCGTTCAGGCCGGGCACCTCGGATGCACCGAGCAGATCCTCCGGCGGCGTCCACTGCAGCGGGCCGTAGCGGGTGAATTCCGCCGAGAAGATCTCCGGATTGCGCGCGATCTCCGCATTGAAGTCGTCGCCGTCGAAGGAGAAGTCCGAGCTGACGCCGATGTGCTCGATTCCGACCAGCATCGCGCCGTAGGCAATGTGGTCCGCCATGGCCTCGATGCGCTCGGCCCGCTGACCGGGTTCATTGCGGCCGAGAAAGATTCCCACGCCATTGATGCCGATCACCCCGCCGGTGCCGGCGCATGCCCGCGCCTGGTCGTCGGTGATATTGCGCGGATGCGCCCGCAGCGCAGCGAAATTGGAATGGCTGTAGATCATCGGGACAGCGGTGATATCGGCAATGTCCAGTCCGGTGCGCACCGAACAGTGCGAGCCGTCGGCGAACATGCCGACCGCATTGAGGGTGCGGATCAGATCGCGGCCGTATGCGGTGAGGCCGGTGTCCTCCGCATCCAGGCAGCCACATCCGGCCGGATTCGCGTAGTTGTAGCTGGGCAGCAGCGAGCGCACGCCGAGGTCGTAGAACATCTTCACGTTGTCGAGGTCGCCGCCGAGCGGGCCGGAGTCCTCCAGATCGAAGGCCAGCGCGATGGTGTCGGGATCCGGCCGGGCGGCATCCGCGGTCCGCTCGACCAGCCGGAATCGGCCGTCCGCCAGGGCATCCCGCCGGAACTGGTCCAGCAGCAGCAGCGCATCCCGGGTGGACTGCGGCGAATACCCCACGTTCACCGACAGATACGAGCCGAGCGGGTAGCGGGCCAATTCGGAAATATCGGCCGACGGCAGCAGCGGCAGGCAGCAGTGCTGCTCCCACAGTCTGGGCCCGGTCTGTTCCGGCGACTGATACGGCAATCCGGGACCTCCTGGAGCGGATCGGCATAGACCCAGCAATCGTACTGAGGGTTCCCGGCACCACGCCCCTCCGGACTCGGCAAGAATGTATGTCATGACCGGTGATGGCGAGACCGTGACGGACCCGTACCTGTGGCTGGAAGAAGTCACCAGTGATCGTGCGCTGGATTGGGCGCGGGCGCACAACGAGGTGGTGCTGCAGCGGTTCGCGGCCTCGGAACGGTTCAGCGGGCTCGAGGCGCGCATCCTCGACATGCTCGATACCGATACGCGCATCGCCTATCCCGGGCGGCGCGGGTCGTGGCTCTACAACTACTGGCGGGACGGCGAGCACCCCAAGGGACTGTGGCGGCGCACCACTTTCGCCGAATACGCCAAGGACGAGCCCGCCTGGGAGGTGCTGATCGACCTGGACGCGCTCGCCGAGCTCGAGGGTGAGAACTGGGTGTGGAGCGGGGCCGCGGTCCTGCGGCCCGAACAGCACCAGGCTCTGATCAGCCTGTCGCGCGGCGGGGCGGACGCCAAGGTGGTGCGGGAATTCGATATCGAGACAAGGACTTTCCGCGAACCGGCGGACGGCGGGTTCTATCTCCCCGAGGCCAAATCGGAAATCCGCTGGATCGATGTCGATACGGTCTATGTCGGAACGGATTTCGGTCCCGGCTCGCTCACCGACTCCGGATATCCGCGCATCGCCAAGCGCTGGAAGCGCGGAACGCCGCTGACCGAGGCCGTCACCGTCTTCGAGGGCGAGGCCGGTGATGTCGCCGTCTCCGCCGGATACGACCGAACCCCCGGCTACGAACGGCATTTCGCCGGTCGCGCCACCGACTTCTTCAATGAAGAGGTCTTCCTGCTCGAAGACGACGGCAGCCGGCGGCGCATCGAGGTACCCAGCGACGCCTCCGAATCCTGGTACAAGGACTGGCTGCTGGTGCGGTTGAAATCGCCGTGGGAGATCGGCGAGGTCAGCTATCCGGCGGGTGCGCTGCTGGTCATCGATTTCGAGCGATTCCTCGGCGGCGCACGCGATTTCGAGGTGCTCTTCACCCCCGACGAGCACACCGCGTTGCACGGTTACGGCTGGACCGAGAACCACCTGCTGCTCATCACCCTGGAAGATGTGCAGACCAAACTGCACGTGGTCACCCCCGGCCCGGACGGCTGGGTACGCGAAGTCCTCGGCGATGCCCCGCCCATGGCCACCACCAGTGTCATGAATCTCGACCCGCTCGAGGGCGGCGACGAATTCATGCTCTCGACAAGCGGTTTCACCAGTCCGACCACGCTGCTGACGAGTTCGGTCGGCGGCGCCACCGAAATGCTGAAGAAGGAGCCGGAATTCTTCGACGCCGCCGGCGTGGAGACCGAGCAGTTCTTCGCCCGCTCCGACGACGGCACTATGATCCCGTATTTTGTACTGCGACACCGTGATCGGCGCGGCACCCCCGGTCCGGCGGTGATGTCCGGCTACGGCGGTTTCGAGGTCTCGCGCACCCCCGCCTACAGCGGTGCGGCCGGTATGGGCTGGCTCGAACGCGGCGGCACCTGGGTGATGACCAATATTCGCGGCGGCGGCGAATACGGGCCCGAATGGCACACCGCCGCACAGAAGGCCAACCGGCACCGGGTGTACGAGGACTTCTCCTCGATCGCCCGGGACCTGGTCGCACGCGGCATCACCACCCACGATCAGCTGGGCGCGGTCGGCGGCAGCAATGGCGGTCTGCTCATGGGCGTCATGCTCACCCGCTACCCGGAACTGTTCGGCGCCATCGTCTGCCAGGTCCCGCTGCTGGATATGAAGCGCTACCACCTGCTGCTGGCGGGCGCGTCCTGGATCGCCGAATACGGTGACCCGGACAAGCCGGAGGAGTGGGAGTACATCTCGAAGTACTCGCCGTATCAGAACACCGATCCGGACGCGAAGTACCCGCCGATCCTGCTCACCACCTCCACCCGCGACGACCGTGTCCACCCGGGCCATGCCCGGAAGATGGCCGCGCTCTTGGAATCCCAGGGCCATCCGGTCTGGTACCACGAGAACATCGAGGGCGGGCACGGCGGCGCGGCCGACAACAAGCAGTCCGCATTCCAGGCCTCGCTCATCTACGAGTTCTTCACCCGGACGCTCATCGAGAAGGACGCCTGACTCACCTGTCCCTGAGCCACTTTTCGACGTAGTCGACGGTGGAACCCGGGTCGCTGATCCACCCGTTGTGGCCCAGCGGCGCCGGGTTGTGCCAGGTCGTGATGTCGGCCCTGGGCAGCTTGTCCAGCAGGTGCCGGGCCGAGCCGGGCGGGGTGCGCTCGTCGCCGGTCATGGTGATGGACAGCACCGGCAGTTTCAGCCGGCCGATGCGCTCCTCGTAATCGATATCCGCACCGGCCGGCTCGAACCGCCCGGTGCGGGCCAGGCGCGCCAGATCGGCGATCAGCACCTTCGATTGGGGGCCGAAGCCGCCCGCGTTGATCTTATCGCCGGGCCAGAAGCCGGCGAGATTGGCGGCCAAAGAGACTGCGGCACTGCCCAGCAGGAATCCCGGCGCGGCCAAACCCCGGTAGCCGCGGTGATACGGCGTTCCGGAGGCGATGAGAATCAGCCCGCCGAGCCGCCCCCTGATCCGGGAGGCGTACATGACGCCCAATTGCCCGCCCATGCTGTGCCCGAGCAGATACGGGGTGCTGTCGGGAAACCTGTTGCGCACCACCTGGAACATGGCCGGAAAATCCACCGACACCAATTCCTGATAGCCGTAGGTGCCGGGCGGATTCGCCTTCGGCCGCCTGTCGCCATTCCCGCGCAGCTCCAGCAGGGCGACATCGAATCCCCGCGCCGCCAAGGGATTTCCGAACAGCGAGTAATACTCCCCCGGCACCCCCAGCCCCGGCACGATCACGACGACGGGCCGCGGTGCGTCAGCGGTAATCGGATGCCGATGCGCACCTTTCGCCGGAATCAACCACACAGTCACCGTCGACCCGTCCGGCATCTGAATCGGCACAGTCTCCACGCCCCGCACGCTACCGCCTGCCCGCCTGATCGAGCCGCACCCCGCTGGCCTGCGCGCGCACCACCGGGAAGCTTCCCGCCACCAACCGTTTCGGGCATTGCGGCCGCGCCGCCCGCGGCGGTGCTGCTCCGGCTGAGCTGCCCGCTCCCACGATCGACTTCGGGTGGGAGCCGGGCTTACGCGGGCGCAGGAGCAAGATCAAGTCCGGGCGGCGTTGCCAGGTGGACGGTATGACCGGCTGGCTGGCCCGCTACGGGGTTTGCTTGCGACTGGAGGGGCGTTGGCGGAACTGAGACCATGGTGGCCACACGGGGCGAGTGGGCCCCGTACGAATGCGGGTGCCCGCGTCGCATCTCCGGCGCGGGCGCTTCGAGCACTGGTGCGTACTACGAATTCCCGTTCGTAGAGGTCTGTCGCACAACGCAACCCACTTCTACGACCTGATGGATCACTCCGTCAGGGTTGGCCTGCTACCGGTGTAACAGGTCTGCTCGTGGCAGTACCATCGCCCTTGAACATCAGGGTCTTACGTGGTTTCCATCGAGCTTTTTACGTCCGACGCAACTCGCCTAGACGACTACTTGTTCTAGCAACTGCCGCTTCGCAGCTTGGTTTTCACTACGAATCGAGCGCCATCGACGCTATCACTCGCGGCCCGTCTTCGGCGCGAAATGCGGTTCGGCTGGTGACCCCGTACATGCCCGCCACGGTACCGCCCCCGGTGCGCACCGGGGAATGGAAATCGGTGCGGCCGAGGGCGGTTGACGTGCGGTCAGGCGCTGACGGCGCCCATGATGACGCGCCGCAGCACGCTGATGACCTCGTCCAGCGGCGACCTGGGATCGGAACCGCTCCAGGCGTCCACCACGTAGTTCACGGCGCCGATGATCGCCAGCACGCGCATCTCGTAGTCACCGGGCGGGATTTCGCCGTGCATGGCGGCATCCTCGGCGGCGCTGGCGAGCAGTGCGCCCCAGGCGCGGCGCAGCTCGAGCCGGAACTTCTCGACCTTCGGTCCGGCGCCGACGACCTCGACGAGCGCGACCCGGGCTTTTCGCGGATCGCGCCCGATCGACTCGATATAGGCGCGCACTGCCGCGTCGATGATATCGATGGCGTTCGCATCGGAGTGCTCGGCGATGGTGGCCGCCACGGCTTCCCGTGATTCGCGGTCGATCTGCTCGTAGAGCTCGAGCAGCAGCGATTCGCGCCCGGTGAACTCCTCGTAGAACTGCCGTGAGGAGAGGCCGGCGTCCTTACAGATAGCGCCGACGGAGCTGTTTGCGTATCCGTCTCGCGCGAACACCGTCAGCCCCGACTCCAGAAAACGCGCACGACGCTGCCGTTGCCGGTCTTCTACGGGCTGCCCGGCGTACATTCTTCCCGCGTTCGTTTCCTGTGACATTGCGCCAGACAATACCGAAGGGCCCGATCCCCTCGTCATGGATCGGGCCCTTCGTTTGCACCTTCGACATCCCGCGCGATAGCCGAAAGTTGGCTCAGCTGCTTCGGGCCAGTACATCGCACCTGAGGCGGCGGGTATTGGCAGGGGAACCGCCCCAGGTTCGGAACGCGGTTCCGGGGGAAGAAACGCATTCCGATGCCGTATTGGCCCGAAAGTCACTGATCGTTTGCCACTCAACACGATACAGAGCAGACGAACTGGACGGAATACTTTTACAGGAGTTTTTTAGAATCTATTTCCGCGCAAATGACGGGTCGCGCGGCGACCAGCGTGGCGCCCCGCCCAACCGGACATTTACCCCAGACATGACGAAGGGCCCGATCCCCTCGTCATGGATCAGGCCCTTCAGTACCTCGTCGGCTCCCGCGCAGTAGCCGAAAGGTGGCACTCGCGTGGCTACTTGGCGGAACCGCTCGCCGAGCCGGTCGCGAGCAGCTTCAGGATGGTCTGCACGAGTACGTTCGAGATGAGGTCGGTCATGGTGGTGCTCCGATCGAATAACGGGTGCCAGTGTTGCTTCACTGACTGTTTGCCATCGGGACCATACCGAGCCGGACCACGCCTCGGGAAGCTTTTCGAGGAAAAATCTAGTTTTTTTTCGAGACCGGGCTAGACGCTGGCCTACCTGGGGTTTCAGGGAGACTCACCGAGCACCGGCACTCCGGGGAAGCTGTCACGGAGATCCTCACATCATGCGGTTGCTGCGACAGTGTGGCAACCCCCTTTGTGAGGTTCCGGGAAGCTCTCAACTCGCCTGCGGAACCTCCGGTTCACCGAGCGTGAGCATGAGCCGATTGGCCCAGGAGAACGAGGCCGTGGACAGCACCAGATCGTGAATTTCGGTATCGGTCAGACCCTGTCCCCGCAGCCGTTCGATATGCGTGTGGTCGGCGCGCGGCGGATTGGCGGCCAGCGCGTCCACGAAATCGACAATGGCGTCCCATCTTTCGTCGATACGCACCCCGTTGCCCTCGTCCAGCAGGCGCTGCACATCGTCGCCGCGCTTCGACAGGGCGGTGGTGAACCGCGAATGCACCGAGGCGCAGTACTCGCAGCCGTTGTGCCGTGAGGTGACGGTGGCGGCGAGTTCCCTTTCGGCACGGCCCAATCCGCCGCGACCGTAGAAGATCTCCTTGTCATTGCCGCTGCGATGCGCGAGCACCCCGGCATTGCGCGCCAGCACCCGGAAGTACGGGCCGATGCCCCGGTCACCCTCCAGCAACGGGGCCTGCTGCTCGTCGGCGTCGGCGCGCCGGATGGGCTCCACCCACGGCACCCAATCCAGCTGCTCCTGCGTGAATCCGGCCGGGCGGCGGCCGGGTTCGACGCTGCGCACCTCGCTGATCAGTTCGGCACCGGGCACGATCGGTTCACTCATGTCCGGCTCCGATCAAAGTGAGACCGGCCAGCAGCCGGACCTGGAAGTGCACGAAGCCGATGAGCTGCGCCACCGTCACGATGTCGCGCTCGGACAGCCCGGCGGCCGCCAGCGCCTCGATATCCGCGCGGGTCGCCGCGGCGGGCGTGGTCGTCACCAGCGCCGCATGCCGCAGAATGGCGGCCAGCACCGAATCACCCTGTGCGGGCGCGGTTCCCAGCCCGGCATAGTGCGCGGCCAGCTCCGGCGCACCCGCCAGCTCGGCCACGGCCACCGCCGCGGCGATGAGGCGCTCGCGTCCCACGGAAGCGGCCGCGGGCCCGTCCAGCAGGGCGTCGTACACGCCCTGGGCGTGCGCTACCACGGCCGGGCGCTCCTGCCGGAGCGCGTGTACGCCCTCCGCCCGCGCGCCCAGTACAGCGTCGATCACGTCGGTCACGGATTCGTTCCTTCCCGCCAACCCAGTTGCGGCGCAACCTTGGTGGCTATGAGTTCGATGGAGCGCAGGGTGGCCTCCTGGCCGGGGTCGACCGGGTGCACCTGCACGATGAAATCGGTGGCGTGCCGCAGTGCGGCATCCGCCGTGAGCTGTGCGACGACCTCGTCGGGGGTGCCGATGAAGGAGTCGCGCAGCACCTCCTCGACGGTGGTCGCCAATTCCGGACCGCCATTACGGCGCAATTGATCCAGGAAGCGCGCCGCGCCGCGTTCGGCGAGCGCCCAGGCGGTGTCGTGGTCGTCGGCCACGAAAACGCCTCGGGACGCACCGATTCGGGCCTCGACGCCGGTGGGTAGCGCATCCAGGTACGCGTCCAGCAGTGGTGTCTGGATCTCCCACAGGGTGGCGTCCGGGGCCGCCGGCTCGCGCGGCTGCGCCTTCGACAGCAGCAGGCCGTCCCCCGCCAGTCCCGCACGCGCCGCCCCCGAAGCCGAGAAGGTCGCCTGCCAGATCCGGTCCCGCAGCGTCCGCGCGGGCGGATTGAGGCCGCGGTCCCCGACCAGCGGCGCACCCGCCAGCGCGGCGGTCAGCGTCGCCAGCTTATCGGCGTACACCTGCTGCCGATCCGCGCCGGCCAGGCCGAACAATTCGAAGGCATGCCTGGAACCGCCTGCGCCGAAACCGATTTCGAGCCGACCCTCGCTGAGGACATCCAGTACGGCCGCATCCTCGGCGACCCGGATCGGATCCTCCAGCGCCAGCGTGACAATGGCGGTGCCGAGCCGCAGCCGCGGATTGCGCGCCGCCGCATGCGCCAGGAAGACGAACGGCGACGGCAGCCCGCCCTCGGCCGGGTCGAGATGGTGCTGCGCCACCCATGCCGCGTCGTATCCGAGCCGTTCGGCCAGATCGAATTGTTCGCGGGCGTGCCGATACACGGTCGCCGCATCTTCGCTCTCGTCGGAGCGCACCAGCCGGGTGAACAGGCCGAGACGTTGAAAACTCATATGGTCACCTTCCCCAAATAGGCATCGCGGACAGCCGGATTGTCGCTGAGTTCGGCGGCCGTGCCGTGCAGCACGATCTCGCCGGTGCGCAGCACATTCGCGGTGTGTGCAATGCTCAGCGCCAATTCCGCCTGCTGTTCGACGATCAGGATGGCCAGGCCCAATTCCCGGTTGAGCCGGGCGATCTCGTCCAGCACCCGGTCCACGAACAGCGGGGACAATCCCATGGTCGGCTCGTCCATGCAGATGAGCCGCGGCTTGCTCATGAGCGCCCGCGCGAAGGCCAGCATCTGCTGCTCACCGCCGGACAGGGTGCCCGCCCGCTGTGACCGCCGCTCGGCCAAACGTGGAAAATGCTCGAACATCTCGGCGGCCCGCGCGGCCAGCACCGAGCGGCGCTCGCGGCGGATATAGCCGCCGACAAAAAGGTTCTCCTCGACCGTCATGGCCGGAAATACTCGCCGCGCCTCCGGCACCGACGCCAGACCGGCCTTGATGCGCACGGAGGGCGGTGTCTTCGTCACGTCCACACCGTCGATGCGCACCACACCGGAGGTGGGTTTCAACAGTCCGAGCGCCGTTTTCATGGTGGTCGATTTCCCCGAGGCATTGCCGCCGAGCAGCGAGACGATTTCGCCGGGACGCACCTTCAGCGATACCTCGTTCAATGCTCGCGACGGCCCGTAATGCACTACCACACGGTCGAATTCGAGAATCGGCGCAGCGGTCTCGTCGAACGCCGGTGCAGCGCCGTTCGCGACCGCGGTATCAGAGCCCGGCATCGGCGCTCACCTTCTCGTCGCCTCGGAGAGGCTCTACCGCAGCACTTTCGGCCGCCTCGGTTTCCGAGGAGGTTGGAGCGTGTTCGGCCGCGGCCACCTTCCCTACGCGGCTGCGGCCGAGGTACGCCTCGATGACGCGGGGATCGGCCAGTACTTCATCGGGTGTGCCCTCGGCGATGACGCGCCCTTCGTCCAGCACCAGCACCCGGTCGGACAGGTCGTGGACCAGATCCATCTTGTGTTCGACCAGCAGCACGGTCTGTCCCTGCGCCTTCAATTCCGCCAATTGCCTGCCGATTTCGGCGGTCTCGGTCTGGTTCATGCCCGCGGCCGGCTCGTCGAGCAGCAGCAGATCCGGTTCCAGCGCCAGAGCCCGTGCGATTTCGGTGCGGCGGCGATTGGCATAGGACAGCGTGTACGCGGCATTGTCGGCGCGCGGGCCCAGCCGCTCCTGGAATCGCGCCAGCTGAGCGTCGATCTTGGCGGCGGATTCCTTGCGCTCGGCGCGCACGGCCGGTGTGGGCACCAGGGCGACGAACAGTTCCGCCAGCAGAGATACCCACCGCAGCAATGGAATTTCGGCCAGCGAACGCAATGGACGGGAGGCGCGCAGCGTCGTCTGCAGGCCGACATCCACATTCTCGCGAACGGTCATATTGCCGAACACCCGCCCGTTCTGGAAGGTGCGGGCAATGCCGGCGGCAGCAGCGGCTTCCGGTCGACCGGGGCGAATCCTTGTGCCCCGCACCAGAATGTCACCGCTATCCGGCTTCAGTACTCCGGAGATCAGATTGACCGTCGTCGATTTCCCGGACCCGTTGGGACCGATGATCGAGACGAATTCCCCTGGCGCAATGGTGATGTCGATACCATCCACGGCGCGCACGCCGCCGAACGCGCGGCGCAATCCGCGCACCGCGAGCACCGGCTCAAGCTGCGACTCGGACACGTTCCCTCCTCACCAGAATTCCCTGCGGCCGGAACCGCACGACCAGCAGCAGTACCAATCCGTAGAGCACGATCCGCAGCTCGGGCGCGAGCCGCAGGGCCTCCGGCGCGCCGATCAACACCACGGCCCCGAGCACGGCACCATACGGCGAGGCGGTGCCGCCGAGCACCAGAATCGTCACCACCAGCAGCGACATCGGCAGGTTGAACACGGTCGGATCGATATACGAGTACTGGTGCGCCAGTAGCGCGCCGCCGATACCGGAGAAGAAGGCGGCGACGGCGAAGGCCAGCGCCTTGTAGTCACGCACCGGCACCCCCGCCGAGCGGGCGGCGACCTCGTCCGCGCCGATGGCCCGGATGGCGGTGCCCAATCGTGACCGCTGCACCCCGAGAATCACCGCCAGCGTAATCGCCAGCACCACCAGCTCCAGCTGGAAAATCTGGGTGTGCGTGACGAATTCGAAGCCGAACAACTCCGGCGGCGGAATCCCGAAAATGCCGTAGCTACCGCGCGTCACCGACTCCCAATTGCGGATCAGGGCCACCGTGACAATGCCGATGCCCAGGGTGGCAATGGCGACATAGTGCCCGCCCAGCCGCCACAGCGGTGCGGCCAGCACCGAAGACACCACGGCCGCAACGATTCCCGCTGCGATAATGGCGGGCAGGAAGGCCCACCCGTGCGACACCGTCAGCACCGCCGAGGTGTACGCGCCGATGGCGATCGGCCCCGCCTGCCCGATGGCCAACTGACCCGCCGAACCGGCCACCAGCGTCATGGATACGGCGATGATCGCGTACGCCAGGATCTGGGTGCCCACCGAGATGCCGTAGTCGTTCGATACGGCCGGAATCACCAGCCCCGCAATGGCGAAGGCGATCAGCGCATGCCACCAGCGCACCCGCAGCAGCCTCCCGGAACCGAGGAAGGTCCCGGTCAGCGGCTCGGATTCGATGGCGGGCGGGCGGGCCAGCAGCCCGCCCGGCCGCAGCACCAGGAACACCACCAGCAGCCCGAAGGTGATCAGATCCCGGTATCCGTCGCCGAAGGTGTAGATACCGAACGCCTCCACCAGCCCGAGCACGAAACCGCCGAGCACCGCACCGGGAATCGAGCCGAGCCCGCCGATGGTGGCGGCGACAAAGCCGGTCATACCGACAATGCTGCCGCTGGTCGGCGAGATATTGGAGTTGAAGAGGCCGACGAAGATGCCCGCCAGCCCGCCCAGCCCGGAGGCGATGGCGAAGGCCAGCGACTGGATCCGCCCGACGCTGATACCCATCTGCGCGGCCGCATCCGGATCCTGCGCGGTGGCCCGGATGGCCAGCCCGTACCGGCCGAAGCGCAGAAATGCCCACAGCCCCACCATGACCGAGATCGTGATGGCGAACATGACCACATCCGACGTACCGAACCGCACGCCGCCGACCCGAAAGTTATTGGTGGACAGCACTTGCGGGAACGCCCGCGTTTCCGGGCCGAAGACCAGCGCCACCACGTTCTCGATGATCAGCCCCGCCGCCACCGTGGCGAGCAGGGCCGAAATGGCCGGGGCCCGCCGCAGCGGCCGCACCGCCAGCACATCGATACCCACCCCGACCAGTGCCGTCACACCGACGACGACGATCAGCGCCACCCACAGCGGCAGGCCGTGCTGGGCGATCAACCACCAGCCCAGCACCGACCCGAAGGCGAAGATCGCACCGTGCGCGAAATTGATGACATTGGTGACCCCGAAGATCAGGGTGATGCCCACGGCAATGAGCGCATACGCATTGCCGTGGACCAGACCCGCGATGAGCGTGTCGAACATCGCCGCTACTTGCTACCGGTCGGCACGAACGCGCCGTTCTTCAACAGCAATTCGATCGGCTTCACCCCATCGGGCCGCCGCGTCTGCTGATTGAAGGCGAAGGAGTCGCCCAGGCCGACACCGCTGAAGTCCTTGACCTCGCGCAGGCCCTTCAGCACGCCGTCACGGGTGGCGCCGCCGAACTTGGCCGCCTTCACCAGCACATTGATCGCGTCATAGGCGTAGACGTTGAAATCGCCCGGATCGGTGTTGTACTTGGCTTTGAACTTCGAGACGAAGTCCTGCACCTTCGGACTGGTATCGGACGGTGAGAAGACACCGTTCACGATGTCGCCCTCGGCCGCCGCACCCGCCAGCTGAATGAACTGCGGAGTGTTCTGGCCTCCGAAGAACTGGCCGTTGTATCCCACATCGCGCAGTTGCTTGACGACGAGCGCACCATCCGGGCCATATCCCAAGTGCACGAACGCATCCGGGTTCGCATCACGACCCTTGATCAGCACCGGCCGGAAATCCTGCGAGTCCGGCAGGATCGACGAGGAGTAGGCGATCTCGATGCCCCGCTGCTGCGCGAACTGCTGGAAGTACTTGAAAGACTCCTTACCCCAATCGGTTTCGAGGTAGACGACGGAAACCTTCTTCGCCTTCGACTGCACCCACTGCGCATTGCGATCCTGGAAGATATCCTGGGTGATCGACGGGCTCCACTGGTAGTCGCCGCCCTTGGTGAATTCGGTCGACGAGTTGGTGAATCCGTACTGCACCAGCTTGCCCCGGTTGTACACCGGTGACGCCGCAATCGATGCGGGAGAAGAGAAGTCGCCCAACTCCGCGATAATCGAATTGTCGCCGACGAACTTGGTCGCGATCGGTACCGTCTGCTTCGGGTCGGACTGCGAGTCCTCCCACTTCAACGCCACCTTCTTGCCATTGATGCCACCCGCCGCATTGACCTGATCGATGGCCAGGTCGAAGCCCTGCTGCCACAACCGGCCGTACTCCGCCGACGTCCCCGATTTCGGCCCCGACACACCGAAATACACCGTGTCGCCACTGCTGTCCGACGAATTACCGCACGCCGACAACGACCCGGCCACCACAGCCGCGGACGCGATACCCACCACTACCCGAAGCGACCGGGACCACTGCTTACTCATCTGATTCCTCTGTACTCACCCACACCACTGCCGGGCATGAGAGCGCTTGCGATGCCCGGCGGACACCACCTGGTCGTCACCCGGGGCACCCCACCGCTGTGCGAGGGTTGCCGATCAGCGAGCCGGGGCTCGAACATGCTGATACTCGTGACCGTGGGCGCAAATGTAGCGACGCAGAGGTGGACCGAGACACCGTTGGAATCAAGGTGATGTGAAGAATAGGACGAATCGCCTGTAGCGCAGGCGGTCTCGCGGCGGAAGCAGTGGCTATAAGGCCAGGTGAGAGGCCAGCCAGGCCGGGAATGCGGTCAGGTCGGCGAGTACTACATCCGCACCCGCGGCGGACAGCTCCTCGGCGGAATACGGGCCGGTCGTCACCGCGACAGAGCAGGCGTCGGCCACCTTGGCGGCGCGCACATCACCGAGGTGATCACCCACGTAGATCGACGCGCCGTGCTCGCGCAGCACCTCCCCCTTCTCCTCCGCCCACGCGCCGCCGACCAGATCATCGACCTCGAGACCGAGGTGATCCAGGTGCAATTGCGCGTGCGGGCCGTTCTTGGCGGTGATCACCAGCACCCGCCCACCGGCGGCATGCACCGCGGCCAGCGCATCGACCACACCGGGCAGATGATCGCTCGGCTCCACCGCGAGTCCGGGATAGAACTGCCGGTACATGGCCACCACCTCCGGCACCCGCTCCTGCGGGAACCATTCGGCCGCCTCCACCGCCAGCGGCGGACCCAGGCGCGACACCACCAACTCGGAATCGATCGGCACACCGGTCTCGGCGGCCACCGCATCCCACACCGCGGCAATGCCGGGTCGGGAGTCGATCAGCGTCATATCCAGGTCGAACCCGATAACAAGTCCGTTCGGAACGGCGGTCGCACGATCAAAGGCCACGCTCCGACCATACGGACACGGCAGCAGCGCAAAGAAACCGGTTGCGTCCTCGAACTAGGCTTATCGCCATGGCAAGTGACCGGGGTTCCCTGTTCTGCAGCGTCGAACTCGGCGCGCGCATCGAACAGGTCGAGACGGAACTGATCGCCACCGGCAGCGCGGCGGCGAGCGCCCGGCTCGGTACAGAAGAGGGGTTCGTGATCCCGATCGCGGGCGGTGTGGCCGCTTTCGCCGAGTACGGCTCCCCACTCAACAAGGTGGCGGGCCTGGGTTTCGCGGGCATTCCCGGTGCGGACGAATTCGAGGCGCTGGAAAAGCAGTTCGCGGTGCGTGACGCGCCCGTTCAAGTCGAGCTGGCGCATCTCGGCGAACCCGCCATCGGCGAACTCCTCACCGCGCGCGGGTACCGGCTCGTCTCGTTCGAGAACGTTCTCGGCATCGCGCTGGAGAGCGCGGCCGATCCCGCTCTCCCTACGGACGTCGAGGTAAGGCACAGCGGCGCAGGCGAATTCGATATCTGGCTCGATGTCATTGCCGACGGCTTCGCGCACCCCGACACCCAGGGCGTGGTCTCACACGAGGAATTCCCGCGCGAAATCATCGCGAGCGCCATGCGCGATCTCACCGCGGCCGCCGGAGTACAGCGCTACGTCGCCGTGAACGAGGGCACGATCGCGGGCGGCGCGAGTATGCGAATGTCCCAGGGCATTGCCCAACTCACCGGAGCCGCAACACTTCCCGACCATCGGCGGCGCGGCATTCAATCGGCACTCCTGGCCGCCCGCCTGGCCGAGGCCACGGCGGCAGGCTGCGATATCGCCGTCATCACCACCCAGCCGGGATCCAAATCCCAGCAGAACGCCCAGCGCAGCGGCTTCGACCTGCTCTACACCCGCGCCATCCTCGTCAAGTCCGCCGCGGACCAACCCAGCGGGCGGGCGAAGTAGCTCAGCGTCCGGAGTCCGATGAAGTAGGTCAACGCCAGGACGAGGTAGCTCAGCAGCCGCGGTGGAATAACTCAGCGCCCGGCGCCGAGTAGCTCAACGTCGAGGGAGAGGCAACTCAGGGAACGGCGCACTTCAGTCCGGAATCCGGTGCACGGCAATCGGTTTCAATTGTTCCCGGAGTTGCTCACCGGCGGCTCCGAACATCTGCGCATCGGTATCGACGGCAATCTGCACACCCTTGCCCACCAATTCACGTCCAGCAGTGGTGATTTCGATGCGCAGCACGCGCGCATCCACCGGATCCGCGCGGCGGGCGAGCAGCTCCCGCTCCTCCAGTACCCGAATGACCTTGGACGCCATCATCCGATCGGCGCCGGACATATCGGCCACCTGCTGCTGAGTCGGCAGCTCACCCTGCCGGCCCAGCCAGCCCGCCGACGCCAGCAGATTGAACTGGGTCGGCGTCAGCCCGAGCGGCCGCAGATTCCGTTCCAGCGTCGCCCGCCACTCCAGCGCGGCGTGATGCAGCCAGAAACCCGGGCTCATGAGCGGACCTCGCGGGATTCCACGAGGTCCGTCCGATGGTTCAGCCACGCTGTAGCGCCTCCTTCTCCAATGCCGCGAAGGTGAGCGGCATATCCGCGCGCATCGCCTTCGCCCAGATCAGTTTGAACAATGGACCGAACGGGCCGTGGACCTCCACCCGCTCGGATACCCGCAGCGTTCCGTCGCCGAGCGCCTCATAGGTGCGCTGCCCGCGCAGCTTCCCGAACGGGATGCCCGCCTCGCTGGTCCACGTTTTGCCCGGCTCGACCGCCGTGATCGTGAACGGTCCCGCCGGAGCGCCCTTCGGCTTGACCCACCCGGTGGTTCCCACCTCGAACGGGCCATCGATCCGCGACTGCTCCTCGTGCGGATCCCACTCCGACCAGCGTGCCACATCGGTCGCAACCGCCCAGACCTGGTCGATATCGCCCTTGATCACGGCTTCTTCGATGAACGAGTACATCATGACTGCCCCTGGATTTCGTTCGGATTTTCGTTGTTGCGACAACAGTATCCGTAGTCGCGACAACAATCAACCCCTGAATCGGGACAACGCTCGACGGACAGAGAAGTGGCCGGTCCGCGCATACGCGGACCGGCCACCTCCAGACCCGGCCACCTCCAGACCCGGCCACCTCCAGATCCGGCCGCATGGAGACCCGGCCGGTGCCCGGCCCAGGCGCACCCGGCGGGGCCGGACCTACTACCGAGCAGGCGCCCGGTCATACCCGAGCGGGCGGCTGGTGAAGGTGCCTCGCCCCTGCGTCCTGCTGCGCAAACGTGTTGCGTAACCGAACACTTCGGCCAGCGGCGCGGACGCCGTCACCACCACCGTGCTGCCCCGGCTCACCGAATCGAGGACTCGGCCACGGCGGGCGGCAAGGTCACCGAGCACCGCGCCGAGCGCCTCCTCGGGAGCGGTGACGGTCAGCTCGAGCACCGGCTCGAGCAGTGCCATCTCGCTGGCGCGCAGGGCTTCTCGCAGCGCGAGTCGCCCGGCGGCCCGGAAGGCCCGTTCCGACGAGTCGACCGGATGGGTCGCTCCATCGGTGAGGGTGACACGCAGCCCGATCACCGGGTGACCACCGATCGGACCGTCCGCCAGGGCATCCCGGCAGCCGGCGTGCACTGCGCGCACATACTCCTCCGGCACCCGACCGCCGACCACCACCGAGTGGAACTCGAACTCCACTGCGCCACCGGATGATTCCGCATCGGACACGAGTGGATCCACATCGATGACAATGTCGGCGAACTGCCCCGGACCACCGCTTTGCTTGATATGCCGGAACCGCAGCCCAGACACCCCGCGCAGCACCGTCTCCCGGTACGCCACCTGCGGACGCCCGACCGCCACGCCGATTCCGCGGTCCCGGCGGATCTTCTCCACCGCCACCTCGAGATGCAGCTCGCCCATACCGGACAGCAGCGTCTGCCCCGACTCCGGATCGGTGCGGACGACCAGTGACGGATCCTCCTCAGCCATCCGGGCCAGCGCGGTCGCCAGCCGCTCGGCATCGGCCGCGGTGTGTGCCTCGACCGCGACCGAAACCACCGGCTCGCTGACAATTGGCGGCTCCAGCAGCACCGGAGTATCCGGTGCGCACAGCGTCGCCCCGGGTCGCGCCGACTTCGGCCCGACCACCGCGACAATCTGACCCGCCACGGCTTCCTCCAGTTCCTCGTGGCGATCGGCCTGTACCCGCAGGATGCGTCCGATCCGCTCGGTGCGTCCAGCGCCGGCATCCAGCACCGACGCGCCCCTCCGCAAGGTGCCCGCGTAAACGCGCACGAACGTCAGTCGCCCGGTACCGGTCGCCTGCACCTTGAATACCAGTGCCACCAGAGATTCCGCCGGATCCGCGATGACCTCGAAGCCGTCGCCGCGCACCGGAGGTCGATCCACCGGCGAAGGCAGGTATGCCACCACAGCATCCAGCAGCGGTTCCACACCGATATTGCGATACGCCGCACCGCACAGCACCACCACAATCTCGCCCGTGAGGGTGAGCGCGCGCAACGCGGCCGCCAGGGTCGCGTCCGACAGCGCCGACTGCGCGTAGAACTCGTCCAGCGCCGCTGAACAGCGTTCGGCCACAGCCTCTTCCAGTGCTCGCCGCTGCTGCCGAGCAGTCTCCAGGAGCTCGTTCGGAATCGGAGCGACGGTCACCGCGCCCGCTACCCAGAGCAGCGCCCGCATACGAACCAGATCGACCACGCCGGCAAATCCGTCCTCGGCACCGATGGGCAACTGCACCGCGAGCGGCACCGCATGCAGGCGCTCCCGAATGGAGTCCACGGCCGCCCCGAAGTCGGCGCCGACCCGATCCATCTTGTTCACGAACGCAATGCGCGGCACCCCGTACCGGTCCGCCCGCCGCCACACGGATTCGCTCTGCGGCTCCACACCGGCCACCGCATCGAAGACCGCGACAGCGCCGTCGAGCACCCGCAGCGACCGCTCGACCTCATCCGAAAAGTCCACGTGCCCAGGCGTATCGATGACGGTGAGCCGATGCCCGGCCCACTCGCATGCGACAGCCGCGGCGAAAATGGTGATACCACGTTCCCGCTCCTGCGGATCGAAATCGGTGACGGTGGTCCCGTCGTGCACCTCACCACGCTTGTGCGTCATCCCGGTGAGGAACAGCATGCGCTCGGTGACAGTCGTCTTCCCCGCATCGACATGAGCGAGGATGCCCAGGTTACGAACGGTGGTCAGCGCTTGCCGAGAAGTATTGGTACGCACGGTCTTCAGTCCTTCGTGCTGGTCTTGGAACAGAACAGCGCGATTCCCGAGACGACAGAGAATTCGCCCGGGTAACTCAGTACCGGCCGCGCAGCCGGCACCGAGCCGGCGAGGACACCAGGATCACCTCGAAGCGAGGGCGGGTCGCAACAGTGGCACGTACGTCACGCATCACCGGCTCCCTTCTGGATGTCCACGTGCCGTTCGGCACGAGATCTCCTGTGAGAGTACGGAACCCCGCCGATCGGCGAAACCGATTATTCGACGGGGTTCAGATACAACAAAACCCCCAGCCCGAAGGCTGGGGGTTTTGTGAAGGATGTTCCGGCGGTGTCCTACTCTCCCACACCCTGTCGAGTGCAGTACCATCGGCGCAGGTGGCCTTAGCTTCCGGGTTCGGAATGGGACCGGGCGTTTCCCCACCGCTATAGCCGCCGTA
>NZ_JAODNK010000011.1 GCF_025465275.1 Nocardia sp. | reverse complement strand
ACCGGTCTGGACCCGCGCACCCGCGCCCAGATGTGGGAGACCATCCGCCGCCTGGTCCGCGAGGGCTCGACGGTGCTGCTCACCACCCAGTACCTGGACGAGGCCGACCAGCTGGCCGACCGGATCGTGGTCATCGACCGCGGCAAGGTCATCGCCGACGGCACCTCCGACGAACTGAAGGGCTCGGTCGGCCTGTCCGCACTGCAGCTCACCCTGGGCGACCGCGACCGCATCGAAGAGGCGCGCACCGTGGTCTCGGAGTACCTCTCCCGCGCCGCGGGCAAGCCCGTCGAGGCCGCCATCAGCCCCGAGGCGGGCCGCATCACGGCTCCGCTGCCCGACCCCAGTGTCACCACCGACATTCTGATCCGGTTGCGCGAGCACGACATTCGCGTCGAAGAGATCAATGTCAGCAAGCCCAGCCTGGACGAAGTGTTCTTCGCACTCACCGGCCACGGCGCCGAAGACGAGACCAACGATTCCGAAAAGAGCGCGGCATGACCATCACCATCACGGCTCCGGCCGGACGGCACGCGGCGGTAGCCCCGGCCCCCATACCGGATGTCAGCAACCACGTGAGCCTGAAGCAGACCGCGGCGAATTCGCTCACCATGGCCTACCGCGGCATTCTCAAGATCAAGCACAATCCGGAACAGCTGTTCGACGTCACCATTCAGCCGATCCTGTTCACGGCGCTGTTCGCCTTCATCTTCGGCGGCTCCATCGGCGGCAGCGTCTCGGCCTACCTGCCCATCCTGATCCCCGGCATCCTGGTACAGACCGTGGTGCTGAGCTCGGTCACCACCGGCACCCAGCTGCGCGAAGATATGGACAAGGGCGTCTTCGACCGCTTCAAATCCCTTCCCATCGCGCGTATTTCGGCGCTGGCCGGTGCGCTCCTCGCCGATATGGTGCGGTACGGCCTGGCCTCCGCGCTCACCGTGATCGTGGGCATCTGCATCGGTTACCGGCCCGACGGTGGTCTCGCCGGCGTGCTGGGCGCCATGCTCGTGGTCGTGTTCTGCTCCTTCGCGGTCAGCTGGGTCTGGGCGCTGGTCGGCGTGACCGGCAAGAGCGCCGCCGCCGTGCAGGGCATCTCCATGATGATCATGTTCCCGCTGACCTTCATGTCCGGCGCCTTCTCCCCCGTCGACAAGATGCCGGGCTGGCTGCAGGGCATCGACAAGGCGAATCCGGTCTACTACATGGTCAATACGGCCCGCGACCTGATGAACGGCACCGGCGTCACCGCCAATCTCGGCTGGTCGCTTGTCGGCTCCGTCGTAGTGATCGCCATCTTCGCCCCGCTCACTCTGCGGGCGTACATGCGCCACGCCTGAGTTGAATACCGCACAGTGCCCGTCCACCGCATCCCCGGTGGGCGGGCATTCTGCTATGTGCCGGAGTGCGCCTGTTATGGTCGGGGCAGTGAATTCCGACCGCGCCCCGCACAGCCGAAAGCCTTTTCGGCTGTCTTGCGCTGTGCTGCTGGCGGGTCTTTTCGCAATAGTCGGGATGGTCGCCGCAGTAGCGGAATGGGGCTCGGCACAACAAGTCTCCTATGCGGCGCCATCGGTACAAGCCGATACGACACCGGTTCAGACCGGCGCTGTCGCAGGCAATACGGTTCCCGTCTGCGGCAAGCACGACGGTCCGAACTCGGACCCGATGGGACAGCTCGCCGCACCACCCCGCTCCGCCGGAGATCAGCTGGTCCCGGCCGGTCTCGGCATCGTTCCGGAATTCTCTGCCACCCAGTGGCTTTCGCTCGACATTCGGCCGCGAGCGCCCACCCTGCCGGTGGCGGCGCCACATCTGACGGCTGTGCTGATCATTTAGGACATTCGGCGTACAGCCATGTCCTGAAGCACATTTCCGTCGACCCGGACCTCGCCGTCCAGGAGTATTCGCATGCCCAAAAACAGCCGAAACACCGCCCGGAACAGCAATAGAAAATTCTTGGCCGGACTCGCGGCTACCGCCGCGGTCTTCCTGCTTGCCATTGCCGCTTTCCAAATGCTCGGCGGTGACAAGAAATCCGAGGCGAAAGCGGAGCAGACCGCTCAGACCAATCCGCTCTATGCCGAACTCGCGAAGCTGGCCCGCCGTGACGCGCACGATCCGCTGGCCCTGGGCCGCACCGACGCACCCGTGGTGCTGATCGAGTACTCCGACTTCCAGTGCTCGTTCTGCCGGACTTTCGGCCGCACCATCGAACCCCAGCTCATCTCGAAATACGTCGAGAAGGGCGTGCTCCGGATCGAATGGCGCAACTTCCCGATCTTCGGTCAGGAATCGGAGAACGCGGCCCGCGCCGCCTGGGCTGCGGCACAGCAGGGCCGGTTCTGGGAATTCCACAACACACTGCAGGCGAAGGCCCCCGAGAAGAAGAACACCGGCGTACTGACCCCGGATCACCTGGCCGAGCTGGCGCAGGAGGCGGGCATCGCGAATATCGCGAAGTTCCGTACGGACCAGGAATCCCCTGCCGCCGCCACAGCCGTGCGCCAGGACGCCGGTGAGGCGTACTCACTCGGCGCATCCTCCACACCGACCTTCCTGATCAACGGCCGCCCGATTCTCGGCGCGCAGCCGATCGAACAGTTCGAGGCCGTCATCGAAGCGGCCCGCGCTACTGCCCCGAAGCCCGCGGAATGAGCGGCACCGTAGGCTTTTTCGCGGCATTCCTGGGTGGCCTGCTGGCACTGGTGAGTCCGTGCAGCGCGCTGCTGCTGCCCAGCTTCTTCGCGTACTCGTTCGATTCGCAGGGCAGGCTGCTGGCCCGGACCACGGCGTTCTATCTCGGCCTGGCCACCACCCTGGTACCGCTGGGAATCGCGGGATCGTTTGCGGGACGGCTGTTCTCGGAGCATCGGGATCTGCTCATCACCGTCGGCGGCTGTGTGATCATCGGCCTCGGCATCCTCCAGATCTTCGGCCGCGGTTTCTCTTTCGGCTTCGCGCAGCGCGCCGCCGCCCGGCAGGGCCGACCGGAGAAATCCGGCGCCGTCTATCTACTCGGCCTGGTCTACGGACTCGCCGGATTCTGCGCCGGGCCGATTCTCGGCTCCATCCTCGCGGTGGCGGCGGTGGGCGGCTCCCCCATCCAGGGCGGCCTGCTGCTGGCGGTCTACGCGCTCGGCATGGCGGCCCCGCTGTTCGTCCTGGCTTCGGTATGGGACAGATTCGGCCTGGGTCAGCGAAAGTGGTTGCGCGGCAAGTCCTTCAGCGTCGGCAAGCTGGAGCTGCACACCACCTCACTGGTGTCCGGCCTGTTCTTCATCCTGCTCGGCGCGCTGTTCCTGATCTTCGACGGCACCTCGGCGCTGCCGGGACTGCTGGGCGCGGACACCGAATTCCATGTCGAGACACAGGTTCAGCGATTCGGTGCGGCAGTCTCCGATACGACGATGCTGCTGGTACTCGGCGCTGCCGCACTGGGCGTGCTGGCCTGGCGGTTATTGCGCGCGGACACCGGCGACAGCGAGATCAGTCCGGACTCAATCGTTTCCAGCGAGACGGTCGATTAGCAGCAGAATGCGCTCCGCCGCCGAACGCCGATTCCGGGAGGCGGCGGTGGCCAGCGCCGCATTCATGCGCTCCGCCCCGACCGACTCGCGGTGCAGATCCACATGCCGCCGCCAGTTCATGGACGGATAGTCCTGGCGGGCGAACACTCTCGGCGAAAGGACCAGCAATTCCAGACCGATCTCGATATCCGCATCGGTGGCGATCAGATAGCTGCCCACGGCGTTCGCCACCGAACCGATCTGCGGCAGATCCCAGAACTGTCCCAGCCGCTCATTCGCCAATCCGACCAGCTCGCCGAACACCTCGCGCACTTCGTCCGTGTGGCCACACAGCACATGGGCGCCGACAACGGCGGCCGCCACCAGGACATCGGCGGGACCCGGCGCGGCCGCCCCGCTGGGCCATGCCATAAGCACGAGCGTCTGGCGGAAGCGGCGCAGCCCGGTGTCGATATCGCCTTCGGCCAGTTCGACTTCGGCCAACCCGGCAGAGACGTTGGCGCGCCGATGGTTGGGCGAGGGGAGACTCTGCGTGGCACTCAGGTCGATGCCGGCACCGCCCAGCAACGGTTCCAACTCGCGGCGCGCCAGCTCGACCTCCCCGATACCCACCAGTGAGCAGGCGAGCAGGCTCCGGATCTCCATGCTCTCGTCGTAGGCCCGCAATCGTACGAGCAGATCAGCGGCCTGCCGGTAGTAGTCGACGGCTTCGCCGTAGCGCGCGGACTGCCCGTACATGCCGCCGAGGTGCTGGCACACCATAGCCATGCCCCACAGGTCCTCGGCGATGCCGGAAGCCAAGGCCTGCACCGCATCCCGCATCGAACCGTACACATCACCGGAGTTCTCGCGAATGTTCGCCCGCACCAGCAGCGCGGCGACCCGGGTGGGTGGATCCATGGAGCGGACGCCGTCGCCGAGCTTGCGCGCCAGTTGCCAGCTGTTGGACGGCACGGTCACGAGTTCACCGAGAAAGCGGAACACCGGGCTCATCGCGGCACCGTCGCGCACCAGGCGCCGAATCCGGGTACGCACCACTGCCGCGCTCCGCGGACCGGTGCCCATGAACATCACGTGCAGACCCGCCATGATCTGACCGAATATCTGCAGATCGGCTTCGGCCGAATTCAACGGCCCCAACCGCACCGGCGTCGCCAGAATGCGTGGCAACCAGCTCACGAATTCCAGATGCGCACCGCGCATGATCCACAGCATGGCCAGTACCGGATAGACCGCGTGCACGGTGGCGAGATCGCGCCGATCGACCGCGTGCCGCAGCACCGCGACCAGATTCTCGAGCTCGGCACCGACGCCGAGCACCACCGACAGCTGATCGTCCCCGCTGTAGCGGGTGGCCACGTCGAGCGCGAATTCCCTTGCCCAGTCACTCATCCGGGCCATCACGAGGTCGGCCTCCCCGGTCGCTACGAGCTGTTCCTCACCGAATTCCCGGACGGTCTCCAGCATTCGGTAGCGCGTGACGTCGTATTCGGCGTCGTCGGACTCCAGCACGGTCAGCAGCGATTGGCCCACCAGACCGTCGATAGCCGTTGCGGCATCGAGGATTTCGGGACCCGAGATCACCCGTTCGGCGGCCGACAGGGTGAACCCGCCAGGGAATCGGCACAGCCGGCGCAGCGCCGTGCGCTGTTCTCCGTCCAGCAGGTTCCAACTCCATTCGATGACCGCGTGCAGCGTGCGATGCCGCTGCGGGGAACTGCGATCTCCGCTGCGCAGCAGGGCGAATCGGTGATCGAGCCGGGATTCGATCTCCTCCACGCTCATGGTCCTGGTCCGCGCGGCGGCCAGTTCGATGGCCAGCGGCAAGCCGTCCAGCATGCGGCACAGTCGTGCCACCACCTCCGGATCCAGCCGCACTGTGGGCCGCACCGCCCGCGCCCGCGCCGTGAACAGATCGGTGGCCGGGGAACCCTGCACGTCGATCAGCAACGGCGGCAAGGGATATACGGCCTCGGCCGTGATCTCCAGGGGCGCCCGGCTGGTGGTGAGCACGGTCAGCTGATCACTGGCACCGACGAAATCAGCCACCATCTCCGCGACCGCGTCGATGAGATGTTCGCAATTGTCGAGTATGAGCAGCATGGGGCCCGAGCTCAGCGCCTCCCGCAAACGCTGCCGCAGGTCCCGATTCCGCACCGTCCGAAGCACATTCGTATCCCGGCTGAATTCGCCGACGCCGAGGGTGGCGGCAATCGTCGCCTCGATCTCCACCCGTGTCTCCGCGTCCCCTTCCGGATCGGCCCGCAGCGAAGCCAATTCGATCAGCGCGACGGTCCGCTCGTTCGCCACCCGCGCACCCAGTTCGTTCGCGACCCTGGTCTTCCCGGTACCACCCGGCCCGAGCACGGTGGTGACCCGCGAGGTCCGCAGCAACCGTTCCAGCGCATCGATATCCGCCTCGCGCCCCAGCAGCGGATTCGGGGCCGCCCGCAAGCCGATCGCCGAGCCCGCCGGCTCGTACTCCGCCCCGGCCGCATGCTGCGCCGCCGACACCATCCGCAACGCCTGCGCCGAACCCCATCTGCCACCGGATTCACCGGCGCCCGAAACAGATTGCCCCGCACCGGACCCGGTCCACCGCCGTCCCGATTCCCCGCCCTCGAACCGCGCGGAATCCTCGTCCGAATACCCCTGCCCTGGACCGCCACCCGAACCGAACGCGTAGTTTGCTCCACCGGACGGCCTCGGCCCGGCGGGGTAACCCGATCCAGCGGCGGATCCTGTCCCGACCAGATGATTATCCGAGCCGGAATGCCCCTGCCCCGGAGGGTAATTCGGTCCGGCGGTGGAGTTCGGCGCAGTTCGAGCACCGGGCAGTGCTTCACCGCGCAGCAATGCGGTATTGAGTGCGACCAGGACTGGACCCGGGTCGGCGCCGAGCTGATCGACCAGCCGGGTGCGCAGTGAGGCGAAGACATCCAGCGCCTCATTGGTGCGACCGGCGGCGGCGAGCAGTCGCATGAGGGTGGCGTGGGCGGGTTCGTCGAAGGGTTCCGCGGCCGCCGCGCCGCGGGCCAGTTCGAGTGCCCCGGGAAGATCGCCGACCGCTTCGCGGACGGACAGTTCCAAGGCGTCGAGAGCCTGGCGGCGGGCAGCGGCCAGCCCGGCGAGCTCATCGGCGACGGGGCCGGAGGGGAGGTCGGCGGACGGATCGCCGCGCCACAGGGTGCGGGCGGCGGCGATCAGGGCCAGGCAGCCGGGGCCGTCGCCGGCGCTATGGGCTTGGCGCGCCTGGGTTTCCAGGTGCTGGGCCAGGGCGAGGTCGACCTGATCGGGGGCCAGTACGAGACGGTATCCGGCGGGGCCGATCTCCAGCGCGCCCTCGGGCAGTGCGGAGCGCAGCCGGGAGACCTGGGTGTGCAGGGCGTTCATCGGGGCGCGCGGGGGTTCTTCGCCCCATACGTCCTCGATGAGCGCCTGGGCGCTGCGGCTACGACCGGGGTGGGTGGCGAGAGCGGCCACGAGCAGCCGGGCGCGTGCTCCGGGTACGGGTGCGAGCGCGCCGGGCGCGCTACCGGGCGCCGCGATCTGGGCACCGCCGCGCCGCAGCGCGACCTCGCCCAGCAGGGCTACCAGAACCGTGTCGCCTGCGGATACCGGCCGGGTGCTCCCGGCGCTGCTAGAACTGCCTGTTTGCGAAAACATTCCTCGTCAATCCTAGGTGAGCGATACCGTGGGTGCCGGATTCGCCGGATCCGTCGGTGCGGTCGCCTGCGCTCGGCCCACGAGCGAATTCGACATCCATCGGGAAACGGTCATCAAGGCTGATCCCGGGCAGATCCAAGCGCTCGTCGACGACTTCCACCAGTGGCAGCGGTGGTCGCCGTGGGAGAACGTCGATCCGACCATGGAACGCACCTCCGGCTCCCCTCCCGGCGCCTTGCGGGGCCGATCGTGGCATCGGCGCCCGGTACTTCCGGAGTGGAAACCGCAAGGCCGGCCGCGGCAATATGGAGATCACGTCCGCCACGGCCGACGCCATCGGCATCCGGTTGAATTTCGAGAAGCCCATCAAGAACACCAATCAGGTCACCTTCGAATTCCGCCCGCAGACCGATGGCACCGCTGTCACCTGGCGGATGACCGGCGAGCGCACCGGAGCGATGGCACTGCTGGGCAAGCTTCCCCCGATGGACCGCATGCTGGCAAAGGATTTCGACAAGGGCCTCGCCCAGCTGAAGGCCGCCGCCGAGTCCTGACGGCCCCCGCCGCGCGGCCTGATCAGGGCTGCGCGGCGCATTCGCGGGCCGGCCCGGGCGCCGGGAGGTGACACCCCGGCCCTCGCATTAGGCTGCGATACATGGCTACAGCAGCACAGTGGATCGAGGGCGCTCGGCCGCGCACTCTGCCGAACGCGATCGCGCCGGTCCTGGCGGGCACGGGGGCCGCGGCCTCCATCGACGGGGCGGTGTGGTGGAAAGCGGTACTGTGCCTGCTGCTTTCGCTCTCCCTGATCATCGGCGTGAATTACGCCAACGACTATTCCGACGGTATTCGCGGCACCGATGACGACCGGGTCGGCCCCCTGCGCCTGGTCGGCTCGAAGCTGGCGAGCGCCACCGCCGTGCGCAATGCCGCCATCGGCTGCCTGGCGCTCGGCGCGGTACTGGGCTTGATCCTGGTGTTCACCAGCGCCTGGTGGCTGCTGCTGGTCGGGGCGGGCTGCCTGGCCGGGGCCTGGTTCTACACCGGCGGCCGGAACCCGTACGGATACAGCGGTTTCGGGGAGATCGCGGTCTTCGTCTTCTTCGGCCTGGTAGCGGTGCTCGGCACCGAGTTCGTACAGGCCGGGCGGGCGGAGTGGGCCGGACTGGCCTGTGCGATCGCCGTGGGCGCGTTCTCCAGCGCGGTGCTGGTCACCAATAATCTGCGCGATATCCCGACCGATTCGGTGTCGGGCAAGACCACCCTGGCGGTGCGCCTCGGCGATACCCGTACCCGCACACTGCATGTGGTGCTGCTGGCGGTGCCGTTCCTGGCCACGCTGGCGCTGGCGGCTCGCACCCCGTGGGCCCTGGTCGGGCTGGTGGCGCTGCCCCTCGCATTCAAGGCCAATGAGCCGGTCCGCACCGGCAAGAACGGGCCGGGTTTGATTCCCGCCCTCGCCGGTACCGGACTCGCCTTGTTGATCTGGTCGGTGGTCACGGGCCTCGCGCTCGGCCTCGCCTGAGGTCAGTCCTCGTCGGGGACGAGAATCCCGAGCACCCAGTTCACCAGGGTGATGATGATGGCGCCCCAGATCGCGGCCCAGAATCCGTTGACGTGCAGCTGGTAATCCGTGTGCTCGGTGATCTTCGAGGTCAGCCACAGCATGAGTGCGTTGATGACCAGCAGGAAAAGCCCCAGCGACAGCACCACCAGGGGCAGTGACAGCAGTTTCACCAGGGGCTTCACCAGCGCGTTCACGATTGTGAAGATCACCGTGATCACCGCGATCACAATGATCTTGTCGGTGGTCGTGGCGGGTTCGTCGGGACCGTGGATATCGATTCCACCGACCCATACGGACGCGAGCCAAATGGCCACACCGTTGATCAGCAGACGTAGCAGGAGCGTCATGCCCCGATCGTAGGGCCGGACCGGCTCGCCGGGGGGATGTACACGACGGGACGATCATGAACCGGGCCGGCTCAGGCCGCGTGATCGAGGTATTCGCCGACGGCGGTGCGCAATTCCCGCACGCCGGTATCGCCGCCGAGCAGTCGCCGGGTGGTGTCGTTGGGCGCGCGCAGAATGCCGAGCAGTACGTGCCCGGCCTCGATGCGATCGTCGCGACGGGCCAGCGCCTCACGTAGCGACAGCTCGATGACCTTCTTGGCGGCGGGGTTGAACGGAATGTGCCCGAAGCTCATGCCTTTACTACTGCGAAAGCGTCCGCGCTTCTGTTCCTCCGCGGGGATGGCGCGGTCGAGCGCGTCCTCGCCGAAGGTGGCTTCGAGGCTTTCGCGCACGGCGTCCAGGTCGATGCCAATGGAGCGCAGCGCTTCCGCATCCTCCGCGCCGAGGGGGTCGGTGGTTCGCTTGCGCGTCAGTGCTTCTCGCACGCTCTCGGCGGTGTGACCGTGTTCGGCGAGCACCTGCTTCAGCCCGGCGTCGGGTGCGTCGAGCAGGCCGAGCAGCACGTGCTCCACATCGATGGATGGCGACCGCAGTTCGCGCGCTTCCTCTTGCGCGACGACGATCGCGTACTTGGCCGCCTTGTCGAATCGTTCGAACATCAG
>NZ_JAODNK010000184.1 GCF_025465275.1 Nocardia sp. | reverse complement strand
CCCAAGGTGCAAGAGCCGGAACCGGTTTCGGAACCGGAGCCTGTTGTCGCCGAGCCTGTGGTCGAGGAGGCCGCAGCCGAGCCCAAGGCCGCACCGGCCCCGGGTAAGGGCCTCGCTATGAAGGGTCCGGCCAAGAAGCCCGGCGCAAAGTCCGCCACAGCCGCTCCGGCTGATGCCTGATCCGGTCGAAGATGATTCGTGGTGGGACCGCAGAGCGAGGTGAAACTCGAATGTATGAAGTCCATTTGGCGGGATCTGAGAAGTATATTCATCCCTCTTGTGAGGGTTTCGCAGTTTATTCACACTCACTCCTGAGGCGGCAGCGGCCGCGCTGATAGTTCGAGACGACGTCAGGAGTGCTGGGTGAAGATCGGAATCCCGCGTGAGGTGAAGAACCATGAATATCGGGTCGCTTGTACACCGGCGGGTGTGCACGAGCTGGTCTCCCGAGGTCATGAGGTCTACATCGAGGCCGGTGCCGGTGCCGGATCCTCCTTCGAGGACGGTGCCTACGGCTATGCCGGTGGGCGGGTGCTCGATTCCGCCGAGGAGATCTGGGGCACGGCGGATCTGGTGCTCAAGGTGAAAGAGCCGGTCGCCGAGGAGTATTCACGCATGCGGGCCGACCAGACGCTGTTCACCTACCTGCATCTGGCCGCCTCCAAGGCGTGCACCGACGCGCTGCTGACCTCCGGCATCACCTCCATCGCCTACGAAACCGTCACTGCCGGTGACGGTTCGCTGCCACTGCTGGCTCCCATGAGCGAGGTCGCGGGCCGCCTGGCCCCGCAGGCCGGCGCGTACCACCTCATGCGCAGCGGCGGCGGCCGTGGGGTGCTCATGGGCGGCGTGCCCGGCGTGCGCCCCGCGAAGGTCGTCGTGCTCGGCGCGGGTGTGTCCGGCCGCAATGCCATTGCCGTCGCGCACGGTATGCACGCCGACGTCACCGTGCTCGATCTGAATATCGCCCGCATCCGCGAAATCGACGATCTGTACCGCGGGGCGGTGCGCACCGTCATGTCCAACCGCCTCGAGGTGGAGAACCTGGTGCGCGAGGCGGATCTGGTGATCGGCGCGGTACTGGTGCCGGGCGCCAAGGCCCCGACGCTGGTGTCCAATGCGCTTGTGGCGCAGATGAAACCGGGTTCCGTACTGGTCGATATCGCCATCGACCAGGGCGGCTGCTTCGAGGATTCGCACGCCACCACCCACGCCGATCCGACCTACCGGGTGCACGATTCACTCTTCTACTGTGTGGCGAATATGCCCGGAGCGGTGCCGCACACCTCGACCGTCGCGCTCACCAATGCCACTCTGCCCTATGCGATTGCGCTGGCGGACAAAGGCTGGCGCGCCGCGGCCGCTGCCAATCCGGGTCTGGCCGCCGGGTTGAGCACTCATGCCGGAGCGCTCTTGTCGGAGTCGGTCGCGGCAGCCCACGGTTACATGGTCGACAGTTTGGCGGCCTAGGAGTCCTCGAGGACCTCTGCGAATGCGAGCACCACGCCTCCGGTGGCGTGCTCGCGGGTAGCGGCGACAAGGGGACCCGCCTCTGCGGCTGCGGCGCTGGCCGCCGCGTAGTCGGCGAAATACAGGTCCAGCAGTCGGTACGCCGGGGTCGGGCTGCCGTCCTCCTTGGGCCAGACCTTCGACGTCTGCAGCCGAATCAGGCCGGGTAGCTTGCGCGCCAGCGTGAGCTGCTCGGGGTAGGCCGCTTCGAAGGCATCCGGGTCGGTGGGATTGGAATAGACAAAGCTGATCTTGGTGGTCGTTCCGTGCTCGGTCATGGTTGACCTCTCCGTTAGTCTCCGTTGATGCCGGTGAGCGCACCCGCTCACGGTTGTCGACACTAACCAGAGGAATGGGTAGCGACTATGACCCAACCGCCGGTAAATCTTGCCGATCGTCCAGCGACACAAGCCGATTCGCTCGACGACGCCGCAAGCAGCCGCACCGTGGACGGTCGGTCGGACGACTTGCTTTCGGAGCTGCTCCGGAGCGTGCGCCTGGGCGGAGAGCGGGTCGTTGCGTACGGTCCGCCGCGGACTTTCTCGATGGGCTTCGCCGATGTCGGCAGCCTGCACATCATCGAAGAGGGCGAACTCGAGCTTCGGATCGATGGCGACCGACACGTTGAGCACCTACGCCCCGGCGATGTCGTCCTGCTCCTGCGCGGCGACCCCCACCACATCAGCAATGAGACCGACGCACCCGAGCCGGTGCGCTGGCTCTGCGGAACATTCACGATCGGCGACCCGCAGGCGAGCCACCTGCTCGGGGCACTGCCGGCCGTGATCATCCTGGGCGGCGCCCGCACCCCGGCGCCCGAAGGGCTCGAAGTCGCGCGCAGGATGCTCGCGATCGAGATGCACTCGCCCTCTCAGGGATCAGCGGTCATGATCTCCCGCATCCTCGATCTGATCTTCATCCAGATTCTGCGCGCGTGGGCCGCCGGCACGGACGCCGAACCGAACTGGCTTGCAGGCGCATTCGACCCGCAGATCGGGCTGACGTTGAGCGCCATTCACCGAGACCCCGGTCACGACTGGACAGTCGAGGAACTGGCTCGAGTGTGCAACCTTTCCCGGTCGTCATTCGCCGCGCGGTTCGTCGCTCGCGTGGGGAAGCCCCCGGCGACCTATCTCGCGCACGTACGCCTGGATGCCGCCACCGACCTGCTCCGCGACACCTCCCTGCCGGTCACGCACATCGCGGAGCGAGTGGGCTACAACTCGGAGGCGGCATTCAGTCGCGCGTTCAAGAACCGCTACGGCACGCCACCGGCTCGCTGGCGACGAGACATACCAGGTCGCTGCTGACCCGCGACATCGTCGGGTCTCCAAACGGTCTGTGCTGCACGCGATTCGCGGAGCGCTCGGTCAGGAGGTGGCTCCGCCGGGCTGGACATGCTCGAAGATGAGAATGGTCTGGGTGGAAGCGACAGCCGGGTGGGCACTGAGGTTCTGCAGGACGAATCCGCGGAGCTCACCGGAACCTGCCGTGGCGACGTGGATCAGATAGTCGTCCACCCCGGCGACGAAGTAGACGTTCTCCACCTCCGGCAGCGCCGCCATCTGCTCGCCGAATTCGGCCAGGTGGCCGCGCGCCCCGGAATGCACCCGCACCGCGATGATGGCCTGCAGATCGCGGCCCAGGGCGGCCGGATCGATATCGGCATGGAAGCCGCGAATCACCCCCGACTCGACCAGCGCGCGCACCCGCCCGAGGCAGGTCGACGGCGCGATGCCCGCGAGCGCGGCGAGTGCGTTATTGGTGATCCGCCCGTCCTTCGCGAGCTCGCTGAGCAGCAGCCGGTCGATGGCATCGAGCGAGACCCGGGGGCGAGGTGCGGTCGGAACGACGGGCATCGGAACCTTCCTCATATGCGGAAGAATACCGAATATCATTCGCCTTCAGGCCGCAGGAGCGGACGAATATTCAGCTCGGTGGGATTGTGCGGGATTCTTCCACCAGCGCCTGAATCCCCGGCTCGATGAAGGCGGTCATCCACCCCGCGAGGGTGGGCATGGCCAGTTCGGGTGCGTGGATGGTGCGCCAATGTGCGGCGTATTCGCAAGCCCCGTGCACGGCGTGAACCAGCGCTTCGATGCGGCGCTCGTCGGTGTGCAATCCGGCGGCATGCACTGCGGCGGTGAGCACTTCGGCGATTTCGCGGCGCGTCCGGTCCCGGATGGTGGCCACGGTCCGGTCGAGTTCGGGGTCGCCGGTTCCGGTCATGACGAAGCTCAGCACTTCGGGGTCGGTGTCGGCGTGCTCGAACATCACCGCGATCGCGGTCCGCAGCGCGGTGATCAAATCGCTGCTCTCACTGACTGCCAGGCGAATGCGGGCGTCCAGCTCGGCGGCGGCGTGCTCGAAAACGTGGCGGTACAGATCGGCCTTGGAACCGGCGATGTCATAGACGATCGGGCGTGACACCCCGGCGGCCCGGACGATGTCTTCCATCGATGTTCCGGCATAACCTTTTTCCGCGAACAGCGTGGTAGCGATGGCGAGGATCTGCTTTTCCCGGACTGCTCGCGGAACCTTGCCCTTTGGGTAGCTCGCCGCGTCGCGCAACGAATCAGGGCTCATGCAGGGAACTTTACAGTCTTGGTTACACGTTGTAAGTCACATCGTGTAGGTGGATAGCTGAACATTCGCCACCTGCCGTTTGTGGGGGAGGTCGGGGGCAACTTCGCATGGCCGCCGACCTCTCGGTGTAGTCGATCCGGGCTACCCCAATGTTGCCGGATGGGTCGCCGGTTGGTTCTCTATGGCACGGCGTGGTGCCGAACCGAATCCGCGGCGGAGTCGGCGGGGAACCCCGCCGCCCGGCGACCCATTCGGGACGATATCGACAGGATTCCCACGGAGGTTCGGGATGCGGGCGCTGATCTACGGCTACTTGCGTGACGATCTGGCCGACGGCCACAGCGAAGAGCTCGAAGTCGACCTACGTACCCTCGCCCGTGAACAAGGCCTCTGCTTCGCGGCAACATTCCACGAATCACTATCGAGCGACGGCACGGCATTCGTCGAGCTCATGTGCGAACTGATGCGCGCCGACGCCCACCATGTCGTGGTCCCTTCGCTGGAGCACCTCGCAGGCCAAGCAATTCCGCGCGAAGCACTGCTCGCGAAATTGACTCGTGTCGCCACGGCCCGAGTCTGGACCGTCGCCGACTGAGATCTCGGCCTCGTCGAATCAGGTCTTCGTGTAGGTCCCGGGGCGGGCGTAGGGCCGAAAACGATGCTGCGGTACAGGTTTTGGGGGATGGGGCATCCGGGTGATGCTTTCGCGGTGTCCTCGCCAGCTCTGATGGTGAGTGGAACAAGTTTTTGTTACTGCCGGGTAGGCAGGTTGTCGATTTGCCTCACGCCGACGGCTGTCTGGCGGTAGCTTTGCGTCCGACATGGGGATGTGGCTCCGATGTTGTTCGGGGCCCGGGAAAAACAAGGGTTTCAGCATGGCTATGAGGTCGGCGTTGCGGCGTGTTCGAGGCGCATCGGGTTTGTTCGCGATTGTCGCCGTCACGGTGGCGATCGCTGCGCCGGTGGCCGGTGCTGATGAACCGGATCCGGGTGTGGCCGTGGGTGATTCCATTGCGGGCGCGGATTCGCCGGCTGCCGCCGATACGTTCTACGACCCGCCTGCCGGTTACGAGTCCGAGGCGCCGGGCACGATCCTCAAGAGCAGGCCGGTCGTCGTCAAGGCGCTGGAAGTGTTCCCGGTGAACTCGCAGGCCTGGCAATTGCTGTATCGCACTACCGATGCCGACGGCAATGCCTATGCGGCCGTCACGACCGTGCTGATTCCGGACGGACCCGCGAAACCGCGCCCGCTGCTTTCGTATCAGATGGCCTACGACTCCATCGCGCGAGATTGCATGCCGTCGTATGCGCTGCAGTACTCGAGTCCCGCCGGCCTGCTCGATCCGGGCAATCAGTCCGCCCTCGCTTTGCCGCCGTGGGAAATGGCTTTCGCGGCTTCGGGATTGGCGCAGGGCTGGGCGGTCTCGATTCCCGATCCCGGTGGTATCGACGATCGTTTCCTGACGCCGCGTGTCATGGGATACACGACCTTGGACGGCATTCGCGCCGCGGAGAACTTCGCGCCGCTCGGCCTGCCCGGCGCCGACACCAAGACGGCGATGTGGGGCTACTCGGGTGGTGGCATCGCGACCAGTTGGGCCGCGGAACTGCAACCGGCCTACGCACCGGAGCTCAATATCGCGGGAGCCGCGATCGGCGCTCCCGTAGCGGATCTGGGTGCGGCGCTGCATTCGGCGAACGGGCGACTGCTCGGCGGGCTGATCCCGATCGGAGTGGCTGCGCTGGAAAAGGATTCACCCGAGGCCGCGGCCCGGCTGGACAGCTACCTCACGCCCGCCGGCCAGGGGATCGTCGCCGCCGCGGCGTATCAGTGCGTGGGCCGCAATGTCGCATCGAACCTGATGCTGACGGTGCCGACCCTGCTCAACGCGCCACTCGATACCGTGCTCGCCGATCCGGTCATTCACCAGGCCATCGCCGAACGATCACACGGACAGACGACTCCGACCGCACCGGTCTATCTCTACAACGGCGTCAATGACGAGGTGAGCCCCATCGGCCCGGTCGACGCACTGGTCCAGAACTATTGCGCGCACGGCGCATCGGTGACCTACACCCGCGACGCCTTCCCCGATGTCATCAGCGACCACACCATCGTCGATGTGACCGCCGCCGGTGGCGCCTTCGCGTGGCTGCAACGGGCATTGAACAACCCCCAGCCGGTGCAGCCGGACGGCTGCACGACCACCACGGTCGCCTCGACCCTGCTCGACCCGACCGGACTGGCCGCACTACCGGATTTCGCGGCCGGAACCGTGGAAACAATGCTCGGACAGGCCCTCGGCGCAGGTCGCTGACGGCAGCGGATGTGCCGCCCTCGGCTCGATTGCGCTTATGCCCCTGCGGTTTCGAGGGCAGTGAACATGTCGACGAGGGACTGGGGCGCCCGATCGCCGAAGATGTCTGCGAGTGATTCGGCAGAGTCCCGGGCGGCCGCTTCGGCGCGCGGGAAGAGCTTGCTCTCGTAGGCGCTCAGGGCGGCTTCGGTATCGCCGGGGTGAGCGGCAAGCGCGAGGGCGAGATCGGCGCCGTCGATCATGGCGAGATTTGCGCCCTCGCCGGCGAACGGTGACATCACATGCGCGGCGTCACCGAGGAGAGTGACACCCGGGATGCGCGGCCACCGGTGATCCACCGGCAGCACCTGGATCAGTCGCGGGATCAGCGGGCCATCGGCCTCGGTGATGAGATTGCGCAGCGCGGGAGCCCACCCGGTGAATTCCTGCAGGAGAGCGTCTTTCGCGCCCGCGACATCGCTGAAGTCCAGAGTGGAGAGCCAGCCCTCGGGCGCGCGGCGGGCGACATAGATATGCAGGCTGCCGTCTGATTCACGGTGCGCGAGAAACCCTTTGGCCTCACTGATCGCGAAACACATTCCCCCGCCGATGAGTTGAGCCGATTCCGGGTGGCGGGTATCGGCGTCCAGCAAATCCAGCTCTACGAACGAGATTCCGGAGTAGACCGGTTGCGCGCTCGACAGCAGCGGGCGCACCCGCGACCACGCGCCGTCCGCGCCGATCAGCAGATCGGTGGTCAGCACGTTTCCATCGGCGAGGGTGACCTCGTGCCGGCCCGAACCGAGCGGGCGGGCGCTGATCACCTTGCTGTTCCAGCGCACGGCCGTCTCCGGGAGGGACCCGAGCAGCAGTGCGCGCAACTCGCCGCGGTCGATCTCGGGCCGGCTGCCGTCGCCGTTATCGGACTGGTCGATCAGTACTCGGCCGTCGCGGTCGAGCACGCGCATGGCCTCGCCGCCGGAATGCACCCGGGCTCGAAACGCCTCGTGCAGTCCGGCCTCGTGCAGTGCGGCCTGGCCGGTGTCCTCGTGGATATCGAGCATGCCGCCCTGGGTCCGGGCCTGTGCCGAGGTGTCCAGATCGAGGATGACCGACTCGATGCCATGGACGTGCAGTACGCGCGCCAGGGTCAGGCCGCCGAGTCCGGCTCCGATAATGAGGACGGGGTAGTGGTTGGTGGTGTTCATGATCGGCCTGCCTTCCTGGCGACGAATTTCGCTGACCTCAGCAGCTTAACGAACATGTTCGTTACGAACAAGTTCGTTGTGAGGCACGGCACGTCCATATGCTGAGATCGGTGTTCGAGGTGAAGTACGCAGGCCCTCAGCGCGGGCGGGCGGTCTCCTGAATGCCGGTGATGAGCATCCGGAAGGTCCAGTCCAGCCGGTCCTCCGGAGACCCGGACACCAGGTCGTCGTGCAGCGCGGCGATCCGCGGGTGCGATTCGTCCGCGGAATCCAGGGCCTGTCGCAGCGCCGCGTCCTCATCACCGGCGGTGGCGGCATCGCGATCGCGAATGGATTGCTCGACGGCCGTGGCCGTCGCGACCTGCAGCAGAATATCGACGCCCCACGCGGCCTGGCCGTCCGGCACGCTCCCCGCGCGCAGCAGCTCGAGCAGGCGTTCCAGGACGGCCAGATAGTGCGGTCCGGACGGCCGGGCGGTGAGCGCGGACTGTGCGAGCGCGGCGTGCCGGAGCAGCACCCGCGTATAGGACTGCAGCACGGCGACCAGCCCATCGCGCCAATCCCCGTCAGCGGCAACCGGACTCACCTCCACCTCGCCGAGGAACACATCGAGGATCGCGGCATGCAGCTCAGCGGTATTCGCGACGTAGACGTACAGCGATGCGGGCCCGGTATCCAGTTCGGCGGCGAGGCGGCGCATGGTGAGCCGCTCCAGGCCCTCGCTGCCGACCAGTTGTACCGCGGTGCTGATGATCCCGTCGTAGGTCAGCGCGGGTTTGGCGGGCCGTTCGCGCCTGCTCTTGCGGGGCCGCGCAGTCGCTGCATCCATGCATCGACCTTAGCGAACATGTTCGTTACCGCTCGCGATACGCCGTGAGAATGCGGCGGATCGAGGGTGTCACGGGCAGTTCGCCGTCGAGCGGCAACCAGCGGTAGCTGCCGTAGTTGGACAGGCGGATCGGGCCGACGCCGGCCACTTCGGCCGCGAAATGTTCCCGGCGGACCTGAGTTCCGGCATTGGAGAGATAGTCGAAGCTGCCGAGGTGGCCGACGATATCGACCACGGTCAGGCCGGTTTCCTCGTGGACCGCGCGGGCCACGGCCGCGGCGAGCGTCTCACCGGGACGCACGGTGGTGCCGGGCAGATTGAGTGGGCTCAAGCCCTGGGCGTACTCCTCGCGTTCCAATAGCAGCACCGCGCCTTCGTGCTCGAGGACGACGCCGATTCGAAGCGCGACTCCGTCGGCAACCGCTTTCTCCTGTAACTCGATCAATACCGACTCGCCAATCGACTGCCGGGGAGAAACTTCGAAATCCCACACTTCACACCCACATCCCGTACGGCCGGACCGCTTCGACCGGCACACATTCCACGCTACCGCTGCAGAAACGCTGGACGGCAAGGCTATCCGCAATTTCGGCGCATCTTCGCCGAATTGTTGGGCGGGTCGGAAAGTTTTGCGAGTCGGGTATCAGTCGCCTGAGGAGCGATCGAGTCTCCCGTCGGGGAAGACTGCCCTCGGTAATCTACGCCTCGGTTTCGCCGGTGATATCGATCGGCGCGAGCCGTTGCCCGGCGAGGCTGCGCGCGAGCGTCGCCTGCAGTCCGCCGATGGTGTAGGTGGTGATCCAGTCCACCAGTTCGGAGCCGGTAATGGTGACGCGGTGCGAGACGCGGCTGGCCTCGATGGCCGAGCCCCACATCAATGCCGCGAGTACCGGACCGAGGGGTCCCGGGTCGCGGCCGTTGCGCCGCAGGGTGTCCTCCACGACCGTCGCGATGGCGTCGATGAGCGTATCGAGTAGCCCGTGACCGAGCTCCGGATCGGGACCGTCGCCGTTCATGACGGCGGAGACGATGGCGGCGCCGTTCGGATTGTCTTCGCCGTAGCGCAATCCTGCGCCCAGCGCCGCCTGCACCATTTCCGAGAGTTCGCGACCGGGCAGCGTTTCGTACACCGGCAGCAGTGTTGTCTGCATGACGGCGGCCTCGCGCTGGAACAGTCGCCGGAACAGATCCTTCTTGGATCCGAAATGCGCGTACAGCGTCGGCTTGGTCGAATTCGCGCGCAGCGCAATGGCATCCATGGTGGTGGCCTGGTAGCCGAGCTCGGCGAAGACCGCGCAGGCGGCGTCGAGCAGTTCGTCGTCGGTTGGTCGTCGTTGTGTGGGTGGCATCGGTACCAGCGTCTCATGGGCGAATCGGTGCGCCGCTGTGCAGTCCCGGTAGGAAGTCCTCCTGATCCGAGCGCTTTACTTCGAAGTAAAGCTGTGCCAGGGTTGTGCCCGTGACCCGGGTTCTATCGATGTGACGCACAACAACTTTGGAAGTTCTGGTGGTGCGAAGTGGCTCCTCGACGGTGGAGATCCCTGGTCGGCGTGGTTTCCGTGGCGGTGGTGTGCGCATTCGCGCCGCCCGCCGTCGCCGGTGATCCGGACGCGCTGAGTGCGCCCGGGTGGGCGGACGCCTGGCAGCAGACCACCTATCCCGGCGTGGCCGTCGAGCACGACGTTCCGCTCACCATGAGTGACGGAACAGTGTTGAAGGCCAACGTGTATCGGCCCGCCGACGATCAGGGCCGAGCGGTCGACACCCCGTTCCCGGCCATCGTGACCATGACCCCGTACACCAAACTCATGAGCGACCTGACCGCCGATATGAGCGGTCCGCTGGCCGGCCAGATGGGCATCACCCCGGAACTGGTCCGCGCCGGCTATGTCGAAGTGGTCGCCGATGTGCGCGGCACCGGATTCTCCGAGGGCGTCTGGGACGTGCTGGGCGCTCGTGAACAGGCGGACACCCTCGAGGTGATCGACTGGGCCTCACATCAGCCCTGGTCGAACGGCAAGATCGGGATGACCGGCGCGTCCTACCTCGGCATCACCGCTGTGCAGGCCGCCGCGCATCGCCCGCCCGCCCTGAAGGCCATCCTCCCGATCATTCCGGGCTCGGATCTGTTTCGCGATATCGTTGGCACCGGTGGTGCGATCGGTATCGGATTCATGCCCATGTGGCTGAGCCTGGTCAATGGCTTGAAGTGGGTGCCGGACCTACAGGCCTTGCTGCAGGGTCGATTCGACGCCACATGGCTCTCCGACCGCCTGGCCGATCCGGCCACCGAACTGCCGCAGCTGTTCCAGGCGCTCTCCTCGCCGGACCTGTCGAATCTCCCGCCGTCCACCGTCGATCTGGCCGGATACAGCGATTGGTATCGCGAACGGCAGTCCGATCCCAGCCAGATCCAGGTGCCCACCTTCGTCGTCGGCGGCTGGCACGACATCTTCGCCAATAGCGAGCCCAAGATCTACGACGCGATCCCGCTGCCGCCGGGGGAGAAGCAGCTGGTGATGGGCAATGGCTATCACGCCACCGCCACAGTCGATTTCGGTTCTCCCGGCGCGCCGCCTCAGGTTCCGGCCTTCCAGCGCGCCTGGTTCGACAAGTGGCTCAAGGGAATCGACAACGGCGTCGACTCCTACGGTCCCGTCACGCTGTACCAGCAGGGCGGCGGCTGGCGGACCACCGACAGCTTCCCGCGCCCGGATCTGAGCTACGAACGCCGTTATCTGACAGCCGATTCCAGTGCCAGTGCACCGCACGCCGTGGCCGACGGCAGCTTGAGCGCAGCACCTCCTGCCACCTCGGCTCAGCTGACGGTCGCACCCGGCATACGCGGAGTCTGCTCCCGGCAGGCCTCGGAGGGCACCGCCGGTGTGGCACTCATCCTGGGTAAGGGTTGTGAACTGGATTCGCGATTCGCCGAGGCCGAGGCGCTGACCTTCACCACCGCTCCCGCCGATGCGCCGACGGCACTATCGGGTCCGATGAATCTGCACCTGAACACTGTGCTCGACGCCACGGACGGATTCTGGGACGTATCGGTGAACGATATTGCGCCGGACGGTACTTCGACCGTCATCTCCAGCGGGCAGCTCACCGCCGCCCTGCGCGCAGTCGACCCGCAACGCAGCCGCCGCACCCCCGACGGCGATTACATCGAGGCGTACCACCCACTCGACGTCACCGCCCGCGACCCGCAGATACCAGGACAGCCCACCACACTGGATATCGGGCTGCTGGCCACCGATGCCGTTATCCAACCGGGGCACCGCCTGCGAATCGATGTCTACGCCGCCAGCATCCTGCGCGCCCTGCCGCTCGGTGTCACCATGCGCGACAGCGGATTACGGCCGCAGCACATACAGCTCGATCCGGCCGACCCGAGCTTCGTCACGCTACCGATCCAGGGCCGCTCCGGCTTCTGAGCGGGCCGTGCCCGGTCGCGGATGCACCGCGACCGGGCACGGGGAGTGAGTTACAGCGTGCCGAGTTCGTGTGCGAGATCGTCCAGCCCGAGGGACCCCTGGGACAGCACAGTCATATGCCACGCCTTCAGGTCGAAGGTCTCGCCGCGCTGCTCGGCGGCCTGCCGCGCAGATTCCCGGCCCCGCAACCAGACTCGTTCACCGAGTTTGTAACAGATTGCCTGACCGGGCATTCCGAGATAGCGCACGATTTCGCTGTCGAGCTGGTCGGCGGGAAAGCCGCAGTAGCGACCGTAGAATTCGCGAGCATTCTCGGTATCGATGGTCCGGCCGGGCGCGTACGGCGAATCTGCGGGGAATGCCATTCCGGTGTGCAGGCCGATATCCATGATGACCCGCTGGACGCGTTGCATCTGAAGGTTCAGAAATCCCATCTGAGCACCCGGATCGTCGAGGTAGCCGAGCTCGTTCATCAGATGTTCGGCATACAGCGCCCAGCCTTCGATATTCGCGCCGACCATACCGGCGGTGACTTGATACGTGGACAATTCCTGTGCGAGATAGGTCCATTGACCGAACTGCATGTGATGGCCGGGAACGCTCTCGTGATACCAGGTCGCGACCAGGTCCCAGGTGGGAAACCGGGTGCGCCCGCGCGTGGGCAGATAGGTGCGCCCGGGGCGGGAGAAATCGAGGGTCGGGGGGCTGTAGTACGGAGTGGCCAGGGTACCGGCGGGCGCGATCATCGCCTCGACGTGCTGTAGCGGTTTCGCGAGGTCGAAGTAGGTGCCCTGCAGATCGGTGATGGCATTGTCGATCAGTCCCTGCAGATACTTCCGAATAGTGTCGACGCCGTCGTACGCCGTGCCGTCCTTGACGAGCCAGGCCATCGCCTCCAGCGGTGTGGCCCCCGGCTGTACCGCGACCGCGCCGTCCCGCATATGTGCCTCGATATCGTGGAACTGCTCCCACGCCCAGTGGTACGCCTCGTCCAGATCGAGATCGGCGCCGGTCCAGTTCCGTGCCCAGCGTCGGTAGCGTTCCGCGCCGACGATATTCGGAGTGCTCGCGGCGGCCGGGCCGTACGTATCGCGCAGCCAGTCATGGAATTCGGAGAATGCCGCCGCCACGGCGACCGCATGCGAACTCAGTTCCGCACGTTGCGATTCCGGTGCGGCGGAAACGAATTCGCCGAACCATCCACCCGGCGCGGGACCGGTGAGCCATTGCTCGATCTGGTCCAGCACCGTGACGATCTGACGGGGCCCCGACAGTAATCCCTGGCTGATTCCCTCGGCCAGGGTTGATCGATACTGCTGCAGTGCCAAGGGAATACGAGCCATGCGGCGGCCGATCACCTGCCATTGATCCGGGGTATCGGTCGGCATCATGGTCAGAATGTCGCGCAGACTGTGCAGCGGTGACCCGGCGGGCGCGGTTGCCGAGAATACGAAATTCCCGATGCGCACCGTGCGGAACTGCTCGCCCGCCTCGTGCAGCGCCAGTTCGGAGTCGAGTCGCTCCCGCAGCAGCGTGGCGCACCGGCGCTCACCGTCATCGGCGAGCGGTCCGGCGGCTTCGACCGCACCCAGCCGCGCGAGCGCGTCACGGGCGGTATCGGCGGGCGCGGACAGGCCGTCCGGAGAGAAGTCCGCCAGCGCGTCACTGTCGGGATTCATGCCGAGACGGACCGCCGCCGACGGGTCCAAGGCTGCCAGTGCCCGCACATACTCATCCGCGATCGCCCGCGGACCGCGCTTTCCACCGACCGGCTGTGAATCGCTGTTCGACATCGAATCTGCCTTTCTGCACATCGGGTCGGGTGTCACGGGCTGTCGGTCGGCTCCAAGGGGTTGTTGCGGGTCACGATCAGCGGATCGGACGGGGTGAACGGCAGCTCCGGCAACTCGTCCAGGGCGACGCCGAACGTGGCGGCCAGCACCTGTCGCGAGTAGGCGCTCGCCGACGCGCGGTAGCCGATATCGCCGGGCGTCGGCTGATCGAAGAAGATCAGCAACTGGATGTCGGGTGTGTCCATGACTTCGATGTGGTGCGGGTACGCGCGCGGGATGAAGTACACCTCGCCCTCGTTCACGGTGTAGGTGTCGAGGGTGCCGTCCGGATCCATGATGGTCATCCGCGCCGAGCCCCGATGCACGTACCCCATTTCGGCGGTGACGGGATGCCAATGTGGTTCGCGCATGCCGTCTTCCCGTATCCGCAGCGAGTACATCGAGATGTCGTGCAGTACCGGCCAGTACTGCTCACGGGCCGTGCGGGCCGAGCCGACCGGCGAGTCCACCGGTGCGGCCATCGCCTCGATGGCGAAATGATGAGGATCCCCGAAGTGCGCGGTCGATGGAATCTCCGGATCGCCGTCGCGCTTCACCACGAGCTTGGCGGTGGTACTGCGCCGGATCTTGGCGAAATCCGCGGCCGGCAGGTCATAGGTGTTGCCGAGCACCGAGTCCGTCATCGCGCCGAGGGCCGCGCTGAATCCGAAGTCCTCGGGCCGTTCGTGCCGGAATGCCAGGATGAATTCCGCGTCGGTGTCGCCGATGTTCTCCACGTGGTGCAACGCGCCGGAGTCGATGTGGAACATCTCCCCGGCACTGACCACGAAGGAGGCGAAGTTGCTGCCGTTGTCGAGCACCGAGACCAGGGCCCGGCCCGCGGTGCAGTAGGCGAGTTCGGTGGCATTGGCGTGCCAGTGCGGTTCCCGGATCGCACCTGGCGACAGGGTGAGTCGTTTGATCGACAGGCCGCGCAGGATCGGGAAATTATCGGCCGTGAGCCTGGTCAGGGAGCCGAGCTCACTGCGGTAGATCTCCTCGCCCCGCAGTAGCGAGGCAACATGAATCGACGCATTGCGCACTGGTCCTCCTGCTGCTGGTTTCAAGATCAGAGGTGGCGATTCTCAATATAGTGGCGGCGCGGTAGCGGTCGGCGGCCGCCCGATTTCGACATCCGATGTAGCCGGGTGCGGCGAATGCGGCGAATGCGGCGGATACCTGGAATAGTCCGATATCCAACTTCAGGTCTGCCCGGCTGAATCGACATACCGGAACGAGCATGTCGCCGCCGCGTGTCTCCGGTAATGGTGTCGGCAGTGAGGTCTTTGGGTAGCGTGCCAGGCGTATCAGCTGGGTGGTGAAACCTGAACTGGCATCGGCGACAAGGGGATCGGGTGGGAAGGTTTGAGCCTCGCGAAGGCTTCGTCCTGCAGGCCTACCGGTTCGCTCTGGACCCGAACGCGACTATCGAAAATAAGTTGTGGTCTCACTGTGGGGCCGCACGGGCGGCGTTCAATTGGGCGGTGTCGTGGGTACGCGCTTCGTGGGACCAACGGGTCGCCGAAGGCACCTACAGGATTGTGGAATCCGACCTCACCCCGTGGCGGCCCTGGTCGCTGCCAGCGCTGCGCAGAGAGTTCAACCGGATCAGACACACGGATCCCCGTTTCTCTGGGTGGTGGACTGAGAACTCGAAAGAGGCCTATAACACCGGCCTGGCTGCTGCCGCAGCTGCATTCGACAACTATGCGGGTTCGAAGACCGGGCAACGGCAAAGTCACCGGAAGGGCGCTCCGCGTCGGAAGTCGCGGCGGCGGGCTCAACCGAGCTGCCGGTTCACTACCGGCAGTATTCGGGTTGAACCGGATCGTCGACCTGTGACCTTGCCTAGGCTCGGCGCTATCCGCACTCATGAATCGACCCGCAAGCTCGAACGTCGCTTTGCGGGACGTCTGCACTCCGGCGCGTAACCTGCGTTCAGACGCCTTGCACAAGTTTACGTCCGGAGTTCGGGCCGAATACGGCACCGTAGTGATCGAGAATTTGAACGTGGCCGGCCTGCAGCGAAACCGACGGCTTGCGCGGCGAATCGCTGACGCCGGATTCGGAGAGATACGCCGCCAGCTGACCTATAAAGGCGAGTGGGGTGGTGGCACAACAATCGTGGCCGACCGCTGGTACCCGTCATCGAAGACCTGCTCGGGCTGTGGTGTAGTGAAAGCCAAACTGCCGCTGCGTGTTCGAGTGTTCGCCTGTGATGCGTGCGGACTTGTCCTGGATCGGGACGTGAACGCCGCTCGCAATCTGGCCGCCCTCGCGGCGGCACAGTGTTCGGCTGGTACCGGAGTAGCCGGAGACCAGGGCGCAGCAACGCTGAATCCTCGCCGAGCCGCCCGCAAGACCCGCACTACCCACCCCGGCCAGGGTGGGTAGTGCGGGTCGGGCTGGTGGCGCAACCCCCTATGGGGCAGAAGCGAGAGACCGCAACCACAGGACACCGCGGCGCTGAGAACGCGGTGACACCGGATCGGACTTTCCGAGTTGAAAGGCTCGGATCTCACCACTGAAGCGAAGTCCCCGAGCATGGATATAAGTTGAATCCATGCGAACCCCGGATCTGCGAGGTTGGATTTTGTGCGTCCTTCCCGAACCGGGTGCGGCGTTCGCGGCCGATACCTGGAATAGTTGTGGCAGCACGCACAGAGACCAAGGCGAAAGCGGGGATTTTGGTGACTTCGACTGATGGTGTGAGCACGGTAAGTACGGTGAAGGACGCGCCGCCGCCGAACACCCTCGAGCGCGATGTCCAGACCCTGGAAAAGGCGATCTACGAGGTCAAACGGGTGATCGTCGGTCAGGATCGGCTGGTCGAACGACTGCTGGTGGGTGTGCTCGCACGCGGCCATGTGCTGCTCGAGGGTGTTCCCGGTATCGCCAAGACCCTTGCGGTGGAAACCTTCGCGAAGGTGGTGGGCGGCAGCTTCTCTCGCGTGCAGTTCACTCCCGACCTGGTGCCCACCGACCTTGTGGGTACGCGCATCTACCGGCAGGGCCGCGAGGAATTCGATACCGAGCTGGGCCCGGTCGTCGCGAACTTCGTGCTCGCGGACGAGATCAACCGCGCGCCCGCCAAGGTGCAGTCGGCGCTGCTCGAGGTGATGGCCGAGCGGCATGTCACCATCGGCGGCAAGACCTACCCGATGCCGAATCCGTTCCTGGTCATGGCGACTCAGAACCCCATCGAGAGCGAGGGCGTGTACGCCCTGCCCGAGGCGCAGCGCGACCGCTTCCTGTTCAAGGTGGTCGTGGATTACCCCTCCGTCGAGGAGGAGCGCGAGATCATCTACCGGATGGGTGTCACCCCGCCGGAGGCCAAGCCGGTGCTCGACCCCGCCGAGGTGGTGCGGCTGCAGCAGGTCGCCGCCAATACCTTCGTGCACCACGCGCTGGTCGACTACGTCGTGCGCGTGATCGCCGCGACCCGCAAGCCCGCCGATTTCGGCATGCACGATGTGGCCGGCTGGATCGCCTACGGCGCTTCCCCGCGTGCCAGCCTCGGCATCATTGCCGCGGCGCGTGCGGTGGCCCTCATTCGCGGCCGCGATTATGTGGTGCCGCAGGATGTGGTCGAGGTGATTCCGGACGTGCTGCGCCACCGTCTGGTGCTGTCCTACGACGCGCTCGCCGATGAGGTTTCGCCCGACGATGTGATCAACCGGGTGCTGCAGACCGTCGGTCTGCCGCAGGTGGCCCCGCAGGCCGTCGCCCCGGGTGGCGCGCCGGCTCCGGCGCCCACCGCGCCGCCGATCATGGGTCCCCAGGGTGCGCCGCAGGGAATTGCGCAGGCGCCGAACGGGATTCCGCAGCCGCCGCAGCAGGCTGTGCCGCAGCCTCCTAACGGTGTGGTTGCCGGAGTGCCCGGCCAGCCTCAGCCCAAGTGAGGCGGGCTTCGGATTCGGTTGCGCCCGTGACGATGTCGACTCCCAGCGGTTCCTCGCACGCCCCGCCCTCTTTCCGGCAGGGTGATCTGAGCGATCCGCGCCTGGCCGCTGCGCTGCGAACGCTCGAACTCACCGTGCGCCGCCGGCTCGACGGTGTGCTGCACGGTGATCACATGGGCCTGATCCCGGGCCCGGGTTCCGAACCCGGCGATGCGCGCATGTATCAGCCGGGCGACGATGTGCGCCAGATGGATTGGTCGGTCACCGCCCGCACCACGCATCCGCATGTGCGGCAGATGGTCGCCGACCGTGAGCTGGAGACCTGGCTGGTGGTGGATCTGTCCGCCAGTCTCGATTTCGGCACCACCGGATGCGAGAAGCGCGATCTGGCCATTGCCGCCGCGGCCGCGGTCACCCACCTGACCAGCGGCGGCGGTAATCGGATCGGCGCGGTGGTCGCCAATGGCGAGAAGCTGATTCGCATTCCGGCGCGCAGCGGGCGCGTGCACGCGCAATCCATGCTGCGCACCATCGCCACCACCCCGCACGCTCGCGACGGTGTGCGCGGTGATCTGCAGGGCGCCATCGAGTCCCTGCGCCGACCGCAGCGCAAACGTGGTCTGGCCGTGGTGATTTCCGATTTCCTCGGGGATATCGACTGGCAGCGCAGCCTGCGCGCCATCTCCGGTCGCCATGATCTGCTGGCGGTCGAGGTGCTGGACCCGCTGGATATGGCGCTGCCGGATGTCGGCGATGTGGTGCTGCACGATCCGGAGACCGGGCGCACCCGGGAATTCAGTGTGACCCCCGCGCTGCGCGCTGATTTCGCGAAAGCGGCACAGCAGCACCGCGAGCAGGTGGAGCTGGCGCTGCGCAGTTGCGGCGCGCCGGTGATGGACCTGCGTACCGATCGGGACTGGATCGCCGATGTGGTCCGGTTCGTGTCCACCCGGCGCCATACTTTCGGCGCCTCGAATGCCGGGCGGGTGCCACGACAGTGAGCATTTCCAATTTCACCTCGCAGTACTGGCTGGCTTTCCTGGTCGTAGTCGCGCTGATCGCGCTGCTCTATGTGGTGGTGCAGCGGCGGCGGCAAAAGCATGTGCTGCGCTTCTCCAATATGGAGATGCTGGAACGGGTCGCCCCCAGCCAGCCCAGTCGATTCCGGCATGTGCCGGTGGCGCTCATGCTGGTCGGCCTGATTCTGCTGACCATCGCGGCGGCCGGTCCGACCGCGTCGAAGAAGGTGCCGCGCAACCGTGCCACCGTCATTCTGGTCATCGACGTCTCGCTGTCCATGGAGGCGACCGATGTGCCGCCGAGCCGAATTCAGGTGGCCAAGAAGGCCGCCAAGGAATTCGCGGACGGTCTGACCCCGGGCATCAATCTGGGTCTGGTCACCTTCGCCGGTACCGCGTCGGTGCAGATGTCGCCGACCACCAACCGCCAAGCGGTCAAGGCGGCTATCGACAGCATGAAGCTGGCCGAGCGCACCGCCACCGGTGAGGGCATTCTGACTGCGCTGCAATCGATCGACACCCTGGCCTCGGTGCTCGGCGGTGCGGAGACTCCGCCGCCCGCGCGCATCGTGCTCATGTCCGACGGCAAGCAGACCGTGCCCGATGACAAGGATGTCGACAATCCGCGCCACGGCTTCACCGCCGCGCGTCTGGCGAAGGAGAAAGGCGTTCCGGTGTCGACGATTTCGTTCGGCACGACCTGGGGCACCGTCGAGATTCCGGATCAGGACGGTAAGGGCTCGCAGCGCGTGCGGGTTCCGGTCGACGACGACGCACTGCATCAGATCGCCCAGCTCTCCGGTGGCGACTTCTATACCGCCTCTACGCTGGAAGAGCTTCGTAAGGTGTACGACACACTCGATCAGCAGATCGGGTACGAGCTGACAATGGGCGATGCGAGCCGGCCGTGGTTGCTACTGGGTCTGCTGGCAACCGCCGCCGGGGTGGTGACAGCGCTGCTCTATCGTCAGCGTCTGCCGTAATTCGGTACCGCGCGCCGAGTCCCGCCAACGAACAGATAGGTTTCCCTCTATGTCGAACATCACATCCCGGTCGGTACTGGTGACCGGCGGCAATCGCGGCATCGGGCTCGCGGTAGCCCTGCGCCTGCTTGCCGATGGACACAAGGTCGCTGTCACGCATCGCGGTTCGGGTGTGCCCGAGGGCCTCTTCGGCGTGAAATGCGATGTGACCGATTCGGAGTCGGTGGATCGTGCGTTCACCGAGGTCGAGGCGCACCAGGGTCCGGTCGAGGTCATCGTGGCCAATGCGGGCATTGTGGACAACACGCTGCTCATGCGTATGAGCGAGGATTCGTTCACCAAGGTCATCGACGCGAACCTCACCGGTGCGTGGCGAGTTGCCCAGCGCGCCAACCGCAATATGCTCAAGGCTCGCTTCGGTCGCATCATCTTCCTCGGCTCCGTAGTCGGCCAGATCGGTTCGCCGGCCCAGGTCAGCTACGCGGCGGCCAAGGCAGGTCTGGTCGGTATGGCGCGCTCTATCACCCGTGAGGTCGGTAAGCGCAATATCACCGCGAATGTGGTGGCGCCGGGCTTGATCGACACCGATATGACCCGCGAGGAGATGACGCCGGAGATGCGCAAGACCGCACTCGATTTCATTCCCGCGGGCCGGATCGGCCAGGCCGAAGATGTCGCTGCGGCGATCAGCTTCCTCGCTTCGGACGACGCCTCCTACATCTCCGGTGCGATCATCCCGGTCGACGGCGGTATGGGCATGGGCCACTGAGCATTTCGCTCGATTAGGCGCTGCGCTCCGAACCCCTTGGCAACCAGTACTTTTCAACGAGGAGAACCAACCAACCCATGAGTGGATTGCTCGAAGGCAAGACCGTACTCATCACCGGCATCATCACCGATTCGTCCATTGCCTTCCACGCGGCCGCGGTCGCGCAGGAGCAGGGCGCCAAGGTGATCATCACCGGTATTCCGGACCGGCTGCGGCTGATCGACCGGATTGCCAAGCGGCTGCCCAAGGAGGTTCCCCCGGCCATCCCGCTCGATGTCACCAATGAGGAGAACCTCGGTGAGCTGGCGGCGAAGCTGAACGAGCTGGCCCCCGAGGGCATCGACGGCGTGCTGCACTCCATCGCCTTCGCTCCGCGCACCCTGATGGGTCCGGGGTCCAAGCCGTTCCTCGAGGGTCCCGGCCCGGATGCGGCCAAGGCGTTCGAGATCTCGGCGTGGAGCTATGCCTCGCTGGCTCGCGCCGTACTGCCGGCCATGAACGAGGGCGGCTCCATCGTGGGCATGGATTTCGATCCGCGCACCGCCATGCCGTACTACAACTGGATGGGTGTGGCCAAGGCCGCGCTCGAGTCGGTGAACCGCTATGTGGCGCGAGAGGTGGGCGAGGCCAAGCGCATTCGCTCCAACCTCATCGCGGCCGGGCCGATCAAGACCCTCGCGGCCAAGGCCATCGCCGGCACCGCCACCGATGATGCCAACCAGCTCACCATGCTGAACACCTACTGGGACGGCGCCTCTCCGATCGGCTGGGACGTCGACGACCCGACGGTGGTCGCCAAGTCCGTGGTCACGCTGCTGTCCGACTGGCTGCCCGGTACCACCGGTTCGATCATCTATGTGGACGGCGGCGCCAGCCACAACACCTGGTTCCCGGCGAACGGGTTTCCCACCAACTGAGCTGAAGGAGTAGGACGTGGCAGTGCACGACCTCGGCGTTCGCGCCGCGGAGCCCGCTACTGAAAAAGTGGATGCGCTGCTACTGCTGTCCTTCGGCGGTCCCGAGCGCCCCGAAGACGTGATGCCGTTCCTGGAGAACGTCACTCGGGGCCGGGGCGTACCTCCGGAGCGCCTCGCCGAAGTCGCGGAACACTATCTGCACTTCGGCGGGGTGTCGCCGATCAATGCTCTCAATCTCGACATCATCAAATCGGTCGAGGCCGAATTCGCTTCGCGCGGCATCGATCTGCCGGTTTACTTCGGCAATCGCAACTGGCATCCCATGGTCGAGGACACCGTCGAGGGTATGCGCGTGGACGGAATCCGTTCCGCGCTGGTGTTTCCCACCTCCGCATGGGGTGGTTACTCGGGCTGTCTGCAGTATCACGAGGATATCGCGCGCGCTCGCGCCGATGTCGCGAACGCGCCTGAATTGGTCAAGCTGCGGCAGTATTTCGACCATCCGCTGTTTATCGACGCCATTACCGACGGCATCCGCGCGGCGGTCTCGTCGCTGCCCGCTGATCGTCGTGGTCGCGCTCGCCTGGTCTTCACCGCGCATTCGATTCCGGTTTCCGCCGATACGGCGTCCGGCCCGCCGGGGGAGCAGGCGCTCTACAGTCGCCAGGTCGCCGAGGCTGCCCGACTATGTGCTGCCGCAACGGGTTTCGACGATTACGATGTGGTCTGGCAGTCCCGCTCCGGTCCGCCGCAGGTGCCGTGGCTGGAACCCGATATCGTCGATCACCTCGATGCGCTCGCCGCACGGGATGTGGACGCGGTGGTCATCTGCCCCGTGGGTTTCGTCTCCGATCATCTCGAGGTGATCTGGGACCTCGACAATGAGGCGAAGCAACGGGCCGCCGAGCTGGGCATGGCCTTCGCGCGCGCGGCTACCCCCGGCGGCGACTCCCGATTCGCCCATATGGTGGTCGATCTGGTCGAGGAGCAGCTCACCGGCAGCGAGCGCCGCAAGCTCAGTGCGATGCCGAGCCTGGGGTGCACTCCCAATGGCGCGCCCTGCGTTCCCGGCTGCTGCGAATTGCCCCCGCGCGCACCACGTTCCGAAACCGTCCGGTCGGCCTGAGCTGCGGCGTTTCCGGAAATCCCGCCGGGCCCGGGTCGGGCGAAAAGTATTGTGAGACTGTCCATCACGCCGATACCGAGAGGTATGGCGGCGAGACTTCCGGCAGCGACGCCACTGGTATCGTCGCCGGGAAGGAACCGCTGTGAACGGCGATCCGATATTCGACGGACCACCCGCCCCCGAGGGGGACGCGTTCTACGATCCCCCGGAGGATCTGTCCGGGGGCGCGGTCGGTGACGCCATCTATCTGCGCCCGCTCGACAATCCGGAAGCCGAACTGACACACGGCCGGAACTGGCTGGTGCTCTACCGTTCTCAGAGCGTCAAGGGTGAGGTCATCGCGGTGTCCGGCATCATCGCCCTGCCGAACGAGCCGCCGCGCACCGAGGCCGGGTATCCGGTGGTCACCTGGGCGCACGGCACCGTCGGTGTCTGCCACCTGTGCGCGCCCTCACGTGATACGGCCGGTTCCAGTGCGCACCCGATGAACAAGTACCCGCAGGCGCTGCTCAACAACTTCCTCGATCAGGGCTGGGCCGTGGCCATGACCGATTACGAGGGCCTGGGTGTGACGGGGCGTCGGCATCCGTATCTGCTCGGGGAATCCGAGGCCTACGGCGTGCTCGATATCGTGGAGACGACGCGTCGGCTGTTCCCCGGTGCCGTGTCCGATCAGTACGCGATCGTCGGCCACTCGCAGGGCGGGCAGGCGGCGCTGTACTCCGCGCACTACGCGCCCGGCCGGGTCGACGGGCTGGTCGGGGTCGCGGCGATCGCCCCGGCCAATCACCCGAAGGCCATTGTCCGTGCGGGCGCACTGGTTCCGACCAATGCCGATGGCGGATTCGCCTTCACCGGACTGTTCCTGTCGGGCGCGATTGTCGGCGACGAGTCCATCGATGTCGAGAATGTGCTGTCGGACAAGGCGAAGGCGGTCTGGCCGGACGTACTCACCAGGTGCCGGGCCGGTTTGAGCGCATCCGATTCCTGGGGCGGCCTGCTGGGCATCGAGCAATTCCGTTCGACGATCCTCAATCCGTATCCGGGCAAGCCGAATCCCGATCAGCTGAACTTCGAGGCGCAACTGGCCCGGATGAACCCGAATCTCGAAATCGGAGTGCCCATCCGCATTTCACAGTCCGCCGACGACCAGCGGGTGAAGGCCGAGTCCACGGAGTTCACCATCGGGGGAGTGCAGATCGTCATCCCCGGTGTGGATGTGCTCGTCGAGGAACTGGAAGTCACGAATCCGGCGAATCCACCGCGGTATGACCGGTACAAATCCGGTGAGGTGGTCATCCCCGATCCCGATCCGGGCAATCTGGGCGCGCACTTCGCCACTTTGAACTATGACCGGGACGAACTGACCGGATGGCTCGCCGAGCGATTCACCGCATGAGCTCGTAACCACCGGCCCGGCAATCGATATCGGCGCGGCGGGCGGGAATATGCCCGCCCGCCGTGTGCTTGTATGTCGGCATGACGAGTGCTGATTTGCTGGTTGATGCCTTCGGCCGGATCAAGGAGAACGTGCACGGAGCGGTCGAAGGTCTGACCGAGGCGGAATTGTCGGCGCAACTGGATGACGGTGGTAATTCCATCGCCTGGCTGATCTGGCATCTCACCCGCGTCCAGGACGACCACATTGCCGACGTGGCGGGTCTGGAGCAGGTCTGGCTGACCCAGGACTGGGTGAAACGCTTCGACCTCGCATTCGATGACACCGCAACCGGATACGGCCACGCTGCCGCCGAAGTAGCTCAACTGACCGGTATCCCAGCCGAACTGCTGACCGGCTATTACGACGCCGTGCACGCGCAGACCATCGACTACGTGTCCGGTCTGGTGGACGCCGACCTGCCGCGCATTGTCGACACCCGCTGGAATCCGCCCGTGACCCTCGGCGTTCGCCTGGTGAGCGTCATCGACGACGATATCCAGCACTCCGGTCAGGCCGCCTACGTCCGCGGCGTACTCCTGCGCCGCCGCTGATTCATCGACCAGGAACTGGCGGCGGCAGGCACTCGCGTTTCGCCGCCACCGGTTCCTGGTGATCGCACGTCCAGGACCTGCGAACCCTCGGTGCCCGCTGTGGGCGGATGAAATGTATTGTGTCGCAGGTGGACAGGGTCAATGGTGGTCGGTCGGAGCGTGACCGGGGTGTAGGTGGCGGGAACTCGCGCGGCGGGGCGGTCGCGAAGAAGCGAGCGCTCGGTGCGCCCGATTACTTCGTGTGGGCTCCGGTGCTGAGTCTTTTCCTAGCCGCCGGTATTTGCATGACCATCGGTCAGTCGATGATGATCGCGGTGGTACTGGTGCTGATCGCCGTGGTGATGGTGGTCCTGGACATGTGGATCAACCGGTAGCCGGGCCGAATTCGCCGCTCACTTCAGCACATTCACCGCGCGGGCGATGACCAGGCTGACGGTGATCAGCGAGATCGCCGACTGCACCATCATGGTGGTCTTTGCCCAGCGCGACATCGGCATCACATCGGTGGGGCTGAATGCGGTGGCATTGGTGAACGACAGGTACAGGTAGTCCAGGAAATTCGGCTCCCAGTCCGGATCCGCGAGACTCGGGTTCTGCATCTGCACGAACAGGAAGTCGGGGTAAGGCTTCTGCGCGTGTGCCCGCGCCACCGGCCCGCCTCGATCGAGTTCCCAGTACCAGAGCCCGAATACGAGCACATTCGACAGCCAGACCGCGCCGCCGGAGGTCAGCAGCCCGGCGGCATTGTCGCTGACCGCGCCGTCGATCAGTCCGATGACCAGGTGGTACACGGCCCACACCATGGAGAACGCGAGCAGCGCCGTCAGGCTCAGCCCGAGTCGGCGCAGCCACATTTCCTCCCGATCGATCCGGAACGAGCGGGTCGCGATGAGCACGATCACCAGCACGAACCCGATTCCCGGCACCAGCCAGCGGGGTCCGGGCGTGAACTGATCCGGCAGGAAGTACTGCAGGACCAGCATCCCCACCAGTGCGGTGGTGGCCCACCACCGTGATTCGCCCGCGGTTCGCCGGGCCCACGCGGGCACCTGGTCGTCGTTCGCTGCATTCTCGGAGCCGGTCACGCCAGCAGTATCGCCTGATATGCGACGTCGGTCGGGGAACGACTCAGTTGCTGCTGCGCACCGAATCCGCCGGCTGCGGATCAGTGGACGCGTGCGCGGCCAGGCACCAGTCGGCGGCCCGGAACATGGCTTCCACGTAATCGGCGTATTGGCTGGCGAAGCTGCGGACGCCGTCCGCGTACGAGCGAACCGTGGTCGGGGTGACCGCGCCCGGGTTGGCCGCGGCGGCGGCCTTCAGCAGATCCAGGCTCCGGAAGCCGACGGCGAGTCCCTCGGGTGTACCGGGCCAGACGATCGGGCCCAGAAAGGTGCGCTCCGGATAGACCTCGATCACGCGCTGGAAGAGCCTGGCGGCCCATACCGCCAACTGGAGCGGGGGCTGGTCCGCCGTAATCTCGTCCCGGACGTCCATGCTCGCCAGCACCCGCAATTCGTGCACACCCTTCTCGATTTCGGTGCGGCGGAGCTGATCCGGGGCTTCGGTCAGTGTCAGCGCGACGAACAGTCCGGGATGGTTGCGCACATTTCCCGCATAGCCGGCGAAATACCGCGCGGGGAACGCGTCCGCCTCGCTGCCGATGCGCGCGGTCAGCCCCGCCGGCGGTGCGGCTTGAACGCCTCGAATCGGCGTCGGTGCGGCGGTCGGTGAATCGGCCACCGCGCCGATCGCACCGGCCGCGCGGGCGGCGCGGGCCTCGAGTTCGGCCGACACCCCACCGGCCTGCAATTTGGCGGATTGAATGCGGCCGATCAAATCGACGATCGACCCACGCAGCATGAAGGTGACGGTCAGGCCGACCACCGGCCACTTGGTCGCATTGATGTACTGCAGGACCATCTCCGGTGCGCTCACACGCGTGATCGTATTGCCGGGCAGCGACTTCCGCTATGCCACTGCCACTTTCGTG